>NZ_JBDVNU010000010.1:0-4005 GCF_039969435.1 Ilumatobacter sp.
TCGGGCCGCTCCTCGCTCGTCTCATCCGACGGTGTCGCCACCGCCACATCATGGTCTGTCATGGTTGTCTGTCCTTCCAGCCGAGCGAGTCGCTCAGCGTTTCAGGCCAGACCAGTTACACCGCGGATCTGACAGTCCCGAACGTGCCGCTACGAGCGGGTCACACGGTGTTGGTGGGTGAGCGATATGCGTCCTTGAGACGCTGTCTCAGCCAGTGCCCAGACTGTCGAAGATGCCGCCGTCGGGAACTCGCCTGTTCAGTAGGTGTCGGGGTTGGCGCACCAGCCGGCGGGCACGGTGACCCCGCCGATTCCCGCGGGGCACGCCCGCCGGTCGAGGAAAGCCAGGTAGCGCGACACGTACATCGCGGCCTGCGGTGCGCCTTGGGCGGTGACGTGGACGCCGTCGGAGGTCAGCCATCCGCGTCGTGCTGCGGGGGCGGTGTGGGTGTTCCAGTCCGCGACGACCAGTTCGGGCCACAACCCTGATGCTGCGTTGTTGCGCAGGGTGACGTTGTTCGCTGCGAACGTCGCAGCGTTCGACGCTCCGGCCGGCGAGTTGTAGCCGACCGGTTCGCGGTAGGTGAGCCACACGACTTGGCGGGTCCCGTTGGCGCGGGCGGCGTTCATGACCTGTTCGAAGCCGCGTTGGAACGTGCCGCTGTAGTCGTTGTAGCCGGTGGCGATCACGAGCGTGTCGAAGCCGCCGCCGGCTCGGCGTACGTCGGTGGCGGCGGTGACGGGCGCGTACCCTTCACGCCCGCGACACGACACCCCGGACAGTCGCCGGCACGACTCGAGGCGAGCGTCGAATCGTGCGCCTTGCAGGTAGTTCAGCGATCCGGTCCAGCGGATCCCGGCGAGCGAGGAGTCCGACACGAACAGCACTCGCGGAATGTCGCCGTTGGCGGTGTTGGGTGCGGCGTCGCCGGTGGCGACGGTTTCGGGTCCGGTGAAGCGCCCGGCGACGTCGACGACGACCTGGGTGCCGATGCCGGAGTACAGCGCTGCACCGTGCTGGGACAACCCCACGATGGCCATCGCGGCAACGGGTGTGCGCCACGCGACGTTGAGGTTGCTGGTGGCGGGCCGCGCGGTGCGTGCCGGCCATGCGGTGAGGTATCCGTTGTCGGTGTTGTCGGTGGCTGCGATGTTGAGCAGCGCTGCAGCGCTGCTGGTGGCGGGGCGGAGTTCGATGGTTCCGCGCGGGTGGATCGGGCCGTTGGTGGTGCGGGTGTCGGTGACCCGGCGTGGGGATTCGGGGACGAACATGCCGTTGGTGTCGGCGGGTGCGTTGTCACCGGTGAAGTAGCCGACGATGTCGATGACGACGTCGGAGGTGACGGAGCGGTACACGTCGAGTCCGCTCGAGCCGTCGGTGTTGGAGATGATTGCGGTGACGGCGCGCGTGCGGTTCAAGAAGTCGGTGTTGAGCGTCGAGGTGTTGGGCTGCGGCTCACCTGACGGCCAGGCGGTGACGTAGCCGGGGCCTGTCGCGTTGACTGCGGTGACGGTCGCGACGACGGCTGCGGCGCCGGCGGGGACGACTGTGTTGGTGGGGACGCCGAGTGCGCCCGCGCCGCGTTGTCCGCTGGTGCGTGTGTCGATGATCCGGGTGGGTGCAACGGGTGTGTAGCGCCCGGCGCTGGTGGGTTCGGTGGCGGGGCGGAAGGTGGCGGTGAGGTCGACGACGATGTCGGCGGTGCCGGAGTGGTACACGTCGACGTGGCCGTCGGCGGACAGTTTGACGACTGCAGAGTTCGCGATCGTGTCGAGGATGGACGCGTTGATGTTGGAGATGTCGGGGCGAGCGATGTCGGACGGGTAGATGCTGACGAACCCGGCGGTGCGGGTGTTGACGGACACGGCGTTGAGTGCAGCGGCGGTGGAGTCGTCTGCGGCGCCGCAGCGCCCGGCGACTCGGACGCGGATGGTGTGTTCGTCGAGGCGCTCGAAGCCTTGGGCGGTGCGGGTGTCGGCGAGACGGCACGTGTCGACGGGGGCGAGTGTGGTGGCCCCGGCGGCGACGTCGGCGGTCTGGGCGTGGGCTGCGGGTGCGGCGACGATGGTGGCGCTGAGTGCGAGGGCGCAGGCGGTGAGTGTGCGGATCATGGGTGTGATGGTGTGGGGCGGCCTGGGCGACGCCACTCGGCGTAACTCGGGTGGTGCGCGCACGGCAACTGCGGGTGCCCTGAGGGTGGGGTGGGCAAACATGTTGCCATGAGGGCCTTTCGTGGCAAGTGTTCTTTCCATTCTGGCGTGCGGTCAGCGCAGTCCGCCGGGCCCGTGTGGGTGGTTTCCTTCATTCCCTCGGCGTTCGGTTCCTGGCACTGTGGGCGAGATGTTCGGTTCTTTCGTCGAGTTCTACACGGCGCATGCGGGCGTGCTGTTCGTGGGGTTCACGTTGCTGGTCCTGGTGTTGGAGTCGGCGCGCCGCCGCTGGGCGGGTGTGTGTCCGGACATGGCGGCGTTCGCGACGACGGCGGCGTCAGGTGTCGCGTTCCTGGTCGCGAAGTCGGTGGTCGCGAAGTTGGCGGCGACGTCGTTGGCGGTGTCCGTGTTCGAGAACTTTGCGTTGTTCGAGTTGGATCTGTTGGATCCGTGGGTGTGGGTGGCGGTGTTCGTGGCCTGCGACTTCGCTCTCCGGCAGGACCTCGCAACGATGGAACGCCGCCGCCGACTCCGCGTTGACCAACACTCCCGGACTCCGCCACCGGCGCTTACCCCGTATCGACGAACCGACGTTCAGACGCCTGCTGCGCTCAGCCAAACACCAAATCGCCACCCAACGAAGTCGGACATCCCGATCCAGACCCACTCAATAACGCGCGTTGAACACCCAGCATCACCCCACGCAGATCCGGCAATCTGATCGCGTCAGGCGCTCGATGACGCGCGCATATGCACCTCGACTCGAGTTCCTTTGGTCGAAGGGTTACTCCACCGCATTGAGTAAGGCGTACTGAAATGGGCACTGAGCAGATGGATGTGATCGTGTTCGTGTGTAGGTGCGTCCGGAGTCCCCTGGGAGCTCCACTCCCCGGTTCCCCGGACATTCGCCGAAGGCGTGAACGTCCGTGGTACGGGCCGCCGACCGGAGTGACACGTCCGTCCACTCACGGGTCGAGGCCGCCACGGACCGACTCCGTCTCCCAGGGCGTGCGTCGACTCGACGTCTGCGATCGGATGGTCCGAGTGACGATCCCCGGGCGAGTCCGCGGGCGGTGTCAGGCCGGTTCGATCAGCTTGGAGACGACCCAGCGGTGCTTGCCGATCAGGCGGTCGCGGGTGAAGCCGAGCTGATCGAAGGTGGAGAGCGCGCCGTGGAACAGGAATCCCGCCGGAACGTCACCGGCGGGTTCGGGGTAGCCCTCGACGCGGCCGCCACCGCTCGCTGCGATGAACTCGAGAGCACCGGCCAGCGCGTCGCGGGCGACTCGTTGTCGTCGATGGCCGGCACGCACGTAGTTGCAGCCGATCCGCCACTCGGGGAGCTCTCCCAGGCGAGTCGTGTCGTACTTGCGGCGGTTCTTGATCCGCACGACCTCGGTGGGTGGCCCGAACTGGCACCACCCGACGCAGAGTCCGCCGTCGAAGACCAGTGCGGCGTGCGTGGTGCCGGCGAGCACGCGCTCGCGCTTGCGCTCGCGGTTCACCGATGCCGACTGCTTGCTCGGCCCCTCCTCGTGGAAGCCAATGCAGTAGCAGCCGCTGGGGTAACCGTTGCTGCTCGCGCACAACTCGTCGAATGCGTCCCATGTCGAGGCATCGAGGACGCGCACGGTGCGAGCCGTCGGCTCGGAGCGGTGCTTCTGGTTCACGGGTGACGTCCCTTCACGCTGCGAGTGGTCAGTTGATGGGGCTTGCGTAGATGACGATGTTCTGTCGGTAGCGGCGGATGTCGGGGTTGAAGTCGCCGCCGCAGGTGATGAGGACGAGTTGTTCGTCTCCGGTGGTGCGCCAGATGCGGTTGCGGGGGAGTTCGTTCTTGTCGTACATGGTGCGT
>NZ_JBDVNU010000011.1:0-8798 GCF_039969435.1 Ilumatobacter sp.
TGCCGGCACAACCGCACCGCCGACAACCGTTCCTGCTCGGAATACCGACGCGTCGTCGGCACCCCTGGTGACTTCTCTTTCGGCATGGCTCCATCCTTGTTTCCAAGCTCAGGAACCTCCAACGAACCCAGGGCGATTCAGCACTGCCAACAAAACAATCTTGCGGCCCACCGCACAATCTAAGCACGTGGCTTCTTCAGGCGAGCCAGGTGGCGGACCGCTTCGTGAGGCCGCTCAGACCAACATCGAGTTGGCACAGATGAGAACGCTCCTCATCGGCAGGACTGCGGGCGGGCACCTGCTCCAGAATCTCGGCACTTCGGATCGGGGTTCATACCCTGCGGCGGGCGATCCGGACTGCGAGAAGGAGGACACTGAGAGCGGCGACGCCAACGATGACGAGCGTCGTAGTCGTGTTCGAATCCTGATCGGGCTGGCCTCCATCGCCTGGAAGCGGGTCGGGCGCATCGGTGGCCGCCGTGACCGTCGAGGATGGTGCACTCGTCGGGGCGACTGTTGAAGTCGTGGTTGAATCGGCCGTCGTTGTGGTCGTTGTCGTCGTTGCGGGTTCGAAGGTCGCAACCGTGGGCTCATCCGCAACCAGTGGCGAAGCATCGGTCACCACGATCTGTGGATTCTCACTGTAGGCAATCCGGTTCGCCGCCCATCGTGCTTGCACGACGGCCGTGCCCGCAGTCAGTTCGGCTGGGATCACGATGGTGACGTCGAACGAATACTCGTCATCCGCCGCTCCAGTAGCAACGAGGAACTCCTCGGTCCCTTGCACCACGTAGACGTCGATCCCGCCGATTGGAACACCCAGTACGCCCTCTCCATCCGGCGGCGCACCCGTGTCGTAGCAGTTGTCACCCCAGGCATACCCCGTGACCACGAGTTGCGCGCCGCTGACCACCTCACGCTGCTCGATCTCGATCGTCGGGCCCGAACAGTCCGCAGCCGCTGGGCTGCCTGTCGTGATCAAGAGCCCGACGACAACGGACACGAACGCGAGGATCCTCACCAGTGTCTGACGACGCATGTCACCGAGAAGTTCCCGAAGCCCTTCGTCAGCACCCTCGTCGACGAGGCTTCGCCAGACACAGCACCTCAGGACCGCTCGGAAATGTTCTGAGATGCATCGCATCGCAACCGCTCTGTATCGAAGCCTCTTTGTGTCAAGGGGAGATTTCTGGGGTTGTTCGGGCGCGTCGAAGCCGACCCTCCTTGATTGGCGGTGCTGAGGGTCGTAGCGTTGGTTGTTGGGTCCCGGGAGTGACCTATCCGAAGAGCCGGCTGTTCAGGATGTAGAGCCGGTCACGCTGGATTCGAGGTCGTTCCTGATTGTCCTCCCGGGCCCACCAGGGGGTCAGCTCTGCTGTCGGGCGTCGGCTGCGAGGTGTCGGTAGACGACGTCGGAAATCCGTCGCTTGAGCGAGCGGATTGCCTCCTTGGAATGTGTTGCCCTCTGCGACTTTGCGGTCGAAGTATTGGCGGCCGAGGGTGTCGTGGCGGAGCTGTGAGATCGCGATGACGTGGAGCGCCCAGTTCAGTTGGCGGTTGCCGCGCTGGTTGAGCCGGTGCCGGACTTTGGATCCTGACGACGCCTCGACCGGGGCGGTCGCGTTGTAGCTCGCGAAGTGGTGCTTCGACTTGAACCGTTCGATGTTGCCGGCCTGGCCGATGATCATCGCGGCGGTGATCGGCCCGACCCCGGAGATCGTCGTCAGCGATGTTCCCGACGCTGCGACCGCTGTTTGGATGCGCTGCTTGGACGAGTCGAGCAGGTGGTTGTAGCGGTCGATGTCGCCAGCGAGGTCGCGTGCGATGTCTTGGCGTTGGCGGCCCATTGCATCAGTGGGCTCGAAGCCGTCGATGACCGTATTGATCCTGGTCACGGTGGTGATCCGGAACCCCGCACCACCCGGAACCATTTCGAGCAGCAGGGCGTGGAGGCGGCAGCTGGCTTTGTTCTTGAGCCGGCCGAGGTCGCGGTGTCGCTTCGACAACAGCTTCAACACCTGGGCATGATCATCGGCGCACACCGTGGCGAGATCGTCGGCGCGGAGTGCTGCGATTGCGATCGAGCGGGCGTCGTTCGGGTCGTTCTTCTGCGACTTCCCCGACCCCAACACGCGCACTCGAGACGCACGAACTGGTGGGACGTCGACAACAGATTCGCCGGCCGCGACGAGCTGCTGGGCGAGCAGGTAGCCGAGGCCGTGGGCGGACTCGACCGCCCACGTCCGCTCCTCGAATCGGTCGGCCCACTCGCGGAGTCGGTCGGTTTGGGTCGAGCAAGATCGCACTCGGATCTCGTCGAGGACGTGTTCGTTGCTGTCGATCGCGACAGCGGTGTGGGAGCCCTTGTGAGGGTCGATCCCGATGGTGATGGTCATGAGTTGGATGCCTTTCTCGGTGATGGGGAACCGGAGGTGGGCACTCCTGATTCGGGTTGATCGTGCTCTCGCCTCTTTCGAGCCACACCACGGTGAAGGAACCGGCCGGCAAGCAATTCGATAGAAAGCCAACCCAGCAGGCGGCAGGCACATAGAGAGCCCACCGACCGGCACCTTCGACGCTACGACAACCGCCGCAACGCACACCCCAATCATGAATCAGGCACTTATTCGGGCGGCCGCCCGCTCGGAAACGTGCGGCGGATCGGGCGCGGTCCGCAGAGAGATGAGTAGCCGATCAGGCGCAACCGAACTCCTCGGTCGATGACGGCCAGGCCTCGACTCCGTCGGCGGTGACGACGAAGGCGATGAGGCGATCGTTCGACAGCCACAACCGGCGTCCTTGCTGTTGATAGCCGGTATTGATCGCATCCGACGGCAACTCGGCGTCCGCATCAAATGGGGCGACGAAGCCCCGACCGTCGAGCACATCTTGTGGGTCTGAGATGTAACCCTGTCCGTCGACTCCGAGGAACGTCGCCGACTCCCACCCGCAGTGCTCCGGACCGCGAGAAGAAGTGATCACGGAGGAGGGAACCCGATTGCCAGCAGCGTCCTGCCACAGCTCACGAGGAGACTCGTCATCGGTGGAGGGATCGAACTCTGCAGGGTCACAAGTAGCGAACGTCTCGATTGCCCATTCGTCGTCGGTGTCAAGTTCGACTTTCGTGCTGTCGGCGATCACGAGCGCAGCCTTGGCGACACCGGCGACTTCGTAGGTGTACAACACGCGACCCTCATCCCTTCCGACTGCGACGAAGCCCTGGTCGGGCATTCCGAGCGCTCCGCTGTCGATCATGTCGGTGAGCGCTTCGTCAGGGCCGGATCCACTGCCAAGAGGCCCGAAGTCCGACGTCCAGCCGCCTTGGTAAACGCCATAGTTGCAGTCGACGAAGGCCGCAACGGCGCCCGCTCTGACGGACGGATCCGGGTCGTTGGCGACTGGGGGTTTCGAGAGATCGACCAGCGGCAGCGACGTCAACGGCGTGTCGGACTGTTCGCCGGGCGCTCCGTCGTCCGGCGATGAGTCGCCACAGCCGGCGAGCAATGCGACAGCAACGGCGGCGCACACTCCGGCCCTCACCGAGCTCCAAGAGCGAATCGCAAACGGCTCAACTGATTGCCATGCGCGTCGAGAATTCATCATCTTCTCTTTGACGCTACGAGGATCGGAATAGTTCCCGACGGAGGCATCCCCGATAATCCGACACCAAAAGAGGCCGCCTCAGCCACGCATATCGCTCGCTCCCAATCGACGCCGAGACCCGCACATAGCGGCACGTCGGGGCTCGGCCGGCCGCTCAGAATGTGAACCTGGGCCGGGTTGACGGCGGACGTCGTGAGCGCCGCCGGCGGTGTTTCTGGAGCAGTGATTTGGAGAATCATTCGATGCATGAGGTGGACCCAGGAAGACAATCACCGAATTCAGAAGATTCGGCTCATTGGTTTTCTCTGCGTTACGACGTTTGCAGGCGTCGGATGGCTGATCCGTCTGGCGGTCACGTGAGTCCCGTGGCTCGTTGGTTCCTGGCCATCGTGTTGGTCACAGCACTCGTTGCAGGCTCAGCATGGCTGTTTGGTTCGTCGGGTTCGACTGGCAAGCTTTTGTTGGCGGTTGCCCTTTCAGTTGTCGGTGTCGGTCTGAGTGTGTGGGTGCTTCGACGTCGGGCATCCTCGTAGGCAGATCTCGACAGGTACGAGCCGCCGATCGCACGCATATCAACGCACCCGGCTTGGCCTTCGACCCGATCAGAACGGCACGTACGCAATCGGCCAGGCGCGCGAGAATGTGCGCTCCAGCGTACGCGCCAGCCAGCAAACGGCGGGTGCTCCTCAAGCGGGTAGCGGGCGGCGTCGCCTACCAGGGCGGGGCGTCGCAGAACCGGGCTGTGGTCGACCGGAGAGTTGTCTCCCGCCAGCGGTCAATGAAGCCGAGCAGGCGAGATTGTGGTTTCCGGTGCGATTGTCCCGGCGGAATGCCGCACTTCTCGCGTTTGGATACGATCGTTCCCAAATAGCGGTAGGGTGACGAGCATGGGCAGGCCGAGGACCTTCGATCCAGAAGCGGTTGCCACCGACGTCGCCAACCTCGTTCTCGAGCGCGGCTATGACGCTGTTGGAATCGATGACATCACCAGAGCCACCGGCGTCGGCCGTGGAAGCCTTTACCGCGTGTTCGGAAGCAAGGCTGGCGTGATCGCACTCGCACTTGCAGGCGCCGCCGAGCGGGACGACGCACGCCTCGCAGAACTCACGGCGCTCGTTTTGGCCTCCTCGGCTGCACTCGACCCGCTGATTCGACCCGAACTGACACGAGGACTGGCCATCATCGGCCGAGCAGGCGACCCGGAATTGCAACTCGGGCGAGCCCTGCTGGAGCGGCATCGACAACTCGCTCCGCCGACTCGCGATCGTCGACACATCTATCCCAACCACACGACTGACATTTGAGAGACGAGGAACCATGGCCAGCATCAACGTTCACGACGACACACTCGTGGTCGAGCAATCCACCATCGAAATGATCCTGTCACTGCGCAAAACCATCCGTGTCCCGCTTGCGAACATCATCGGCGCCACCGTCGATCCCGGCGTCGGATCCGAACGAAAGGGAATCCGGGTTCCCGGAACCCACATCCCCGGTTTCTACGTCGCTGGCACGTTTCGACACGAGGACTCGAAGACGTTCTGGAACATCCGCCGTGGCACCAACGCAGTCGTCGTCAGCCTCACCGACTGCGACCTCGACCAACTCATCATCGAAGTCGATGACCCCCACGGCACCGTTGCGTCGATCAACGCCGCCAAGGCAACCACCACGATCGAGCGATAACCGATCCCAGCACACCTGCTCGGACGCGATCCACAACGAGCAGCATCCAAGCCGATCAGTTTTTGCTGCACCACCAACCCTGCCACAGATCACCGCTGAGCAGGACCGGCGCCCTGACCGCTCAATAACAACACCCTCCCGTCGGACGTAGACGTGCACAGGAACGGCACGTCGGGGCTCGGCCAACCGCTCCAGATTGTTCGCTCGGTCGAGCTGTCGTCGAGGCGGTCGATCGTGCGCTGTCAGCACGGCTGACGTTCAAGAAGACGCCGACCTCTATTCATCAGAAGTAGACACGAGCCATCGGAAAAAGATCCAAGCACCCGCAGCGAGCGCAACTGGAACGATGATGAGGACCGCAGCTCGTCGGGATACTTGCTTGGCATCACTCCATCCTCTCAAGGAACGGAGCCTCCACGAATCCCGGGGCGCTTCAGCTCTAGGTACAGCGTTCTGACGGTCGCCACGGTTTCTGTGTCTCGCCGTCTGGTGCGACGCCCCGAGACGGGCCTCAGTTGGTTCCGGTGGTCTGCTCCAGGGGGAACTCGATACGAAAGGCGGCGGCCTTCGCAGCGAATCGGCTGGCGTCGAGCTGCGTGCTCGATGCGTTCACCGAGCGCTCCTCGTGCTGAACCGGTTTCGCTCCAGTCGGGAGGATCACGTAGTCGTCGATCGAAACGGCGAGGATCTGCTCGGGATCGAAGTCGTCCAGCCGCCACACGATCCCGTCCGGCGTCCTGGCTGCATCACGCCGAGCCTGGTCGACGTCGCGCGTCCACGAGAACGCTGACACGTCATCCTCGGAACAACCCCTGTACAGGGTGACCGGCTCGGTCGGCCGGCGACCGAAGAACCCCGCCCGATCGAACATCTCGATCCACGTCTCTTCGCTGATGTTCAGCAACGGTTGCTGTGCCATGAACCAGCACTCCGAGACCAACTCCGCCCAGTCGTCCTCGTGGAATCGATCCAGAGTCACGAGGGCCAACACGTCGGCGAAACGGGACTGGTTGTGCAACGCACCGAAGAACAACGCGTGGACCGAATCGGCCGCCCCGTTCTCTGCGTACTCCTGACAGATCCGGCGAGCCTCTTCGATCACGGCGTCGTCGAGCTCGGAAGCGGTCATGGTGCGTGTCACGCTCATACCCGGGAATCGGCTCGTGTTGTCACCTTCTTGAATGTCCAGTGGCACGACGGCCGACGGCCACGGCGCGACGCTTCGATCTCACGGTCGTGGTCGGGATCGGTCCCGAGGCACCAACTCGAGACGATCGACCGGTCATCGGTCTCCGAGACTCGTCGTGAGGGACCTTTCGGACCTCGCTCAGAGAGTCCAGAGCGCTCGCAACAGCGGCGCCGACGACCACCAACGACCAACGACCCATCGGATCGGCACGTCGGTGCTCGGTCACGCGCTCAAGATCGTACGGGCTCCGTCCGCACTCGACGGGGCGCTGTGCGCTGCCGGTTCGAGAGCGGGTTGGTCAGGCCTGGCGAGGAGGAATGTGGAGTGAGTTGCCGCGGCCAGTGTCGTCGAGGTCGGCGGGCAGGGTCCGTCAACATCGTGCCGTTCCTTCAGTTCAAAGCCGTGGGGAGTTCGGCGTGGCGTCGTTGGAGTAGTTGTCGTTCGGCTGGGTTGTCGGTCAGGTCGATTGCTCGTTCGTACGCGACGCCGGCGTCGTCGTCGCGACCGCATCGACGCAGCAGGTCGGCCCGAACTGCATGCCAGAGGTGGTACCCGTCGAGGCCGAGGCGGTCGATGGCAACGAGCGCGACATGCGGTCCGTCGATCTCCGCAAGGGCGACTGCCCGGTTGAGTTCAACGACCGGAGTTGCAGCGATCTCGAGGAGGTGGTCGTAGAGGGCGAGGATCTGATGCCAGTCCGTGTCGACGAACGTTGCGGCCTCGGTGTGGACTGCGTTGATCGCTGCGTGAAGTTGGTACTGGCCAGGGCGACCTTGGCGCAGACACCTCCGCAAGAGTTCTCGACCTTCGGCGATCATCTGCTGGTCCCAGCGCGTTCGGTCCTGATCGACAAGACGAACGAGAGAGCCGTCGACGGCAACGCGGGCCCGTCGGCGGGCGTTCGTGAACAGCATCAGCGCGAGCAATCCTCGTGCTTCGGGTTCGTCGGGCATGAGATCGACGATGAGTCGTGCCAAGGCGATCGCTTCTTCACACAGGTCAGGTCGGCCCACACCGTCACCGCTGCTGGCGATGTAGCCCTCGTTGAATGCAAGGAAGATCACCGCCAGTACCGATCCAAGACGGTCGGGCAGTCGCGCGTCGTCAGGCATCCGGAACGGCACGTTCGCAGCGCGGATCTTGCGCTTCGCTCGGACGAGTCGCTGGGTCATCGCGGCTTCAGGCACCAGGAACGCCCGAGCGATCGCTGTGGTCTCGATACCTGCGACCAACCGGAGTGTCAGCGCAACCTGGGCAGGTGCGGCGAGTGCGGGATGGCAACACGTGAACACGAGGCGCAACACGTCGTCATCCACCGACTCGCCACCGAGATCGAAGTCAGGCCATGCCGGCACGGCAGTGGATGCCACGGCCTGACGTTGTTTCGTGTCGCGTCGCGATTCGCGTCGGATCCGGTCGATGGCTCGTCGCCGAGCAACCGCAGTGATCCACGCTCCGGGACTCTCCGGGACCCCGGTCCTCGGCCACGACGTCGCGGCCTCCGCGAAGGCTTGCTGGGCTGCGTCTTCGGCCAGGTCGAGGTCCCGGAACGATCGGGCGAGCACGGCAACCACTCGGCTCCATTCATCGCGAAAGACACGATCGATCACCGAGTGGTCGCCGGGGTCCGAGGACCGGTTCACTCCGGATGGTCGTCCACGAACGGGCGAACCTCGATCGAACACCGGGTTGCTCGCGATGTGCGCTCGGCCCATTCCAGGGCGGCGTCGAGATCGGCGACATCGATGATGCTGAGTCCACCGATCACCTCTTTGCTGTCGATGAACGGTCCATCGGTGGTCACCGCTGTCCCGTCCTGAGAGGTGACCACCGTTGCAGTGCTCGGGTCGTGGAGCCCGCCCCCGAACACCCACGAGCCTTCGGCTCGGAGCTGACGATGCACCTCGGTGACGTCAGCCATGATCACTTCGAGTTCGTTCGCGGTGGGTGGCGTGGCGTCCGGCGAGTAGCACACGGACATGAGATAACGAGTCATTCGAGTTCTCCTTCGTCGTTGGGATCGACCCGATGTCGTCCCACACCACTACGTCGAACAACAGCCTGCCAAACCGACACCACCAGCAGAACTTCTACTCCATCCGCAGCCTCGTACGAACCCTCGACCCGGCGACATCCGCCCCAGAACGGCGGACCGTTCGAGCAGCGAGATAGCGAAAGTACGGCACTTATGTGGGTAATCGGTGTCAAGGGCAATCTGAGATTTCTGGCGGTTGAGGTCATGGTTGCTCGGTGCGGGCGCGTTCGAGGAGCATGTTGAAGAGGTCGACGCGGTGGTGCTGGTCGCGTTCGGCGGCGTGGT
>NZ_JBDVNU010000012.1:0-60689 GCF_039969435.1 Ilumatobacter sp.
TGCCGGCACAACCGCACCGCCGACAACCGTTCCTGCTCGGAATACCGACGCGTCGTCGGCACCCCTGGTGACTTCTCTTTCGGCATGGCTCCATCCTTGTTTCCAAGCTCAGGAACCTCCAACGAACCCAGGGCGATTCAGAGGAGAGCAATGTTGTTCGTCCGATCAGCACCAACGTGCACTGGGAGCGCCCGACGGTCGAGGCCGGTGACTACTCCCTCATGCAGCGGAAGGCTCGAAAGCGCCGCAAGTAGAGAGCGGCCTTCCTGGCTGACTGAGAAGTGAACCCGGATGCCCTCGACAAGGTTGTTCGAACGACTGGAGCGGACCGGGGCCTGACGAGGAACTGTGCAATACGATGAAGTCGGTCGAAGGAGATATCTGTGTCAGGCAAGAACGAGACCAACTCAGCCGACGTGACGATTCGGCAGATCATCGAGCGCTGCAAGCCGATGGGCAGCCTCGACAAGCTCCTCGTCAACGATCTGACCGAGGAAGATGAGGATGAGTTCTTCGGCATTCTCGAAGATGTCTGACGAAGTAGCGGAGCGATCGCACGGGAACCGCCGTCATCTACATCTCGAAAGGAGTCATCTACATCTCGAAAGGAGACGTATCGTGATTACCAACGAAGCCCAGTACCGCTTGACGAGGGCACACCTCGACCGCTTCGACGAAGCCGCCAGCAGCATTGAGGCGCGGCCCGTCAAGCGGACGAAGCTTGAGCAGCTCGAACTCGATGCCATCCAGTCGATGGCCGACGACCTGCGGGTCGAGTTGTCCGATTTCGACAGCTGCTGATCCGCTGAGCACCCGCTCGCCAACTCGCCGGTCCCGAGCGTCCCTGTCGAGCGGTTCTCGCCGGACGACTCCTGACGCCAGCCGGTGGAGTGGCGGGGCCAGGGTGCTCAGTTGCCGTTGTATAGCCGCTCGATGTCGATGAGTTCGACGTCGGCGCGTTTGCCAGCAGCGGTCTTGAGGTTGCTCTCGAATCCCGACGCGGAGAACAGCAGGAGGTTCCCCTCGGCTGCGGCTGGTTGCTTTTTGGCGATGAGTTCTCTCAACTCTTCGAGGCGGGTGACGTCGCCCAACGTTCGTTTCGACGTGGTGTGTTTCGCCTCGCCGATAGCCAGCACGCGCGACGAGCCGTCCTGCTCCCGCGCGAGTGCTACAACGTCGACCTCGTGCTGGGTTCGCTGGGCGGTGTCATTGACAACCGCGGGCCCAACCGACGCAACCTGTCCGCCGACCGTGCCCGAGGATGCGAATCGGAAGGTGAACTCGCGAGCGAGGTTCTCGAAGTGCGGTCCGAGGACGTGGGTTCGGAACCGAGGCTGGGCGTCTTCCCATGCCTCGGCGGTGCGTCGGTCCTCGAAGCGGGCGAGGTCCCGGCGTGTGACGACGTGATGGAATCGGACGATTGGGTCTGCGATCCGGTAGATCGGTCGGCGTGACCGGAGCGCGTCATCAGTGGCTACGACGAACCCTGCGTCTTCGAGGGCCCGGAGTGGGTGTTGGACGGAGCGTTGCTCGCGACCCAGCGCTTGGGCTACAGCTGCCTGGCTTGTGTTGCCGCCCGCGATCGCTGCAACGACGGAGTGGTAGAGCGCGCGGTCAGATAGAGCGCGCTCCTCGGTCAGGAGATAGTCGTCTTCGCGGAATAGCGCGCTCGCTGGACTGAGGGGACCGGCGGCGAGCCACTTGGCGAAGTCTCCAGCCCGTTTCGGAGGACTGGCTGGAAGAAGATCGCGGTAGCCCGGTGTCCCACCGACAACAGAATGGACAAGGAACGCTGTGGCCGGGTTCGTGATGCCCCAGAACTCCGCGGACGTCCGGTAGTCGAAGGTTCGGACCACGACGTCCGTCGACGCTCGCCCACGCAGGGCTTGCGTTCCTTCGAGGAGACCAGCCATCACGGAGAGCGCAGATCCGCACAGGATGAGTCGGAGCGCCCCATCCCCGTCGCGCGTCCGATCGATGAATCGTTGGAGCAGCGACGGCAGCTCGGGGGAGTGATTCATCAGGTATGGAAACTCATCGATCACGACGACAGCGTTTCCGTCCGTCGATGGAAGGTCTTCGAGTACGGCAAGTGCTTCTTCCCAGCTGTCGATCGCGAGTCGACCTCCAGGTATGCCGAGGTGTTCGCCGAGCGCTGCGCCGAATCCGGCCAAGGCTTGGCTTTGTTCCTCCTCGACCGCCTGATAGTAGAAACCGCCGGCTGCGGCTGCGAGGCGGCGGAGCAGGTACGACTTTCCTTGCCGCCGCCGGCCACGCACCAGCGCGAGGCGGGTCCCTGGGCCTGACTGCTCAACGAAGCCTGTGAGGTCACTCCACTCCGATTCGCGAGCGAACAACTCTGGTGGTCGATTCATGCGTAGAATACTAGTACGAGTTTGTATAAGTGGACCTTGTATTTCACGCACGGTAGCGAGAATTGTGATTACAAGCCTAAGTTTGTGAAAGCGCAGCTTGTAGTTCTGGACGCATGGCTTCGAGACAGGCGCGGCGTTCCTGGTCGGTCAGAGTTCCGAGCGTCTTCTCAAGAATGGAAATCACTGAGCGCTTTCGATTCGTTGCTGTCCTGCGGCTGACACCGAGATGTCTACTGACCTCAAGATCGGATACGCCGGCGACCTTGCACGCCAGAACGAGAAGGAGGTCGTCGTTGAACTCTTCGCGAATACGTCCTACAGCAGCAAGCACGCGGTCCGAGTTGTTGGTCTGTTCGTTTTCGTCACTTGCTACTTCGCTTTCATAGTTATCTAGGTCAAGGACACCAGGAAGCAGATGTGGCAACGTCAGCCGGAGAATTCGATCGAGTTCACCGATCGTGAACGCGTTGGGCAGGGCCTCGCCGATCCGGGTGAGTACCCGTACCAGGTCGGCCTTCTTGTAGACCTCGGGCGCCCGGTCGCGTTTCGACGTGGTGATCTGAGGAATCGGTCGTATCGCGATCGATGCGGCTCTCAGCTCGAAGAACTTCGCGGCACGCTCCTCGCGCGGAAGGCCATCCAGGAAGTAGGTCACCTGCAGGTGCCTCATCGAGCGAGCGAACGGAGGTTGATCAAGAAGCGGCCGAGACCGGTCGAGCACGTTGTCGATAACTGTTCGAGTCCGTCTGCGAGCGAGGCATCGCTTGACCTGGCGGGTGAGAAGTCGACGGAAGTCCTTGATGGTCTTCGAGGTCTCAACGAGGTACCGAGCTTGGCCGTCTCCCAGTAGCCAGTGCGTCACCACGTCCTGAACAAGATCATCGAATCCGTGGCGCCAGTTCCCGATTTCGGAATACACCGACGCGTTGTACCTCGGCACAAGGAAGTAGGCGATCTCGCGGACCTCTGCGAGCATGATCGGGCCGATTCCGACAGACTCAAACTCCCTGACGAGCGCCGTCAGGTCACCGAGTGCGGCAGCAGGTCGCCGTGGCAAGTCCTGGCGGCTGATCACGATGCTCGAACCTCTTGGGGTGTCATCCGAGTCCGTTGGCTCTCCATCGGGACTCGTTCTCCGTCATCCACTTGACGAGCGCCTCGCCCTCCTCGGGCATCCGGGCGTTCCCGGTCAGCAGATCGATCGCCGTCTGAGTGACGGAGACCCGTGGATAGTTCCCGTCCATTCGAAGCCGGTCGAAGACGATCGGATCGTAGGGCTGAGCGAGAACGACGTTGGCGCCGGTTCGGGTCGGCAGCAGCCGACCGAGCTTCGCCAGTCGCTCGGGATCATCGGTGTAGATGACAGCGGTCTCCGCAGCAGTGACCGAGATGAGCCCGCCTGCGGCGAACGATCCGCTCACTGCCCACCGGCGGGGACTCTTTCCGGCGAGGTCGGAGAGCAGGCGCTCGGGCCCGCTCGACGCGACCCATGTGGACGTCTCGTTGCTATCGAACAGCGAGTAGGACGAGACGATCTGACGCAGAAGCGCCTCCCACGAGACGTCGGTGACTGGGCGTCTCGGTTCGCGTTCGATCAGTCGATCGTCGACGAGCGCTTGGAGCACTCGAGACGTGTAGCCGTTGTCGACGTCGAGGCGAGCTGACAGCGCACCGGCGGTGTACGGAGGACTGACCTCAGCAAGCGTTCTCATCAGCGCCCAAGCGCGAGGGCCACGGAGCGTCGGGCCGCTCGTGGGTTTGGGGTCAGGGTCTCGGTCGGCGCCATCGGTGCGGATGGTCAGCGCAGGTCGGCTGAGGCGCAATTCGGCGTTGCCCGTACCGTCAACGAATCCGATCTGCCGATCGCGCAGCAGCTCACGCGTCCGCGGGCTGAGCCACTCAGCGAACACCAAGGTCGGCTGTTCGGTCAGCGGCAGTCGGCTGAGCGACCGGGGTTCGAGGCGCTTGCGAGTGATCACGGCGAGCGAAGCGGTGGCGCCGTCCTCGCTCGACACTTCCAGGTCACCGCCGTCTGGATTGCGACGAGTGACCCGAAGCTCCCACGTCGTCGGCAGAAGGGCGCTCAGTAGTTCCACGGTCTCGGCGAGTCGGCGACGACTCGCCTCGGGAACAGCCGGGCGGCCCATGGCCTCACCGTAAATCGATCTGCCTCAGAGCACAATCTGCCTGCATCATGCAGATTGTGCTCTCAGGCAGTTCTTCTAACCATTCTTCTAACCATCTGGTCGTCACGAGCTGATACGAGCCGTCACGGGGTGGCAGTTCCACTCCGCATAACCCCTGGTAGATGGCACGAAGCAACACAGGCCGTCACAGCCCGACACCACCTTGAGCTAGCTCATAACCCGAAGGTCGCAGGTTCAAATCCTGCCCCCGCCACCAATTGGAAGGCCCGGAACCGTCGAGGTTCCGGGCCTTCTGCGTTCAGGCGTCGGATGTCATCCTTTGCAAGCTGTGATGGTTCCGCCACCCGCTTCCGGAGGCTGAGCGTCCTCAGGACTGTGCGTCGTAACGCTGCTGAATGACCTCGTTCGGTGCCTCGTTGGGCTGGCTGATGCGGATGTGGTTGCCGAACGGGTCGCGGATGCCGAAGTCGACGCCGTACGGCTGCTCGACCGGCTCCTGTGAGATCTCCACCCCGGCGTCTCGCAGTGCAGCAAAGGTGGCGCGGACGTCGCTGCTCACGAGGAACAATCCGCCGAGCGCACCCTTGGTGACGAGGTCGCGGACCTGAGCGGCCGTCGCCTCGTCGTGCTGGGGGCCTCCGACGAGTTCGAGGAGCAACTGCTCGCCGCCCGGGAGCGCGATGGTGAGCCAGCGCATGAACCCGAGATCGATGTCGTCGCAGATCTCGAAGCCGAGATGAGTGGTGTAGAACGCGCGCGCCACCTCCTGGTCGAGCACGGGAAGGCTCTTGATGCGAACGCCGGTGATGTGATTGGTGGTCATGGACGGGAACGTACTCAACCCACCGGAGCAGTCGCTTCTCCGAAACCGCTGTCCGTGTGTCGCTCGCGGGGACGCGTCCACATGGCGAGGAAGCACGACGGCACCCGCACCGGCTCGTGTTGCGCCCGGTATGCAGACGGCGCGCAGCCGACCACAGCCCTGAACGTCCGACTGAACGTACCGAGACTCGCGAACCCGACGTCCCAGGCCACGTCGGTGACCGAGCGGTCGGTCTGGCGCAGCAACGTCATCGCCCGTTCGATCCGTCGGCGCTGGAGATAGCGATGCGGTGTCTCGGCGTACACGTCCTTGAACACGCGCGCGAATTGCGACGGTGACAGATGAGTGATCGAGGCCAGGGTCGCGACGTCGAGCGGCTCTGCGTAGCGCCGGTCCATCATGTCGCGGGCACGCAGCATTCGGCGATTGGCGTCCTCGCGGGTGCTGAGTTCCACGAGCAGCGAAACTACTGCGACCGGGCGTCTCGGCGCGTCGGTCGGATGGTCATCGGTGTGGTGCGGGGGTCGACGAGGTGTTCGAGTCCGGCGGGTCTTGCACGAGACGACGGCTCAGGTGTATCCGAGACGAAGAGAACGTGGTCGAGCGGTCGGGCGATGCAGTGGCGCGATCGAACCGACATGCGATGGAAGCGGTGGTGGTCGAGGCGTCGACCAACCGCGATGGTGGACCGGGCGACGGCGAGTCGCAATGGCACGACGACGTCGTCTCGCTGTTCGGAAGCGCCACGTGGCACCTGGTGCTCGACGTCACCGCCGGCGACGGTCTGACGTTCCGACGTTCCGGGACCCACAAGGTGTCGAACCGGCCCGGCGGCATGAAGCGAATGTTCACGAGCTGGCGGGCCGTCCCCGGGCTGATGCTGCCGGTGTTCGTGTCGGCCGACCATCGCGACGTGGAGGTCGATTGGGACGCGTTCGTGGCACGCGGTGGGTTGGAGCAGGCAACGCAGATCGTCGAACGGCGCGGCGCCGAACAAGGTGCGAGCGAGTTCGGGAAGCTGCTGTCGAAGAAGCCCAAGATGGCTGCAAGACAGCGTGCCCTCATCCTCGAGCACGGGCCGAACATGGCCGACGAGGTGGTCACCGGAGTTCGCCCGGCGGACGAGTTCCGGCGACACATCTCCGGACTCGTCCAGGGCGACGCGCTCGACGCCGACGAAGGCAACGAGTTCCTCCGACGAGCCGGTCTGCTCTGACGGCAGCGCTCAGCGTGAGCGCATCGTGGTCGGATCGTCGGCGGGAGCGGCCGGTGGGTCAGGCCTTGCGGACGAACTCGGCCTTGATCAGGATGCCCCGTCCTTTGACCTTGCCGTCGATCGGGTGGTCGCCGCCGACGAGTCGGATTCCCTTCACCTTCGTGCCCGACTTCACGCCCCCGGTCTTGCCGTCGAGCTTGAGGTCCTTGATCACCACGACGTCGTCACCCGTCGCGAGCAGGTTGCCGTTGGCGTCGCGAACGTCGTCGAGGCCGTCACCAGGTTCCGCCATCCACTCGTGTCCGCACGTGGCGCACTCGAAGCCGTCCACCGTTGTGAGCGGGTCGGGCATGGTGCAGATCGGGCAGGTGGCGACGTCGCTCATCGTGTCTGTCTAGCTCGCCGCCGGTCGCATCCAGCGGGATCGGCGGACCCACGCGAGGCCGCGAGATGGGGACGGCGACGACCTCCTCGACGGGTTCGTGTGGCTGTCGATCGGCGTCACGAACCCGAGATCGACGCAACGCCCTTCGGAGCCTGCTGGCTCATGAAGCCGAACATGTAGCCCGCCACACGGCGCATCTGGATCTCCTCGGCGCCCTCGGTGATGCGGTACCGGCGATGATGCCGGTAGATGTGCTCGAACGGCTTGTGGCGGGAGTACCCCATGCCTCCGTGCACCTGGATCGCCTTGTCGGCCGCCTCGCAGCACAGTCGATTCGCCCAGTAGTTGCACATCGAGACCTTGTCGGAGACGGCGAAGGCCCCGTATTCGTCCATCGACCAGGCGGTCTTGTGGATCAGGGCGCGCAGCATCTCGCACTGGGTCTGGAGTTCGACGAGCGGGAACTGGATGGCCTGATTGGTGGCGAGCGCCTTGCCGAAGGGCTTGCGTTCGAGGGCGTGTGCCACCGACTCGTCGATGCAGTACTGAGCAGCGCCCAGGCTGGACGCCGCTTGCCTGATCCGGTTCTCGTTGAAGAAGTGCTGGACGATCTGGAGTCCGTGACCTTCCTCGCCGAAGATCGCGCCGTGCGGGACCCGGACGTCGGTGAGACGGATGTGCGCATGGTCCGTCGGCATGTTGAAGGTCCAGAGGTATTCGAGGATCTCGAAGCCCTCGGACCGGGTCGGGACGAGGAACGCCGTGATCCCGTCGCCGTCGCCGGCATTGCCGCTCGTCCTGGCCATGATCATGTCGTGGCTGGCGGTGTGGATCCCGGTGTTCCACGTCTTCTCACCGCTGATGATCCACTCGTCGCCGTCACGGACGGCCGTGGTCTCCATGTGTGTGGCGTCCGAGCCGTGCTCGGGCTCGGTGATCCCGAACGCGAACCCACGACGGCCTTCGGCCAGGTCGTCGACCCACTCCGCCTTCTGCTCGTCGCTCCCGTACGCGATCATCAGGAGCAGGCCCACGTTGTTGCCGACGACCGAATGCTCGTTCTGGAGGTCGTTGTGAAGGCCGAGACCTTGGGCTGCGAAGTGCTCGCGGATGATCGCCATCCCGAGGTTGGTGCCGTTCTGGCCGCCGTACTCCTCGGGCAGCGGGTACCGGTAGTGGCCCGCTGCATCGGCGCGCCGCTTCGCCTCGTGCAGCAGAGCTTCCCATTCTGCGTTCGGCAACCCGTCCCGATCCCAGTCGGTCCGAGCGTCCTCGCGGCGATGGTCGAAGAAGCGGTTGTTGTCGTCCTGGTGCTGCAGCGGCTTGATCTCGCGCTCGACGAACTCGTCGAGCTCCTCGAGGTAGGCGGCAAGGTCGGCGGGGATGTCGAAGTTCACGGTGTCCTCTGTTCGGCGTTCGGGTGTTCGGCGTTCGGGTGTTCGGCGGTCGGGTGTTCGGCGGTCACTTGATGGCCAGCGGGTTGATGGGTGAGCCGACCGCGTTGGAGAACTTGATCGGGGGCGACGTCAGGAAGAACTCCCAGACGCCGTCGTCTTCGCAGTCAGCGGCGAGTTCGTCGAAGTCGAGGATCTCGCCGAGCGTCATGCCCATGTCGCGGATCAGCACCATGTGCACGGGCAGCATTTCGGTCTCGATCTCGCCGGGGAGCGCTTCGATGGCCCAGTTGTCGGATGCGACGACCGCGACCTCTCGCTCGTGGAGCCACTCACAACACGCGAGGCCGAGCCCGGGCTCGCCGGCCATGAACGACACGGCATCACCGTCGGTCACGAACTTGGTACGCCAGCCCGTCCGGAAGAGGAGGATGTCGCCGCTGCGGACCTCCACGCCTTGGCGTTCTGCCGCGGCATCGAGATCGTCGGGGGTGATGACGTAGCCCTGCTCCAACCACTCGACGCCCTTGAGTCGGGCGATGTCGAGCAGGACGCCACGCCCGGCGATGCCCTTGGCGAGCTTGTCGATCGAGCAGTGCTTCGCCCCGTGCGGGCCGACGTCGGACGACGGGAAGCCGTTGTACAACTGATCGTCGTAGAAGACGTGGGCGAGTCCGTCCCACTGCGACGCCGACTGCAGCGGCATGAACACGTAGTCGTCGGCGTAGTGGAACGCCCCCGGGAAGTCCTGGTCGTGGCCTGTCTCCGACATGAGTCGGACCGGGTTGATGCGGCCTCCTCCCGGCTGTGGTCCGTTTCCGTCGAACGGGATCCCGAGGTCGAAGATCGCACCGCGCCGCACCAGACCCGCCGCCTCGACGAGGCGCTCGGGCGTGATGAGGTTGACGGTGCCCCGCTCGTCGTCGTCACCCCAGCGGCCCCAGTTCCGCAGCCGTGCGCCGATTTCCCTGAAGTCATGCATGTCGGAGTTCCCCCATCGTTCGGATCAGATCGCACAGTTGTACCGATGAGTTGACGAAGATGTCAACTCGGAGCGAGCCAACATTGTCGGGAGCAGGTGTGGACACATTCTCCGATGAGAGTTGTAGATTCGCGATGGAGTAGAAGGCGCCTGGAAGACCGGCGGGGCCGCCTCTCGTCGCGGATCGCGCGTCATCAGGACGACGAGCCCCGATGCATCCCGTGTCGGTTTCAGGAGACGAAGTGAAAAAACAGGCGACATCGGCGGCCCGCTCGGCGAGTGGAGCATCGTCGCCCCTCACCTCGACGCCCCTCACCCCGCGCGGTGCCAAGACGAGGGCATCGTTGGTCAAGTCGGCGCGGGCTCTGTTCGAGAAGAACGGCTACCTCCCGACCAGCGTCGCCGAGATCACCGAGCGGGCGTCGGTGGCGCACGGCACGTTCTACACGTACTTCGACTCGAAGGAGGACATCTTCGCCGTCGTCGCCGACGAGCTCCAGTCGGACTTCCAGGCCATGCTGGGGGCGGAGCCCGAGCTTCCACCCGGGAGCTCGATCTCCGAACGTGTCGAGCGCACCAACCGCGCCTACCTGCGGGCCTACGAGCAGCTGGCACGCACGGTGGCCGTGCTCGAGCAGGTCTCGACCTTCAACGCGCGCCTTGCCGAGATCCGACGAACCTCGCGGCGATTCTGGTTGCAACGCAACACCGAGGCCATCGCTCGGTGGAAGCAGCACGGCATCATCGACCCGGAGATCATCCCGGAGTACGCCGCGAGCATGCTCGGATCGATGATCGATCGTTCTGCCTACGTGTGGATCGTGTTGGGCGAGCCGTACGAATTCGACGACGCCGTCCGCCAACTGACACGCGTCTACTGCAATGCGCTGCGGATCGACTGCCACTACGACGCCTGAGGCGACCTGAGCCGAAGCTGCTGCGCTCAGCTCGAAGTTGACATCGGGCTCAACTTTGTCGATGCTGTCCCTCGGTCGCACTTCGGCGGCCACCAGATGCCACGGGGGGCAGCTCATGACGAATGCACACGGTCACGACCACGATCACGACGATCCGTGGATCGGTGACCTCCTGAAGGACTCGCCGACGAACTGGGGGAAGTGGGGCCCCGACGACGAGGTCGGATCGCTCAACTACCTGACGCCTGACGTCGTGCTGTCGGCCGCCAAGGCGATCACGTCCGGGAAGACCTTCACCTTGCAGGTCAAGATGGCCAATCCGGACGGGGACCCGGTCTGGCCGGGTCGCTCCGGTGCCGTGCGGATCAACGTGATGGACGAGGGTCACTTCCTCGCCGGGAAGGGCGTCGAGACGGCCGGGGGTGCCCATTACGCCGACGACTACATGACCTGCTTCTTGCAGGGGTCGACCCAGTACGACGCGCTCGGGCACGTCTGGTACGGCGACCAGATCTGGAACGGCTACGACGCGAAGACGACGATCGGTGGTCTCGCCAAGGCGAGCGTGTGCCCGATCGCCGAGAAGGGCGTCGTCGGTCGCGGCATCCTGCTCGACATTGCCCGCTGGCGTGGCAAGGACGTGCTCGACTCCGGGGAGACCTTCACTCACGAAGATCTCCTGGCCTGTGCCGAGGCGCAGGGCGCCACGATCGAACCACGCGACATCCTCCTGATCCGAACCGGATGGATCGGCAGCTTCTATCGGGTGCCGAGCGAGGAGTTCTACGCGGACTTCGTCGAGCCGGGCCTCACGTACAGCCCCGAACTCGTCGAGTGGTTCCGCTCGATGGAGATCCCGAATCTCGTGACCGACACGATCGCCAACGAAGTGACGGTCGATCCCGTGTCGGGGTGTGTCCTGCCGCTGCACAACGCGTTGATGCGCAACCTCGGCGTGACGTTGACCGAGATCGCCTGGCTCGAGGACCTCGCGGCCGACTGCGCCGACGACGGCCAGTACACGTTCCTGTACACGGCAGCGCCGCTCAAGGTCGTCAACGGAACCGGTGCACCGGTGAATCCCGTCGTCATCAAGTGACGCGAAATCATGGTGGGCGCTCCGAGTTGACTCCGGTCACACAAGAGGTGCAAACTGCCGTCTGCCAGAGTTGATGCTCTTATCAACTCGGGTCATACTCACGGGGAAATACAGGATGGGGGAACAGAACATGTCCACTGAGAGCGACGATCTCCGTCGCATACTCACCGCGCCGAGCAATCGCAGGCAGCTGTTGCGCGGGATGACGATCACCGGGGCCGGCTTGGCCTTCGGTGGTTCGATTCTCGCCGCATGCGGCGGCAGCGATGACGACGCAGGAAGTACCGACACATCGTCTGGTACCGATGAAACAAGCGGTTCCGGGGCTCCGACGAGCGGTGGCGAACCCGCCTCCGACGTCGGGGCGCAGCTCGCCGAGCTGCTCGGCGTCGACGCTGCCAACGCCGGGGCCGGCCTCACGTGGGAGCTGGGTTCCGTCCTCGCACTCACCGGACCCGGCTCGTTCTACGGCAAGACCATGACCAACGGCACGAACCTCGCCGTGAAGCACATCAAGGCGGCGGGCGGACCTGACATCAATGTCACGACGCTCGATCACAAGAGCGGTGATGCCCAGGCCGGCGTCGACGCGATGCGAGACCTCATCGCGAAGGGCGTGCCCGCCAAGCTCGCCTCCTACGTCGACGACCTCGGCGCGATGCTTCCGCAGACCGCACAGTCCAAGATGTTCACGCTCGACGGTGGCGGCGGAACCAGCATCTTCGGTCAGGGACAGCCGTACTTCTACGGAACGCGTGCGATCACGCCGAACGACGCCCTTCCCGGTGCGCTGAAGTACCTGGCCGAGACCATGCCCGAGGCGAAGTCGCTCGGCTACATCGTGTGGGACCTCGGTGAGCCGACGAACACCCAGATCAAGGACGACCTCCTTGCGAAGGCCGAGGCCGAAGGCTTCGAGTTCAACGGGCTCTACGAGACCTACCCGGTCGGAGCATCCGACTACTCGACCCTGATCCCGAAGATCAAGGCCAACCTTCCGGACGTCTTGATCGCGTACGGCTCGGGCCAGGATCCGGGCCACTTCTCGTCGCAGTGGTACACCAGCGGTGGCGACCTCTGTCCGTTCATCGGATTCGAGCTCACCCCCGACGGTGTCAACGCGGCGAAGGGCGCCTACGACGAGTACGGCTTCACCTTCGCTGCGGACTATTTCGACGAGAACGTCGGCGTGAACCCGCTGGCGAAGCTGTTCCTGTCGGAGTTCCGCGCCGAGTACGGGGAGGAACCGGACTTCTACGCTGCGAACTTCTACGAGAACACGCTCGCGATGTGGGACGTCATTCGACGGGTACTCGCCAAGGGTGGGGACATCAACAGTGGCGAAGAGCTCGACGCTGCGTTCCAGGAAGACCTCAGTGCCGCCAGTGTCTACGGCGGCGACGAGTCCACCGTGGGCCGGTACGAGATCGATCCGGTCACTCACTCGGTGATCCGTCGACCGATGGGCATCTTCCAGCAGAAGGACGGCGAGATCACACCGCTCGCCTACTTCGACATCAACGGCGACGACTTCCGACTCGCCTGAGTCGGTCGTCATCGACTGTGAACGGGTCGGTGCCGGAGTTTCCCCTCCGGCGCCGGCCCGCTCCCCGCCCGTGGCGCCTGCCACGATCGTTCCGCCTTCTCACCAGGAAGTGAGGCTGCTGCGTGCTCGCAGTCACCTTTGAAACCGTTCGACAACTCGTTGCGTCCGGCATCGTGAACGGGTCGGCGTACGGCCTCCTCGGGGTCGCCTTCGCGCTGATCCTCGGCGTGACCGGCCGTTTCCACTACGCGTTCGGTGTCCTGTACACCTTGTCGGCCTACTTCGCCTTCACGCTCTTCGATCGCGTCGGTTGGCCGATCCTGATCTCGATCGTCATCGGTGTCCTGATCACCGTCGTGATGGGCGTCGGGATCGAGGCCTTCATCTATCGACCGCTCGCCGCTCGAGCAGGCAACAACTCGCTGCTCGCCATCTTCGTCGCGTCCCTCGGCCTCGGGGTCGCCGGTGGCAACCTGATCCAGATCTTCTGGGGAGCGCAGACCCACTCCCTGCTCGGCGTGACGATCAAACCGATCGGGATCCTGGGCGCGAACGTCATCAACGTCGACGTGTACGCGGTCCTCGCCGCCGTCCTGCTCGTGGGAACCCTGACCGCGCTGCTGCGGTTCACCGGACTCGGCCGCTCGATCAAGGCGACCCGGAGCAACCCGGACATGGCGCTCCTCGTCGGCGTGGATCCTGCGCGGATCTACCTCGTGGTGTTCGCCATCGCGAGTCTGTTCGCCGGGATCGCCGCGGTCTTCGCCGCACTGAAGTACTCGGTCGACCCCACGATGGGCTTCCGACCCGTCGTGCTCGCGTTCGTCGTCGCCTTCCTCGGCGGCACGAGCAACTCGCCGGTGAGGGTGTACCTCTGCGGTGTGGTCATCGGGCTGATCGAGACGATCAGCTCCATCTGGCTCTCGGTCCGATGGAACCAACTCGTCGTGTTCGTGATCCTCGTGATCTACCTCGCGTCGTTCTCGTTCAACCGTTCGCTGTTCGCCCGAATCCGCCAGGTCGTCGCCCGTCCGGCGTGAAGGAGCCACCATGGAAGTCGCAGCCAACTACATCGATCAGATCCTGATCTTCTCGATCTTCGCGCTCTCACTCAACCTGCTGCTCGGATACGCGGGCCAGGTCTCGGTCGCCCACGCATCATTCGGCGCCATCGGCGGGTACGGGGCGGGATACTTGTCCATCACCCACGGATGGAACCTGTTCCTCGGGGCGATCGTCGGTGCAGTCGTCGCCGGCATCATCGGTGCCATCGTGGCGCTCCCTGCACTTCGATTGTCGGTCGAGTACCTGATCCTCCTCACGCTCGGTGTGTCGTCGGTCCTGCTCGGACTGTTCACGACGTTCCCGCAGCTGGGTGGCACCTACGGATTGATCGGAATCCCGCCCGCATCGTTGTTCGGCTACGACCTGCTCAAGACCTCCGACTGGCTGATCCCGCTCGCCGTGATCCTCGTCGTGATCTACGGCATCTGTCATCGACTGGGGGAAACGGCGTATGGCCGGGTGCTCAAGGGCATCCGTGACGATCCGGAGGCCACGCAGAGCCTCGGCAAGAACGTCGTCTGGTTCAAGGTCGCCATCTTCGGCATCACGTGTGCCATGGCCGGACTCGCCGGTGCCCTGCTCGCCGGATTCAACAGTCTGGCGACACCGAGCCAGTTCAGTTTCGACGTGTCGCTGAGCATCTTCGCGATGGTCATCTTCGGGGGAACCGGCAACCTCGCCGGTTCGATCCTGGGCGCAGCGACCGTGATCCTGACCAAGCCGCTCCTGGAGTGGGCCGTCTCGCTCGCACCCGAGATCGCATCGCTCTGGAGGCTGACCTTGTACGGGCTCCTCCTCGTCGTCCTGATGCGACTGCGTCCTCAGGGCCTCGTTCCCGAGGGTGCCCGGCTCTTGCAACCCGCCACCTGGCGTGCCGGATCCACGACCGAGCAACCCTCGGAGGCACTTCCCCAGCACCTCGCCGAGGAGGCCCAGGACTGGAAGACCAGTGCGGGCAGCTCGGGCGCGATCGTCGCCGCCAGGGAGGCCGACTGGATCGACCAACCCGTCGTGCTCGAGGTGAACGGACTCTCGAAGGCCTTCGGCAGCATCGTCGCTGCAGAGGACCTGTCGATGGTGCTCCGCAAGGGCACCATCACCGCTCTGGTCGGGCCGAACGGCGCGGGCAAGACAACGGTCTTCAACCTGTTGACCGGCTTCATCAAGCCGGACTCGGGGTCGGTGAAGTTGAACGGCGTCGAGCTGATCGGCACCACGCCGAACCGCGTCGCCAACGCCGGGATGGTGCGCTCATGGCAGGACGTCCGTGTGATCCCCCGTCTCAGCAGCGTGCAGAACGTGATGCTCGGCGTGCAGGAACAGGACGGGGAGCGACTCGCCGGCCTGTTCGGGAATCCGGGCGCGGTTCGTCAACGGGAACGTGAGGTGCACGATGAAGCGATGGAATGGCTCAGGTTCGTGGGCATGGACGCCTTCGCCCGCGAGTCGGCCGGCGCACTCTCCTTCGGACAGTCGAAGTTGGTCGCACTCGCTCGTGTGCTCGCGACCAACGCCGACGTCCTGCTGCTCGACGAACCGGCGTCGGGCATCGACCGCCAGTGGGTCGACGCGATGCTCGGACTGATCGAGAAGGTCCGCGAGCAGGGACGAACCGTGTGCATCGTCGAGCACAACCTGATGGTCGTCGACCGGCTCGCGGACCACACCTATTTCATGGAGCTGGGGCGGATCACCGACCAGGGCACGTTCACGGAGCTCACCAGCTCCCCGAGACTCGCGAAGGCATACTTTGGAACCGCGTGACGAGAATTCGGTGCCCGATCGGCTGAGCGTCAGTTCGTTGTCGTGTTCGTACGGCCGGAAGAATGTCGTGTTCGAGGTCGACCTGCACGTTCGCCCCGGCGAGGTCGTCGCCCTGTTCGGCCACAACGGCGCAGGCAAGACCACCGTCATCAAGAACATCCTCGGTGCGTACACGCCGTCGTCGGGCACCGTGACCTACGACGGCGAGGACATCACCGGCGCCTCGCCGCGGTCCAACGTCCAGCGGGGAATGGCGCTGATCCCGTCCGAACGATTCGTGTTCGGTGACCTGACGGTCCACGACAACCTCTTGCTGGGTGCGGCCGGCTCGACGGACGGCGAGTATCTCGACCGAAAGTTGGCGGAGGTCCACGATCTCTTCCCGATCCTGAAGGAACGCGCCAAGCAGCTCGCCGGCACGATGTCGGGAGGACAGCAACGCATGGTCAGCCTCGGCCTGGCGATGATGTCCTCACCCCGGTTGCTCCTGCTCGACGAGCCGTCGCTCGGACTCGCTCCTGCGATCGTCGAACAGATCTTCGGCGCCGTCCACGACCTGGCGGCCGACGGCTTGTCGGTCCTGCTCCTCGAGCAGAACGTCGGTCAGGCGCTCAAGATCGCCGACCGGTCGTACGTGATGCGCAGTGGACGCGTCATCCTCGAGGAGACCACCGAGCAGATGCTCGCCCGCGAGTCGTACTGGGACCTGTTCTGATGCCGAAGCTGACCGCCTCCGAACAGGCCGAATTCCTCGCCGAGGACGGCCGCCTGCTCCGAGTCGCGACCGTCGACGACGACGGGATGCCGCGCAACGTTCCGATCTGGTTCATCGTCGTCGACGGACGCGTGGTGTTCACGCCGCGTGCCCAGTCGGTGTTCCTCCGCAATCTCGTCCGTGATCCGCGTGTCGGGCTCACGATCGACGAGGATCCGTTGCCGTATCGCAAGGTCACGATCCAGGGGATCGCCGAGATGCTCTTCGAGCCGGGTGCCGACGACGAGTGGCGCGACCTCTACCGGGCGATCGCCAAGCGGTACGTCCCGGCAGAGGAGGCCGACGCCTACGTCGACAACACGATCGATCAGCCGCGAGCGCTGCTCGGTGTCTCGATCGACCCGGAGGTGTCCAAGGTGCTGAGCTGGCGGATGCCGATCGACGACGAGGACCCGACAGGCATCTGGGCCCGGCGCTACTTCGGCGACGGAACCATCATGGCCAGACTGGCCGACGGACCGTCGAACTGACCCCGTCCTCGATCGGTGCCCGGCATCGATCGAGGACGAACCGTCGGTCAGCGGAGCTGTTCGCCCCACTCCGTCTCGTCGCGCAGCGCCGCCTTGAGCACCTTGCCGCCGGGGTTGCGGGGGAGTGGCTCGGGTCGCAGCGCGATGTACTGCGGCACCTTGAAGTCGGCGATCTGCTCCCGGGCCCACGCGCGCAGCGCAGCCGGATCGGGCGATGCGCCCTCCGCCGGCACGATCACGGCGCCGACCTTCTCACCCATCATCGTGTCGGGCACGCCGAGCACGGCGACCTCGAAGATGTCGGGGTGCTTGGCGAGGGCGTTCTCGACCTCGACCGAGTAGACGTTCTCGCCGCCTCGGTTGACCATGTCCTTCATGCGGTCGACGATCTCGACGAAACCGTCGTCGTCGATGCGAGCGAGGTCGCCGGTCCGCAGCCAGTTGTCGACGAACGTCTCGGCCGTCTGCTCGGGCTTGTTCCAGTAGCCGCTGACCACGTTCTGGCCGCGGATCAACAGTTCGCCGACCCCGGAGGCCTCGTCGACGTCACTCAACTCCAGCTCGATCACCGGCGCGGCGAATCCGACGGTCTCGGGTCGTTCGTCGGCGTACTCGTCGGGCAGGAACGTCGACACCGATGACGTCTCCGTGAGACCGAAGCCGTTGCCGAGTCGCGCATGGGGCATGTTCTCGCGCAGCTTGGCGATGATCTCCGGGGCCATCGGGGCCCCGCCGTAGGTGACGTAGAGCACCTTGCTGACGTCGAACTCGTCGAAGTTCGGCTGGTTCATGGCGAGCCAGAAGATCGCCGGGACCGAGGTGACGACGTTGACGTCCTCGTCGACGATCACGCGGAGGAACGACTGCACGTCGAACGTCGGCATGATGACCGTCGTGCCGCCGAAGTAGAGCGTGAGGAGGAGTTGGCTGTTGCACCCCGTGACGTGGAACATCGGCACCGAGATCAGGTTGCGCAGGCGGACGTTCTCGTCCATCCCGATGACCCGCTTGCACGTCTCGCAGTTCGCGAGGAAGTTCTCGTGGGTGGTCATCGCTCCCTTCGGGAAGCCGGTGGTCCCGCTGGTGTAGAAGATCCCGGCGAGGGTGTCCGGGGCGGCGTCGCCGATCACGAGCGGGTCGCCGTCGGGGAGGGGTGTGTCGTCCTCGAAGACGTACTTCGCGCCCGAGTCGGTGACCACGTACTCGACCTCGGACTCGGAGAATCTGGTGTTGACCGGCACGGCGACCGCCCCGGCCATCAGCACGCCGTAGAACGCGTACGCCCAGTCGTTGCCGTTGCCGAGATGGATCGCGACCCGGTCGCCGGGCTCGATCCCGAGGTCACGGAGACCACCGGCCACCCGGGCACTGCGGTCCCACCACTCGGCGAACGTCGCTCGGCCGCCACCGAACTCGACCAACGCTTCTCCGTCGGGTCGTGCGCGCACGATGCTGTCGAACATTGCGACGAGCGAGCGCGGCAGGTTGGTGTACCGCAGGACCCCGTCGTCGGATCGGACGACGTCCGACATGTCGAACGGCGTGAGGCCGGCCTGGTGGCCCTCTTTGGTGATCATGGATTCCCCCTCGAAATCGCACGTCGGGCTCGCTTGCCCGACTCGATCATCATGTCACCTCACCTGATACGTTCGTCAAGTAGAGACCGCACATGGGGATGTCGGTCCGAATCGGAGTCGAGGGGGGTCGTCATGCTGCTGAGCGACATGATCAGGTTGAACGGTCGGAAGAATCCGGACAAGGTGGCCGTCGTCTCAGATGACGTGAGTGTCACCTTCGGGGAGCTCCGTGATCGGATGCACCAGGTGGCGAACGCCATGTTGCAGCTCGCCGACGTCGGCGACCGCGTCGCGGTGCTCGCGGAGAACCTCCCCGAGTACGTCGAGATGTACTACGGCGTGCCCGACGCGGGCATGGCGCTGACGTTCCTGAACTATCGGCTCCACCCGAAGGAGTGGGCGTGGATCATGTCGAACGCCGAGGCGCGCATCCTCGTCGTCCAACCGAAGTTCCTCGAGCACCTCGAGCCGTTCCTCGAGTCGGTGCCGACACTCGAGCACGTCGTGGTCATCGGTGATCCGACCCCCGATCATCAGGTCACCTACGCCGATCTCGTCGGTTCGGCATCGAGCGAGCAGCCCGATCTCGTCGTCGACGAGGACACGACCGCCTGGCTGCTCTACACGAGCGGCACCACCGGCTTTCCGAAGGGTGCGATGCTCACGCACCGCAACCTCGTGATCGCTGCCCTGAACTCGGTCATCGAGTACGAGCCCCAACCCGACGAGCGGGCGCTCATCGCCTTCCCGCTGTGCCACGTGTCGGGGTACTCCGTGCCGGTGACCCACTTCCGTGGCGGTCGCATCGTGCTGACCCCGATGTTCGAGGCGGAGCTCTGGATGAAGCTGGTCGACGAACACCAGATCACGGGGACGTCGATGGCTCCGACCATGCTCAACTTCATCCTCGAGCATCCGAAGGTGAACGACTACGACCTGTCGTCGTTGCGCGGCATCGGGTACGGAGCCGCCGCCATGCCCGTCGAGATCCTGCGCTCCGCGATCAAGCGGTTCGGGCCCATCGTCTACTCCGGATTCGGCATGACCGAACTGGGTGGCAACGTGCTGACGTTCCCGAAGTCGGCGCACGAGCGCGCCGTCAACGGCGAGGAGCACCTCCTCGCGTCGTGCGGCACGCCGATGGTGATGGCGGACGTGAAGGTCGTCGACGAGGAGATGAACGAGTGCCCACCCGGCATCGTCGGGGAAGTGGTGATCCGTGGTGAGCAGGTGCTCGCCGGCTACTTCGGCAACGAGGCGGGAACGGCGGAGGCGTTCCGAGGCGGTTGGTTCCACACGGGCGACATGGCGCGGCGCGACGAGGAGGGCTTCTTCTACATCGTCGACCGCATGAAGGACATGATCATCACCGGCGGTGAGAACGTCTACAGCCGCGAGGTCGAGGAGGTCCTCTACACCCATCCGGGGGTCTCGGAGGCCGCGGTGATCGGGATACCGGACGAGACGTGGGGTGAGGTGGTGACCGCCGTGCTCGTCCTGCGGGCCGGTGCGGTGGTGTCGGAGGCGGACATCGTCCAGACGGCACGAGACAACCTGGCCGGCTACAAGAAGCCGCGCCGTGTGATCTTCGTCGACGAACTCCCCAAGACTGTGAGCGGCAAGATCATCAAGCGCCAACTTCGCGACGAGCTGACCACCGGGGTGCCGTCATGACCATCGACATCACGGCCCCCTTCCGCCTCGACGACAAGGTCGCCATCGTGACCGGCGCGTCCTACGGCCTCGGGGTGTTGTTCGCGGAGATCCTGGCCACCGCCGGCGCCGACGTGGTGGTCACGGCCCGCTCCGTCGACAAGCTCGCCGAGACCGCGACGATGATCGAGGACCTCGGTCGCAGGTGTCTCCCGGTCGCCGGTGACGTCACCGAGTACGCCGACTGCGAGCGGGTCGTCGCTGCGGCGATGGAGGAGTTCGGTCGGATCGACATCCTCGTCAACAACGCCGGTTGGGCCGACGACCGCCTGATGCGGACCGAGCACTGCGAGCCCGAGATGTTCGTGAAGATGGTCAACACCGATCTCAACGGTCTCTTCTTCATGACCCGCGCCGCAGCTCCCGACATGCTCCGAACGGGCGGTGGCAGCATCATCAACCTGTCGTCGATCTTCGGCAACGCCGGATCGGAGAACCGCACAGCCGGCTACTTTGCGGCCAAGGGCGGGGTCAACCAACTCACCAAGCTGCTCGCCTGCGAATGGGGCGACCGCGGGCTTCGGGTCAACGCGCTCGCACCGAACTTCTTCGTCTCCGAGATGACGCGCACGCTCCTCGAGGACTCCGGAATGGCCACCTGGATGCGGAGCCGGACGCCTCTTCGACGCATGGGGGAACTGCCCGAACTCGTCGGACCCTTCCTGTTCCTCGCGTCACCCGCGTCGAGTTTCGTCACGGGCACGGTGCTCAACGTCGACGGCGGCTGGAGCGCGAGCGGCGGCTACGCGCAGAACGAGCAGCCATGGGACGAGTGGAACGGCGAGCAGGGCGTGCCGATCGGCGCGGTCACCTGGAGTCCACCGTCGACGTGATGCCGCCGGTGTGTCACCGATCTTCGAACAACCACCGGGCGCCGAGGGGCACCCGTCACCAACAACAACCACCACCAGCAAGGGGAATGCAACCATGACCGAACTCGTCGAAGTCACATCAGGACTCGAGTTTCCCGAAGGGCCGATCGCGATGCCGGACGGCAGTGTGATCCTGGTCGAGATGTTCGGACCGCGCCTGACGCGCGTCCTCCCGGACGGCACCAAGGAGACCGTGGCCGAAGTGCCCGGCGGCCCGAACGGCGCGGCGCTCGGCCCGGACGGGGCGATCTACGTCGCGAACAACGGTGCCCGCTTCACCAAGACCGAGATGGAAGGGCTCACCTTCCCCGGCCCGACCACGCCCGGCAAGTACATCGGTGGCCGGATCTCGCGTGTCGACGTCGAGACGGGCGATGTCACCGACCTCTACACCCAGTGCAACGGTGTCGACCTCGTCGCCCCGAACGACCTCGTGTTCGACGATCAGGGTGGGTTCTACTTCACCGATCACGGCCGTGACGAGGGACGCGTCGCTCACCTCGGTGGCATCTACTACGCCAAGGCCGACGGCTCGTCGATCGAGGAACTCGTCTTCCCGGCACACGAGCCGAACGGCATCGGCTTGTCGCCCGACGGCACGATCCTGTACTGGGCGGAGACCTGGACTGGTCGCGTGATGCGTCGCCGCGTCCTCGGCCCCGGCCAACTGGAGGAGGCCGGCCTGGTCGACACCTGGCAGTGCCTGTACGGCCTTCCGGGCTTCCAACTCCTCGACTCGCTCGGCGTCGACGGTGACGGAAACGTGTGTGTCGCCACCCTGGTGAACGGCGGGGTCACGGTCATCTCGCCGGACGGAGAACTGGTCGACTTCATCGAGTCCGGAGACCTGCTCACCACGAACATCTGCTTCGGCGGCGACGACCTCAAGACCGCGTACGTCACGCTCTCGGGCACCGGTCGCCTGATGAGGATGGAGTGGCCACGTCCGGGAGCGAAACTGCACTACCTGAACGACTGAGGGTCATCGAGCGTTCCCTTCGTCGATCTCCATGCGTGGTCCACGAAGGGAGCGCGACGGCACCGGCGAACGGGTGCTGACGAGCCTGTTCCACTCACGTCTGCCCGAGCGCCGGTCGGCGGGCTGTTCATCCGCCGACCCAGGTCGTTCGGACGACGGGTCAGTCGTTCAGGACGATGCTGATGGCGTGGGTGCTGGAGGGCCAGTTCGGGACGTTGAGCGTCTGCGGGTCGTCGGTGTCGCCACGGGGCAGGTTGGTGACCGTGATGGTCCCGGAGCCGTCCGCGGAGGCCGGGATGAAGACATCGATCCCGCTCTGGAAGGGTTGCTCGGAGAAGTACGGGAGCGCGGTCGTTGTCGTCTCGCCCGGCGTGGCCGCATCGTCGTGGATGTGGAGCCCGATCGCGCCGTTGCCGACGAAGTCGACGATGGCGTCGACGACTGGTCCGCCGTCCGTACTGATCTCGAGGACGTCACGCTCGTCGCCCTCGAGGTCGGCGTCGTCGACGGCGTACCACTCCCTCATCCGGCTGACCACCAATGAGGAATGGTCGTCACCGGTGTTGGTGTTGGTGCGGGTCGCGCCGTCGGGAGGCGAGGACAGGAGTCGAACGTGACGGCTGCTGCGCACGTAGGGCTGAAGGTAGAGGTGATGCTCGATCGGCGAATCCGGCGCTGTCTACGAGTACTCGTAGTGCGCACCGGACTCGAGGACCAGCGGACCGAACTCGCCGTCGGCGCCGATCGGGAACGAGGCGTGAGGAGTGCCGCCGAGTCGCGTCCCGGACGCGCGGTCGATCGGCCAGATCTCGAGCGTTGCGCCTTGTCGACCGGTGTTCGCTGGAAAGTTCACAGCGCGCCCGGAGATCACCACGGGAGCCCGCTGGGGCACGATCTCGAGAACCTCCGGCGCCTCCCCGACCAAGAACTCGTACTGCATGGCAAAGGACTCCTCGGAGGTGGCGACCTCGACGTGCGCCTGGCCCGGATTGTTCGCTTGGTTCGGCGCCACACACGGCACGATGCCATCGGGACACGGAACCCCGTCGACGGCGACGTACTTGGCCACCTTGGCGGCCCGCACCGGATCCTCCAGGTACCTGGTCGACACGATCGTCCCCCGGGAGTGACCGACGAGGTAGATCTGTTCGGCGCCCGTGTCGGCCAACACCTGATCGATCAGTCCGTCGACGCCATCGGCATAGCTCTCGATGTCGAGACCGGCACCGTCGTGGTCGTACGCGACGATCTGCTCGGCCGGGTACCCATTGGCCACGAAGCGCATCGCCTGTGACTCGTACTGTTGGGCGGACCCGGCGAAGCCGTGCACGAACACGATCGGTCGGACGACCTCGTCGGGAAGGGGCGCGGCCGGATCGGTGCCCGCTGGGTCGACGGTCGCCACCTGGGCGCCGGGCAAGTCGGCCACAGCAGCGACGGACGGATCGACTTCGTCGGGCGCATCGGTGACGGGCGGCGAATCGAGGGGTGACTCGGTGGGAGTTGGATCGGTGACAGGCGGGTCCGTCTCCGGTGGCTCGGTGACCGGCGAATCGTCGTTTCCCGTCGCGACGTCGTCTGCGGCTTCGTCGACGCCTCCGGTGGCCGATGGAGGGCTGCGGACGTCGGAGTCGGAACGTCCGGACGAGCAGGCGGCCACCGCCACCACGAGGGTGATCAGGACAGCCGACGACCGGATGCGGCGGGGCTCCAACAACGACATGACGCCGATCATGCTCGCACATCCGCGTTGCGGTGGTGACAGGCGACAGGTGCCACCGGCTCCATTCTCGGATCGCCGGTGACGGCGTGGTGAGATGGCCGCGTTCAGCCGGTCGCCGAGATCAGTGCGTCGAGGATCGCTCGGATCGCCGGTGACGTTTCCATGGTGCGTCGATGCACCGCGACGACGTTGCGGGTCGGGACGGGAGCAGCGACCTCGACGGCTGCGAGGTCCGCTGCGAGTTCGGGGCGCCCGAGCCGGGGGACGAGCGCCACGCCGAGGCCGGCCTGGGTCATCGCGAGATGGGACGCGAACTCCTGGGCTTCGTGCGCGATCCGAGGTCGTCGTCCGGTCCCGTCGTACATCCGATTGAGCCACTGCCGACAGATCGTTCCGTCCGGTGTGGCGATCCAGGCTTCGTCGATCAGATCGTGCGGGGTGACCGTGCACCGACCAGCGAGGGGATGGGCGTGGGGGACGATGACGTCGGCGACGTCGGACGTGATCGGGACGGTGACCAGATGGTCGGGGACGTCGATCGGCACATCACCCCACGAATGGACGATGCCGATCTCGCACTGGCCGCTGGCGACGAGATCGACGGCGGCCCACGGCTCACCTTCGCTCAGCGTGAGCGTCAGATCGTCGTGTGCGGCGAGGAGAGCAGCCGCCGTCGCGGCGACGAGACCCCGCATCGCCGTCGAGAACGCGATGAGGCGGATGTGTCCGGCAACGGCCCCGGCGGAGTCGTGGAGGCCCGACTCGAGTTCCTCCAGCGCGGTGAGGACGCCGGCGCCTGCGTCGAGCAGTTGTCGCCCGTGCACGGTCACGATCACACCGCGACCGACGCGTTCCAGCAACGGAAGCCCGGCCTGGCGTTCGAGTCGCTTGACCTGTTGCGACACCGCACTCGGCGTGAACCCCAGCGCCTCTGCAGCGCCCACGACCGATCCGCAAGCGTCCACCGCCCGGAGCGAGACCAGAGCCGACAGATCGATCATGTAGCGAAGCTACATCGAATTGTGCATGATCATTCGCTGGTCCTTCACGGTCCTTGGGGTTCATCCTGAGAGCCGTGGATCTCCGTGACTCCCTGCTCGCCTCGCTCGTCGCCGCCATCTGGGGCTTCAACTTCGTCGTGATCGACTGGGGGATGAGCGACGTGCCCCCACTGCTGTTCCTCGCCGTCCGCTTCGCTGTCGTGCTCGTCCCGGCCGTCTTCCTCGTGCCCCGACCGGACGTCGCCTGGACGACGATCCTGGGGATCGGTTCGCTGATGTCGCTCGGGCAGTTCGTGTTCCTCTACCTCGCGCTCGATGCCGGCATGCCACCCGGTCTCGCCGCACTGGTCCTGCAGGGTCAGGTCGTCTTCACGGTGGTCATCGCCGCCACCGTGCTGCGCGAACGTCCACGTCCGCTGCAGGTCGTCGGCGTCGGCATCGGCGTGATCGGGCTGGTCGTCGTGGCGGTCGGCCGCGGCGGCGACGTCGCACTCCTGCCGTTCGTCCTGTGCCTCCTCGCTGCGCTGTCCTGGGGAGCCGGCAACGTCGTGTCTCGGGCGTCCGGCGTGTCGAGCGGGTTGTCGCTCACCGTGTGGTCGGCGCTCGTCGTCCCGATTCCCGCGCTGGTGCTCGCTCTCGCGACGGAGGGCCCGACCGCGCTCGTCGACGGGCTGGACGCCTTCGGTTGGACGTCGATCGTCTCGACGCTCTACACCGCCGGACTCGCCTCACTCGCCGGCTACGGGATCTTCAACACGCTGCTGTCGCGTCATCGCTCGGCCGATGTCGTGCCGTTCGTGCTGCTCGCACCCGTCGTGGCGATCGCGTCCGCTGCCGTCCTCCTCGATCAGGTCCCCAACCGCGCCGAGGCGGCGGGTGCCGTCGTCATGATCGCGGGCGTCCTCGTCGCGCTCCGGGCCAGTCGCACGAGCCCACGATCCGCGCTGCACGAAGCAACGCCGATCACGCAGACGGGCGTTGCGGCAGCGAGTCCGGGCTCGGTTCCCGGCGACTTCGTCAGTGGGTCGGACACCGCTGCTCGACGATGAGCTCGGTGATCGCGATCCAACCGAACGCCCAGCTCGTCGCGCAGGTCACTACGGTCGAGGGCGATGGGGTACCGCCACTCGCGTGAAGACATCCTCGGCGGCGCGCTCGCCGTCGCCTTCGACGACGGATTGAGCCAGCTCACGTTCGGCCGCGTCGCGAAGCGTCTCGGCATCAGTGACCGGGTCGTCGTCTACTACTTCCCCTCCAAGGACGAACTCGTCGGCGACGTCCTGGTCGCTGTCGGCGTCCAGCTCCAGCAGACGCTCGCGCCCGTGCTCGGGGCCGAGGCCGTGGACCACCTGGAGCTGGTCCGCGCGGCGTGGCCCGTCGTGGCGCAGCCCGATGCCGATGCCGTGTTCGCCCTCTTCTTCGAGGCGAACGGGCTCGCATCGGCGGGACGACAGCCCTTCAGCACGCTCGTTCCGCAACTCGTCGAGGCCTGGATCACCTGGGCGGCCGAGTTCTTCCAGGGCACACCGGCACGGCGTCGTACCGAGGCCGAAGCCGCCATCGCGCTCTTCGACGGGTTGCTCCTCCTGCGCCAACTCGCCGGGCCGGACTCCGCCAGTCGCGCCGCGGGCAGACTCGGCGTGGCCGACCTCCGCTGACTCGGCGCATTCGCGGGACCCCTCCCGGAACGGGGGAGGTGTGCTCCGGATCACGTCCCGGGAAGTTCGGAAGGTCGGGACGTCGAGGGTGCCGTCCGCACGCCCGATCCGGGCGGCTCGGCCACCACCGCCGACATGACCGCTGCGGTGACGGAGGGATGCCGAGCCGCGTGACGCGGTGGTCGTGGGTTCTGCTCCGGTTCAGGCCCCGAGGGTGATCGTCGGACCGTCGGGCAGGCGATCCCACCAGCGCCCGAAGCGGGAGAACACGGTGGGCTCGCGGTCCGCCAGGAACCGTCGCAGGTCACGCGCCTCGTCGTCCAGCGATGCGAGGGTCGCGTCGTCGAGTGGCTCCAGCGCCCGAACCTCGATCCCGTCGTGCGCGGCCCGCCAGACACCACGCACGAGACCGCCGACCAGCACGGTCGGCAGGACATCGCCGTTCCGCCGGATGACGTGGGCGCGGTGCTCGTCGGGGATCACGCGCGAGCGATCGGAGTAGGCGAGCAGCACGCTGTCCCACATCCCCAGCAGGCGCGGCGGGAGCGGGCTCGGGTCGGCCTCCGGTCCGGAGCGGCCGTCGTTCACGTCGAGCAGGTGAGATCCGTTCGGCCCGGGCACGGTGACGATGTCGGCCATCGACTCGGTCACCTCTCGGAGGGCCGACCGCTTGAGGATCGTGAATTGCGAGAGGTCGGCGACGTTCGCCGGTCCGAACGCCGCGAGGTATCGCCGCACGAGTTCCGCAGTCGCGCTGGGCTCGTGGTCGGTCGCGACCGTGCACGGGAGGTACGTCGGACGTCGGCCGAACGACCAGGTGTCGGTCGTCGGCGCGTTGCGGAAGGCGCCGACCATGCGCAGCGCCGACCAGAGGCGGGCCGGGTCGGTGGCCTCGGGAGCGAACTCGGCGAGCACCCTCTCGAGGTCGGCGTTGTCGTGCGGTTCGACCATCGCCGACGAGAGTTGCCCGAGGATCTCGGCCACCCGATCCGCGTCGAGCCCGATGTCGTCGAGGACCTCGAAGTACCCGGCGTCGCGCACCCGACTCCTCATCGCCGCCCTCGCCCACCCGACGTCGCCTGCCCCGACGGCGTGCAGCGTGAACCGGAACAGCGACGCCTTCACGATCGTTCCGTCGGCAACGGCCCGGTCGAGGTCGGCCGCGTCGAAGCCGTCGACACGATTCCACAACGCCAGGTACGGCGCTGCGGGCTCCTGGGCTTGCAGCGCCAGCACCGATCGAACGGCGTCGTGCACCCCGACCGCTCGACGCGACGACAGACCCTGACGAACCATCGTCTCGTGGGTCAACGCCTCGCTGGTCCACGCCGCCACGACCCAGAACCTAGAGCGCGCCGGCCCGCGCGTCGACCGCACTCGACCGACGACGTCGACGAACGGTCGCCGACGTCGTCGGCGACGTGCCCGCCGACGCGCTCTACTGTTCCCTCGATGACCGATGGCTGGCTGGCCGACACCCGCTCCTCCTACGACGTCGACGCCGTCGGATATGCCGCGAAGGTGGACGGCCTCCTGGACGCGAGGCCGGACCTGCGTGCCGGCCTGGCGTTGTTCGCAGACTTGATCCGGGATGCCGGTGGCGGGACCGTCGCCGACATCGGTTGCGGCCCCGGCTACGTCACCCGCCACCTGCGCGACCTCGGCGTCGAGGCGTTCGGCATCGACCTCTCGTCGGAGATGGTCGCTCTCGCACGGCGCGATCACCCCGACCTGCGCTTCGAGGTCGGGACGATGACCGACCTCGACCTCGGCGACGACTCACTCGCCGGTGTGGTCGCGTTCTGGTCGGTGATCCACGTGCCCGATCGAGCGGTACCCGGTGTGTTCGCCGAGTTCCACCGGGTGGTGCGTCCGGGCGGCTCGCTGCTCGTCGGATTCCACGTCGGACAGGATGCCCACCACACCCGCGCCCACCATATGAGCGAGGGATACTCGGGCCGCACGATCGCCGTCGACAGCTACCACCGCCCATCGGCGACGATGGCCCGGTGGCTGCGCGACGCAGGCTTCACCATCGAGGCCGAACTCCTGATGCGCCCCGACGAGGAGGTACCCGGAGCCATCCTCTTCGCGAGGAGCCGGCGTTGACCGCCTCACCCGGCCAGCGTCCTTCACGACACGGACGCCAGGGGATGGCGGGTTGTCTAGTCTCGACACATGACGTGCCGCACGGTGTTCGCCGACCGCGTCACGGGCCGCACCTGTCTGCTGTGCGGTGACGACGAGCGCGGCGCAGCGTCGGCATCGTGACGACGAAGGGCCTGACGGACGGGCCGGTGCTCGTGCTGGGTGGCAGGAGCGAGATCGGACTCGACGTGGCCCGGAGGCTGGTTCCCGGTCGTGCTGCAGTGCTCGCCGCACGTCGTTCCGACGACCTCGCGGACGAGATCGCATCGCTGCGCGCCGCGGGAGCGACGTCGGTGTCCGCGATCGAGTTCGACGCCGACGACACGGAGAGCCACCCTGCCTTGTTCGAGGAGATCGACCGGCGAGTCGGCGCCGTGGCGGTGGCGGTCCTGGCGTTCGGGATCCTCGGCGATCAGGCGACCGCCGAACGCGACCCGTCGCACGCCCTCGCCGTCGTCCACACCGACTTCGTCGCCCAGGTGAGCGTCCTCACGCTGCTGGCCGAGCGGATGCGATCGGCGGGTGCCGGGAAGATCGTGGTGTTCTCGTCGGTCGCCGGGATCCGTGTGCGTCGCGCCAACTACGTCTACGGAGCGGCGAAGGCGGGCCTCGACGGCTTCGCGAGCGGTCTCGGCGATGCACTGCATGGCAGCGGCGTGGACCTCCTGCTGGTCCGACCGGGCTTCGTGGTGGGTCGGATGACCGAGGGCATGAGTCCGGCCCCGTTGTCGAGTACGCCCGGCGAGGTCGCAGCCGCAGTGGTCGATGCCCTGCGACGCGGGCGCTCGACGGTGTGGGTGCCGACCTTGCTTCGGCCCGCGTTCTTCGTCGCCCGACTGCTGCCGCAGTGGTTGTGGCGTCGCATGCCGCGGTAGGACGCAGCCGATGACGCGGCGGGGGTGCGTCCGCTTCTTGTCGAGCCGTGGTCGAGGGATTACTGTCCGCTCAGCGGTGTTCGCTCAGTCGTCGAAGGGGAGCTCATGAGATCGCGATTCCTACGTACCCGAGCCGCTGTCGTGAGTGGTGTCGCCGTCGCAGTCCTCGGTTCGAGCAGCCTGCTGTCGGCGAGTCAACCACTCCCGACCGCTCCGGCCACGAGCACCGTCACGATCGTTCCGATTCGTCTCGTCGACACGCGGATCGCACTCGGATCGACGGGCCCACTGCAGGGCGCCCAGACCATCAGCGTTCCGATCGCCGGTCGCTTCGGCGTGCCGGCCGAGGCGACGGCGGCCATCGTGAACGTCACGGTGGTCGGCGGGACCTCCCCGTCGTTCCTGACGGCGTTCCCGACCGGTGCGGACCGTCCCGACACCTCGACCATCAACTGGCCCGACGATCGTGCGATCGCCAACGGCTCCACGGTGGCGTTGGGATCCGGCGGCGGGCTCGACGTGTACAACGACGCCGGATCCGTGCAGGTGATCATCGATCTCCAGGGGTATGTCACGCCCGCCGATCTCGTGCCGGGACCCAAGGGTGACCCCGGTCCGGCCGGGCCCGAGGGTCCACAGGGTTCGACAGGCGCACCCGGGGCCGACGGCGCACCCGGGGCCGACGGCAGCATGGGAGTACCCGGCATCCAGGGACCTCCCGGCGACACCGGTCCGCAGGGCGACACCGGTCCCCAGGGCGATCCCGGTCCACAGGGGGTCGCCGGGCCGCAGGGCGACACCGGTCCTCAGGGGGCCACGGGGCCGCAGGGCGACACCGGACCTCAGGGCATCCCCGGACCTCAGGGCGACACCGGAGCACAGGGCGACACGGGCCCACAGGGCGACACCGGACCTCAGGGCATCCCCGGACCTCAGGGCACACAGGGCATCCCCGGACCCACCGGACTGCCCGGTGCCACAGGCCCGACCGGCGACCAGGGCCCGAGCGGCGGCAACCCGGTGCTCTCGGGTGGCGTCGACTTCATCGACCCCCTCGACGCGAACGGATTCGTGGGGCTCGGCCAGCGGGAGATGGTCGTCCCCACGGCGGCGGCCGCAGGAGCCCCGATGCCCGTCGATGGGAGGTTGTCGGCCCTCAACGTGAAACTCGGGTCCGCCGCTGCCGCATCGGTGACGGTGTGGGTGAACGGCGCCGCCTCCGCACTCACCTGCACCGTGGCGCCGCCGGCTGCAACATGTGTCGACGGTACGAACGGGGTGGACCTGTCGGCGTCGGACACCATCGCGGTGCGGATCGTGAACACCGGTGGAGTCGCCATCTCCAACTTCGTCTGGACCGCCTGGCTGGCACCGGCGCCGTGACCCACGCACATGCGCTCCCTCGGCAGGCTGCTGCCGGATCGGCTCCGCTCGTCGTCGACCGGCGACAGCTTCTCATCGGTGGAACCGCGGTCGCAGGGTTCGCGCTCGCAGGTCTCGTCGCGCCGCTGGTCTCTGCAGCAGTGTCCACCGGCACTGGCGCGAGTGCTCCGCTCACTGCCGCGAGCTTCACCCCGCACATCGGCACGTTGTTCCGCGTCCGTGCTGCCGGGGTCGGCGCCGTCGCGTTGCGACTGGTCGAAGCAACACCCACACAGGGACGAAGCAGCGAGCCGACGCTGCTGAGCGGCAGCGCCTACACACTGATCCTCGAAGGACCGGTCGAATCCCGCCTCCCGGCGGCGGTGTACCACCTGAGCCACGGTGCGTTGGATCTCCCGCCGATGCACGTCTTCCCGGTCGGTCGGTCCGCTCGGGTCCAGGACTACCAGATCATCGTCGACACCCGAACGTTCGAGTCGGGATCCCATTCACGGAAAGCAGGCTGACATGGCAACGCCCTTCATCGCACAGATCTCGATGTTCGGGGGCAACTTCGCCCCGAGAGGCTGGGCGTTCTGCGACGGCCAGATCTTGTCGATCGCGCAGAACACCGCACTCTTCTCCCTCCTCGGCACGACGTACGGCGGCGACGGCCAGACCACCTTCGCGCTTCCCGATCTCCGAGGTCGTGTGCCGATGCATCCCGGCCAGGGTCCGGGGCTCAGCAACTACGCGCTCGGGCAGACCGGTGGCACCGAGACCACCACGCTCGGCGTGAACAATCTGCCGCCGCACAACCACGGGATCTCCGCGTCGGCGGGCGGACAGACCACGAACCGCCCGACGAACGGGTACCTCGCCGCCGGGAACCGGTACACGACCACCACCGACACGGCGATGGCACCGACCGCCGTCGCCGGAAGTGGGCAGGCGTTCAACAACGTCCAGCCGTACCAGACGGTGAACTTCATCATCGCTCTCCAGGGCATCTTCCCGTCGCGGAACTGATGTCGGGGACGGTCGTGACCTTGCGTCATGCGACCGCCGACGATCGACCGTTCCTCGAGCAACTCTTCAGCGCCACGACTCGCTCGGAGTTCGCCTCGATCGACCCGGATCTCGTCGACGAGTTGCTCGCGCACCAGCACGAGATCCGACTGCGGGCGTACGCCGACGCGTTCGATCCGACCGGCGATCACATCATCGTCCACGACGACGGACCGGTCGGGCGGATCTGGGTGGACAGCTCGAGCGACGAGTGGACGCTGGTCGACTTCGCGGTGCTGCCCGACCATCAGAAGCAGGGAATCGGCTCCGTCCTCATGGCCGACCTCGTCGACCAGGCCGAGCGGTCCGAAGCGACCGTCCGATTGACCGTGCGGTCCGACAACATCGGCGCGCAACGCCTGTACTTCCGCAACGGCTTCACCGTCGAACTCGCCGACGACGTCCATCTCCAGTTCGTCCGCCGTTCGTCGGCGCAACGGCGTGAACGCTTCGAACAGGTCCGTACCCGTGTGCTCGCCGACGTCTCGTTGCAGGAGCGCCTCCGCACCGTTCCCGCCGATCGTCTGGTTGCCGAGATCATCGAGGTGGCGGGAGTCCTCGGGCTCGAGATCGACGCCGAGGACGTCGCCGAGGCCCAGCGCACCGCTCGAACGGACTGGCTCGAACGATGGGTCTAGTCGCCTCGATCACCCCCGCCACCGATCTGACCGGGTGGACGCCGGTCAGGGTGTCCGTGGCCGAGGGCGAGCCGGTGATCTCCTGGTGCTGGAGTGACGGCGAGGTGTTCGATCCGCCGTTCTGGAACGACACGGCGAACCGCCTGATGCGCGATCCGTTCCGGCTGCTGTTCCAGCACACCGGTGGCCTGGGCGATCTCGAGCGCCACGAGCAACGGAGGCCGCCGCTGCGCCCATCGGGCTTCGTGTACCACCTGTCGCGCTGCGGCTCGACGTTCGTGACGAGCGCGCTCGCTTCGGTGCCCGGCGTATCGGTGCTGTCGGAACCCGTGCCTCTCGATCAGTTGCTGCGGCTGGTCGCCGACCAGCCGACCGACCGTCAGGCGCTCGCCGCCCGATGGATGCTCAGCGCCCTGTCGCCCGCTGCCGATGCGGGCGACGACGGGTTGGTCGTCAAGCTCGACTCGTGGCACATCCACCTCTTCCCGATCCTGCGACGTGCGTATCCGGACGTCCCGTGGATCTTCCTCGCACGCGATCCGGTCGAGGTGATGGTGTCGCACGACCGCCAGCGCGGGCCGCAGATGATCCCGGGCGCCCTTCCGAGCGAGCTGCTGCGCGTGGATGCGGAAACCGTGAGCCTGCACGAACACGGTGCCTCGGTCCTCGCCGCCATTCTCGACTCGGCGCTGTTCCACGAAGCCGACGGCGGGCTCCTGGTCGACTACACCGAGTTGCCCGAAGCGATCACGACGCGGATCCAACCCCACTTCGGCTTGGCGGTGATCGACCCGGACCCCGACGTGCTGTCACAGCACGCCAAGAACCCGGTACTGCCGTTCACTCCCGACGGAGTCGAGAAGCGGGACGGCGCCGATCCGGAGCTGCGCGAAGCGACTCATCGATTGGTCGGCGGGGCCTACTCGGCGTTCGACGCAGCTCGGACTCGTCAGCTCGCCAGCGACGACGAGTTCCCACGATGACGAACGAGCGCAGGTCGGGAACCGGCCTGGATGTCGTGAAGCACGCGCGTCTGCCGTTTCGTTTCGACGCCGTCGACCTCGCCGGCGAGGTCGAGCGGATCGGAGACAAGGAATGGGTGGCGCACTACAACACGGGAGACTACGAGGGGTCGTGGTCGGGTGTCGCCCTGCGCGGCGTCGACGGTCGTGCCGATCGGATCCATCCCGATCCGAGCGCGATCGGGCGGTTCCGTGACACGACGGTGCTGAATGCGTCGCCGGCGTTTCGTTCGGTGCTCGACGTGTTCGAGTGCGAACTGTCGTGTGTGCGTCTGCTGAAGCTGGCGGCGGGGTCGAGGATCAAGGAACATCGCGACGTCGGCTTGAGCGCAGCGTACGGCGAGGCCCGCATCCACGTCCCGATCCTCAGCCACGACGACGTCGAGTTCTTCCTCGACGGTGAGGTCGTGCCGATGCAGGTGGGCGAGGCCTGGTACCTCGACCTCGAGCTGCCGCACCGGGTGGACAACCGCAGCGATCTCGATCGCGTGCACCTGGTGATCGATTGCGTCGTCGACGACTGGTTGGAGGAACTGCTGCGTGCCGGGCGGCCCGACATGTCCGATCCGTCGCTGTCCTCTGCGGTCCCGCTCGATCGCGTCGACTCCGAATCGCTCCGGGCACCACGGCCACGGTCGACCCTCGCCGACCCGACAGCTGCGACGATCGTGGCATTCCTCGTGTCGATCGGCCTCGAGGTTGTCGATGGTGACGTCGGCGACGACTGCATCGTCCCCGGTGTCCGCATCGATGGTGGTGTGATCGTCGTCGACGAGGCGCGACTGCGACACCCTGGCGATCTCCTCCACGAGGCCGGGCACCTCGCGGTCACCGAGCCGGCACGGCGGACGTCGTTGTCGGGAGATGCGGAGTCCGATGGCGGGGACGAGATGGCGGCGATCGCCTGGTCGTACGCCGCTGCCCAGCACCTGGGGATCGATCCGGCGGTCGTGTTCCACGAGGCCGGCTACCGCGGTGGTTCGGCGTCGATCCTGGAGAACTTCGCGGCAGGTCGCTTCTTCGGAGTTCCGCTGCTGCAGTGGTACGAGATGACGTACGACGAGGTACAGGCCTCGAGTCGCGGCGTCGCCGCGTACCCGGCGATGTGTCGATGGCTCCGCGAGGAGAAGCAGGTGTCGGATGACTGACGCGCTGGCTCCGTCAGTCCTGAGAGCGGTCGATCAGAGCTGCGATCGGTGAGCCGGCCCAGTGCTCGTGCAGGTCACGGGGATCGTCGTAGACCGCGAGGGCACCCGCGTCGATGAGTTCCCCTCGACCGAACCCGCCGCAGGTGACCGCCACGCAACCGATCCCGCACTCGGACGCAGCGTGGATGTCGTAGACGCTGTCACCGAGCACGATGGTCCGCTCGCGGTCGGCGTCCACGCGCTTCATCGCCAACTCGAAGATGTCGGGGGCGGGTTTGCTCGCATCGACCTCGCTCGAGTTCACCGACCGAGCGACGACGGAATCCGCGCCGATGATCGCGCGGAGTCGATCGACGTCCTGCTCGCTTCCCGACGTCGCGTAGACGTTCGTCGCTCCCTGAGCAGCGATGTGGCGCACGAGGTCCCCGGCGCCGGGCGTCGGTGCGAGTTCGTCGATGAGCGGTTCGAAGCCGTCGTGCCACCATTCCTCGAAGGGGTCGTCGCGGTCCGGCGCGAAGCGTTCGAGGAGCTGATCCGCCCCCATGCCGATGGAGCGGTGGATCTCGGCGAGCGGCACGACGAGCCCGCCGCGCCGCAGCGCGCGGTTCCAGGCGAGCGCGTGGTGGTAGTTGCTGTCGACGAGCGTTCCGTCGATGTCGAGGAGCACGGTCACGGGGGTCATTCGTCCATCGTGCCCGACGCCTGGACCGGTGAACCCTCGCAGAACCGCCGGACGACGGATGGTGCCGGTCACCGACCGGACGCAGCGAGGGCCTCGGGCTCACCCGTGTGGGGAGTCGGGGATGCCGGCGATCAACATCTCGGTGATCTCGGCGAGATGCTCGGGGTCGGGTCGGGGCCCGCCGATGAGTGCGTTGAAGTAGAGCCCGTCGCCGACGAGGCGGACGTGTTCACCGAGAACCCTCGGCAGAGGATCCAGTGGTGTCGAATAGCGAGCGAAGAGCTCGCTGAGGATGGCGGCGATGTCGTCGTCGACCGCGTGCGTGGCAGCGAACAGCGCGAGCCAGAGCGTGTCGTCGCCCTGCACGACCTCGGCAGCGGCGCCTAGGTACCAGCGCACGAGACCCTCGAGATCGGTGGGAGCGTCGCGGATGGTGACGTCGATGGCAGCTGCCAGTCGATCGCAGAGCCCGGCGAACAGAGCCGACTTCGACGGGAAGTGGTAGAGCAGCCCACCCTTCGAGACACCCGAGCGGGCGGCGGCGTCGTCGAGCGTGACGTTGGCGGCGCCGACCTCGACGATGAGGTCCTGGAAGGCGTCGAGGATCACCTCGCGTTGGGACGGGCGTGCCATGTCACCGTGCGTCCATCGAGACGACGTCGGCGGATTCGACGATGGGCTGGCGCTGGAACCTCGTGCGGAACGCCCACACGGCCACCGCGCCGATGGCGATCGTCGCAACGAGCGCGGCGGCATGGAACCCGTCGACGAATGCCGAGGAGGCCGCGTCGCGCAGAGCGTCACCGGGTTCTCGACCCAGTCGTTCTGCTGCGCCGAGCGCCGCACCCAGCGTGTCGCGCGAGACGTCGATCGCTTCGGAGGGCACGCCGTCGACGTCGACCAGGCCGCGCCGGTAGACGGCAGCGGCGACGCTCCCCAGGACCGCCGTGCCCAGCGCCACCCCGAGTTCGATCGCGGTCTCCGACACCGATGCGCCTGCGCCGGCACGTTCGGGTGGGATCGCCGAGAGGATGCCGTCGATGGCCACGGTCATCGACGCGCCGAGCCCGGCATTGAGGATCATCACGGCCGCGGTGGTCAACGCCACCGAGCCCTCCGCCGTGACCTGGGTGAGCATCGCGAAGCCGATGCTGCCGAGGGTGAGTCCTGCCGCGGTGACGGCGAACGCACCGAACCGTCGGGCGGCCACCGGGGCGAGCAGTGTGAAGGTGATCGAGGCGCCGGCGGCGGGGAGCAGTTGCAGACCGGCGCGCAGCGGCGACATGCCGACGACGAGTTGCAGGTACTGGGTGACGAAGAACAGCGACCCGGCGAAACCGAAGGCGGCGATCATGTTGCCGCTGACCGCCATGCGGAACTTCGCGACCGAGAAGAGGGACACGTCGACCATCGGGTCGGCGAGGCGGCGCTGACGGCGGACGAACGACGTCGCCGCCGTGGCGCCGCCGATCGCTGCGACGAACACGGTCGCCGAGAGTCCGTGTTCGGCGAACATCTTGACGGCGTAGACCGTGACGATCATCGCGACGAGCGACAGTGCGGCGCTCGTGACGTCGAACGCACCGGGCGACGGGTCACGCGACTCGGGGACGAGTCGCGGGGCGACCAGGAGGAGTGCGGCCGTGACCGGAACGCCGACGAGGAACACCGAGCCCCACCAGTAGTGCTCGAGCAGGAACCCACCGACGATCGGACCCAGTGCGGACCCGAACGAGAACGCCGACGCCCAGATCGCGATGGCGGTCTGACGTTCGCGGGCGTCGCTGAACACGTTGCGGATCAGGGAGAGCGTCGACGGCATCAGCGTCGCACCGGCGACGCCGAGCATCGCTCGGGCGGCGATCAGCATCCCGGGGCTGGTCGAGAACGCAGCGAGCACCGAGGCGATGCTGAACCCCGCCGCGCCGAGCATCAACAGCCGCCGTCGGCCGATCCGGTCGCCGAGGGCCCCCATCGTGATCAGGAGGCCGGCCAGGACGAATGCGTAGATGTCGATGATCCACAGCAGCTGGGAACTCGACGGGGCGAGCGATGCACTCAGCGAGGGAACCGCGAATCCGAGCACGGTGGCGTCCATCGAGATGATCAGGACGGGCAGGGTGAGCACCACCAACGTCCACCAACGACGAGGGTTCGGAGGAGCAGACGACATGAACGTTACTGTACCGGCTGGACGGTTGAGTTTGCTCAGCTGTCGACGGGCGCCGGGTGCCGGAGTGGGCGACGACGTCGCCGTCCACTCCGGCGCTCGGTCAGGAGATCGTGGCCACGACGTCGACGACGAGGTGGATGCGTGCCGACGTGTGGATGCACACGGCTCCGTCGGCCGAGAGTCGGGTCAAGACCTCGTTGGCCCCGTTCACGCCCGCCACGTAGTTGATCGTCGACGAGAAGGGGCGGGGGGTGACGCACGGGTGCACGGTGACGAAGCCGGTGCCGTCGGCCCCGACCGCCGTGACGTTGACCACCGCACTCGTGGCCGTCAGCGGCACGCCGCCACGACCGGTCACCTGCAACCGGTACTCGCCGTTCGGACCCTGTCGGCCGTCGCCCGACGATCCGCCGTCGACGGTCGCACCGCCGGACCGGGTGTCGAGCAGTCGTGCCGGACCGATGGGTGTGAGGTCACTGCCTGCGGGCAGGAACCCGACCACGTCGGCCACGAGATGGACGCCAGCGGACACGAAGAGGCAGAGCCCGCCTGCGTCGTCGAGAGGGGCGATCAACTCGTTCGCCCGATTCACGCCGGCGACGAAGTTCAACGACGAGGCCACCGGCACCTCGGACGTGCAGGGGTAGGCAGTCACGAACCCGGTGCCCTCGGGAGCCACTGCCGTCACGTTGACCACCGCCGCAGCAGCCTCGGGAGGAACGGGCCCTCGCCCGGCCACGGGCAGTCGAACGACCGCGCCGGCCACGGGCTTGGAACCTCCCGCCGATGCGCCGTCGACCGTGACTCCGTTCGCACGTGTGTCGAGGAACCGCGACGGGATGACCGGGACCACGCTCGAACCGTCGGGGACGAAGCCGGTGACGTCGACGACGAGGTGGACGGCCTCACGGGTGAAGAGACACACCTCGCCCGACCCGGTCAACAGCGTCACGGTCTCGTTGCCGATGTTCACCCCGGCCGTGAAGTTCAGCGACGATGCAACCGGTCGCGGTGTGACACACGGGTGAATCGTGACGAAGCCGACGCCGTCGGCCGCAACGGCAGCGACGTTGACGACGACAGCCGCGGCGTCGTCGGGCACGTCGCCTCTCCCGGACATCTGCACCCGGTACTCCGAGCCTGCGCTCCGCTTGCCACCCTGGGCGAAGGTGCCGTCGATGGTCACGCCGTTCGCACGCGTGTCGACGAAGCGGGTCGGCGTGACCGCTTGGAACGTCATCGGGGTGCCTGGGTCGATGGGGTCGACCGGGTCCGTCGGTTCGACCGGGTCCGTCGGGTCGACGGGGTCGACCGGGTCCGGCAGGGAGAGGCCACCGGGAGAGCCGACCCCGTGTCCGTCGGCAGCGGTGAAGGCGCCGTCGACGCCGTCGAGCGACAACGTGGAGATCGGACCCGACAGCGCTGCCGTGTTGTCGTAGGTGAAGCCCGATGTCGACGCTGCGAAGGACACGCCGGCCACCTTGCGGCCGGCCGGATCGAACAGGTTCACCTCGTCGCCACTCGTGCTCAGGCCGATGCCCGAACCGGAGTAGGTGCCGATCGGTGTGGCGTCCAGGGGGACCGAGCCGACCCATGCCGTGAGGAACTGCTCGGTCGTCGCGGCGACCTCCTCGGGAGATGCCTCGACGAACACGGCGGACTCACCGGCGCCGAGAGCGCCGACCCCGATGAGGGTCCGGGCTTCGGCGAAACTGTTCGAGGAGTCGTCGACGGCGAAGCCGGTCAGATCGACCGTGTCGGTGCCCGTGTTGGTGATCTCGAACCAGTCGGCACCGTAGGGGGCGTCGCCCGATGCCCAGGGTGCGACTTCGGTGACGGCCACATCGGCGAGCGGCGCCTGCGGCACCCCCGCTGTGCCGGGCGATCCGATCTCTTGAGCTTGAGCGGCAGCGAACGCCCCGTTGACACCCACCTCGCTGAGCGTGGTCAGCGTCGGGAGCGGCGTCGTGTTCGAGCCCAGCCCTTCGGCGTTGTCGAAGGTGGCGAACGGGGAGGCCAGAGGGGAGGCTCCGAAGGCCACGCCGGTGACGAGGGCGCCGGAGGCGTCGAAGACGGTGACTGCGTCGCCACCCGTCGACAGGCCGACGCCACCTCCCGTGTAGTGACCGAAGAAGAAGCCGTCGTCGAACAGGTTCTGCTGGAACCATGCCTGGGCGAAGGCGAGTTCGAAGGCAGCGTCGTCGGTGCCCTCGAAGAAGATCGCCGACGCGCCGGCCGGCAGCACCGGGACGCCGATCAACTCCGCACCGCTCGCGAACGTCGCCGACGAATCGTCCATCACCCAACCCGAGAGGTTCACCGACGTCGAGCCGGTGTTGGTCACCTCGAACCAGTCGACGGCGTAGGGCGAGTTGCCCGAACCGAACGCGGCGACCTCGGTGATGCGGATGCCCGATGTGTCGCCCGACGGTCCACCCGGATCGACGACAAGGTTGCCCGGCGACCCCACCGCGATGCCGTCGGCGGCGACGAACGCGAGGTTCACGCCCTCCGACGCGAGCGTGTCGATGGCGACCGGAGCGGCCGCTGCGCCGTGACGGGCGACGTTGTCGAAGGTGATGTCAGTGGTCGCTGCAGCGAAGGACACGCCGGTGACATGCGTGTCGTCGGGGGCGAAGACGTTGACCGCGTCACCGTTGCCGGACAGACCGAGGCCGGAGCCGAAGTAGCTGCCGAGCTGGAGGCCGTCGGGCAGACCTGCGTCGCCGAACCAGGCGGTGGCGAAGTTCGCCGAGACCGTCGGGAGATCGGTCGTCTCGAGGAAGATCGCCGATTCGCCGGGAGCCAGCGACGACACTCCGAGGAGCGGGGCCGCGAGCGTCGGATCGTTCGAGCCATCGTCGACGGACACGTCGGTGAGATCGAGGGGGACCGAGCCGGTGTTGGTCAACTCGAACCAGTCGGCTCCGTACGAAGCGTCGCCGCCCCACGGGGCGACCTCGGTGACGGCGAGCCGGGTGAGCGGCGATGCGTCGGTCGCCCACACCAGGAGTTGAGGGCGTGTGGCACTTCCACCGCCACCCTCCGACGTGGTGTACATCACGTTGTCACGGTCGAGTGTGACGCCTTCCATCGTCTGGGCGGGCACGGTGAGGGGTGCACCGACATCGGTGATGTCGACCTGGCTGTCGATCACACCGTTGCGGTCGACGTTGACGATCCGCCCCGACTCCTGGCTGATGATCAGCAGGTTCTCGGAGTCGCCGCCGTCCAGGTCGGGGAGCAGTGACAGCGGGAACACGTCGGACAGGTCGGTCGTTCCCACGAGCGTCGGGTCGAACAGGTCGACCGGGTTCTCCACGCCGGGACCGCCGTTGGTGGCCGTGCCGGCGTCGAAGTCGATGTTCGTCTGGAACACGCCGAGAGGAGCGCTCTCCTTGACGCCGATGAAACCCAGACCGTCGGGGCCGGTGGTGAGCGGGTCGTAGCCGATGCCCTCGAGGCCGATGTTGCCGATCGTGGTTCCGAGCTTGACGGCGGTCGCATCGGCGCGGTCGAGCACCGTGCCGCCCGCATAGGTGACGAGCACCGCGTTGCGCAGCCGTTCTTCGGCCACGACGAACTGCCCACCGCCGACGTAGCTGAGTCCCTCGGTGTCCTCGAAGCCGACGAGGCTCATCGAGTCGATCAACTCACCGGTCGTCGACACCTGGACCACCGACGTGCCTTCGTCACCCACCACGAAGAGCGTGTCGGAGTCCCAGTCGTAGGTGATCGCCGAGACTTCCGTCGCCAGTTCCGAGCCGGCCGGAGCTTCCGAGTCGAATTGAGTCGGAAGTGGATACCGGCCCACGATCGAGTAACCCGCGAGGTCGATGGCAGACGGTGTCACGGCGGCCGAGGCCGCAGGCGCAGTCGTCAGGACACCCGCAGCGGAGGCGGAGAGGCAGAGTGCCGTCACGACGGCAGCACGACGGTGAGGGAGGGTGGCATGCATCGGTGTCCTGGATAGCAACGACAGATGTCGCCCGACTGGAGTCGGGGTGAACGCAGGGTGGCCGTCGCTCAAACCTTGGGCGACACCGGCTCCCTGCGTTGGTGCCGAGATTCCTCCACTCGTCAGGATCTTCTCGACCGGATGTCTGCTGTCAGACGCGTCAGACTGCTCGGGTGAGTGTCGACGACCGAGGCCATGCTGCTCCGCGCGTCGTCGATGCAGGTCCGACGCGAGGTGCTCGAGGCCCCTGCCTGGTCTGGAGACTTCCAGATCCGATGCGGGGGATCAGCTCTTCGATCGTCGGCGGAGGCATCGGTCCCGTCTCGTGGGTGCTCAACACGACGGTCGACGAGGACTACGACCGCCTCGACCCCGATCTTCATCTGCAGCAGATCGCTCGTCGACTCGATCTCGACGGCCGCGGTGTCGCGATGATGACGGCCGTTGCGGTGAGCGAGTACCAGGAGGCCGAGACGAACGGTGCAGCAGCGTGGGCGACGGTGGGAATCAGTCGGCCGGTCTGGGCGGCCGAGTTCTGCGACCCTGTCGAGCCCGATGCCGGACCGGGCACCATCAACCTGATCGTGATGGTCCCGGTGAATCTGGGCGATGCCGCTCTCGTGAACGCCGTCGCCACTGCGACGGAAGCCAAGGTTCAGGCGTTGCTGCACTGCGGCATCGACGGGACTGGCACGGCAAGCGATGCGGTTGCCGTGTTGTGCGCTGCCGACGGAACACCAGAGCGGTTCGGCGGTCCGCGATCGACGTGGGGAGGCCGGATCGCGTGCGCCGTCCATGACGCCACGCTGGCCGGAATTGCGGCGCAGCAGAACCGGTGAGGCCACCATGACGGCTCGCGCGCATCATCTCCGATGACCGCGATCGAGGTGTCGGTCGACGTCAGCGCGGGGGCATGCGGATCGCGCCGTCGAGGCGGATGTTCTGCCCGTTGAAGTAGGTGTTGCGGACGAGTTCGAGCACCAGCGAGCCGAACTCGTCCGGGTTCCCCAGGCGCTTCGGGAACGGGACCGATGCGCTGAGGTTCTCGAGCACCTTCTCGGGCACGCCGAGCATCGGTGGCGTGGCGAAGATGCCGGGCATGATCGAGTTGATGCGCACGCCTTCGTTCATGAGGTCGCGTGCGATCGGGAGCACGAGTCCGTTGACGCCCGCCTTGCACGAGCCGTAGGCGACCTGGCCCACCTGGGCATCCTGGGCGGCCACTGATGCGGTGAGCGTGATGACGCCACGCTCGTTGTCGTCGAGCGGTTCCAGGTTCTCGATCATGCCGAGCGCGGACAGTGAGGCCATCCGGTAGCTGGCCACCAGGATGCCCTGCGCGGCGAACGCGAAGTCCTCGGTCGAGAGGCGTTTCCAGCCGCCGCTCTCGCGGTCCTGGCCCACGGTCTTGCCACCCTTGGCCGCCATGGCGCAGTGGACGAGCACGCGCTCCTGGCCGTAGGCCTCACGTGCCTCGGCGAACCCGTCGACCACGCTCTCCTCGTCGAGGATGTTCACCTTGCAGAAGAGTCCGTCGATGTCGGCTGCGACGGCACGGCCTCCATCCTCGTTGATGTCGAACACGGTCACCTTCGCTCCCGCCGCCGCGAGCGCATACGCGCTGGCACGGCCGAGGCCCGATGCTCCACCCGTCACCACCGCAGCGGTCGTTCCCTGTTCGATCTTCATGCTGTCGTCCCCGATCTGTCGGCCCGGCCGGTCCTGGCGTACGTCGATCGAAACTAGACGGGTGGCTTCGTCGGACACCCACCGGCGCCGATGGTTCACCGGTCGACGGCGGGCACACGGGTGAGCGTGTGATCGGATCCGGCGGTGCTGGTGGGGATCAGTCCGCGGAGAGGCGGTCGAGCACGTTCGCCGTCACCCGTGCGACGTTCCGATCCTGCGCCAGCCCGAAGACCCAGTCGGTCGTGCCGACCGTGACGACCTCGCCCGCACCGGTGCCGAACGGTCGACACGTCAGCATCACGGCGTTGCCGAAGCGGGCGCGGGCCCGGGCGGTCTCGTCCCTCCCACCGAAGATCCGTTCGGCGATGAACTCCAGGTCGCCCTGGTCGCTGAGCGCAGCGATCGACGTGGGGTAGTCGCCGACGCCGAGGTTGCTCGACGGCGTCATCGCGACGACCTCGCAGTCGGCGGGCAGGGCCGCCAGATCGGCCTGCTGGGCGACGACCGGGAGGTTGGACTCGTCGAAGGCGACCGGGCAACCGAGCGTCTCGTAGCCGACCACCCCGTCGTCGCGTCCGAGCACGTCGCCGTACCGGAGGTCGGTGCCGGCGAGCAGCCAGTGATCGCCGCGGTACACCACGAAGCCTCCGACGCCCCGAGCGGTCGCGTTCCCGAAGCGGTGGTACAGACCGAACGCCGAGCCGCCACCGAGCAGCATCCATTCCGGCCGGGCGACGACCGGGTCGGCCCACATCCCGCTCATCGCGCGTTCGTCGTCGGTGCCCATCACCGGGTCGTCGAGGTGGGCGCGGTACTTGTGGCAGACCATCGACGGGCCGCGCTCACCGTCCTCGAGTCGGACCTGCCAGAACATCGTGTTCCCCGAGAACGACGCCAGGTTGCCACCGGCTGTCACGTGGCGTTCGAGGGCGGAACGAGCGGGCGCCGACCAGTACTCGTCGTGACCGACCAGCAGGACCAGGCCGTATCCGTCGAGGGCCCCTGGGTCGGTGTCGAGGTCGGAGGTGACGGCGTAGTCGAAGGCGTGACCGGCGCCCTCCGCCCACTCCACGAATCGTCGGCCGTGCGTGAACCACCCCGTCGAACCGATCGCCGACGGATAGTGGTGCTCCGTGCGGTAGCGCTGGAAGATCTCGCCGTCGACATCGGGTGTCTCGCGGAACCGGACCGGGCGGGCCTTGCGGTCGTCGCGCTCGACCTCGGGTCGCGACAACATGCCACGGCCGAACGGCCGTGCGAACGACACCTTCGAGCCTCCGGTGTACAGGCTCCTGCCGCCCCAGGTGTTGTAGGCGTTCCAGGTGTTGGTGGGCAGCACGTACAGGATCGAACGGCGGTCCTCCACGAGTTCGGGTCCTCGGACGACGAAGCATGCGTGAGCGACGCTCCGGTCGTCGGGGACGCCGTGTGCGGTCAACGTGACGAGGTGGAAGCCGGATCTCCATGCCGGGTCGACGACGAGTTCGACGGCGGCCGGCCACCCGCATCCGTCGGAGTCGGCGTCGACGGGTGGTGGATGGAACACGCCCTCGACCGCCGACGTCGACCAGACCTCCTCGCGCTCGGCTCCCCACCGCTCGACGCGCACGTCGAAGGTGGGGGCATGGGTCGACACGTGGACCCGGACCGTCTCGCCCGCGCGGTAGCTCTGTTGCGCGCAGTAGCCCTCGATCGCGTCATGAAACGTCTGGTCGTCCACGTCCGCACCGTAGTGATGTGCGTGGTCGGTGGCGTCTACGGGTGGAGCCGATCCGGAGGCACGACCTGCTCCTTCAGCGCGACTCCGCTCGTGCCGGTTGCGAACATCTGCTCGGCCAGGGCGATCACACGGCGGGCGGCGTCGACGGGAGCGGTGCCGGTCTCGTGGATGTTGCACACGAGGTTGCGGTCGGCGTCGGTGTGGCCGGATTCGGGGCGGTACGCCATGTACGCCGACATGCTCTCTGCCGTCTGGAGGCCCGGCCGCTCGCCGATCAACAGCACGACGATGGCCGGCCGGAGGAGGTCGCCCACGTCGTTGAGCACACCGACCCGGCACCGTGACACGAGGAACGGCAGTCCGACGTTCCAGCCTCGCCGGTCCGCCGCTTCGTGCAGCGACTCCAGCATCTCTGGGCCGTATCGGGCGACCGCCTGCGGTGACAGTCCGTCGCCGAGGACGACCTGGAGATCGGTCCCTGTCGCGAACCACCGGGCGACCTTCTCGCGTGCGTCGTCGTCGAGCGACCGCCCGCTTTCCGGGTCGGCGAGGTAGTCGGCCCGTGACGTCGCCCGGGTGGACACGCCGAACAGGCCGAACTCGGCGACGAGTCGGCGAAGCGCAGGATCGTCGAGAGTCAGTTCCGCGTGCACGGCGTCCTGGGCCGCAGCGTGATCTGCCCGGAGTCGCAGGAGATCTGCGGTCGAGTACGACGTGCCCGGCCCGTCGAGGAAGATCCGCGCACGAGTGACCTCGCGAGCGGTGAGCCGCGCGTCCGCTCTGGACACGAGTCCCGCCGGTCGGGCAGGGAGGCGGTGCGAGGGGTCGCCGTCACTCATCGGACGCCCGACGGCAGGCCCGGTGCGACCAGTGAGTACAGGCGATCGAGTTCGGTGGTGCGATCGACGCTCTGTTGCAGGCGGCCGCCGCCCCACAACCCGCGGCCTTCCAACCATGCCGCGAACTCGGGTGCGGGTTGCAATCCGAGCAGGTGACGGGTCGTGGCCACGTCGTGGTAGCTGGTCGACTGGTAGTTGAGCATCACGTCGTCGCCCGCCGGGACGCCCATCACGAAGTTCACTCCGGCGGCGGCCAGCAGGACGAGCAGGTCGTCGTTGCTGTTCTGGTCGGCGTCGACGTGGTTCGTGTAACAGACGTCGACCCCCATCGGCAGCCCCATCAACTTGCCCATGAAGTGGTCCTCCAACCCGGCGCGGGTGATCTGGCGTGCATCGGCGAGGTACTCGGGGCCGATGAAGCCGACCACCGAGTTCACGAGGAACGGGTCGAACAGGCGGGCCACCCCCTGCGCTCGCGCCTCGCACACGAGCTGACCCATCCCGTGGTGCGCGCCGGCGGACAGCGCCGAGCCCTGCCCGGTCTCGAAGTACGTGAATTGTTCGCCCGCGTACGACCCGGGGCGCGAGCGGTGCTGCTCGCGCACTGCGTCGCAGGCCTCGCTCAGCATCGCGAGGTCGATCCCGAACGACCGGTTCGCCTCTTCGGTTCCTGCAACCGACTGGAACAGCAGGTCGATCGGCGCGCCTCGCTCCAGTGCGGCGATCTTCGTGGTGACGTGCGCGAGCACGCAGCCCTGGGTCGGTACATCCCACGCGTCGATGAGATCACCGAGCATCGTCGCCAACGCGGCGACGGTGTCGACGGACTCGATCGCCGGGTTGATGCCGATGACGGCGTCGCCGGCACCGAACAGGAGGCCGTCGATCGTGGACAGCACGACGCCTGCGAGGTCGTCGGTCGGGTGGTTCGGTTGGATCCGCACGCCGAGCACGCCCGGGCCACCGATGGTGCTCCGGCATCGAGTCGTCACACGCAGCGAGGCCGCGGCACTGACGAGGTCGAGGTCGCTCATGAGGCTCGTGACGGCGGCTGCGACCTCGGGCAGGATCAGCGCAGCCAGTCCCTCGGAGGTCCACTGGTCGGCGAAGCCGGGGGAGAGAACGTGTTCGCGGAGTTCGCCGATCGCGAACGAGCCGATCGAGGCCTGCATCGCCGTGCGGTCGATCGCGCCGAGCAGCGCGCCCGTCACCTCGTCGTCGACCATCGGGTCGTCGACGATCTCCGAAACGCGGACCCCGGCCAGCACGTACTTCGCGGCGATCCGTTCGCGGTTCGACGTCGCAGCCAGTCCGGCGAGTCGGTCACCCGACTTCGGCTCGCTCGCCTTGGCCGTCAACTCGGCGAGTGTGGCGAACGTGAACCGCTCTCCTCCGACCGTCTCGGACCACGTCATGCGCTGATCCGCCCGTCGCGCGATGTCGCCGTGGGCGATCCGCACGAGCATCGGTGCGTGCTCGGTCGGGCAGCGGACGGCCGGGCGGCGGGTCTGCGAGGGTGTGTCCGGTGTGCCATGTCGACACGATCTTGTCGCACACGAGGCCGCACGTGCGTCGTGTTCGGTACATCGGACGATCGGGAGTCGACGGAGATGTACCGTTTTCCATGGGACGTCGCCTGATTGCACTCGGTATCGCTGCTCTGCTCGTCACGGCCGCGTGTGGTGGCGCCGACGACGCCACCGTGCAGTCCGAGGACGTCGCTCCGAGTGACGCCGCCACCTCGACCTCCACGACCGAACCCGAGACGATCGACACCGCGGCCCCCGACACCGTCGCTCCCGACACGGCGGCCACCGTCGCTCCCGACACGGCGGCCGCTGACACCGCCGCCGACACCGCGGTCCCCTACACCGCGGTGCCCGACACCGCCATCCCCGACACCGCGGTCCCCGACACGGCGTCCGCCGAGACGGCGGGAGCAGGACTGCCCGCCGAGTGCGTCGCCCCTCCGGTGACGGTGGTGGCGCAGCGAATCGGATCGTCGCCGCTCGGATCCGACGCGTTCACGGTCGTCGACGCGGTCGCCGTTCCCATTCCGATCGTCCCGAACCCCGATGGTGCCGTCGACGCGACGGAGCGGGCGACGCTCGCAGCAGCCACCGATCTGCTCGGGTACTCGCTCGTGTTCGGTGACTCGGAGATCGAAGGTGACGGCGCCGTGTTCTTCCAGTTCGATCCCACGACTCCGGACACCCTGCGTGGGCTCGTGTCGATCTACCCGCCGACGGGTGTGCCGTTCGCAGCGGGTGACGTCGTGACGTACGGCGAGGTGCAGGGTCTCAGCATCCCGCTACCCACCGTGGGCATGGATCTGTCCGCGTTCGACGCCGACACCAACACGTATCTGAACGACCCGACGGGTCAGGTCACGGTCCTCGGCGTGAACGACGACGCACTGTGTCTCGACGTCGATCTCACCTGGACGGTGGACCAACCGGACGACAACACGCTCACGATCCGTGGTGTGTTCACCGGTCGTGTCCTCGACCGTTCCACGATCGTCGTCCTCGGGTGACCGCGCCGAGGTCGCCTGATGCCGGGGAGCGCCCGGTTCGACGAGCGCAGGCGGGGTGCAGCGGCCGGAGCGATGTCCGACGTGATCGTGATCTCGCAGGGCGTGTCATAGTGGCGCGATGATCGAGTTGGTGTTGACCATCATCGGGCGCGACCGGGCGGGGGTCGTTTCCTCACTGGCCGACGTCGTCCAGTTCCACGACGGCAACTGGAAGCGCAGCGAGCTCGCCGAGATCGCGGGAACGTTCGCAGGTGTCGTCGTGGTCGAGGTCGGCGACGACCGTGTCGACGAACTCCTCACCAATCTGTTGGTCCTGCGCGAGCAAGGTCTGCACGTGACGGCCCAACAGGTCGAGGAGCCGACCGCCACGCCCGGCGCCGACGAGGTGCGTCTACGTCTCACCGGTGACGACCGGCCGGGCGTCGTCCACGAGATCTCCTCGGCGCTCACCGCTCTGGGCGTGAGCATCTCGCGTCTCGGCACGGTGACCGACCTTCCCGGTGAGGGCGACACCAGACGATTCGAGATCACGGTCCGGTTGGCCGTACCGGTCGGTGCGGACATCGATGCGGTGCTCGATGCGATCGGGTCGGTCGCCGAGAGCTCGGGGATCGCCCTCGTCGTCGACGACCTGACGGGTGACGACGCGCCCGACTGACGCCCGACCCACGGTCTGTCAACCGGTGTCAGACACCGGATGGATTCTCGGCGCCGACCTGTCAACGGGTGTCTGACACCGGATGGATGTCGCACGGGAGTCGGTGGGTGGGGTCGTGTCGGTTCACGCCCGGTTCACGCCTCTCGACGAGGGTGCGCAACATGAGCAATCTTCGTGTCACGGCTCTCGGCATCGCGGTGGTCGCCGTTCTCGCCGCATGCGGTGGAGGCAGTTCGCCGTCGCAGTCCGACGAGGTCGACGACCCCCCGGACGCATCGGTCGAGGACGTCGCCGACGAGGCGCCCGGATCCACCGAGGCTCCCGAGACCACGGAGCCCGCTGAGACTCCGGTCGAGACGACGCCGGAGGAAGACGAGGTCGCTCCCCGGTGCGCCGTCGAAGACGACGGCGCCTACTCGGAAGTGAGTTGCGACGAGCCGCACGATGCCGAGTTCGCTGCGCTCGTCGGCCCGCCCGACGGCGTGTCGCCCACCGACGAAGAGGAGTTCGACGATGCGCTGCGAGCGCACTGTGTCGATGCGGTGGTCGAGTTGACCGGCCGCGACGCCAACCAGTTCGGTTTCGAGGTGGGTGCCACCACCACCGACCAGCCCGGTGCCACGTTCGCCGCGGATGTCGAGTGTTGGGCCGAGGTGACTGCCGAGGGCACTCTCACGGCGTCGCTCCGTGACGTCTCGCTCGAAGTTTCGCTCGGCGACAACGTGATCGTGGGCGACATCGTGCCCGGCAACTGCTTCTTGTTCGTCGACGAGGACGAGGACTCCTTCGACATCGGCCGGGTGGCCGACTGCGAGGAGCAGTACGCGGAGATGGTGGTGGGCATCGCTTCGTCGGACGTCGACACCGACGACTACCCGGGCGAGGATGCGGTCGTCGAGATCGGCGATCGCGTGTGCGGTGACGTGGCAGGCGCCGCCGATTTCGAACTCAGCGGTGACACCGTGAGCTTCATCTACCCGTTGGCCTTCGAATGGGAGGAGCGAGGGATTCGAGACCTCATCTGCACGTCGTATCGCAGCAGCGATTTCGAGGAAGGAGGAGATGCGTTCTGTGCGACCAAGATCGAGGGCGGGTCGTACGAGGAGACCGAGTGCGACCAACCTCACGACATGGAGTTCGTCGGGCCGGTGGAAGCTCCCGCCGAGATCCTGCCCGCGGACTACGACGAAGCCGTCGCTCTGCTCACCGCCGCCTGTTCGCCGCTGGTGAGCGACTACCTCGGCGGCCGCGACCTGTCACAGCCCGGAGTCGGAGTCACCTTCGACGCCGAAGCCGAGCTCGGCGAACCGATCGTCGGTGACGTCGACTGTTTCGTCCTCGTGAGCTCGGCGAGCGGGCTCTCCGCGGCGATCTCCGATGTCGGCTTCGATGCCGCCCTCGGTGACCTCCGCGTCGTCAGCGAGCTGGATCCGGGAACCTGTTTCGTCAACCCGCCGGATTCGTTCGAACTGGGGACCGTCGTCCCGTGCGACGCTCCCGATGCGCTGTTGCAGATCGGCCAGTTCGTCGTCGAGGATGGTCCGTATCCAGGGGAGGATCCGCTCCGAGCGATCCGTGGCGAACGGTGCCCGCAGGTCCTCGCCGAGTCCGGGCTGGCCGACCTCGTCGACGTCGCCACACTGTCGGGAGTCTTCCCGAACCTGGAGGGATGGCGAGATCTCGGCCGCCGTTCCGTGACGTGTGACGCGTCGCCGCTCTGATTCGAGCGTCGTCCGGTTCTCGCCGTCCCGGTGGCGGTGCGTAGTTTCGAGGTCACCCGGGCGGCGCACGCGTCGTCCCACTCGACCCTCGGAGATCCCATGACCCACGACATCGTCATCCGCAACGGCACCGTCCTCGACGGAACCGGAGGAGCGCCGATCTCGGCCGACGTCGGGATCACCGGCGACACGATCACCACGGTCGGCAGGATCGAGGACGAAGGCACCCGCGAGATCGATGCGACCGGCAAGACCGTCACGCCCGGCTTCGTCGACATCCACAGCCACCTCGACGCGCAGATCGGATGGGATCCGCTGCTCACGCCTTCGAGCAACCACGGCGTCACCACCGCACTGCTGGGCAACTGCGGCGTCACCTTCGCGCCCTGCAAGCCCGAGGACCGCGAGATGCTCGCCAACATGATGGAGAGCGTCGAGGACATCCCGGCCCAGGCGATCCTCGGCGGACTCCCGTGGACGTGGGAGAGCTACGGCGAGTACCTCGATGCGCTCGACGGCCTCGACCCGGCGATCAACGTGATGGGCCTCGTCGGCCACTGCGCGATCCGTCCGTACGTGATGGGCGAGCGCGCCGTCGGTGAAGCGCCGACCGAATCGGAACTGGGACAGATCGCCGAACTGGCGGCCGAAGCCGTCAGCCAGGGAGCGGTCGGGTTCTCCACGTCGCGGATCCTGCTGCACTTCCTGCCCGACGGTCGCTACGTGCCGGGCACCAACGCCCCGCACGAGGAGATGGTCGCCGTCGCCAAGGCGCTGGGGCCGAACGGACTCACCCAGAACGTCCCGAACTTCGGCGGCGACCTCTCCGGTGAGATCGACCTGATCCGCAAGCAGGCAGAGGCTGCAGGAGGACGTGTGCTGTTCAGCACCGGGGTGAGCGAGCATCCCGACTCGGGCAAGCGGATGGCCGAGATCGTGGATCGGCTGAACGACGACGGGCTCGACGTGACCGCACTGTGCATCCCCCGTCCGTCGGGTCTCGTGATGGGCCTCGTCAACGAGTTCTACTTCCGGGGTGGACCGTGGAAGGTGCTCCACTCGATGTCGTTCGAGGATCGTCTGGCCGCGATCCACGACGACGCCTTCGTCACCGAACTCGTCGACCACGTCAAGGCCAAGGGCACGAACACCCCCGCCTCGGAGATCTTCCCGATGGGCGACGGTGTTCCGCGCTACGCCGACGGACCCGGCCACAGCCTGCAGGATCTCGCCGATGCAGCGGGAGAACATCCCGTCGAGACGTTCCTGCGCATCGAGCGCGAAACGGACGGTACGGCGTTGTTCACCGTGCGCTACTTCAACCGCAACCTCGACGCCATCGAGTCGCTGATCACCTCCGACCATGTGCTGCCGGGCCTCGGTGACGCCGGTGCCCACGTCGGCCAGGTGATGGACGCGGGGTGGACCACCTTCACGCTGCGCTACTGGGCCCGTGAACGCAAGGCGATGAGCATGGCCGAGGCGGTGCGCCGGATGACGTCGGCACCCGCCCGGGTCGTCGGTCTGGACGATCGCGGCGTGATCGCGCCGGGTCAGCGTGCCGACGTGAACGTCATCGACATGGACAACCTCGCCGAGTCACTCCCGTCCTACGTCCACGACTTCCCGAACGGAGGTGGCCGTCTCGTCCAGACCGCAACGGGCTACGCGGCGACCATCTGCAACGGCGAGGTCATCCTCGAGAACGACCGACACACCGGCGCCCGCCCCGGTTCGGTGCTCCGTTCCTCCCACTGATCGGCCTCGGGCAGGTTCTCGTACGGATCGACGGCGCTGAGCGGCGTCGATCCGCAAGATTTCGCCTCCGTCGACGTCGCGACCCATCGACGGAGTGTGATCGGCCCGGCAGTCCTGCTGCTCGCAGGTGAACAGTTCGGCGTCGGTGTCGGGCGGTTCCATCCGCCCGACGCCGCCCGTGTCAGCCACGCCCGGCGCGGACTCCGGCGATCACCTGCACCGATGCGTCGTCGTCGAGGTCGAACATGACGGACTGCCAGGGTGACTCACCCACCACGTCGAACTCGACCGCGGCCTCGGTGAACCCCGCGACCATCGCGTCGACGGCGGCCGAACTCGCTGCGATCTGCTCGGGCGTGGGCCCGTTGTCCACCGGCGCCTCCACGATCTCCTCGACGGGCTCGACGGGCTCGACATCGATGGTCGGAAGGTCGATCGGAACGGGCTCACCGACCACCTCGCACTCCATCACCGGATCGATGGCGACCGGCGGGTAGAGCTCGTCGAAGACGTCGGCGACGGCCTGTGCCGTGTCCGGGTTCGAGTCGTCCCACTCGACCCAGGCCCAGCCGAGCTCGTCGGTCACGAGTTCGTACTCGAGGCCGGCAGCGTCGAACGCAGCCGTGAGCTTCTCGTTGTCGGCGTTCTGCTGGGTGAGCTGCTCGGCGGTCGGCGGTTGCGGTGGTGAGATGATCAGCCACGCAGCGTCCACCGCGGCCTGAGCGGCCGGATCCTCGTAGTCGTACACGACCGACTCGTATCCGGACTCGTCGGTGACACGCTCGTAGTCGAGGCCGGCGGCGTCGAACTGACCGGCCACGACGTCGTTCTGGGCGACGATCGCATCGAGTTCCTCCTGGGGGATCGGCTCGACCGGGTAGCGGGCGCTCCAGTAGCTGTCCGCCACCGATCGGGCCACGACGTCGTCGAAGGCGTAGTCGACGCTCAGGTAGCCGACGTCGTCGGTCGAGGACGTGTACGCGATGCCGAACCGGTCGAAGGCCTCGATCAGCCCCTCGCTGTCCTTGTTCGTCTCGGCGATCTCCTCCGCGGTCGGTTCGTAGACGCCTCCGCACATCATGGACGAGTCGGCGACGGCGACGCTGCTCGACGCGACCTCCGTGCGATCCAGCACCTCGAAGGCGCGTCGTGCCAGGGCGCCTTCCTCGCCCGACACGACGCGTGGTTCGTCGGCGTCTGCATCGGTGTCGACGGCAGGCTCCGTCGGAGCGCTCGTGTCGACGCTGGCCTCGGTCGTGACGGCTGCCGCCGTCGACGCCGGCTCGCTCGAGTCGGAGGCGGTGCCGCACCCGGCGGCCAGGAGGCCGACCAGAGCGGTGGTGGTCACCAGCCGTGCCCATCGTGGTGTCGCGTGTGGCTTCATTCGTTCACTCCTGTGAGGTGGGACGAGCACGCAGCGTGCGTCCGTGTCCCGATTCGACGTCGCGAATCGACCTCCGGTTCCCGCACGCTCGAAAGTTCCGACGAGTTCGTCGCAGGCGAGCGTTCCGATCGGGTTGGATCTGAAGCGAATGGGTAGATCCGTCGCCATGAGCGACATCATCCGACATGACGACGGATCATTGACCGTGCCCGTGGAACCCGGCAGGGACGACGCCGACACGGAGGATGGCGCCGACGCGACGGTCGTCGACGCACCCACCTCCATCGTGATCCGTCCGGGAGAAGGTGGGTACGTCGAAGCTCTCGCCGAGTGGGAGGCCGATCAGCATCCCGACCGCGGGGAGGCGGTGTCCACGGCGTCGGGCCGTGCGCAGGCCATGTCCGCGGTGCATGCCGTGGGCGAGGACGAGGACCACCTCGCGCAGGCGATCGACGCGCTCGACGATCCGCAGGAAGCCGCCGAGGCGCTCCGTCACGTCCTGGTCGGAGGCAATCCGTCGGTCGAGGCGTTCGCCGCGGAGGTGGCCGAGGCCGAAGGAGGCGAACCGCTTCCGGCGCACACGGTCACGAGCATCATCGGCAACATCCTCGCCGAGACCGACGAGCGCGCCGACTGACGAGCGACGCCCGCAGTCGGGGCGGGGTCGTGCGACGGTCCCGAGCCGGGGTCACGTGGCGACGAAGCCGGTGACGTCGATGGTGAGGTGGGTGTCGGCGAACGTGTAGACGCACACCGTCCCCGCGTCGGACAACTTGGCGATCACCTCGTTGCCGATCACGGCACCTGCTCCGATGTAGTTCAGGCTGCTGGCAATGGGGCGGCTGTCGCACGGGAAGATCGTGAGGAAGCCTCGTTCGGCGGGGTTGATCGCCGTCACGTTCATCACCACCGCCGCGGCATCCGCATCGACTCCGCCACGACCGGCGAGTTCGACCTCGACGGTCTCCCCGGCACCGATGCGGCCGCCCCCGACGAATCGACCGTCGACGGTGTCCGTGCCGACTCGGGACTCGAAGACGCGTGCCGGGTCCAACGATTCGAAGCCCGGGTTCGGCGACACGTATCCGACGACGTCGACCGTCAGGTCCGTCTCGGCCGACGAGAACAGACACACCTCGCCGTCCCGGCTGGTCTTGGCCACGAGCTCGTTGCCGACCACCGCGCCCTGGTCGGCGAAGTTCAACGACGACGCCAGCGGCCGAGGGCCGCAGGGGAAGACGGTGACGTAGCCGCGTTCGGACGGGTTGATCGCCGTCACGTTCATGACCACGGAGACCGCCCCCGACTGCGGGACGTCACCGCGGCCGGCGACATCGAGCACGAGTGTGGAACGGGCTGCGAGTCGACCTTCACCTGCGAAGCGATCGTCGACCGTCCCCTGACCGTTCCGGACGCGGGTGTCGAGGATGCGCGCCGGGCTCGAGGACGTCACCGATGACGAGGCGGGAACGTATCCGACCACGTCGATCGTCAGGTGCGTCTCGGCGAAGCTGTAGGCGCACACCGTCCCGGCAGCGCTCACCTTCGCGACCAGTTCGTTTCCGACGACCACGCCCGCCGTGGCGTAGTTCAGCGACGACGCATTCGGTTGCGCCCCGCACGGGAAGACCGTCACGTACCCGCGCGCCGACGGGCTCACCGCCGTCACGTTGATCACCACTCCCGACACGCCGCCGTCGGGTACGCCCGCCCGCCCGAGCACGTCGACCTCCACCGTGCTGTCGGCTGCGATCCGACCACCACCTTCGAATCGACCGTCGATCGTCGTCAGGTCAGGCCCGCGGCGCGTCTCCAACACCCGCGCCGGCTCCAACGACACGAACGCGTTCGGCGTGCCCGTCGGTGGGACCGACGAACCCGGCGGAGTCGTGGTCGTGGTCGTGGTGGTCGTGGTCGTGGTGGTCGTGGTGGTGGTGGTCGTCGAGACGGGCCCGCCGAGGTCGACGAGCTGTGGCGTCTCGCGGTCGATCAGAATGCCGGTCTGCGACGTCGAATTCGTTCCCCAGCACCAGACCGAGTCGTCGTCGCGGATCGCGCAGATCGTGGTCTGGGAGGTGCCGCCGGCGCCGAAGGCATCGAGCTCGATCGCGTCGAACCCGGGGATCTGGCTGGGAAAGGCCCGGGCGAGTCCGGGTGGTGCAGGGTTCGCGAATGCACCGGTGCCGACCCCGCGACCACCCGACTCCAAGTCTCCCCAGCAGAAGACGTCGCCGTCGATCTGGAGGTAGCACGCGTTCACGGCGCCGACGGCGACGTCGACGGCACCGGCGCTGTCGACCACCTTCTGCGCAGCGAGGGTCGGCGAGGCGTTCCCGACACCGCGTAGACCGAGGTAGTCGCTGCCCCAGCACCACACCTCGCCGTTCTGCATCGCTGCACACGTCGTGTCGGTGCCGATGTCGATCGAGACGGCGCCGCCCGGAAGCCCGGTGACCTGGACCGGAGTCAGGCGGTTGATCGTGGTCCCGTCGCCCAACTGGCCCAGGCCGTTGACTCCCCAACAGAAGACCGTGCCGCCGGCGTGGCGTGAACACGTATGGCGTGACGACGCCCGGATCTCGAGTGGTTGCGGCGTCCCGGGAGGGAACTGCGCCTCGACCAACACGGTCGTGTTGGTGGTGGAACCGTTGCCGAGCTGACCGTTCTCGTTCTGACCGAGGCACCTGATCTTCGAACCGACGATCGCGCAGCGGCTGTCGGTCGGTTCGTTGCCGTTGCCGGGTTCGTTGCCGATGTCGAACGACGCCGGGGTCGCCGAGTACGTCCCGTAGGTCGTCGTGGCAGCGCCTTCTCGACAGGTGAGCTGGGTCGCTCCCGTCCCGAGCGCGCATGGACCTGCCGAACCGACGGAGACCCCGGACGCCGAGGACGGGAGCCCCGGCACCGTCGTCGGGCCGAGGTCGATCGATCCGGTGAACACGCTCAGTTGTCCGGCGTCGTTGCCGCCCCAGCACACCGGCGACGCGTCCACGAGGACGGCACACGTGTTGCGGTTCCCGACGACCACCTGGGAGGCTTCGATCCCGGCGACCTGGGTGGGCGACGGCACCTTGGTCAGGTCTTCGAGGAGCGGATCGCTGCCGAGACACTTGACGAGACCGGCGGTGGTCGTGAAGCAGGTGCGTGACCCGACGGCTTCCACGGAGGTGGCGTCCGATGCACCGGGGACGTCGACGGGTGTGGCGAGATTTCCGAGCGCGGCTCCTGCCGCCGGGCCGTCGCCCCAGCAGCTGACCTGACCGGTGGCCCGCAGCGCGCACGCGTGGCCGGTGCCCATGGTGATCTGTACCGCATCGGTGAGGTTCTCGACGGGCGTCCCCGCCGGGCCCGATGCGCCGCGGACGGAACTGAATCCGTAGCACCGGACCTGACCGCCGAGGTCACGGAAACAGCTCGCAGATGCTCCGAGAGCGATCTCGGCGACATTCGTGAGGCCCGATGGCTGCGGGGTGTCGTAGATGCCCCCGGGCACGGCGGGCCCGAAGTGCCCGGTGAAGGTGCTCCCCATGCACTCGACGGTTGCGTCGTCGAGCAGCAGGCACGTGCCGAATTCTCCGGTGTCGACCTCGATGGCGTTGTCGACGCCCGGGATCTGGCTCGGGAACCGGTGTTGATCTCCGAGGGTCGGTCCGGCCTGACCACTCGAACTGTCACCCCAGCAGAATGCCCGACCGTCCTCCACGACCGCGCAGCCGTGGGTGCGGTAGATGTCGAGCGAGATCACATCGGTCAGTTCCTCGATCAACTCCGGTGCGGCGCGTTCGACAGGACCGCTGTCGTTGAACGGGAGCGTTGCACTGGCGCCCCAGCACCACAGTGTCCCATCGGTCTTGACCGCACACGTGGTGCCGTCTCCCGCTTTCACGATCTCGGCGTTGCCGAAACCGGTGACGGGGACAGGGCCCTCGTTGTAGGACTCGGCTCCTGCACCGAGTTGGCTCCGGTCGTTGCGTCCGAAGCACTCGATCGACCGGTCGACGAGGATCGCGCACGTGTGGTCGAAGCCGAGACCGAGCCCGTCGGCTCCACCGGCCTGCGCCGGTGCCGACCCCGCGGTCAGCACGACGACCGTGGAGGAGACAAGGAGCACGAGAGCGACGATGCGCCGGGCGATCGAGTGGGAGTTCGGTTCGATGTCCATCCAACCGAGCCTGAGGGTCGTGCGTGAACCGAGCGTGAACGGTGTGTTCAGAAGCCGTCCCACTCCGCACCGACCGGCCGGGTCGGTGACATCCGCCCGGGACGGACGTCACCGGGTCGGGGTCAGGTTCCGAGCCGGACCCGACGTTCGAACACGAACTCGTGCTCGAGGTAGGAGTTCACGTGCTCCTGGCCGACGCCGAGTGGTGTGAGTGGGCTCGACTGCAGCAGCATCCACCCGTCGAGGAGCGATGCAACGCCCGTCGGGTACGGCGGGTCACCGGCGGGGATCGATGGCCCTGCGCCGGCGGTTCCGTCGTGGAATGCCCACCCGATCACGTGTGAGTCGAGTGCTGACCCCTGCATCCAGAGGTACAACACCTGCTGTCGTTCGACGCTCGCCGAACTCACCGCGACCTCATCGGACGACGAGCGCCGAGCGCTGTTCGAGGCGCGTCCGGTAGTGGTCGACGTCGTACCGCTCGTCACCGGACAGGTATCGCCAGAGCGCCACCCGCTGCATCTGTTCGTTGCGGTACTCGGTGACGCTCAGCCAGGGCTGGAACGTACGCAACGTGTCGGCGATCGTGCCGTGGTCCATTCGCGCGAACACGTGATCGGTCGGCAGGTTCTGGACCTCGTCGAGATCGCTCGTGTCCCACAGCCGCACCTGGGGTCGGGTCGGATTGAGCCGCACCTTGTGCATCCACCGATCGTTCGGCCCGGGATTCGGCTGGCCGGCGTGCCACAGGCCGTGGTGGAACACGAACACCGTGCCGGCCGCGCACGCGACCTGCTGCTCGCCAGTGATGTGCTGGTAGCGATCGAGTCCCGACGAGCGGACCCGGCGCAGGTGGCTGCCCGGGAGGTACCGCGTGCCGCCTTCGCCCGGCTCGACGTCGTTGCAGAACCAGAAGAGTTGGATGTCGAACGTGGCGTCGGGTGAGTCGGTGACCGCGTCGACGTGGAGGGGCTGGACGTCGGTCGCTCCGGCTTCGATGAAGTGCGTGAAGTCGTGGTCGAACGTCGGGTCGGGCCCGACGAGCGACTCGATGATCCCGCGGATCGCCGGCAGGCGAAGGTACTCGCCGATGACCGACGGCTCGGGGTAGCACCGGTCGAGCGGCGTGCCGGTGTGCGGTGGCTTCAGACCGTCGGGCGCGAACCGTTCGTTCTTCAACCGTTCGAGTTCGGGAATCGCTCGTTCGTTGAGGTCGGGCGGGACGATCCCGTCGAAACGGAGCACACCGTTCGTGACGAATTCGGCCATCTGCCGGGTGGAGAGTCGGTGTTCGCGAGGGTCTGTCCGATCGACCATACCCACGCGACCATAGACGTCGTGCGGGCCCGGGTCCTCTGCCGGATGCGCTCGGTGGCATGATCGCCACATGAGAGCAGTCGGCGTCATCACGTACGGCGGCCCCGAGGCACTCGAGGTCGTCGAACTCCCCGAGCCGGTCGCCGGACCCGGGGAGATCCTCCTGCGTGTCCATGCCGCGGCGGTCAACCCGACCGACACGTACGGTCGCAACGGTGCTCGCGCCGAGCAACAGCGGAAGTCGCCGCCTCCGTACGTGTCGGGGATGGACGTCGCCGGAGTCGTGGAAGCGATCGGCCCCGACACCGACACGTCACTGGGTGTCGGCGACCGTGCGATGGCGATCGTCGTGCCGAACGGCTCGCACGGCGGGTACTCGGAGAGGTTGGCGTTGCCCGCGGGTTCGGTGGTCGCCGTGCCAGCGGGCGCGACCGATGTCGAGGCGTCGACGTTGCCGATGAACGCGCTCACCGCACGTCTCGCCCTCGACCTGCTGGGACTCGCGCCGGGTCAGACCCTGGCCGTGACGGGGGCCGCCGGCGCATTCGGTGGATACGCCGTCCAGCTGGCCAAGGTCGACGGGTTGCGGGTGATCGCCGACGCGTCGGAGGCCGACGAAGCACTCGTGTACGAACTCGGCGCCGACGTGGTGGTGCGCCGAGGCGACGACGTCGCCGACCGGATTCGTGAACACGCCCCCGACGGTGTCGACGGCATCGTCGACGGCGCCGTCCAGAACGAACTCGTCTTCGACGCACTGTGTGACGGAGGCGGCTTCGCGACCGTTCGTGGCTACGACGCCGACGCCCCACGCGACATCGAGATCCATCCGGTGTGGGTTCGTGAGTACGCCGAGGAACGCGAGAAGCTCGACCTGTTGCGACAGCAGGTCGAGGAGGGGGTGCTGACCCTTCGCGTGGCCGACACGTTCGCGCCCGATGACGCACCCGAAGCGCATCGCCGGCTCGAGACCGGTGGCGTGCGCGGTCGCCTCGTCATCGAGTTCTGACCGTCGTTCGGGCTCGACCGATGACGAACCGAACCAACCAACCAATCACACGGCAGCCGGAGGCCAGGATGTACAACGAGATCGACTACAGCGTGAGTGGCCATGTCGGCACGATCACGATCGATCGGCCCGGGGCGCGCAATGCTCTGACGCACACGACGTATGCCGAGCTGGCTGATGCCGTCGAGTCGACCACTGCGAGGTGTTTGATCATCACGGGTGCCGATCCGGCTTTCTGTTCGGGTGACGACGTGAAGCAGGTGATGGTCGCGGCGGGTGAGCGCAGCAGTTCCGGGGATCGGCCGGTGCCTCGTCTGACGCCTGCGGCGGGGGTGTTGTTG
>NZ_JBDVNU010000013.1:0-70992 GCF_039969435.1 Ilumatobacter sp.
GAAGCTCTGTCGCCAGGATTACTACCGGTGGCGCCACCGGCCGGTCTCGGACGAGTTGCTCGACGAGGCGGATCTGACCAACGCGATCTTCGACGCGCACGCCGATGACCCGGAGTTCGGGTATCGGTTCCTCGCCGATGAAGTCCGCACTGCCGGTCACGTCGTGTGCGATCGGACCGTGTGGCGGATCTGTCGGGACAACGCCTGGTGGTCGGTGTTCGGCAAGAAGAAGGGAAAGGCGTCCAAGCCGGGCACACCCGCACACGACGACTTGGTGAAGCGGGACTTCACCGCTGCGGGTCCTGACGAGTGTTGTGGCTGACCGCCATCACCGAGCACTGGACCCGCAGGGCGGGCTCTACCTGTGTGCGATCAAAGATGTCTGGTCGAACCGCATCATCGGCTCCTCGATCGACTCACACATGACGGCTCGTCTCGCGGTGAACGCGATCGACAACGCGGTTGCTCGACGAGGTGGCGACGTCGCCGGGTGCATCCTGCTCTCCGACAGGAACAGCCAATTTCGATCGAGGAAGGCACAACAGGCGCTGACCCGTCATGGCATGGTCGGCTCGATGGGTCAAGTCGGCTCAGCCGGCGACAACGCCGCGATGGAATCGTTCTTCTCGCGCCTCCAGAAGAACGTCCTGAACCGGCGCACCGGGACCACCCGTGACGAGTTGCGGATCGAGATCGTGACCTGGATCGAACGGACCTACCAGCGGCGCCGACGACAGCCCCGACTCGGCCGATTGACCCCGATCGAATACGAAACCATCACGACCCCAACAACACCCGCTGCCCAACAGACCCCACCTGTCACCGGATGGTGCAGCAGACCTTTTCGGTTTCGGAAGTCATTCGTCATTCGCCCGTCGTCCTCACCCAGTCGCGGAAACTCAGGTCCGGCAGGCACTTAATCGAGTGGCCCATCTACCGGGTACCCCCTCACATCCACCGCCGCAGTGAAGCAACGGCTTTGGCTTCGCAAGTTGTCGCTACAGTCGTCTGAGTCGCTAGGTCCAACACGGTTCGGCGTACAAGGAGTCGATCGACCACATGAATTCACTCATCTTCTGCGAGAACCGAAACCACGTGCGTCTCGCTCGCGCCATCACCGATGGCGGTGCATCGCATCAGTGGTCGATCGGTACGACCAAGGATGGAACTGATGTACCGACGTGGGTGACGACTGAGGCCGATGCACTTTTTGCCGATGCTCACATCGTCGACCTGCTCGGCGAGACCGGTCGTCTCTCGGGCATAGCTGAAGTCCTAGGCGACCTCGTCGACGCGCACGGGTTTGATCGGCTGGTGCTGTTCAACGACCAGTCTCGGCGGGGTCGCGCCGTAACGGCGGCTGCCGACGGTCTGCTGCCGAGAGTTCTCATCCAAGACGGTCACCTCGACTTCTGGTTCGCCGAGGAGTCAATGGGTCTCGGCGATCAGAACGCAGAGTGGGGTGGTTCCAATCCGGAGGTGACATGCGTCTGGGGGCCCTCGATGCGGTCTTTTATCCGATCGCGCCACGTCCATCTGGACTCTCGTATCAACGTGAGCGGCGCACTCGACGTATCGGACGATCCAGATTTCACTGTGAGTGCACGGCGAATCGGTGGACGTCATCAACTTGACGAACCGCCCGAGAATGTCAAGCTGCTCCTCTTCGATCAGCCTTTGGCGGATCAGAGTAAGATCGCTCGAGCCTCCTACGAGAGTCAGATGTTGCGGCTCATCGAGTCTTTCGGGAGTCTCGCGTCACTGACCATTAAGCCTCATCCGTCCTCGTCGGCGAGACACCTCGAATGGTGGAGAGGTCCCGAAAGGAAGGTTCAGGTGCTAGACGAGTCGTCTCGACTCGACCCGACTGCGATCGCAGAGTACGACATCGCGCTTACCTTCTTTTCCTCGTCGTACATCGACACGATCCGCGCTGGTGTTCCACTCGTCCTGTTTCGTCTGGACGGGGTCAACGTCGTCTTTCCAGACGTGTACCACCCGCTCATCCGTTCGACGAGGACGGTCAAGGAGCTCAAGGAAGTACTCACTGTCTTCGCCACAACTGGTCAGTTTCCGAGCAACTCGGCAGGGCAACCGATTGAACACTTCATTGCGTTGGACAAGGACCCAGTCGCGGAAATCGTCCAAGCGATCGCCGGGGCAGAACGAATGAACGGGAAGTCGTCTGTGGTCCCGAATGCCGAAGCGAAGGCAGCGGGAGGGCGCGGGCAGAAGCGCCTTCTCGCCTTGGACCGGCTGACCCGCGAGACCGACCATCCACAAAGGCTCGTCGTGTTGGGCGACGACTTCTCTCCTGCAACCGGCGTGGCGGTCTCAATCCTGGCGTATGCGAGGTGGCTCGTTGCAGAGACCCACGCAACCCCACGACTCGTCGATCTCAGAGCGCTACGGGACCCTCGAAGCATCATCCGGATCGTCGGCGACGCCGAAAGTGTAATCGTCAACAGCTTTGCCGCTCTCTGGCGCCAATCTGGTGCGATCGAGACCGTTCGGGTACTCCTCGACCATGGGCACACCGTTGCCCTCTACGCCCACGAGACCGATTTTGTCTTCCAGAAGGAGGCGATGACTCGAGGGCCACGACATCGAGCAATCTTGGAACTGCTCCCCCGTTTGCGTCTCCTGTGCGTTTCGGAACGACAGGTTTCGATGCTCAAGGGTTTGGGAGCTCGAGACTGCCTCCTCGTCTATGAGACGACGCCAGCTCACCCGGTCCGTAGAACCCGGGCAGACGACGGACGGACAACTATTCTGATGGTCGGCTCCGTTCAAAACCGGAAAGGCGCAGACCTATTTTCTCGGTTGGCCGAGCGGGCTTCAGTGCGGAACCTCCCGTGGGACTTCCGTTGGCTCGGGCACGAAGTTCCCGGGCTTATGCACGGAGCTCACCGATCCAAGGCAGTAGCGTGGGTTGGCGCAGTACCGCAACCGCAGGTGAAGCAAGAATTGGCCAACGCTGATGTTTTCTTGTTGTCTTCAATTGACGACCCGCAGCCGCTCAGTGTGATCGAAGCAGTTCAGCAGCGGCTACGCATCGTGACCTTCGAAGACGTGGGGTCCGCAGAACTGCTTGAGGGAATCCGAGGCTACGAGTCCTTCCCGAGCTACTCTGTGGACAGCGCGTTCGACGCTATTCATCGAGTCTTGGCTGAGGACGTAGACGAAGATGGGTACGCCGAGGTCGCCGACCTTGTCTCAGTGGAAGCCTTCGGAGAGCGGATGTCCGTCGCAATGCGATCCCAATCGACCCGCGCTGTCGGGGTCCGGGGCTTCTCAGAGGCCGATTCAGCAGCCACGCCCGGCGTCGAGACCCTACGATTCCTCAATCTCGTCAAGGATGGCGAGGACGATCTGGCGTTGGATCTCGGACGAATCATTCTGGAGCGCCGGACGTCGTGGCTGGTGGCTACCGAGATGGCGTCTATCCATCGCAGGCAGGGCAGGAACGCCGAGGCGTTCAGCTACCTCGGACTCGCTGCGCTCGGCGACCGTAAGCGGGCGAGATTGTGGTTCCGCATAGCGCAAGAATCAACCCTCATGGGCGATTCAACAATGGCCATCATGGCAGCAACCGTTTCCGATCGACTCAACCGGCGCAACGGGGAGGCCGCGGCCCTCCGCAAGGATCTGCTTCGACGTGCTGCCGGACGCCGCGTGCAGCGAGCTAGAGAGCGCCTTCGCGCACGATCGTAGGGGCCGTACATCATGCGGCCAAATCTCAACTCTCGTAGAAATGGATTCGAAATGTCTGATCTGAGTTCACAAACTCACGCTGCTCGCGATGTATGGAACGATGGCGACGACGAGATGTACCGACGGGACCAATCGCATTGGCGAGGAGTCGGTCGTTGGCGAAACGACGGACGGTGGCAATCGATCGGTAAACAGACCCTTCAAGGCTTCGACCTCATGCACCGTTACCTATCGATTCCAATGTCAATCGTCGGCACCCGAAGGAACATCCTCGAATGGGGCCCTGGCGGCGGCACCAACCTTTTCGCACTGGCCCCGATAGCGAGCAAATACTACGGAGTCGATGTGTCGACAAGCAACCTTGAAGAGTGCACCCGCATGATCGAGGGCGAGGGGCACAACAACGTCTTTTGCCCGATTTTGGTCCAGGACTCACCGGCCGAGGTTTCCGCCCAGGTGGCCGACGAAATAGATCTTTTTGTCAGCACAGCTGTATTCCAACATTTTCCTTCGAAGGCCTACGGCGAGAGTGTCCTTCGAGTTCTTTATTCGATCACCTCTCCGAAGGCGCTCGGCATCATTCAGATCCGCTACGACAACAATAATCCGAAATATCGACCGATCGAGTCACTAGATGAGTACAAAGAGCGTCACATCACGGCCAACTCATACATGCTTGATGAGTTTCACGACTTGGCGAACAGCGCCGGCTTTGACGTTCTATTCATTAAGTCGATCAACAGCAATGTTAACTATGCGACGTTCCACCTTCGACGAAAGTGATCGATGATCGAAGTCCGCAAGCCCTATCATTTCGTCGATGATTTTTCTAGGAGTTTGGCGATGTTGTCGTGCATGATCTGTAGTGGTTCCGACGTCGAGATCCTTGGAAACCATCCAGACTTCCCCACTCGGATCATGCGCTGCTCCGGTTGCGACTCGGTTTCGTCAGAATGGCTGCCCGGACAATTTCTGAATGAATTCTATGCTGATCAATATCGGCTGGCCCGGCCCAACCATCTTGATACTTCGTACCTCGCGCTTCTCGGCGGTCGCGCCGCCGAACAACTGCGCCTCGTTGGTACGGACGGTCCCGGCGCCCGGGTTCTGGACATCGGAGCCGGACCTGGCGTGCTCTTGGACTCGCTCGTACACGGCGTGGAGCGGTTTGCCATCGAGCTCGACGCCGAACTTTCTAGAAGACTGGAGCTGGTCGAAGGCGTCGAAGTTCTCACATGGGAGGAGTTGCCCGAACGGACCGGATATTTTGACCTCGTCGTACTATCCCATGTTCTCGAACATGCAGCACATCCGGGCGAGATGCTCGCCTCCGCTGCGTTAGCACTGAAACCTGGTGGCACGCTTCTAATCGAGGTTCCAAACGAGATCGAACCGCTGCTCTCGACTCGATCTCTCCACCGCCGGAACGACGGACATCTACACTTCTTCTGTGCGTCGAGCTTCGAGAATATGGTTTCGAAGCAGCCTGCTCTCAGCATCGCAACCATCACATCTGCTGGAATCGCCGCCGCCGATTTCTCGACAGGAACTCCGCTCGGAACATTTGAGACACGCGACGACCTGGACGGTCTTTGGCTGAGAGCCGTACTGGTGCGTACGTCGGCGGACGTTGTCGAACCGAACTTCGAGCCGGACTTCGAGACGCGCCTGCTGCAAACTCTGAGGATCGCAACCGATGCTCAGCAGCGCGCCACTGCACTCGCATCGAAAGTGGCAGACGCAGATGATGCTGCGATGGCACGACTTGCGTCCTTGGCCGCGGATGTCGCGGACGCCAGGGAAGAAGCGGAAAGCCAGCAGCGTCTTCTAAAGACAGAGAGAATCGAAGTGGCGAGGGCTGCAGAGCTCACGGCCCGCCTGAACCAACAGCTTAAAGATTCTCGACAGCAGACGGCGACTGCGGAACGACACCTGGCGAATACGAGCGGCCGTATCCTTCGGATCGAGAGGGAGAACGAAGAGCTTCGTGCAAGCGCGTCGTTCCGGCTCGGACACCGCATCGTGAAACCGCTGGCACAGGTCCGGAAGATGCTCCCCTGGACCCGTCGGCCGCCATCGGAACAGAGGTCGTCAGGTCGGTAGGTCGAGGCTCCGCGAGGAGCTGAGCGCCGCTGCCGCCGCCACGATCCCTCTGCTTGATGTTCGTGGCACCGATGAGTGCGCCCCGAGGACGGTAAGCGTCCAGCAGCGACGAAGTATCGAGCGGAGCGAGCTCAAAGCAAAACACGCTTCGTACTCACCTGGAGTTGACATCGACGAGCAGATTTCGGCCACTTGGAGTGAACTTGACCAGCGAGGTCAGACTCCGAGCACGGCGACGAAGCTTGCGATCGTGCGTTCCAGCCCGGTTCGCAGGTCGATCACCGGGCTCCAGCCCAGCAGATCTTCGGCGAGGGAGATGTCGGGCTTGCGCTGCTTGGGGTCGTCTGATGGCAGCGGCTCGAACACGATTCCGGCCGTGTTTCCGGTGAGCTCGTTCACGAGGTCGGCGAGTTCGAGCATCGTGAACTCCCCCGGATTGCCGATGTTGATCGGGCCCGACTGACCACTATCCAGCAGCGCAAGGAAACCGCGGACTTCGTCCTCGACGTAACAGAAGCTCCGCGTCTGGGACCCGTCACCATAGATCGTCAGCGCCTCACCTCGAAGCGCCTGAGTGATGAAGTTCGACACTACGCGTCCGTCGTCAGGCTGCATCCGGGGTCCGTAGGTGTTGAAGATCCGAACGACGCGGATCGCGACGCCGTGTCGACGGTGGTACGCAAACGTCAACGCTTCGGAGAATCGCTTTGCTTCGTCGTACATGCTGCGAAGACCGATTGGGTTCACATTGCCCCAGTACTCCTCCGTCTGCGGGTGGATGGAGGGATCTCCGTACACCTCACTCGTGGAGGCCATGAAGAACCGCGCATCCCGTGCCCGTGCGAGTTCGAGGAGGTTGCGGGTGCCGATGCTGCCGACGTCGAGAGTCTCGATCGGCAACCGGTAGTAGTCCTTCGGTGATGCCGGACTTGCCAGGTTCATCACTGCGTCGACCGGGCCGTCGACCTCCACACCGTTGCAGATGTCGGCTTCGAGTACCTCGAACGATTCGTGGTCGAGCAGATGGTCGACGTTGGCCGACCGGCCCGTGAGATAGTTGTCGACGCACACCACGCGGTCACCACGCACAATCAACGCATCACACAGATGCGACCCTAGGAATCCGGCCCCGCCGGCGACGACGACACGCATCAGCGTCGCCCGACGCCGTCGTAACGCAAGCCCGCATCTTTCACGGCGTCGGGGTCGAACAGGTTGCGGGCATCAACGATGGTGGTGCCCTTGCCAACACGTGCTGCCAGCTCGTCGAGGTCGATTTGAGCGAACTCGGACCACTCCGTGAAGACACACACGACGTCAACGCCGTCGGCGACCTCCATCGGATCACCCACCAGTTCGATCCCGTGGAGCATCTTCGCCCTATGGGGCGCCAGTTCCCGGGTCGTCGTCGGATCGAAGGCCTTGACGTGCGCCCCGACCTTGCGCAACTCGCCGATGATCGCGACAGCAGGCGATTCGCGTAGGTCGTCGGTGCCGGCCTTGAACGTCAGTCCGAGCGCTCCGACCCTCATGCCCGACAGGTCGGACTGATGGCGACCGACGGCTCGAGCGACTTTGTCGACCATGCGCCGCCGCTGCTCGTCGTTCACCGAAATCACACCGCGCATCATCGAGAAGTCGTAGCCGTGATCTTCGGCGATCTTCACGAGAGCTCGGCTGTCCTTCGGGAAGCACGAGCCACCCCAACCAGGGCCTGGGTTGAGGAACCGACGGCCAATACGGGTGTCGGAACCGATCCCCTCGACGACAGCGGCAACGTCGGCCCCGACATGTTCACACATCGCCGCAACGGCGTTGACGAAGCTGATCTTCATCGCAAGGTACCCATTCGCCGCGTACTTGATCGTCTCGGCCGACGCCGGGTCGGTGATGATCACCTTGGTTTCGATCTCGGCGTAGAGGTCGGCGACCTGTGCTGCCGCTTCCCGGTTCGCAGCACCGACGACCACACGATCGGGCTGCAGGAAGTCGTTGACCGCCGTGCCCTCGCGGAGGAACTCGGGGTTCGAGACGACAAACACGTCGTCGCGCTGCAGCACCCGCTCGACCGCACGGGTGGATCCGACAGGAACCGTCGACTTGTTGACCACGACCGCACCCGGCTTCAGGACGGGGGCGATCTCGCTGGCTGCCTGCTCGATGTAGGACAGATCGGCACTGCCATCGTCACCCTGGGGCGTCGGCACGCACAGGAACACGATGTCGGCATCGGCTGCTGCCGCCTGGGAACCAAGGACGAACTCGAGTCGACCCGCCGCGACCGACTCGTGAACGATCTTTTCGAGACCATCCTCGACGATCGGGATGCGGCCGTTCGTTAGCAGGTCAATCTTGCGCTGGTCGACGTCGCCGCACACAACCTGGTGGCCTAGGTGAGCGAAACAGGCACCAGTGGTGAGGCCGACATAGCCAGTCCCGACGACACCGAGGCGAACGGGAAGTTGGGACATTTCAGCAAACCTCGATTGATCAGACCAACTTGCGAAACACCGTACGACGAGACGGACGGACCGTTCTGGCTTGGTCGATGGCATCGCCGAACCTATCGCGGCAAACACCCGATCGACCCGACGAGCCGTGTGCCAACCGCTCGGCGAACCGGATCAGCTAGGTTCCGCAATTATGACGCAGACATTGGACGGCACCGTTCTCGTGACGGGAGGCGCCGGATACATTGGGTCGCACACCGTTCGAGCGCTCCGCGCTGCCGGGCGTGACGTGGTCGTCTACGACTCACTCGAACTCGGACGCCGCGAGGCGGTCGTCGACGCGCCGATCGTCGTCGGGGACATCCGTGACAACGACCTCGTCACCGCCACGTGCAACGAACATGGTGTCACCCAACTCGTCCACTTCGCTGCGTACAAGGCGGTGGGCGAGTCGATGGAGACCCCATCGAAGTACTGGCGCAACAACGTCGCCGGTTCGGTCGAACTGATCGAGGCGTGCCTCGCCTCCGGGGTGAACCACGTCGTGTTCTCGTCCTCGTGCTCCGTCAACGGCACCCCCGAGGTCGTGCCGGTCACCGAGACCGCACCGATCCGACCCGAGTCCGTCTACGCCGAGTCCAAGGCGATGGTCGAGCGGATCCTCCACTGGTACGGCCAGACCAGCGATCTGCGCTCGGTCAGTCTGCGCTACTTCAACGCCGCCGGCGCCAGCTTCGACGGTCGCATCGGGGAGGACTGGACCCATTCGCAGAACCTCGTGCCGCTCGCGATGAAGGCCCTCCTGCTGCGCGATCGTCGGTTGAAGGTCTTCGGGACCGACTACGACACTCCCGACGGCACCTGCATCCGCGACTACATCCACGTCGCGGACCTCGCCGACGCACACGTCAAGGCACTCGAGTACCTGGGGACCGGCGGCGACACCGTTGCCGTGAACGTCGGAACCGGTGTCGGGTCCTCCGTGCTCGACGTGCTCGACGAAACCGCCCGAGCGGCCGGCGAGCAGGTGCCCTACGACATCGCGCCGCGCCGAGCCGGCGACCCGGTCTCGACCTATGCAGACCCTGCGTTCGCCGAGAAGACACTCGGTTGGAAAGCCCAGCACGACCTGGCGGCGATCGTGGACTCGGCATACGCCTGGCACAAGAGCCAGCTCAACGACGACCGCTGACGCTCGTCCGGCTCGGCCCGGGCGTCCTCAGCTTTCACGATCGACCTCCCAGGGCGCCCGGTACGGGAATCGGGCTGCGAGAAACTCACGGACCGACGCCTGCGCTGCGGGAAACGTGTGGGCATCCATCGCTCCGTCGTTCAGACACAAAGTGTCGAACGGCGTGCCCAGAAGTATCTCGAGGCGATCGACGAGGTTGTGCTCCGCCAAGTTCAGATACTGATAGCGGATCGAACCTGGCCAGGCTCTCCCCAGCGTCTGCCCATACCGATGGTGGAGTGCCGCAGCAAACGAGATGTCGGTCGTCGATCGAAATCGAGCGCGCTTCGTTGCGATGTACGCATCGCCGAAGCGCTTCTCGATCTCGAACATCAGTGACCGTTGCTGAGGATGCGGCGTGTGTTTGAGCTTCTTCGACGGAGCCCATCCCGTCTCGCGAAAGAGTTCCCGTTGCAGGTTCTTGCCGGCGTTGTCCACCGACGTGCCGAACGGAGATGGTTCGCCCGCCTCAAAGCCCGCCTTCGACTCGAAGAACTTCGAATGGCCCGAACGTTCGAAGTAGGTGTGCCAGTCCGACAGGCGCCCGAAGAAGACATCGTCATTCACGTAGAGATAGTGCTCCGCCAAACCGTCGATGTGATGCAACTGCGATTCGATCGCATGGGAGTTGAACGTCGGAAGATCGGACAGGTCGTCGAAGATGTCGCGATGATCGACGATCTCGATCTGACCGTGGCCCGAATCGAGCCACGGAGGGACCTGACGATCCGTGACGATGAAGATCTTCCTGACGTATGGGACGTACTGCCGAACGGAGCGCAGCGAGTAACGCAGTTCGTCGAACGTGCGGAATCGTTCTTCGGTCGACCCGTCGGCACTCACGACACCAGCGGCTCCGGCCGCCTCGTTGCGCCGCTTCCGCCAAACCGGATCACCGCTGTCGACCCATGTGTAGACGACATCGATGACGAAGGGGCACGATTCACCATCGAGGTACCATTGGAATTCCGGTGCCGTGGGATGCTCACGTCCGTTGACGCACACCGAGTCTTCGAATGCGCGCGACGGCCGCATCGAGCGAATGCAGGGATTGGGACGTGGAGCACGGATCACGCTGGGAAGTCCAGACGTCGACCGCGGTTCGGTCACGAGCGATTCGGCGTCCGCTGTGACTTCGGCATCGGACGACGTCCAGAACTGGAGTTCGCAACGATGTTCCCGCCCGATGAATCCCGTACCGTCCCGACTCGCCACGACAGAGTACGTTTCGATGACCCGAAGGGTCATCGCGAGCTCGCACCACCGGCGATGGTCCAAGTCCACGAACGGGCGAAACCCGAAGGACTCGTTCTCGGCAAACGCGTAGAAGTTCCTGTCGTGCTTGGTTTCGGCGAGCGCCTGGACGGCTCGTTCACGCTGATTCGACGGAACCCCGATCGCAGTGCGGAACACGGATCCGGTCGGGACGACGAAGTAGTCGAGGTCGGCTTCGGCACAGATCCTGACGAGATTTTCGAAGTTCGCATCCCGAACGGCGTCGACCCGAACGGCGTCGACAACCCGGGCAATCCACCATCTCCGATTCGCGTACACGGCTCTGAATTTGTCTGGAGCCGTCGGAACGACACGCACGAACCGTCGTCGAGTCCAGCGAGAACGGAGGTGTCGGAGAGCATGACGAAGTCGCCTGCGCGCAATGAAGTACTGATCCAGGCCTCCGAACCGGGCGAGGATCGCGATCATCGACTTGCGCACGGAGCGACGATACAAGGTCGCCCAGTGAGCGTCGCAACGACGCTGACGCTTCCGTAGCGGCTATCGAGTCGGGGGTCGGCGCATCAGCGAGGCGAGTACGAGTCCGGGGCGACCAATCAACAGTCGGCATACGGCGCTCGCCCTCTTCATCGGGCCGCAGCGAGCGGACCAAGGAGCGACGAGTGCGGCGGCGAGTTCCGCACCCCGTTCGTCACATCGGACGACCGCTCGACATGCGACCGACATCGGAAGCGTCAGGAGCCGCCACACATCAGCGTGCACGCCCGCAACGGCGGCGCTCGCCGCATCGAGGAACTCGTCGGTCCAACCAGCGGGCGCTTCGCTCATGAACGAAAGGTGGCGTCCGACCTCTTCGCTGCAGATCATGGTGCCGTGGCGAAGCCACACCTCACCACCGTCGTGATGTCGCAGAAAGCGGTCGGTGGCACGAAGTGAGGCAAAGTGGCGGGTGCTGTCCGCACTCCGCAACTCCGCTCGCGGTCGCCACTCCTCCATCGCGTCGGCGAGGGAGCCCACGGTGGCGTCGTGAAGGCAGATGGCCACGATGCCCGCCTTCGTCGACGCGGTCACCGGTGTCAGACATTCGTCCACCGGACGGCGGGTCACCGAGCAGGAGATGGGTGATGCGTCCAGCCCACGGCCAAACCGAACGTCGGCGGCCGGCCGCGCCACGGCGAGCGCTTCTTCGACCAGCGTCACGGCTGAATCCACGATCCGAGGGCTTCCACGGGACGATCTTCATGCGCAAGCGTCGCGAGAACAAGCCGATCGGCGAGTTGTCATTGCCGATACACGCTGCCGACATCCGGCGTTCACCTCGGTGGGGAATTTCGGGGATCCGAGAACCACTCGAGCTCCGGTTCGACTCCCTCGAACCCGGACCAGAGGCTCGATCCCGGGACCGCATCCGGGTTGCGCAGCCACAATCTGAAGGCGAACGATCACAAGTCTGCGCACCACCGCTCACCACGACGAAAGCCACATGCAGCTCCAGTTGTGCGACACGCCGATCCCACTCGCGATGTCACGCTTCGGTGTCGCCCACCCCGCGTCGATGTCGACCGTCATCTCGAGGACCACGCAGGTGGTCGGAAGCCGATGGGCCGGGCAACTCACGGTCGTTCGCTCGTCAGCGTTCGTCGGCGTTTCACTTGCGACCTGCGTCTGAGGAACGACTTCCTCAAGTCGATGTTCACTCCGAAGACGCCGTTCGAGGCATAGTCTCCACCCGTGGCGTACTACACCCCGCTCCCGTCGCGACCGAACCGTGACGGGCCCGAACGCTTCCTGAACATCGTCGACGGCAAGTCCTCCGCTGTCCAACGGGCCCTCCGGCGGGACGGCCTCGCGGGGTACGAACCACCGACCATGGCGGCCATCCTCGCTGCACTCGAAATGCAGACCCCCGGCTTCACGTTCTTCGACGTCGGCGCGAACATCGGGCTGTACTCGTCGCTGTGCGCCACCCTCTTCGATCCGGCGCACGTCGTCGCATTCGAACCGACCCCCACCACCGCACTGATCGCTGCGAAGATCGCTCGCATCAACCACACCGGCGCGAGGCTCGAGGAGATCGCGCTCGGCCGCGAGCCCGGGACCGCCCGGCTCTACCTGTCGGCGACGTCGGACTCGAGCAACTCGCTCGTCGAAGGATTCAAGAAGAACGTCGGCACTGTGGACGTCGAGGTCGAGCCGCTCGACTCGTTCGTGCAACGGACGTCGCTGGTTCCCGACGTCGTCAAGATCGATGCCGAGACGTTCGAGCCCGAGATCCTCGCTGGCGCACGACGCACACTCGACGAGCACCGCCCGCTGCTGATCGTCGAGGTCCTCAACCGGCGCGGCCACGATCACGGCGAGGAGATGATGGCGGCCATGGATGGTCTCGGCTACTCCTACTACCACTGCTCCACCTACTCCGATTGGCAGCCGGCCGCCAGGATCACGGGGGACGAAACGGGTGCGGCCGGCGACTGGTTGTTCGCCGCAACGCCTTTACCTCCTGCGTTCCGAGCATCGGTCGAGGCCTGGGAGGAGGCCGTGTCGAGGTGTACCGCCGATCGCAACACGTCCGTCCTGCCCGATCCCGAGAACGTCGTCGCCCAACCTCTCCTCGATCGTGCTCGCGACCTCTACGGCCGGACGCGTCGCCTCATCGGTCGGTGACGTCGTCCCGCCCTCTGCGTTCGCCGACTCCCCGACGCACGGTTCGGATCGCTCCGTGGAGTCGAGAGTCGATCTGATCCCCCCTCGTTCCGCACCACACGCCTCGACGTTTTCACCGATGGGGCGACGTTTTCGATGTCCACGGCCGGTGGACTGACGTGCGGCACCCCGGGCGTAGCGGGACTCAGGACGTGGCGGCGCTCGGGTGATGCTGGAGCGAACGCATCCGGTCGAGCCAGCCGAGCAGGATTGCCACGGCACGCGGGTCGTGGCGCAGCCGGTGACCCGCTCCGGTGAGCAGGCTCAGTTCGGCGTCGCCGTGAGCGTTGACGAGTTGGCGTGCGTCGGACACCGGGACGCTGTCGTCCTCGTCGCCGTGCATCACGAGCATCGGCCGCGGCGCGAACTTGCGGGCGGCCGCGACCGGGCGGAACCGGCGGAACTCACGAGCCCACTCGTCGACCGACGGCGGGAAGCTGCGGTCACGGATCGCGCCGATCTCCCGAGCGTGTTCGAGCAGACGTCGGGGATGCTGCGCCCAGTCGTCGAAGTCGGCGCGCGGGCTGAGCAGCCCGAGGGCCGTCACCCGCGGGTCGTCGGCACCCACACACACGGCGATCGACCCGCCCGTGTTCGTGCCGAGCAGGATCACGCCGTCGGGCTCGCTGACGGTCATCAGATGGGAGATCGCGTGACGCAGATCGTCGACCCACGCCTGCAGCGAGAAATCGCCCTTGCTCGTTCCGCAACCACGGAAGTTGAACGTCATGGTCACGCAACCGAGCGTGCTCGCCGCACGATCCATCAACTGCGGGAACGTGCCACCCGACCGCTCCGCGTCGAGCTGTCCGATCGGGAAGCCGTGACACATGATGACCCCGGGGCCGCGCTGCACGTCGCCCGGAGGTCGCCCGATGTGACACGCCAGTTCGAATCCGTTCGATTCGAACGTGGAGTCCATCCCGGGCATCGTCGAGGTCCTGATCGATCCGAGTCCACTCCGCCTCAGGAGCGGGGCTTGAGGTGGCGGCGGCGCTTGCCGGGCGTGGCCAGGGTGTACCCGCGGTTGCGGGCCTCGGCGAGCGAATCGGGGCCGAATCCGAGCCCGACACCCTCGCTCGCGATCTCGTTGATCACGTCGTCGTCGTCCCACGTCGTGAGGTCGTAGACCAACTGCGTTCGCTTGTCGCCGATGAAGCGGAATCCCTCGAACTTCGGGTGGTGATCCATCACGACGTCAGAGTACCCGTGCCGGTGGCGGCTCCCCCAACGCATGCGGAGCGATATCGTCGTGGAGTTGAGTACGACACCGACCACCGGCTCCGACGGCACGTCGCCCGAGCAGCCGTCGGACGGGTACGACGCCCGACCTGACACGACCGAGGTCGACGAGGCCGCCCATCTGCGCCCGATGCACGCCCACGTCTCGGCTGCCGACTACCTCACCCAGATGTGGGACCGACGCTCGTTCGCCAGCGCGATGCCGCTCGAGGAGATCCGCACCTCCCACCAGGACACCCTGCTCGGGAACGTGTGGCACCTGGTCAACCCGATGCTGTCCGTCGGCGTGTACTACCTCGTCTTCGCCGTGTTCCTCGATGCTCGCGGCGGCATCGAGAACTACGTCCTGTGGCTGATGATCGGCGTGTTCACGTTCGGTCTGACCAACCGGTCCGTGCTCGCCGGGGCGACTGCGATCACGAGCAACATCGGACTGATGCGCTCGATGCGCTTCCCACGCGCGCTCCTGCCGGTCTCGGCCGTGTTCGGCCGTCTCGTCACCTTCGGCTTCGAACTCGCGGTGCTGTTCGTCGTGGCGATCCTCACGGGCGAGGGCATCACCCAGCGGGTCCTCGCCCTGCCCATCATCCTCGCCGTCCACACGGTGTTCAACCTCGGGCTGGCGATGATCGCAGCGCGTCTCAACGACAGTTACCGCGACGTCCAGCAACTGATCCCGTTCGTGTTCCGTCTGCTGATGTACGTGTCGGGTGTGATGTTCCCGGTCCGTCAGTACATCGACGACGCGGAAGCACCCGGGCTGATCTCGCGCATCGTCTCGCTCAACCCCATGGTCCAGATCCTCGACCTGTACCGCTGGGTGTTCCTCGGAGAGCCCGTGAGCCTCTGGCGTGTCGCAGAGTTCATTGCACTCACCGCGCTCGTCCTCGTGTTCGGATTCCGGTTCTTCCGCGTCAAGGAGTTGGCGTATGGACGTGCGTGAGCAGACCACGCCGTTGTCCGTGCGGGTCAGCGACGTCCACGTCGAATACGAACTGTTCGACGAGCGTCGCGCTGCGCTGCGCCAACGTTTCGCCACGCGCAGCGGTGTCGGCCGCAAGGTCGTCCACGCCGTGAAAGGGGTGTCGTTCGACATCCGCGAAGGCGAGTCGGTCGGCATCCTCGGCTCGAACGGATCGGGCAAGTCCACACTGCTCGCAGCGATGGCCGGTCTGCTGACCCCCGTCTCCGGCGAGATCCTCGTGAGCGAGGAACCGAAACTGATGGGCGTCGGCGCCACGCTGATCCCCTCGGCCACGGGACGTCGCAACATCCGTCTCGGCTGCCTCGCACTCGGCATGTCGACGGACCAGCTGGATCACGAGATCGACGAGATCATCGACTTCACCGAACTCGGCGAGGCGATCGACCGGCCGCTCAAGACCTACTCGTCGGGAATGCGCGCACGGCTCCACTTCGGTATCGCCACCTCGATCTCGCCACGCATCCTGATGATCGACGAGGCACTCAGCACCGGCGACCGCCGCTTCCGCGAGAAGTCGGCCGAACGCCTCGACGCCCTCCTCGGTTCCGCCGGCACCCTGCTGCTCGTGAGTCACAGCCTCGGCGAACTCAAGGACCGGTGCGAACGAGGGATCTGGCTCGAACAGGGCGTGCTGCGAGCCGACGGACCGATCGACGAGATCATCGAGGCGTACTCCGCCGACGAAGGCCCCGTCGTACGCACCTGACGTCCTGACTCGACCGGCACCCGAGCGGCTGTCGATCAGCTCACCGACGATCGGCTCAACCGCCGGGGTCCAGGTCGGTGTCGACGCTCGGCGCGGCGGGGTCGGCGATCGCCTGGACGGCGGTCACGGCATCGGCACGCACCACGACACGACCGTCAGACACCGCCGCCACGCCGAACAACCTCGGTGCCGCCGACGAACCCGTCCCCGACACGATGATCGAACGGGTCCACACCAGGCCACTCTCGGTGATCAACGGCGACATCGGTCCGAACTGCACCTTGGACCCGTTCGCGTTGAGCAGCGTGATCACCCGGGCGAACTCGGGGTCGGCGTCGATCGCACTCTGCGCGACCTGAGGGCTGAGCAACGGCAGGCCACCGTCGAGATCCGGTTCGACGAGGGTGATGCCACCGAACAGCCCGTGCTGCGCCACCGCGATCGCGGCGAGTTCGTCGCGCGTCGTCGACGGGTTCGACCCCGAACCCGGCCCCAGTGGGCGCAGGGCGGCGAACCCGTCCGCAGCGCCCTCGAGCGGCGTGAACATGTCGACCGGCGGCGCCGCAGCGGTCGTCGGCTCGCCGACCGAGATCGCCGGCGCCGCGCTGATCGCCCACCGGCCGGTGCCGTTGAAGAGTTCCTCGGCCGTGTCCACGTGATACCGCCCGATCAGCGTCGACTGCACCGTCCACAGGTCGTCGGGGTACCGCACCTGCGGGCGCAGCGACTCGGGGAAGTCGTCGACCGGCTCGAGCAGCCCGGGATACACGCGGTCCCACACGTCGAGGAACGGGTCCTCGTCGGCGACCCGGTACAGGTGCGTCTCGCCCGTCTCGGCGTCGACGGTCGCCTTCACGGCGGCATGCAGGTAGTTGATCTCGCGTCCGGCGAGGTCGCTCGACTCGGGGACGCCCGTCACCGTGACGAACTGCGCCGCAGGGAACGAGCCCGACGTCGTGTATCCGTCGATCACCCAGGTGACCCGACCGTCGGAGATGATCGGGTACGGGTCGCCGTCGAGATCGAGGAACGGCGCCAGTGCACCCACCCGCTCGCGCACCGAACGCCGGTACAGCAGCTGGGAGTCCGCCGTGAACTCGCTGGTCAGCAGTGGCTGGGACTCACCGACGGTGAGGGCGAGGGCCGCTCGACGGACGAACGAATCCATCGCGATGCCCGCCCCGTCGAACTCGGCGCCGCCCTGCTGCACCCGACGCGTGCCGACCACGGCATACCAACCGTCGAGCTGCTCGCCGAAGTAGAGCGGCAGGTGGTCGACGCCGAACGTCCCGTCGAGAGATGCCACGTCCGGGCGACCGTCGCCGTCGGTCCGGTCGGCAGGGACCGCGATCACTCCGTCGCCGTGGGTGTAGACGAGGTGCTCCTGCACCCATCCGGATTCGGGTACTTCGCTGCGTCGCGCCGATCGTGCCGCGACGAAGACCGGTCGGTTCTCGCCGTCCACCTCGTATCGATCGAGGTCCACGTCGGTGACCCGTGTGCCCGTCGTCCCCGCGAGGACCTGGAGGGTGGGAGCCATCATCGAGGTCTCGAACAGCGGGACGCGGGAGATGTCGGCGCTGTTCGCGTCGGACGCGACCAGCGATCCGAGGTCGACCGATTCGGTCGACACCTCGTCCAGGTCGAAGGCCTCCCGTGTCGCCAGCAGGTTGTTCTCGATCGACCAGAGCTGACGGTCGGCTTCGGCCGGTGCGACGACGAAACGTTCGGTCAACGACGGCACGACCACCACGACAGCAGCGTGCACGAGGGCCGCGACGCCGAGAGCGGCCAGCACCGGACGCCACCGGCCCGTGCGGCCCATCCACACCGCCGTCATCCCCACGCCGAGCGTGAACAGCGCCGACAGGATCAGTCCAGGTCGCGTGATGTTCGCCTCGGTGAAGCCCGGCCCGTCGAACGTTCCCACCCGATTCGTCGCGATCGACGGACGGGCCACGAACAGGTCGTGCAGCACCTGGAGGAAGCAGACGAAGGCCGCGAGCGATCCGACGTGGGCGATCGCACGTCGCGACGACCGGACCGGGTCGCCCGGGAATCGGAGGGCTCCCGACGCGACGTGCCCGAACACCGCGAGCAGCAGGGTGAAGGCGCTCAGTTGGCGCAGGAACGAACTGGCACCCCGCAGGAACGGGAGCTGGAACAGGTGGAACCCGAGGTCGCGACCGTCGACCGGCGCCGATCGTCCCAGCTCCTCGCCATGACGGAACAGGAGCCAGAGTTGCCACTGATCGGTGGCCGAGGTGGCGATGTGCCAGGTGAGGTAGACGGCGATTCCGACGAGGAGCCAGCGGTGAGCGGGCCCCATCCGCTCGTGGTAGCGCACGATGATCCGGGCGGGCGTCGCGCGATCGAGCCGTGCGACGCGGAGGACGAACCACACCGTGGAGCCGACGAGCGCGGCGGTCACCACCCCGACTCCGACGCCGAGCTGGGCCTTGGCGATCAGGTTCGTGCGCCACACCGATGCGTCGGTGACGGTGTCGAACCACCAACGATCGAGCAGCACCGCGGCCAGACCCCGGAGGACGAACAGCGCACCGATCGACCCCACGACGGCGAACAGGGCCACTCGCGTCCGGCGGCTGCGACGCTCGAACATGGACACGAGCAGGAATCGCTGGACCGGGGCCATCTGAACCACGCATGGAATCTACGACCCGATCGAACCAACCGGATCGCAGACGGATCCTGGCGCGACGATGCCAGGCACCGGGTGGTGCCTGGCATCGACGGCATTCTGTCTGGAACTGTCTCCATCACGAACCGGTGCGATCGGAACGATCGGGTGGAACGCCGCCGGGACCATGTGCGGCGATGAAGATCAGCGGGGTTGGCGGGGATTCGCCAGGCCGGTCCAGCCTGTTGACCTAGCGGCCAACCACCTCCAGGGTCCCATTCGAATTTTCTGACATCGTGTGGACCACCTCCTCTCTCTGGTGTGGACATTTCAGCACACTCTGCGTGCGCCGTCACCCCGGGTTTCGAGAAATTCAGCCGTGGTGGATGCGCAGCACACCGGGTCTGCAGGTCGCCGCGAGCGACCGGACCGGGTCGTCGGCATCGCCGTCGCGCTGGCTCGCCACTTCGGTCCACCAGTCGACCCTGATCGACACACCCTGAGCCCGCACGACGTCGCGATCGGGCACGTTACGTCGCCGCACCAGACGCCAGACCGTCGCCGCCATCCGCCGCACCGTGTCGACGCGCACCACGGCCACGTCGAGCAACCCGTCGTCGGGTTCGGCGTCGGGCGCGACGTACAGCGAGTCGGACACCCGTTGGCCGACGTTCATCACGATGACGCTCATCGCCCGACCGTCGAACACCACGCCGCCGTCGACCTCGACCCGAACCCGCTCACCGGTCTGGCGGCGCAGACGCCTCACGCCGGAGCGGAGGAACCGGAGTCGACCGAACCGGGCGTCGCTGTGATCGTCGGCGTCGTCGATGACCGATGCGTCGAAACCGGTCGACGCGTTGAGCACGAACACGCCCTGGTCGGTCTCCCCCACGTCGATCACCCGAGACCGGTCGGCGATCACGGCGTCGGCCGTCGCGCCGGCGTCGTCGAGTCCGACGACCTGGGTGGCGAGGTTGACCGTTCCCGCCGGGACCGGCGCGAGCGTCATGTCGGACCCCGCCCGCACGAGCGCCGACGCGACGAGGTTGATCGCTCCGTCTCCCCCGACCGACGCGATCGCATCGGCTCCTCGCTTCGCCGCCTCGGCGACGGCGGCATCGACGTCGTCGGGCGACTCGGTGACGATCACGTCGACGGCGATCGCCGACTCCGAGTCGAACAGGGCGACGAACTCGTCGACCTCGGCCACGTCGGGCTGGGCGATGACGACGAGAAGCCGGGTGTCGCCTCGTGTCACGTCGGATCGACCGTTCAGATCACGTCGTCGAGCGGGGCCTGGGGGCCGACGGCGCCGATCGCCTCGAAGTAGTCGAGGTGTGCGGCCACGACGTTCACCGCATCGACGTCGTCGAGCAGGTCGACGTCGTGTCGGTCGGCTTCGCCTAGGAGGTACGCCGTGAGCGCATCCTCGGTCACCACGACCTTGTCGGCGATCTGCTGACGCTGATCGGCCGCCTTGTCGGGCTGCAGACCCTGGCTGTGCAACCACTGCATGTGGAACGTCAGCAACTGCTCGACCTCACCCGGGGTGAGACGGGCCTGGCTCTCCACCGGCAGTCGATCGCACACGAAGTCCGTCGCCTCCTCCAACGAGTACACCGCACGCGGCGCCATCGCATCGAGGCGGTGGGCTTCTCGACCCACCACGACCGCAGCGATCACGAACACCATCACCGCAGCAATGACACCGAACAAGATGACCACGCCCTCAACCTACCGAGCGAAGCGAGACGCCGAGCGAAGCGAGGCCCAGCGCGACCCGAGCCGATCGGGTCCGGGGTTTCGTGAGATGACGTCGTCCCGGAGTGAGGAACGATCGGAGGGCGAGACAGCGAACGGAATGCTGGACCCGATCGGCGACCCCCCGACGCGTCGAACCCCCGACGCGAGCCGACCGTGAGGTCGGCGGCGCCGGGGGTTCGTGAGTCGACGTCGTTCCGATCGAGGGGCGAGTCGAGGAGGGGATCGCCGGGGTCGCCGGCCGAACCTCAGATCCCGATGCGCGTGGCGAGCTGCTCGCGGTGGTACGTCGGATCCCCGAACATCAGCTCCGAGCTCTTGGCCCGCTTGAAGTACAGGTGCGCCGGGTGCTCCCAGGTGAAGCCGATTCCACCGTGGATCTGGATGTTCTCGGCGGCGGCGTGGAAGTACGCCTCGGAGCAGTAGGCCTTGGCGAGCGACGCCGTGGAGGCGAGTTCGTCGTTCATCTCGGCGGCGCACCACAGGCCGTAGTAGGCAGCGGACTTGGCCGACTCGACCTCGAGCAGCATGTCGGCGCACTTGTGCTTGATGGCCTGGAACGAGCCGATCGGGCGACCGAACTGCACGCGGACCTTGGCGTACTCGACGGCCTGCTCGAGGACCATCTGCGCTCCACCGACCTGCTCGGCAGCGAGACCGACGGCGACGAGGTCGAGGACGTTCGACAGGATCTCCCAGCCCTTGCCGTCCTCGCCGATCAGCGTGGCGGGGGTGTTGTCGAAGTCGAGCTTGGCCTGCTTGCGGGTCTGGTCCATGGTGGACAGCTGCGTGCGGGTGAGGCCCGATGCGTCGCCGGCCACGGCGTAGAGGCTCGTGCCGGCGCCGGACTTGGCGGCGACGATGATCAGGTCGGCGATGTGACCGTCGAGCACGAACGACTTCGTGCCGCTGAGCGTGACGTCGGAACCCGAGCCCGACGCTTCCATCGTGATGCCCGATTCGTCCCACTTGCCGGACGGCTCGACGTACGCGACGGTGGCGATCGTGGTGCCGGCGGCGATACCGGGCAGGTGCGCCTGCTTGGCGGCGTCGTCACCGGAGTGGATCAGCGTGTTCGCCGCGAGCACGGCGGTGGAGAAGAACGGTGCGCACAGGAGGGCGCGGCCCATCTCCTCGAGCACGATGCCGAGTTCGACGAAGGTGTAGCCGGAGCCACCGAACTCCTCGGGGATCGCGAGGCCCTGGAGGCCCATCTGCTCGCCCATCTGCGACCACACGGCGTCGTCGTAGCCCTTGTCGGTGTCCATCTGCTCGCGCACGGCCTCCTCGGAGGACTTGCTCTCGAGGAACGCACGGACGGTCTTGCGCAGTTCTTCCTGCTCTTCTGTGAATGCAAAGTTCATGGAGCAGATGATGCACGCGTTTGCGCACGCACCGCAAATCTGCTTGTGTACGCATGTGGACACACATCAGGCCGGCATCCGGGAACTCCGCGGCAGCCTGGCCGACGCCGTGCGCCGGGCGTCGGCAGGCGAGCGGACGGTGATCACGTCGTCGGGCCGACCGGTGGCACAACTCGCACCGCTCGACGCCGACGCGCCCGACCTCGAACGACTCATCGGCAGCCGTGCCGTGATCCCGCCACGACGCACCGGCGAGTGGCGAGCTCCCGAACCCGTCACGGTCTGGGCCGGCGTCCGCATCGACCAGGTCCTGCGCGAGCTCCGCGGATGACTCGCGAATCGGTCCCAGCGCGGTCATCGCCCCCCACCCCCACCTTCCTCACAACCCCCCGTTTGCGTAACGGTTTCTGCTGCCAGGGCAGCAGAAACCGTCACGCAAACCTTCGGGCGGCCGATTCGGGGGTGCGTTGATGACGCTCGTGCTGGACACCTCGGCGCTGCTGGCGCTGGTGGTCGACGGTGCGCAACGCTCGACCGTCATCGCCGCGATGGGGAACGACGACGTGTGGGCTGCATCGGCGATGGCGTTGACCGAGGCCTTGCCGGCGATCGACCGGCTGACCGACGACCGATACGTCCGCCTCGATCTGGAGGACGCGATCCGGCTCGCCTGGGACCACCTGCACGTCGTGCCGGTCGACCAGCGGTGCCTCGACGGCGCCGCCGCTCTCGCCCGAACGCAACCCGTGCGACTCAGCGACGCGATCCACTTCGCCGCGGCGCAGCGACTTCCCGACCCGATCCGCTTCGTCACGTTCGACCCCACCCACATCGGCACCGCCATGGGCCTCGGATTCGACGTGATCAGCACGTAGCGACGGGTGGTGTGGCCTTTTCAGGTGACGCGGAGGAGGCGGAAGGTGTCGGTGGCGCGGGCGGCGCGGGAGATGCCGGCGGCGACGCCGATCAGGTCGCCGGGAGCGAGATGGCCTTCCCGCTTGGCGAGGTTGACGGCCACGCGCACCCGCTCGACGTAGTCGAGGCTCTCGGTCTCGAGCAGCATCGGCACCACGCCCCAGCTCGAGGCGAGTTGACGCACGGTCCGCTCGTTGGTGCTGCACCCGAGGATCTGCGCTCCCGGCCGGAACCGAGCCATCGACCGCACCGTGAATCCGGATTCCGACAGGCACAGGATCGCCCGCACGTGGACCGACTCGGCCGCCTGGGCAGCGGCGATCGTGATCGCGTCGGTGATCATCGTGGCGTCGTCGTCGTCGGGGCCGGCCATGCGCAGTTCGGCGACCTGGGTCGCCCACCCCTGATGGTCGAACTCGTCGTCGGCCGTCTCGGCGATGCGCGCCGCCATCGCGACCGCGAGAGCGGGATACGCCCCGATCGCCGTCTCGGCCGACAGCATCACGCCGGACGTTCCGTCGAACACCGCGTTGGCCACGTCGGTCGCCTCGGCCCGCGTCGGGGTGGGCACCGCGACCATCGAATCGAGCATCTGACCGGCGGTGATCACCGGCAGACCCCCGGCGATGCAGTCGCGGATGATCCGCTTCTGGAGGTGCGGCAGTTCGGCGAGCGGGGTCTGCATCCCCAGCCCGCCCCGCGCGACGAGGATCGCCGACGCCTCCTCGATGATGCTCGCCAACTCCGTCACGGCATCGGCCGACTCGATCTTGGCGATCAGCATCGGCCCACGCGGATGGGGTTCGAGCCCGAGGTCGCGCAGCTCACGACCGTCCTTCACGCTCAGTGAGACGATGTCGACGCCTTCCTCGACGAACCGGTCGACCACCCGGCGATCGGCGTCGGTGACCGCACCGAGGTCGTTGGTGGCGAACGGGATGTTCACACCGGCGCGCCCGTTGAGCGTTCCGCCCGAAATGACGGTGGTGGTGACCTGGTCGGCGCGCACCGAGTCGACGAGCACCACGACCTCCTCACCGTCACCGATCGAGATGCGGTCACCGACGTCGCAGTCGTCGATCAGGTGCGAGTAGTCGACGAAGATCCGCTCGGCGGTGCTCTCCTCGTTGCCGCCCACGAGCGTGACGGTCGAACCCGTCTTCAGGACGATGCCCTCCCGCGGCGTGCGCCCGATGCGGATCATCGGCCCCGGCAGGTCGATCATCGTCGCGACCACCGCACCGAGTTCGGCAGCCACCTTGCGGACCCGCCGGTGCTTGTCGAGCGCAGTGTCCAGCGGCGTGTGCGCGAGCGAGATCCGAGCCACGTCCATCCCCGCCCGGATCATGTCGGCGATCGTGCCCTCGTCGGAGCATGCAGGGCCGATGGTTGCGATGATCTTCGTGCGACGTGCCACGTGTCGCACGGTACCGCTGGGACGGGAGGCCGTCGCGCAGCTTCGCGGCGGCGAGCGGACACGGCGGTGCCACAATGGGACGATGGCAACCGCACCCTCGAACACGCTGCACTGGTCCAACGCCGACGCCGAGGTCCACAAGGTCGTCGTCGGCCCCTACGAGAACAACGTGTTCGTCGTGCGTTGCAAGCTCACGGGCGACGCGGTGTTGATCGATGCCGCCAACGAGCACGAGATGCTGCTCAATCTCTGCAAGAGCCTCGGCGTCACCCGTGTCCTCGAGACGCACGGCCACTGGGACCACATCCAGGCCGTGCCCGCGATGCGCGAGGCCGGCTACGAGGTCGCGGTGACCAAGCTCGACGCACCCATGCTCGCCGACGTCGGCTACGACGTGTTCCTCGACGACACCGAGGTGATCGAGTTCGGCAGATTGCGGATGAACGCCGTCCACAACCCTGGCCACACCCCGGGGTCGATCTCCTTCGAACTGGTCGGCACTCCCCTGCTGTTCACCGGTGACACGCTCTTCCCGGGCGGTCCCGGCAACACGAAGTCCGACCTCGGCGACTTCGACACGATCATCGACTCGATCACCAGCCGTCTGTTCACCTACCGCGACGACACGATCATCCTCCCCGGCCACGGCGACGACTCGACCATCGGCACCGAGCGCCCGCATCTCGACGAGTGGATCGAACGCGGTTGGTGACCACGCCCACGCGGCGACTCGTCCGACCCGGCGTCACACGACCCCGGAGACGCACGACGGGGGACGGCGAGTGCCCCGGCCTCCGTGCGGCACCCGGGACGGCACCGGGACGGGGCGCGTGAGATACGACGAGCGGCCCGCCGATCACACCCGGGTCCACACCGCCGACCTGCCACCCACGCCGATCCGCGACCGCAACATCCCGGCGACCGCGTGGATCGAGGCACCCGAGTCGCTGCTCACGCTCGGCGACGACCTTCCCGACCGACCCGTCGCCGAGTACAAGCGACGCATCGGACCGTGGATCCTGTGGCGAGCGGGTGGCGCCCGCAAGGTCGACGCCCGCTACTGGGTGATCCACGAGCAGACCGGCGTCGAGTACACGATCCGGCTGTTCCCCGACGGGACGGCCGAAGGTGCCGGGCCGAGTGGACGGGTCCACGACCGGTTCCGCTCGTGGAAGGAAGAACTGCGCGACGCCTCCTGAGCACCGCGTCGGGCGTGCGACCGGTTGACGTCGGCGATCTATCGTGGCCGTCGTGAACCAACGCACTCCGCTCGTTCTGCTCGCGACGGCCACCGCGGTTGCCGTGTCGGCCTGCAACTCGGACCCGGCGCCGTTCGACACGTCGGCGTTCGCCGACGAGATCGCCGACACGCTCGACGACGAACTCTCCGACGACGAGTTCAGTGCGGAGGTCCGCTGCCCCATCGACGACTGGGAGGAGATCGTGGAGGCGTCGATGCAAGAACTCGACGACGATGTCGTCAGAGACGCACTGCGCACCGACACGAACGAATCGGCGTTCGCCACGGACGCCGGCTCGTACCTCGACTGTTCGTTCTTCGACGACGAAATCCAGTTGGGAGCCGGAGTGTTCCTCCTCGAGGCGCCGCGCGACCCCGAAGACTATGCCGAGGAGTTCGCCGGCGAGGGCGCTCGCGTCGACGTCGAGGAGACCGACGCGTATCGGGGCGGCCAGTTCCGTCACGTGTGCGTGGAATACGACGACGGCGAGCCGTACTGCCAGGTGGAGTGGTCCGACGAGAACGTGCTGATCGGCGTCTACGTCGTCGGCGAGGACGCGGATCGAATCGACACCGACGTGCTCGAAGACGGTTTCCGACCCCGACTCGACCTCGTGATGGCCCAGTTCGAGGCCTGACCCGCTCGGCCCCCTGCGACGAGGCTCAGCTCCCGGCCTTGCGGCTCAGTGCATCGACCGACGACGCAACGAGCAGCGCGAGGCCGGCACACACGAACTTCACGCCCGAACTCCCGAAGTCGATCTCGTTGCCGAACAGGGTGGCCTTGCCGATCAGGCCGAGACCGTTCGGGATCAGTGCGAGGACCATGCCGCCGAGCACGGCGTTGACCATGCGTCCGCGTCCACCGAACAGCGACGTGCCGCCGATCACCGCCGCGCCCACCGCGAGCAGCAGCGTGTCGTTGGCGCCCGTGTTCGCGTCGACCGAGTTGACCCGCGAGGCGAGGAACACGCCACCGACACCGGCCATCAGACCGCACAGCGCGAACGCCGAGAGCCGGATCCAAGCGATGTTGATCCCGGCTCGGCGGGCCGCCTCGGCGTTTCCGCCCACGGCGTAGACGTGGCGACCGTACGTCGTTCGCGCCAACACGAAACTCAACATCACCGCGAGGACGGCGAGCAGCGGCACCACGATGGGCATGCCCTCGATGGGTGCCGGAGCGTTCGGGAACGCCCGGTTCTGGTTGAGCAGCGCCGTCATCACGACGATCGCCACGAGGGCGAGTCCGAGCTTGATCGCCACGAGCGAGGCGGGCACCTCACCCCCGGCGTTGCGCCACCGCACGACCGACGACAACGCGTACGCGGCGAACCCGAGTGCCGCCACGGACCACGACAGGACGGGCGAGAGGAAGCCACCGACGACGTCGTTGACCAGCTCGCTCTGGATCCGCACGCTGCCGCCCTCGCGCACCAGCAGGAGCAGGATTCCCTGGAACAGCAGCACATTGGCGAGCGTGACGACGAACGACGGGATGCCCACCTTGGCGACCATGAAGCCGGTGAACAGCCCGAGCACGACGGCCACGACAGCTGCCAGCAGGGCAGCCGACCAGAGCGACCACGAGTCGGCGAGCCGGGTGGCGAGCACGGCGGCGGACACCCCCGCCGTGAAGCCGGCGGCGAGGTCGATCTCGCCGAGCAGGAGCACGAACGAGACCGCCATGGCGATCACCACGACCGCCGACGCCTGTTCGAGGAAGTTCGCGAAGTTCAGCTTCGACAGGAAACTGTCGGGGCGTGCGATGCCGAAGATCGCGACCAGCGCGGCGATCGCGAGGACCGCCGGGATCGAGCCGAGGTCGCCGGAGCGCATCCGTGAGATCGTCGAGGTGACCACGTCGCCGAGCGAGTTCTGGCGTTGGTCGAGAGCGAAGTCGGAGAGGGCCTGGCCTCCGGGCGACGGCGAGTCGGGCGCCGTGTGGGCGATGTCGGCCGTGTCGGTCATCCGACCTCCTCCACTTGGGCGACGCGGCGGTCGCCGTACTGTCCGGAACTCCCGGACGTGATCAGTTCGACGAGTGTCTCGCGACGAACCGAATCGTCGATCGCGATGTCTGCGGCGACTCGCCCCAGATACATCGCCGACACCCGGTCCGACACCTGCAGGACGTCGTTCATGTTGTGGCTGATGAGCACGACGCCCACGCCCGAGTCGGCGAGGCGCCGGACGAGGCCGAGCACCTGCTCGGTCTGTGCGACGCCCAGCGCCGCAGTCGGTTCGTCGAGGATGACCACCTGGGAGTTCCCGAGAACGGCCTTGGCGATCGCGACGGTCTGGCGCTGCCCGCCCGAGAGCGACGAGACGGGTTGGCGGACGCTCTTCACGGTGCGCACCGACAGCGAGGCCAGCGTGTCACGGGCCGCCTGCTCCATCGACCGCTCGTCGAGCAGTCCCATCCTGGTCATCTCGCGACCGAGGAACATGTTCTGCACGATGTCGAGGTTCTCGCAGAGCGCGAGGTCCTGGTAGACGACTTTCACACCCAGGTCGAAGGCGTCGCGAGGCCCGGAGATCGAGACCGGTCGACCCTCGAAACGGAACTCCCCCGAGTCGGTGGGATGGATGCCTGCGAGACACTTGACGAGCGTCGACTTGCCGGCGCCGTTGTCGCCGATCAGCGCGGTGACCTTGCCGGGGTACACACGGAAGTCCACGTCGTGGAGGACGTGCACCGGGCCGAAGCTCTTGTTGATCCCCACCGCCTCGAAGATCGGCACGCCGCCGTCTCGTGTCGCATCACTCATCGTGCGTTCTTCCCCATCTCCCCGAATCTCTCCCCCGCAGATCGTCCACCCACCCGGTGGACGACGAACACGCCGTGCGCCGACGCGAGTCGGCGCACGGAGTGTGTCACGTCAGTTCGACGTCGTGGTCACTCGATGCCGGCAGCGGCGCACTCGGCCTCGAGGCCGGCACACAGTTCTGCCTGGTCGACGAATCCGTCGGCGACCACCTCGGACACGTTGTCGACGAAGATCGAGGTGACCTCACCCTGGACGTAGGGGATCTCGGTCACTTCGTTGTCGATGGTGGCCGACGCCTCCACCTCTTCGCCGGCGAGCAGCGCAGCAGCAGCAGCCACTGCACCTTCGGCTTCGACCTTGACCGGCTTGTACACCGTCATGCACTGGGTGCCCTGGAGGATGGCGCGCAGGCCGTCCAACGTGGCGTCCTGGCCGGTGGTGGGCACCGTGAGGCCGGCGTCGGCGAGCACCGCCTGAGCGGCGAGCGACAGTCCGTCGTTGGCCACGAGGACGCCGTCGACGTTGCCGTCGGCTGCGGTGAGGAGCTGTTCGAAGATGACTCCGCCCTGGGCGTTGTCCCAGTCGGGAACGGCTTCCTCGCCGACGGTTTCGAATCCGGCGTCGGCGATGGCTGCCTGGTACCCCTCACGGAACAGCGTGGCGTTGTTGTCGGTGGGCGAACCGTGGAGCTGGATGATCGTCTTGCCCTCGGTGTCGCCACCGAAGCACTCGATCAGACCCTCGCCCTGGGCGGTGCCGACGGCGACGTTGTCGAACGACACGTACACGTCAGCCGAGCCGCCGAGCGTGAGGCGGTCGTAGTCGATGTTCTTCACGCCGGCCGCTGCGGCCTTCTCCTGGATCGCCGCGCCCGACTCGGAGTCGAGGTTGACGATGGCGAGCACGCCGACGCCGTCGGCGATCATCTGGTCGGCGATGGTGGCCATGTTGGCCTTGTCGCCCTCGGCGTTCTGGATGACGCACTCGATCCCGGCGTCGGCACAGGCGGCTTCGATCAGCGGCCGGTCGAACGACTCCCAACGAGCCGACGATGCCGAGTCGGGCAGGATGAATCCCGCCTTGCCGCCGGCGGCCGCTTCGCCGTCGGTGCCGGGGGCCTCGGTCGCTGCGTCGGTCGATGGTGCCTCGGTCTCGGTGCCACCGTCGGTGGCGGCAGGCTCCGACGCCTCGTCGCTGCCGCAGGCGCTGGCCACCAGCGACAGCGCACAACCCGCGACGACGATCCTCTTGGACAACTTGTTCATGATTCCCCCTCGGAAATGTTCACGCCCCCGGATCCCTGCTCCGGAGTTCCCCTGCCGCGTCTGCATTTGTACAGAACGTCAACAAACGATTGTCCAAGTCTGCGCCACCGAGTGACGGATGTCAATACGCAACCTCGGCCCACCGCGACGGATCCGCCAGTGCCGGTCCGAGCGCGAGTTCGGCGGCACCCACCAGCAACGAGTCGGATCCGAGTTCGGCAGCGACCACCGGGATGCGTCGAGCGGACGGGCCGAAGCGACGGCGTGCGAGTTCGGCATCGAGTTCGTCGCGGACGAGTTCGAGGAGTTCGCCGAGAACGCCACCGAGGACGATGCGCTCCGGGTCGAGCACGTTGATCAGACCGGCGAGCCCGACACCCATCCATCGGCCCTGCAGCGCCAGCGCCGCCATCACCTCGCGATCACCGCGTGCCGCCGCCGTCATCAGGTCCGAGATGGCCGCCCATCCTCCGTTCGGATCGAGCCCGGCGCGCCCCAGGAGCACCCGCTCGCCGATCTCGGTCTCCCAACATCCGCTCCCCCCGCAGCGACACGGCACACCGTCGGGGTTCACGACGAGATGGCCGACCTCACCGGCGTATCCGGACCCACCCGTGACTCGCCCGCCGTCGACGATGATCGATCCGCCGACGCCGACGTCGCCGTGAACGAACAGGATGTTGCGCGATCCGCTTCCGGCGCCGAACCGGGCCTCCGCGACCGCTCCGAGATCGGACTCGTTGCCGATCCCGATGGGCAGGTCCAGGCCGGTACGCAGCGTCAACGCATCCCGCAGCGGCGTCACGATGTCAACCTCGGCCCAACCGAGGTTCGGTGCGACCACGACGAGTCCGTCGTGCTCGCGGACGAGACCGGGGATCGCGACCCCGACGCCGACGAGCGCCGGTGACCCATCGCTGCTTCCCACACCGATCCGCTCCGCCATCTCCACGATGTCGGCAACGGTGGACGTCGGCGTCGCATCGGACCGCTCCCCGCTACGTTCGACCGAGCGCAGCACCCGACCGTCGAGTCCGACGATCGCCACCGCCAGTCGCGTCACCGACACGTCGACGGCGAGCGCCCCGACCGCTCCCGGGATCAGGCGCGCACGCGGCGACGGTCGACCCGGTCGACCGGTCGGCTCGCCGGCGGACTCGACCACCAGCCCCAACTCGCCGAGTTCGACGATCAGCCCGGCGATCGCACTGCGGGTCAGACCCGTCGCGGCCACCAACTCCGAGCGAGATGCGTCGCCGCTGCGCAGGACCCCGATCACGGCAGCGAGGTTGCTCTGGCGCAGATCAGCGGCCCGCAGCCCCGTGCTCGAGTCCATCCGCTCCACCTCGTTCCCTTCCGCCTTGCCTTTGTCTCCCCAGTTTGTCACAGTAGTCAACAAACCTCACGCCAGTGCGGCGGGGGACGATCGAGCACGAGGACACACCATGACCGACGCATTCTTCCCCGACATCGAACGCATCGCGTACGAAGGTCGCGACTCCGACAACCCGCTGGCGTTCCGCTGGTACGACGCCGACCGCGTCGTCGGCGACAGGACCATGGCCGAGCACCTCCGATTCGGGGTCTGCTACTGGCACAGCTTCGCGTGGGACGGTTCCGACATCTTCGGCGCCGGAACACTGGATCGTCCGTGGAACCCCGCAACGGCCTCGGGAGCCGCGGCAGGGATGGAACCGATGGCTGCCGCCAAGTCGAAGATGGCGGCGGCGTTCGAGTTCTTCGAGAAGCTCGGCGCCCCGTTCTTCGCATTCCACGACGTCGACATCGCACCGGCCGGGTCCACCTTCCGCGAGTCGTCGCGCAACCTCGACGAGATGGTCGACGAGGCGGCGGCCCACATGGAACGCACCGGGACGAAGTTGCTGTGGGGCACCACGAACGCCTTCTCGCACCCGCGCTTCATGGCCGGCGCCGCCACCAACCCGGACCCTGCGATGTTCCGCTACGCCGCAGCACAGGTCGTCTCGTGCATGAACGCCACCAACCGACTGGGTGGAGCGAACTACGTCCTGTGGGGCGGCCGCGAAGGCTACGAGACCCTGCTCAACACCGACATGAAACGCGAGATCGATCAGCTCGGTCGCTTCATGAACATGGTCGTCGAGCACAAGTACGCGATCGGGTTCGACGGCGCGTTGCTCATCGAGCCCAAGCCGATGGAGCCCACGAAGCACCAGTACGACTACGACGTCGCAACCGTCTACGCCTTCCTTCAGAAGTACGGGCTGGAGAACGAGATCAAGGTCAACATCGAGGTCAACCACGCCACGTTGTCCGGGCACGACTTCCACCACGAGGTCGCCACTGCGGTGAACAACGGCATCTTCGGCTCGATCGACGCCAACGCCGGCGACGACCGTCTCGGGTGGGACCTCGACATGTTCCCGCGCTCGGTGGAGCAGATGACGCTGGGCATGCTCGAGATCCTGCGCGGCGGGGGGTTCACCACGGGTGGTCTGATGTTCGACACGAAGCTGCGGCGCCAGTCGACCGACCGCAACGACCTGTTCCACGGTCACATCGGAGCGATGGACGTGCTGGCGCGATCGCTGCTGGCGGCACAGCGGCTCCTGGACGTCGGCGAACTCGAGCAGTGTCGGGCGGCACGCTACGCGGGCTGGAACGACGCCGATGGCGCGGCGATCATGAACGGCGAGATCACGCTCGCCGAACTCCACGAGCAGCGATTGGCCGACGACGTCGAACCGATCACGCAGAGCGGCCGTCAGGAATACCTGGAGAACATCGTGGCGCGCACGATCGAACGGACGATCTGAGACGACTCACGCCTCGCCGGCGAGGTGGCGGAGCAGACGTCGGATCGTCACGATGCCCTGGTACTTGCCGAGTCCGTCGATCACGACGATCGGAACGTGAGGGTCGGCCGCCGCCGTCGAGACGCGGTGGGCGATCTCGTGGGGAGGCGATTCGATGTTCGCGACGAGCGGGGAGAGCAGCTCGCCGTCGAACGCCGCGACCGAGTCGATGATCCCGAGGGGCCGATCGTGTTCGTCGGTGATGGGCTTCCAGGTGTCGTGCGAACCGACTCAGTCGTGTGCGTGGATCGCATCGCGACGCACCGGGGTGACGTGCTCCATCAGCCGACCCAGGGTCGGGCCCGCAACGACGGTTGCGGCACGACTGCGCAGATCGTGGACGGGTTCGTCCGAGATGGGCGACCACGGGTCGCTCGGGCGACCGAAGAAGTAGCCCTGGACGAGTGGGACGCCGAGGTCGAACAGGCGGCGCGCCTCGGCACCGGTCTCCACGCCCTCGGCGAGCAGCCAGGCATCGACCCGGTTCGCGAACACGCCGAGCATCTCGACCATCGCGACCTTGGACTCGTCACGATCGACACCTTCGATGATGGACCTGTCGAGTTTGACGATCGACGGACGCAACTGCAGGATCTGTTGCAGCCCCGAGTGCCCGGCACCGGCGTCGTCGATGGCGATCAGCGCACCGCTCCGGCGCAACATGTTCACCGTGGCACCCAGCTCATGTTCGCCTGTCGATCGACGTGCGAACGGGCGACCTGGACCGATCACGACATCCGGTCGTTGCGGGCGGGGCACCGCTCAAGCGCGCCCGATTGGTGCCGATGCACAACCGTGCATGTTCGCGACGAGACATGCGGCGCCGGGGCCGCCGGAGGCGTCACGTCGAGCGATACCGGCCCCCGCACCGAGTCGCCTCGTGGCGATTCGTCCGACTTCGACGGTCCCGAGTCCCTGCTCGACCTCGTGCGTCGACGCGGCCTGGGCGCCCAGGACTCCATCGTGGAACGGATCGACGCAGCCATCGACCGCACCGCCGACCACGGCGACCTCGGATCGCTCTTCACCACTCGAGCCATCGCCCTCCAGGGTCAGGGCGATGCCACGGAGTCCGCGGTTGCCGCGAGCCGCGCCGTTGCGTTCCTGGTCAGCGCGGGACGGATCGAGGACGCTGCCTTCTCGTCGGCGCTCGCAGCGATCTTCCTCGATCAGTCCGGCAAGCCGATCGACGCGATCGACCGGGCGGTCGATGCGCTCGTGCTGCTGGAAGGAGTCGACACCGTGGCCGTCGACGGGCGGCTCGCCATGTCGGGTGTACGTGCCGCGCTCGCGCTGTCCGGCTTCTTCATGCGTCTCTCGGCGTTCGACCTCGCGGTCGAACTCGGGAGGCGAGCGTTCCTGGCGGGCGAGCTCGACGGCGCCCCGTTCGATTCGATCGCCTACTCGTTCGGCTACATCTGCGTGGAGGCGGCCAACGTCAGCGACGACGTGGCCAGGCGCAAGCAGTACGTCGGCGAGGCCGTTGCCGCCGCCGACTGGCTCGCGACCCACGGGCTCGACGAGGTCTCACGTTCGATGCTCGCCGGCGGCCTCCGCGCCGAGACGCATCACGTGATCAGTGGGCGCAGCAGTGGCATGGATGACTGCGAGCACCTGTACCTCCACGCAGCCGAGGACCTCGTGGCGTGGCACCGCCTCGTGCGGGGAACCGACGCGCTGCTCGACGGGCGTCACGACGATGCGATCGCGCTGCTCGATGCCGCCATTCCCGGCCTGGAGGCCAGCAGCGACAACCACTGCGTGGTCAGGGCCCTGAGGCGTCGCTCCCAGGCGCGCGTTCTCGCCGGCGACGTCGTCGGTGCATTCGAGGACGCCTCCGACCTCGCCGAGCGGGTGCGCGGGTGGCAGGTCGCCCAGGTGGGTCGGCTCGCACATCAACTGGCCCGCCGGGCCGACCTCGAACGTTCGACGACCGAGCTCCGCCGGCTCGCCGAGCGTCTGGCCGACGACGTCGACACCGATGCGATGACCGGAGTGTCGTCGCGTCGCTGGTTGGAGCGGCACCTCGACGAACTCGCCAGGTCCGATGACTCGGGAGCCACGCTGATGCTCGACGTCGATCTGTTCAAGATCGTCAACGACACCTACGGCCACCACGTCGGCGACGAAGTGCTCGGCGTCATGGGATCCATCCTGCGCGAGGAGACCGACGACGCGGCGCTGGCCCGGTTCGGCGGGGAGGAGTTCGTCGTCGTGCTTCCCGGGCTCGACGATCACCACGCCCACGAGACCGCCGAGCGGATCCGGCGACGGGTCGAGTCCCACGAGTGGGACACGGTGGCGCCGGGGCTCCGACTGACCGTCAGCGTCGGCGTCAGCGCCGGTCGCCTCCGCGACGTGCGGCGACTCCTGATCTCCGCCGACGAGGCACTCCTCGACGCGAAGCGACGCGGCCGCAACCGCACCACGTCGGCACTGGCACGCCTGTTCGATTGACGGCATCCGCTCGGCCGCTCGACTCGTCGGCGTCGGCAGACTCGTGACCATGCGATCACCGCGACAGCCCACGCGCCGCTTCCTCGCCGGTGACGGCCTCGCTCGTCGGCTCCTCGCGGGCGTGGCTGCGACGGCGATCGCGCTCGCCGCCTGCTCGTCGGGCACCGATTCGTCGGGCGTGCCGGGAACGGATCCGAACGGGGCCACGACCACGCCTCCGATCTCCGGCAGCGCCGACCCGGCCGCGCCGACGACGACCCCGTCGCCCTCGACCACCGATCCGACGGACGCATCCGCCTCGACATCCACATCGACGACATCCGCATCGACGACATCGACTTCCACCTCCACGTCGACGACATCCACCTCGACCTCGACGTCGACGAGCACCACGACGACGACGTCCACCTTGCCGGCCGGAACCGTCGCCGAGTCCGTCGACCTCACCGCCGACGTCGTCGTGCTCGGGACGAGCGTCGAAGGCCGCGAGATCACGGCCGAGCGCTACGGGACCCCGGGCGGTCGACGGGTGCTGGTGATCGGTGTGATCCACGGGAACGAGGACGGCGGTGTCCCGATCGTCGACGATCTCCGCCGCCGGGCGGTCGCCGAGGAGTTGTCCCCCGACGTCGAACTCTGGCTTGTCCCGTCGATGAACCCCGACGGGCAGTTCGCGCAGATCCGCCAGAACGCCAACCAGGTCGACCTGAACCGCAACTTCCCCCTCCGCTGGGGTCCCATCGGAGCGCCCGGCGACAGCCAGTACGCCGGAGCGGGGCCGGCGAGCGAACCCGAGACCCGGGCGATGGTCTCGTTCATGGAGCAACTCCGACCTGATCTGGCGCTGTGGTACCACCAGGACGCGAACCTGATCATCCCGTCGAACGGTCGCGACGGCCGCATCCGCGCGCGCTATGCCGAGCTGAGCGGACTGCCCGTCGAGGACTGTTGCGCCGGAGGCGTCTACACGGGCGTCGCCGCCACCTGGGCACGCGAGCTGACCTCGGATCAGGACGGCGCGGCCTTCATCGTCGAACTCCCCGGGGGTGACCTGCCGGACGATCAGGTCACCCGCCACGCCGACACCGTGGCCACGATCATCTCGGAGTTGGCGACGATCTGAGTCGCTGACAGCGCCAATTCATTCCACCCTCCAGGGTGGTTTGAGTCGCTCCCTCACAGGGTTCACCCTCGCCCCGGACGTCGGGCGATCCGGCCCGCACGACACTTGCCCGCACGACACTTGGAGGGACCCACATGATCTCATCGATCTCCACACGATCCATGGCGCGCCTCGGCGCTGCAACGTTGCTGTTCTCGTTCGTCGCTGCCTGCGGTTCGTCCGACCAGGCGGCCGATTCGGTCGAGCAGGCGAGCGACGTCGCCGAACAGTCCGCTGACGAGGCGGACCAGGCGGCATCGGCGTTGTCCGAGGCGCTGCGGGAGAACGGGCTGGAGAGCATCGCATCGGCGGTTCAGGACATCGACGTCGCCGCACTCGCCGATTCCGAGGAATTCACGTTCTTCGCGCCCAACGACGCAGCGTTCCAGACGCTCGACGCCGAGCAGATGGCCGACCTGTTGTCCGACGACGGTCGACTCGAGGCGACGCTGCGCAACCACGTGGTGAGTGAGCGCATCGACGCCGAGGCGCTTGCCGGTGTCACCTCCGTCGAGACCGTGGGCGGAATGACGCTGCCGGTCGCCGTCGAGGGTGACACCATCACCGTCGGCGACGCGACCGTGGTCGAATCCGATGTCGCCATCGACGACGGGACCGTCCACGTGGTCGACGGTCTGTTCGTCGAGGAATGAACGGCGCACCGCCCGACGACGTCATCACCTTCCACGACGTCGGGAAGACCTTCGGAGACACCTGGGTCCTCGAGCACATGAGTTTCTCTCTGTCGCCGGGCACGATCCTCGGTCTCATCGGCCCGTCGGGCTGCGGGAAGACCACGACGGTCCGGATCGCCAACGGCTTCCACCGTCCCGACGCCGGCGATGTGACGATCTTCGGGACCGCTCCGACCGAGTTGGACCCCGTCGATCGAACACGGATCGGATACCTGCCGCAACACCCCGTGCTGTTCGACACACTCTCGCTCCGCGAGAACCTGAACTTCCACGCATCGCTCAACGGCGTCCGCTTCTCACGCAAACGTCGTGTGGCAGATCTGCTGGAGCTGGTCGACCTCGAGGACGATGAACGCAAACTCGTCAGCGAGGCCTCAGGCGGAATGAAGCGACGCCTGGCGCTGGCCGGGGCCCTCGTCCACGGACCGGACGTCCTGATGCTCGACGAACCCACCGCCGGGATCGACCCGATCCTGCGTCGTCGGTTCTGGGAACACTTCCGCATGCTCCGCGATTCGGGCACTGCGCTGGTGGTCTCGACGCAGTTCGTGGACGAAGCGTCGAACTGCGATGTCGTGGCGATGCTGGCGCACGGCCGGGTGGCAGCACTCGGCTCGCCCGGCGACCTGCTCCACCGCGCCCGTGGCGGCACGTTGTACGACCTGCAATTCGACCACGTCCTGCGCTACGACTTCGTCCGGCGGCTGCGCGAACACGCGAGCGTCTCCGCGGTCGTGCACGACGCGGAGGACGCCCTCTCCGTCACGGTGAGCAACGATGCGCCACCGATCGGCGAACTCTGCGAATCCATCGAACCCGGAACACGTCCCGCCGCGGCGTCCGAGCGACCTCCGGACTGGGACGAGGTCTTCATCGCTCTGGTCGGAGACGACGCATCCGACGACGTCGCCACGATCGCTGACTCCCGGATCTCCGAGGCCGCTCGATGACCACCACAGATCGATCCGAGGTCGACGAGGGACCCACGACCGACGCAGGTTCGAACGGATCGAAGCGGAACTCCGCACGGCCGCTCGTCGCGCGACGACTGCGGTCGATCATCCAGTTCAGCGGTGTCCTGCGGAAGGAACTCACGTCGATCCTGCGCCAGCCGCGCCTCCTGCTGATCCTCGTCGTCGGGCCATTCCTCGTGCTGGCGCTCTTCGCCGTCGGCTTCGACCAACAGCGCACCGTGCTCGACACCATGTTCGTCGGGCCCGCCGACAGCGTGTACGAGGACTCCATCGAGGAGTTCTCCGACGAACTCGATCGATACGTCCGCTTCGCCGGGTACACGACCGACCTCGTGGCCGCCGAACGAGCCCTGGCGGCCGGCGACACCGACCTCATCGTCATCTTCCCGGCCGATCCGGCGGCGAGTGTTCTCGCCGGGGAACAGGCCGAGATCAAGATCCTCCATGACAAGATCGACCCGATCCAGCAGACGACGGTCGAGGTGTCCGCCCAGGTCGCCGTCCAGGAACTCAACGCACGCCTGCTCCAGGAAGTCGTCGGCGAGGCGCAACGCCTCCTGGTTCCCTACGAACAGAGCCTCACGGACGCGGTTGCGTCGATCGACGACCTCCGTGACGCCGTGGCAGCCGACGACGACGAGGCCGTCCGCACTGCCACGTCGGAGCTCCTCGACACCGGCAACGCACTCTCCACCATCGTGAACGTGTCCGAGGAGTTCGCGACGCAGATGAACGGCTCGGGCGACGACGACTACGGCGAGCTGTCCACCTCGACCGACGAGTTCGAACGGTTGGTCTCCGACGCCGTGCGCGACGACGACATCTCCGACGAGGACATCGACGCCATCGGCGCAGCGCTCGACACTGTGCAGGCGAGCGGTGCGACGGTGACGACCCTCGATCCGCGCATCATCGTGCGTCCCTTCTCGAGCGCAACGGAGAACCTGCAACGGGCGCCGGTGTCGATCTCGGACTTCTTCGCACCGGGCACCGTGGCACTCCTGCTCCAGCACATGGTGCTCACGTTTGCCGCCCTCAGCCTCGTCACCGATCGCTCATCGGGTCTGTTCGAGCTGTTCCGGGTCGGCTCGATCGGTGCCGGCCGGGTGATCGCAGGGAAGGTCGTGGCGTTCGCGCTGATCGGCGGCGTCTCCGGAGCACTGCTGTTCACAGCGTTGCGTTACGGACTCGATGTGCCGCTCCGAGGTGACGTGGGCTGGTTGGCGCTGACCAGCGTGCTCCTGCTCGTCTCGTCGATCGGGCTCGGCCTGTGCATCTCACTGATCTCGCGTACCGACACCCAGGCCGTCCAGTACGCCCTCCTCGCACTCCTCGCCGCACTCTTCTTCGGGGGGTTCTTCCTCGACCTCGATGCCTTCCGCTACCCGGTGAAGGCGTTGTCCTGGACCATGCCGGTCACCTATGGCACGCGCGTGTTCCGCGACGTCATGTTGCGCGGCGACGAGCCGGCCCTGATCGACCTGGTGGGCCTCGGTGCGAGCGCCGTCGTCTACGTCGGACTGGCGTGGTTCTTCCTGTCCCGTCGGCTGCGCGTGGAATGATCCGATGAGATCCACCCCAATCCTCGATCGACCCGAGCGCCGACGCACCGTCGGACGGGTGATGATCGCCGTCGCCGCCGTCGGCGTCGTCGTGGCTCTGGTCGGCTCGGTCGTGGCGTGGCAGCTCGTGGGGAGCCTCGACGACTCGAGCCGTCAGACGCTCGACGTCACCATCGACACCATCGACTCGATCGAAGCATCTCTCGATCTCGCTGCCGGCGTTCTCCTCGCCACGAACGAGTCCGTCGACGCAGCCGCTGCGTCGCTCGACTCCGTCGACGAGTCGCTCGGCTCGGCGAGCGGAGTGATCGGTGAGATCGACGATCTCACCGAAGTCGTCGGACCGGCGCTCGAGGACGCCGGCACGACGCTGCGCGAACTCGAAGGTGTGGGCGACGGGATCGACTCCCTGCTCGGGGACCTGTCGAACATCCCGTTCGGTCCCGACTACGACCCCGAGCAGGGGCTCGGCGACACCATCGGCGACCTCGCCGCCGAGATCGAGTTGCTCCCGGAGGAATTCGAACAGACCTCGTCCGACCTCGACGATTTCGAGACCGACATCTCCACCCTGCGAACCGACGTGACCGACCTCGCGACAGCGGTCGGCGAGGTGAGCGATCAGCTCGACGGGAGCGACGTGATCATCGCCGGCTACCGGACCAACCTCGCTGACGCCCGCGCCGTTGCGGTGTCGACCCGTGACGACCTCGGCGGCAACGTGGGACTGATGCGCGTGATCCTCCTGATCGGCGGACTCAATCTGGCCATCGGTCAGATCGTGCCGTTCTGGATCGGTCGAACACTCCTCGCCGAGTCCGAGCAACCCGGCAGCGGTGACCTCGACGCCGGCAAGTTCGACGAACCGAAGGACTGAGCCGGCACACGTCGAGCCTCGTCGCAGCCGTGCGGTCGACGCTGGCGGATCAGGCGGTGCCGGCGACGCGGCGACCCGACACCCAGACGTCGGTGATGTCGGCCGGTGTGGCGAGGCGCACGACCTTCTCGAACGTGCGGTCGTCGTCGTCGACGCCGTCCCACACCCGCAGCGGCGAGCCCGGGCGAGCGGTGTCCACCGCCACGGCGTCGAACTGTCGGCCGACCTCGAGCAGACCGACGGGGAGGCCCAGGAGGTCGGCGCCACCGACGGTCGCCATCCAGAACGCGTCGGTGATGGAGATGCGCGACCCGGCCACCCCGCGCTCGTCGGCGGCGAGCCGGGCGTCGACGCCGTCGTCGAGGAGCCGCGACATCGTCACGGCATCGGCGCACTGGGTGAGCAGACCGGGCTGCGCTCCCCCGGCGACATCGGTGCCGAGCCCGACGCGAACGCCTGCCTCGAGCGCCCGGCGCGCCGGGAACACGGCATTGGCGAAATACGCATTGGAGAGCGGGCAGTGCGCCACTCCCGCGCCGCTCGCGGCCAGGGTGGACAGATCGTCGTCACCCAGATGGTCGCCGTGTGCCAGCACCGTGTGGTCGCGGATCAGGCCGAATCCGTCGAGCGCTTCGGTGTCGGACATCGCGAATCGCTCGAAGGCGTACCCGTGCTCCCAGTCGCTCTCCGAGCAGTGCGTCTGCACACGCACGCCGGTCGACGCCGCGAGGTCGCCGAGTCCGCGCAGCAGTTCGTCGGTGCACGCCGGCGCGAAACGGGGTGTGATGATCGGCTCCACGAGCGCCGATCCCAGTGCACGGATCTGCTCGATCGACTCCGCCGACGCAGCCAGACCCGCCTGCGCGTCGTGGTCGCGGTACCAGGTGGGCGTGCCGTCGGGGTGATCCATCGCCACGCGTCCGACCAGTGCACGCTGACCGGTCGTTGCGCAGGTCTCGGCGAGCATCGTGGTGGTCTCGACACTGATGGTTGCGTAGTAGACCGCAGTGGTCGTGCCGTGGGCCAGCAACGTGGCCACCAGGTCGGGCCACACCTCGGCGGCGAACCCCGGGTCGGTCAGTTTCGATTCGAGTGGGAACGTGTGCTCGAACAGCCAGGTCTCCAGTGGCAGGTCAAGACCCGTCCCCAGTTGCGGCCACTGCGGCGCGTGGATGTGGGTGTCCACGAGTCCGGGCAGGAGCACGGTGGTCGGCGAGAGCACGACGTCCGCGTGTGCTCCGGCACCGACGGGCTCGATCGACACCATCGCCCCGCCGTCGTCGACCTCGATGCGCACGTTGCGCAACACCTCGAGGTGGTGCCGCCGAGGCGTCTGCATGATCGTCGCGAGGTAGGTGATGCTCACACGAGCACGGTACCCAGCCCCGAACAGACGCCGCCGCCCGGCGGAGACGGGGTCGACCTGCGGTGCGCCCACGGCGCTCGACACGACGCCGTCGGCGACGGGGCGTAGCGTGTCGCCATGGCCGAGGCGTTCTTCCCGTACGAGCGTGACGCCCGATGGCGGGCCCTGCTCCTGCCGATCGGGGTGACCGCACGCGACGGGGTGACGGTCACCGACACGACGATGCGTGCCACGTTCGGTCTCTTCTCCGTCGAGACACCGCTCACCAACATCACCACCACGAAGATCACCGGCCCTCACCGGTGGTACACGGCGGTGGGAGTGCGCTTGAGCTTCAGCGACGACGGCGTCACCTTCGGCACCAATCATCTGCGTGGCCTGTCCATCCAGTTCGAGGACAAGGTCCGTCGGGTGATCGGTCTCCACGACCACTCCTCGCTCTGGGTGTCGGTCGCCGACCCCGAGGGCCTCGCCGCCGCGCTCGACTGACCCGCCACCGACGCGTTGCTGAGGAGCGCCGGCGTTCATCGACGCGAAACACTCCCAACACACCACGTCCGTACGTTCGGGCCATGACCGAAGGGCGGCGCCGGCACCGATGATCGAGTCGGTCGACCCGTTCATCGGCACGGGTGTCACCGATCTGCCCGACCAGACGGGGCTCGCCGCCGCATGGTTCTGGCCCAAACCTCCCGTCGGCAACACCCACCCCGGCGCGACGCATCCGTTCGGGATGGTGTCGGCGTGCGCGTACTCGGGGGGATATCCCACCGGCTACGGAGCGTTCGAACGTTCCACCGAGGGACCACCTCGGCGGCTCCACGACGGACACGTCACGACCGGCTTCACCCACTTCCAACAGTCGGGCACGGGTGCGATCCGCAAGTACTACAACTACCTGCGGGTCACGCCGACGCTCGGTCTGCTCGACGACATCGACGAGCCGGTACAGATCGTCGACGAGGACGCGTCGCCGGGTTGGTACGCGGCGACACTCGCGAACGGGATCCGTGGCGAGGTCACGGTGGGACCCAAGAGCGCCGTCCACCGCTACACGTTCCCGCGGAGCATCAACGCCCGACTCGTGCTCGACTGCTCCCACGGCGGTCTGCTCATCGACCGTGGCGCGACGGTCCCCCTGCGGGCGCGACTCGAGAGCCTGGGCCCCGACTCCGCCGGTGGCGAGGTCGTGATGGAAGGCGTGCCGATCGCCTTCCACGTGGTGGCCGATGCCCCCGACTGGCGACAGATGCTCTGGTACGACCACCGGCTCATGCCGGGCGGGAGTCGCCTGCAGTTCGACTCGATCCGCCCGACCACACTGCGTTCGTTCGGGTTCATCTGGACCGGATCGGTCGAGGCGGGTACGACCGTCGAGCTGAGCATCGGGTTCTCGTTGCGTGACGCCGACCAGGCACGCGCCAACCTCGCCGCCGACCTGCGATCCGAGTCGGCGGACGAATCGCCGGCGGACGATGCGTCCCGAGCACCGCGTCGCTGCTTCGTCCGCCGTCGGGACGAGACGGCCGATGCGTGGGCCGAGCACCTCGACCGGATCCAGATCGACACGCCGTCGCCGACCCGCCGCGAGGTCTTCGCCACCGCCCTCTACCACTCCTTGATCAAGCCCTGCTTCGCACCCGACGAGAGTCCGTTCTGGCCGGGCGCCGGCGAGTTCGCCTTCGACATCTGCACCATGTGGGACATCTACCGCACGCAACTGCCGTTGATGACGGCGCTGTTCCCCGATCGCTCCGTCCGACTCGCGAACGCAGTGCTCAAGGTCGCCGAGGAGGAGGGCAACCTGCCGATCGGGTATCGGATGGCCCGCGGTGCGGACCGATTCGTGCGCCAGGGCAGCGCTCTCGTGCACACCTTCCTCGCCGACCTGTGCGCACTCGGCGTTGCGGGCATCGACTGGGAGTGGGCGCTGTGCCACATGGACGCCGACCTGCGGCGCCAATTCGGCGAGGAGTACCTCGAGCACGGCGTGGTCCACCCGATCTCGCACACGCTCGACCTCGCCTTCGGCTACCACTGCACCGCCGGCGTCGCACGCTCGGTCGGCGACCACGACCTGGCCGAGCAGTTCGACGCGCTCGCCACGCGCTGGCCCAACGCCTTCGACCCCGACACCGGCCTGGTGCTCCACTCGAACCTCTACGAGGGCGGCGTGTGGAACTACTCGTTCCGCCTCGTCCACGACATGGCCGGACGGATCGACCTCGCCGGCGGCCCCGACGCCTACCTGGCGCTGCTGGACCGGTTCTTCGGTTTCGGTGCTCCGCCGGCCAAACAACTCGGGGTGGACCCCGGACTCGACGAGATCACCGCCGGCTACGAACTCGGGCGTTTCGAGGGCCTGAACAACGAGCCCGACATGGAGGCGCCGTGGTCGTACCACTGGCTCGGCCGACCCGACCGGACCGCCGAGATCGTGCACGCTGCGGTGCACCAGCAGTTCGGCCCGGGACGTGGCGGTCTGCCCGGCAACGACGACTCGGGCGGACTCAGTTCCTGGTACGTGTGGGCGTCGCTCGGACTGTTCCCCGTGGCCGGCCAACAGATCGTGCTCGTGAACGCCCCCTCGTTCGCGCACGCCCGACTCCGTCTGGCCGACGCGACGCTCACGATCGAGACCTCGGGTTTCGTCGAACCCGTGCACGGCGGCCCGCCGCAGTACGTCCAGTCGATGCGTTTCGACGGCATCGACCTCGATCGCTCGTGGCTCACCGCCCGCGAGTTCCACGGTGGTGGCGTGCTGAGCATCACCCTCGGGCCGACACCGTCGACATGGGCGACCACCACCACACCACCCTCGGCGGGCACGACCCGACGCCCTCGACCCGACGCCGACGCCGACGGGATCGACGGTGCTGTGCACGCCGCGACGCCGTTCACCGTCGCGTCGACCGCCCACCCTTCGACCGGACTCCAGGAGCCCGCACCATGACGATGATCTCGGACCACCTCGACGCCACGGGCCCGGGGCTTCCTGCGCCCGAGTCCGATCCTCCAACGAGGAATCCGACGCGCCGTCTCGTGATCGTCGTGCGCGCCGACCCGGTGATCTGCGGTCACTCGGGTGAGGCACGCAACCTCGCCGAAGCAGCCCTCACCCGCGGGTTCGACGACGTGCGCATCGTGACCTGGCCGATCGACGCACTCCTGGCGTCGGGGCTTCCGCTCAAGCCTCTGGAGTCGGTGCTGCCGTACTCGCCGGGGATCACCGTCGAACGTCCCGAAGCCGTCGGTGACTACAAGGTGCTCGACGGACGCCATCTGGCGGGCATCGTGGGTCGACTCGTCGAACTCTTCACCGAAGGCGTCCCCACGACCGCGATGTCGCTGTACCTCACACCGCACGACACCGCCGTCGCCCAGGCCGCTCGTGTCGCACGGTCGACGGGGATGTGCGCGCCGCTCACGACGATCGCCGAGGCCGTCGGCTCCGACATCACCAACGTGGTGCGGACCGCCGTCCAGGAGGGTCGCTTCGGTGCGGCGGCACAGGTGCTGAGCACCTACCTGTCCAACGACGTGTGCGTCGCCGTGTCGGAGTTCACCAAGCAACTGATCGTGCAGGCGGCGACCGACGTCGACCGCCGCTGGGGGACGCGCTACGCCGAGCAGTGCATCGAACGGGTGGACATCTCGTATCCCGCGATCGACGCGTCGGCCTACACCGACCTCGACTCGACCGAGACCGACCGTCGCCTCGCCCGACGCGGCCTCGAGCGCGACCGCTACGTGATGTTCCTCTCGCGCCTCAGCCGGGCGAAGGGCGTCGACGATCTGATCAACGGTTTCGCAGTGAGCGCCGCACGCTCGCGCACCAAGCTCGTGATCTGCGGCACCGGCCCCGAGGCTCGTGACCTGCGAGCGCTCGCTCTGTCCACTCCCGACCCGGAGCGGATCGTGTTCTTCGACGACGTCGACGACGCCGAGAAACCTCATCTCCTCGCCGGTTCGTCGGCGTACGTGCTGGCCAGCAAGCCGCGGCCCGAGTTCGTCGAGACGTTCGGCATCGCACTCGCGGAGAAGATGCTCGCGGGCGGTGGGCCGATCATCACGTGCACGACCGGCGGCATCCCCGAGGCGGTCGGGCCTCACGCCCGGATGGTGCCGCCGGGCAACCCGCATGCGATCGCGAACGCGCTCGCCGAGGTGATCCTCGGTCTCTCGGGCGGCGAACGCACCCGGTGGGGCCAGGCCGCACGGCGCTACGCCATGCAGTTCGACCGGGCCAACGTGTTCGACCGACTGTTCGCCCACGTGGAACGACACACCGCTCACGCCGCCGCCTGAACGAGTCGGTCCGATCCATTCAGAATGAATCGGACCAACCCACGCAACACCCGGCCCGAGTCGGTCCGATCCATTCAGAACCAGACGGACCGACTGGGGCAATGGGTCAGACGAAGGTGGCGAACACCTCGAGCGGTTCGCGGTCGGAGACGACCGTGTTGATGGGGTGGTCGGGATCCGCGGTGCCGATCGCCATCCCGCAGAAGATCTGCAACTCCTCCGGTGCACCGACGAACTCGGAGACCGCCGCCTCGTGAACGGCCCAGGCCTCCTGGGCGCACGTGTCGAGCCCGGCCTCCTGCGCGAGCAGCATGAAGGTCTGGAGGAACATGCCGAGGTCCGACCACTGGGGCGGGCCCATCTGGCGGTCGATGAAGCAGAAGAACGCAGCCGGTGCGCCGAAGAAGTCGAGGTTCTTCGCGAACTGGGCGAAACGGCCCGCCTTGTCCTCGCGCTCGACACCGATCGCGGCGTACATGTCCTCGCCGATCTTGAAGCGCGACGACCGGTACGGCTCGGTCAACGACTTCGGGTAGATGTCGTAGGCGGGCGCTCCGGGCTGTCGATCCGCGAGGAATTCCCGGAACCGCGCCATCGACTCGCCGTTGACGACGTAGATCCTCCACGGCTGCACGTTGCCGCCCGACGGCGATCGGGATGCGACGGTGAGCAGTCGCTCGAGCACCTCGTCGGACACGGGATCGGGCAGGAACTGACGGACCGACTTGCGGCGGTTCACGGCGTCGGTGACGTTCATCGCCCCATCCTGCCAACCTCTGTTGTCTGATCCGGGAGCGAACAACAGAGGTTGCTCATGCGTTGGGGGTGATCAGGGCTTTGTCGCCGGTGGCCATCTTGGCGTAGCGCACGACGTTGGCCGGATCGACGGCTTCGTCGAGGGTCAGCCGCATGCCGTAGCTGCTGGCGAACGTGGTGGTGATCTCGTCGGCGACACGCTGACGCAGACGCTGCGCATCGGGACCGATCTTTGCGAGGAACGGCGTCAGCAACCAGCCGGCCACCGACCACGTGAGCCCGAAGGTGCGGTCGAGGATCGTCGGTGAACGATCCAGTCCACCGTAGATGTACGCCTGCTTGAGCTTGTCGGAGCCGTAGCGGTTGTACGCCGCTCCGTCCACCGCGACCTTCTCGATCCGACCGAGGATCGTGCCGACCAGGTCGCCGCCGCCGATGGCATCGAACACGATCGTGGCGCCCGTTGCCCGCAGCGCCTCGGTGAGGTCGTCGACGAACGTGGCGGCACTCGAGTCGACGACATGGGTTGCACCGTTCGCCTTCAGCATCTCGACGTGCTCGGGCCTGCGGACGATGTTGACCAGTTCGATGCCGTCGGCGATGCAGATGCGCTGGAGCATGAGACCGAGGTTCGACGCTCCGACCGTGTGGACGAGTGCGGTGTGGCCCTCCATCCGCATCGTCTCGACCATGCCCAGCGCCGTGAGCGGGTTGACGAACGGGGCCGCCGCGTCGACCGGATCGGTACCGTCCGGCATGGCGATGCATCCCATCACGTGCACGGTGCGATACTCGGCGTAGGCGTCACCCGACACGAAGCCGACGGTCTTGCCGAGCAGGGCCTGCGCGGCATCGGACGAGCCGGCCGCCACGACCACGCCGCCGCCTTCGTTGCCGATCGGCATCGGCTGGCCGAACCGGGCGGCGAGCGCATCGAGTCCCTGCTCGATCGGAGCAGAGAAGGACGGGTTGGCGTCGTCGCCACCTGCTGTCGCCTTCGACACGTCGGCACTTCCGATCAGCAACCCGAGGTCCGACGGGTTGATCGGCGCCGCGTGGATCTCGACCACGACCTCGTCGGGGCCGGGTTCGGCGACGTCGGCCGAACGCACGTCGACGGTGAGCGTGCCGTCCTCCGTGACGGTCGATCGGAGTTCTCTGGTGGTGGACGGGAATCCGGAGTCGGTCATCTGCCCATCATTCCCGATCGTCCCGACTTGCGCCGCAGTGACGGTCGCGCGCGGACGTCACAGCGGATTCGCTGGGACGGAACCACCGTCTCAGGCCAAGATGAGCACGTGCGACCGAGGGAACCGCTGCGGCAATGACCCGAGACCGTGAACTGATGGCGGCTGCGGTCGCTGCGGCCGCCGGGGTGCGAACCTCAACGGCTCCGAACCCGTGGGTCGGCGCGGCGATCGACGCGGGCCGTGGCACGGTGCACGTGGGAGCGACCCGACCGCCGGGCGGCGATCACGCCGAGGTCGTGGCCATGGCCGCAGCAGCAGCGTCCGGTCTCGACCTGAGTGGCGCCACTCTCGCGACCACCCTCGAGCCCTGTTGCACGACGACCCGCACCGGCCCGTGCACCGACGCGATCATCGACGCGGGCATCGCCCGTGTGCTGATCGGCGTCGAGGATCCCGACGACCGGGTGAGCGGACGAGGGATCCAGCGCCTCCGCGACGCAGGCATCGACGTCGTGACCGGTGTCGAGCGCGATCTGGTCGAGGACCAGTTGGCGGCGTACCTGCACCACCGTCGGACGGGACGACCGTACGTCGTGGTCAAGCTCGCCGCGACCGCCGACGGTCGCACTGCGGCGCCCGACGGCACGAGTCAGTGGATCACCGGCGACGAGGCGCGAACCGACTCCCATCGCCTGCGGGCGGAGAGCCAAGCGGTTCTCGTCGGCGCCGGCACCGTCCGGGTGGACGACCCGTCGCTCACGGTCCGCCTCGTCGAGGGGCCGGATCCGCGTCGCATCGTGCTCGGCTCGGCTCCCGGTGACGCAGCGATCCACCCATGCCTCGAATGGCGCGGGGACCTCCCCGAACTGCTCGATCGACTCGGCTCCGAGGGCGTCCTCCAGTTGATGGTGGAGGGCGGAGCGAACACCGTCGCCCAGTTCCAGGCCGAAGGACTCGTCGATCGCTACGTGATCTACCTGGCCCCGGCCGTCTTCGGTGGCGACGACGCCCGCCCGATGTTCGTCGGCAACGGCGTCCCCACGATCGATGCGCTGCCTCGAGGACGATTCGCTGCGCTGCAGCGCGTCGGCGACGACGTCCGCCTCGACCTCGTCGTGTGAGGGCGTACGGCTCCGAATCCGGGCTCGCTCCGAACGGTGTGTGCCTGTCCCCGACGCAAGCGTCGACGTCCGGGACCGGCTCCGACGTCGGCGTCAACCGAGGTGCTGGAGTCGGGTCCGCTTGGATTCGAGGTAGGCCCGGGATTCGGTGGTGTGGGCGACGTCGCTGAGGACCATCTCGGCGACGTGCACTCCGTGCTCGGCGAGGCCGCGCGCCTTGGCCGGATTGTTCGAGATCAACCGGACCGAGGTGACACCGAGATCGAGAAGGATCGCGGTGGCCACGTCGTAGAGCCGGGCGTCGACCGGCAGACCCTGCGCGGTGTTGGCGTCGACGGTGTCGAGTCCCCCGTCCTGCAACTCGTACGCCTTGATCTTGTTCGCGAGGCCGATCCCCCGACCTTCGTGACCACGGAGGTAGACGATCACGCCCGCCCGACCAGCGTCGGCTTCGGCACGGATGGCGAGCTTCGCTGCGCCGAGTTGCTCGCCACAGTCGCACTTCGCCGAGCCCAGGGCATCGCCCGTCAGGCACTCGCTGTGCAGCCGGGCCAACACCGGCTGCATCGACGACTCGCCGACCTCGCCGGCCATCAGCGCCACGTGTTCGTGGCCGTCCGACGCCCGATACGAGACGATGCGGAACTCTCCGACATCCGTCGGCAACCGCGCATCCCCGACCCGCTCGACCCGACTCATGGTGAACGCAGTGGTCTGAGCCGCCGGGACGACCGAAGGTGTGGCAGGGGTCTGACCCACTCCACACCCCGGGGAAGGTGTGGCAGGGGTCTGACCCACTCCACACCCCGGGCACGCATCTCGGTCATGCGGGGACCCGGCCGTAGCTGGTGGTGCGTTGCTCCAGCGGCCGACCGAGGGAGGCGGCGAACTCGGCGAACTTCTCACCGGTCATCGCCTGGCCGTGGCTGGCGCCGGCGGCGCGTGAGATGTTCTCGTCCATCAGCGTGCCGCCGAGGTCGTTGCAGCCGGCACGCATCATCTGCGCCGTGCCGGCCAGGCCGATCTTGACCCAACTCGCCTGCACGTTCGGGATGAGTTCGCCGTACGCCAGGCGCGCCACGGCGTGGATCAGCAGGTTCTCCCGGAACGTCGGACCGCGACGCGCCTTTCGTTGCAGGTAGATCGGCGACGCCATGTGGACGAACGGGAGTCCGACGAACTCGGTGAAGCCGACCTGGCCGAGCTTCACGTTCTCCTTCTGGAGGTCACGGGTGCGCACGAAGTGACGGGCCTGGTGGATCGGCTCCTCGATCGCTCCGAACATCATCGTGACATTGGAGTGCAGACCGATCGAGTGCGCCGCACGGTGGGCTTCGAGCCACTCCTCGGTGTTCACCTTGTCGGGGCACAGGATCGCCCGGATGTCGTCGTCGAGGATCTCGGCCGCGGTGCCGGGCAACGACGCCAGGCCCACGTCCTTGAGCCGCTGGAGGTACGTCGCCAGGTCCTCGCCGAGCCGTCTGGCTCCCTCGGTCACCTCGAGGGCGGTGAACCCGTGGACGTGCATGTCGGGCACGGCGTCCTTCACCGCCCTGGTGACGTCGATGTAGTAGTCGCCGTCGAAGTCGGGGTGGATCCCGCCCTGCAGCGTGACCTCGGTGGCACCGACGTCCCAGCCCTCCTTGGCTCGCTCGGCGATGTCGTCCAGGGTGAGCAGGTACGGCGTGCCGCGCAGGTTGAGCGACAGCGGACCCTTCGAGAAACCACAGAACCGGCACTTGAAGGTGCAGACGTTGGTGTAGTTGATGTTGCGGTTGGCGACCCAGGTGAGCGTGTCGCCGACCAGTTCCTGTCGTTTGCGATCGGCCGACTCGCACACGGCGGCGACCTCGGGCCCACGCGCCTCGAGCAACGTGACGATCTCGTCGACGGACGGTTCCTGGCCCGCCTCGATCCCCGCCAGCACCTCGTGGACGGGACCGTGCCCACGCAGGTCGGCTGGGGTCTGAACCCAGCCGACCTCCGGGACGAGCGACGGGGGTGCGCTGTCGGACCCCGAGTACCAGGCGGTCGAGCGGTGACCGACGAGCACGAACTCGGCACCGTCCGCGACGGTGTCCGCAGCGGTCGTCTTCTCCGGCCAGAACTGTCCGGGGTCGTCGCGGCCCAGCCACTCGGCGTCGGCGCGGTCCATCACGGGGAAGTGCAGCGACGGGTCGAGCCAGCGCACCCGGTCGCGGACGAACTCGGGGTAGATCGTGAGGCGCGGCGCGAGTGTGTGGCCGCGCGCCTCGGTCACCTCGCGCAGACGGTCGAGGTCGGGCCACGGCCGTTCGGGGTTGACGTGGTCGGCGGTCACGGGCGAGACCCCGCCCCAGTCGTCGATGCCGGCGTCGATCAGGGCACCGAAGTCGTCGGAGAGGTTCGGCGGCGCCTGGAGGTGGATGTCCATCGGCAGGATCAGCCGAGCCGCGGCCAGCGTCCACAGGTAGTCGTCGCTCGGGCAGGCCTGCACACCCTTCATCCGGGTCTGCAGCTTCGGCAGGAAGTTCTGGACGATCACCTCCTGCACGTGCCCGTGGCGGGAGTGCGACGCGGCGATCGCTTCGAGTCCGGCCAACCGATCGGCCCGCGTGTCGCCGATCCCGACGAGGATGCCCGTGGTGAAGGGGATGCTCAGCTCGCCCGCCGCTTCGAGGGTGGCGAGGCGTCGTTCGGGGGTCTTGTCGGGAGCATTGCGGTGCGCCTCGAGATCGGGGTGCACCGACTCGATCATCATCCCCTGACTGGGGCTGAATGGCCGGATCCGCGCAAGTTCGTCCGATGTGAGCGCACCGGCGTTGGCGTGTGGCAGCAGGCCCGTCTCGCGGAGCACGAGTTCGGCCATGGCGGCCACGTAGTGCACGGTCGAGTCGTACCCTCGCTCCGTCAGCCACGCTCGAGCCACGTCGTAGCGGTCCTCGGGCCGTTCGCCGAGCGTGAACAGCGCTTCGTGGCAGCCCTTGCGCGCACCTTCGCGGGCGATCTTCAGCACGTCCTCCGGTTCGAGGAAGAGCGTGTCGACGCGCGCCGGAGGCTGCGCGAACGTGCAGTAGCCGCACGTGTCGTTGCAGAGGAAGGTGAGCGGGATGAACACCTTCGGGCTGTACGTGACCCGCGTGCCGAAGGTCTCGTCACGACGTGCGGCCGCCAGTGCCATCAGGTCGGCCAGCGATTCACCCAGGAGCGGATGATCGGTCGAGGTGCGGTCGGTGTCGGTCATGCGGTGTCCCTTGGTACTTCTGACGTGGTGTCTCGGATGGTCGTTCGGATGTGGTGGTCAGGCGACCGTGGTCGATCCCGGGCCCGGGCGGCTGGCGATGTCGTACTGCGTGAAGGTCTCGTCGCAGTGCCAGCACACGAACTGCTGGTCGAGCGGGTGGCCGCACGCCTCGTGCACGAGCACCGTCGGCGCGTCCCCGTCGGAGAGCCAACGATCACCCCAGCGCATGAGTGCGACGAGAGCTGGCGACAGCGCCATGCCCATCTCGGTCAACCGGTACTCGTGACGCGGCGGCCGCTCGCAGTACAGGTGACGTGCGAGCACGCCTCGCTCGACCAGCCGTTTCAAGCGTTCGGTCAACACGGGTCGTGCGATGTCGAGGTCCTTGCGGAAGTCCTCGAAGCGCCGGACCCCGCGGAACGCGTCACGCAGGATCAGGATCGTCCAGCGGTCTCCGAGGACGTCCAGGCTCGCCTGGATCGAACAGTCCGGTGCGGGCGACTCCCTCATGCCGACGAGACAATAGGTCAGTTCGGATTCAGAACCAAGTCGGTCCTGAATCCGAACCGACCGCTCGTCGATTCGGTCTTCCATCGGGTGTCGCGGAGGGGAGGACGTTCTCGCGGGAGCGAAGTACCTTGGGACCATGGCTGACGACGTGCTCGAGCATGCACACGACCACGATCACGAGGGCGAGCAACCGCATCGGCACATGGTGCATCGCCACCGAGACGTCACCGGAGGCACCGCACGCGCCACCGTCTTCGGCGTGAGTGATGGACTCGTCTCGAACGTGGCGCTGATCCTCGGCGTGGCGGCGGCGGCATCCACACGCTCGAGCGTCCTCGTCGCAGGCGTTGCCGGCCTCCTTGCCGGCGCGGCGTCGATGGCGGCCGGCGAGTACGTGTCGATGAAGGCGCAGAGCGAACTCGTCGAGCGGGAACTGGAGATCGAGCGGCGATCCCTCGAGCGCCAGCCGCAGGCCGAGACACAGGAACTGGCCGCCATCTATCGCAACCGGGGCCTCGACGCCGCTCGAGCGATGGAGATGGCCGAAGCCGTGATGGTCGACCCCGAGGTGGCACTCGAGGTCCACGCACGCGAGGAACTCGGTGTCGACCCCGACGAGACCGGCAACCCCGTCGCCGCTGCCGTCAGTTCGTTCGTGGCCTTCGCGATCGGGGCACTGATCCCGCTGTTCCCGTGGTTCTTCGCCGAAGGCAACGGTGCGATCGTCGCCTCGGCGATTCTCGGCCTCGTCTCGGCTGCTGCCGTCGGAATCACCCTCGCTCGCTTCACCGAACGTTCGGCCGTTCGCACCGCAGCGCGGCAGGTCGGTTGGGCGGTGGCCGCGTGCGCAACCACGTGGCTGATCGGGTCGTGGCTCGGCGCGGTGGTCTGACTCACGACCGTTCACTCGCCGACTCCTGTGCCGACGACGTTCAGTCGGGCAGCTTCGGCACGCCGATGTCGGGATTCGATCCCATCGTCGCTGCCCTGGTGAGGCTCGCCGCGCCGAAACGCTCGCGTACGGCGTCGAGTGCACCGTCGATCGTGGTCGACGCCGCTGCCTCGAACGGGAGTGCGAGCTGCGAACCACCCGCCACCGCGTCGTCGACGAGGTTCCCGACGGAGAGGCCGAGCAACGTCAGACCGCGGACCTCGATCATCGGCCAGGCAGCGGCGAGCAAGGCACCGGCCACCTCCTGGATCGCTCCCGTCGCCGACGTCGGCTGGGCGAACGACGACGAGCGAGTGGCCCGGGTGAAGTCGCCGAACCGGAACCGCAGGGTCACGGTCCTCCCCGATCGATCCGCTCGTCGCATGCGTCGCGTCACGCGGTCGACGATCCGCATCAGGATCACCTCCAGTTCGCGCAGGTCTCGTGCTCCTCGACCGAGCGCCTGTTGGGATCCGATCGAGCGACGCCTGGCGCCCGTGGTGACCCGTCGGGCGTCGACGTTGTGCGCCAACGCGTGGAGTTGACGGCCCGCAGCCGTGCCGACGATCGCGACGAGGCTCGCCTGGTCGAGGGCGGCGACCTCGCCGACGGTGCGGATCCCGCGACCCTCGAGCTTTCCGGCCGTGATCGTGCCGACGCCCCAGAGCTTCTGGACGGGAAGCGGGTGGAGGAACTCGAGTTCACGGTCGGGGTCGACGACGAGCAGCCCGTCGGGTTTGCCGACGCCGCTCGCGACCTTGGCGAGGAACTTCGTCCGGGCCACGCCGACCGTGATCGGGAGCCCCACCTCGTCGCGCACCCGCCGGCGGAGATCGACGGCGATCGCCTCGGGTGAGACGGCGATGCGACGCATGCCCGAGACGTCGATGAAGGCCTCGTCGATCGAGATGCCCTCGACGATCGGAGACGTGTCGTCGAAGACGTCGAACACCGCCCGACTCGCCTCGGAGTAGGCCTCGAATCGAGCGGGCACCACGATCAGGTCGGGGCACAGACGTCGCGCGACACCCTCGGACATCGCCGTGCGCACGCCGAACGCCTTGGCCTCGTAGCTCGCCGCCAACACGACCCCGCCACCGGCGGCGACCGGCTTCCCGCGCAGCGACGGGTCGTCTCGCTGCTCGACCGACGCGTAGAACGAATCGAGGTCCGCATGCAGGATCGACGCGTCCCAGGCGGTTCCCGACCCCCGGAGTGGACCCGATTCCGTCACGAACACATGTTCGCAGACGAGAGCCGAAGCGGCAAGCGGTACCCACGATGCGTCTGACGCCTCGAGCGACGGCCGCCAGCACCAGCACCAGCACCAGCACCAGCACCACGGCCAGGGCCAGGGCCAGGGCCAGGGCCATGTTGGTCGCCCGTTACCCGTCGGTGACTACGGTGCCCACGATGGCAGCGGTCTCCAGCACATCGGGTCGACCGTGAGCCGTCCTCCGTCGTCCTCGACGGTGCCCGAACTGCGGACGATCCCCGAGACACACGTGACCGAGCCGTGGCTGCGCACGCTCACGACCGACGAGATCGGCTTCGAGCGACCCGTCGAGCGAGCCGTCGGGTCCATCTTCTGGATCGTGCTGTTCGGCGTCGGTGGGATCGCCGGCATCACGATCCCGGTCGTCTACGGGGGCCGGTACGACGAAGTGGCCGGACTCGGTTTGCTCTCCTTCGGCGCTTGTGCGGTGGCGGTGTGGTGGTGGAAGCGCTTCGTCCACCGACGTCGGATCACCGGAGTCGAGGTGCGTGTGACGACGAAGAGGGTGGAACCAGGCGGATCGTTCGACGTCATCGTCGACAACCGGTCCGGCATCGACCTCGCGATCGGCGTGGTGGTCGAGGACTTCCGGATCTGGGGCTTCCTGGAACGACCCAGTCGCTCGAACCGTCGCGAGCGGAAGTTCCTCGTCAGAACGTTCCACCGCGAAGCCGTGGGTGCAGCACCGATCCGGGTGCACCTGGGCGCCGACCATCCACTCGACCTCTCGAGCGGACGGCATCAGATCGCTACCTACCTGCGACTGGTCCCGACGAGCGAGGCGAAGCGGGTGTACATCGGATCGATGCGAACGAAACTCGACGTACGGATCCACGTCACCACCGCCCGGAGTAGATGACCCGCCGAGGTGGTCACCGTCCTGCGCCTGTCGAGCGACGCGAGGCGATCCAGCGCTCGATGCCGTCCAGGCTGCCGGGGTCAGCGAGTGAGTCGCGTGACGCCGCATCGCTCGCCGGCATCCCCAGCAACATCCGCTTCACGGGCACTTCCAGCTTCTTGCCCGACAATGTGCGCGGCACCGCGGGGACCATGTCGATCACATCGGGCACGTGTCGCGGCGACAGTTCGGAGCGAAGCCTCGCTCCGATCGATCGCCGCAGATCCTCGTCGACGTCCACTCCCCCGACGGTCGCGACCAGCAGGATCAGCTCACCCGGACCACCGTCGGCATCTTCCAGATGCACCACGAGACTGTCGCTGACCTGGGGGAACGACTCGACGACGGCGTAGAAGTCGCTCGTTCCCAGGCGGACGCCGCCACGATTCAGCGTGGCGTCCGAACGCCCGGTGATCACACAGGACCCCTGCTCATCGAACGTGATCCAGTCGCCGTGGTGCCACACGCCGGGGAACTCCTCGAAGTACGCCGCCCGGTACCGCGAGCCGTCGGGATCACCCCAGAACCCGATCGGCATCGACGGCATCGGCTGGACGATCACCAGCTCCCCCGTCTCGCCGGGGTCGCATCGCGTGCCGTCGGGACGGAACGCCTGCACGTCGCAACCCAGCATGCGGGCCGAGATCTCGCCGGCCCGCACCGGCAGCATCGGTGCGGGGCCGACGAAACCCGTACACACGTCGGTGCCGCCGCTGAGCGAACCGATCTGGACGTGGGAGCCCACTGCGTCGTCGATCCAGTCGAAGCCCTCGGGTGGGAGCGGCGCACCGGTGGAACCGAGGTGCCGGAGCCGGGAGAGGTCGTGGTCGTCGCCCGGGCGCAGCCCCTCCTTGCGGCATGCCATGACGAAGGGGGCGCTCACGCCGAACACGTCGAGTTCCTCGTCGGCCGCCAGCCTCCACAGTGTGGACAGGTCGGGCCAGGCGGGGTCGCCGTCGAACAGCACGACCGTCGCCCCGACGAGCGCAGCCGACGTGAGGAAGTTCCACATCATCCAACCCGTCGTGGTGAACCAGCAGAACCGGTCGCCGGGGCCGAGGTCGTCGTGCAGAGCGAGGGCCTTGACGTGTTCGAGCGTGATGCCGCCGTGGCCGTGCACGATCGGTTTGGGCAGGCCGGTGGTCCCCGACGAGAACAGGACGTAGAGCGGGTGGTCGAAGGGCACGGACTCGAACGCCATCGACGCCATGGCGTCCGCGGCATCGTGGTCGAGCAACGCGCCCCACCCGTCCTCGCCGTCGGGGTCGAGGTAGGCGCGGCGCACCACGTGTTCGAGCGTCGGCAGTGCGGCGATGATCTCGTCGACCTGGACGCGCCGGTCGACGTCCTTGCCGCCGTAGCGGTATCCGTCGACGGTCAGCAGGATCTTCGGCTCGATCTGCGTCCAGCGGTCGGTGACCGCACGGACCCCGAACTCGGGGGCGCACGACGACCAGATCGCACCGAGGCTCGCCGTCGCGAGGAACGCCACGGTCGTCTCGGCGATGTTCGGCAGGAAGGCGACGACCCGGTCACCACGCCCGACCCCACGATCGACGAGGCCGCGGCGGCACCGGGCGACCTGGTCGGCGAGGTCGCCCCACGTCAACTCGACGCGGTCCCGCGTCTGGCTGACCGACACCAACGCAACCGCCTCCGGCGTCAGGTCGGCTTGGCGGAGGGCGAGTTCCGCGTGGTTCAGCGTGGCACCGGGAAACCACTCGGCGAACGGCATCGTCGACGTCGCGAGAGCGGCGGTCGGTCGTTCGTGGAAACGGACGCCGCCCCAGTCGGCGAGCGCCGCCCAGAACGCGCCGGGTTCGCGCAGCGACCAGTCGAGTGCGGCTCCGTAGTCGTCGACGAGCGGACCACCGCCCGCCGCGACGTGCGTCGCGAACGATGCCAGACGACTCGACTCCCAGGCGTTCTCGGCGGGCTCCCAGATCGTTCGGTTCACGATCGCCATGCTGGCAGACTCCTCGGATGACCGGACGACCTCGACCCGCCATCGCCGAACTCCCCGCCTACCGGCCCGGGCGTTCGGCCGCCGCTGCCGAGGCGGACCACGGCATCAGCGACGCGATCAAGCTCGCTTCCAACGAGATCCCCTTCGGTCCGCTGCCGTCGGTCGCCGGTGCGATCGCGTCGGGCATCGAGCACGTCAACCTCTACGCCGACCATCGGGCGACGGCCCTGCGCGAGGACATCGCGACCGCCATGGGCGTCGACGTGGCGCAGGTCACCGTGGGGAACGGTTCCGTCGGACTGCTCCAGCAGTTCGCGCTCACCTACTGCGACCGTGGCGACGAGGTCGCGATGTGCTGGCCGTCGTTCGAGGCGTACCCGGTGTTCGCGATGCTCGTCGAAGCCGAGCAGGTCCGCGTCCCGCTGCGTGCCGAGACCTTCGACCTCGACGCACTCGCGGCGGCGGTCACGCCGAACACGAAGATCGTCTTCATCGCGAACCCGAACAACCCGACGGGCACGGTCGTCGGCACCGACGAGGTCGAGGTGTTCCTCGACCGGGTGCCGTCGACGTGCCTGGTGGTGCTCGACGAGGCCTACGCCGAGTTCGTCACCGACCCCGCCGTGACCGACACGACGCGCCTGCTCGACGTCCACGACAACCTGGTCATCACCCGCACGTTCAGCAAGGCACACGGACTCGCCGGCCTCCGAGTGGGGTATGCGATCGGCCACCCTGACGTGATCGCGATGGTCGACCGGACCCTGGTCCCGTTCGCGGTGAACGAACTCGGGCAGCGTGCTGCTCGAGCCAGCCTGGCGGCCTCCGACGAGATGCGTCAGCGGGTCGGCGACGTGGTCGTCGAGCGCCGTCGGGTGGCGGACGCGCTCGGGGCCGAGGGCTGGACCGTCGCCGACGCCCAGGCCAACTTCGTCTGGCTCCCGGTCGGCGACGTGGCGGCAGACGTGGCGGTGCAGTTGGAGCGACGTGGCGTGGTGACCCGGGCGTTCCCGGACGTCGGCATCCGCGTCACGATCGGCGACCCCGTCGCCAACGACCGCTTCCTCGCGGCTCTCGCCGACTGCGACATCACGCCACGGTGATGCGATCGGCCCGGAGGAGCTCGTAGATCGCCAGGGCCTGGTCCCCCACCTCCGCGAGGTGGTCCGGGAGAACCGGAGGCGGCGTGGTCGGAGCCGGCCCGAAGCCGGTCGATGCCTCCACTGCGTCGTACCACGCCGGCGCCCAGACACCGTCGGACGGTCGACGACCCGGCGGCCAGTTCAACATCGATTCCAACAGTGCATCACCGCACGGCACGTCGAGGCGACGACAGATCTCACGCTGGTGGGCGGCCGGGTCGGTGAGGAAGTCGTCGGAGTCCACGACGAACTCGCAGTACTCGGCCAGCTCGAGCTGCTGAGGGACACCGATGTCCTCTAGCGTCACCTCGGCACGAACCTTCGCATAGCTCGCCAGGACGCGACGCGGATCGCGCAGCAGCAGCACGTTGCGGAACCCACCGATCCACGAGCGGTCCGTCCCGGGGAGCAGGTGGTGGGCCATGTGCTTCTGGTAGCTGATCGTCGAGTCGGCAGGCGCCTCCAGGCAGGCAGCGATCGCGTCGTCGACGTCGACGGGACCCGCGGCGAGGATCTCGTCGCGCATCGGATGGTCCAGGCCCGTCTCGTCCAGGTACGCGGCGTACAGCGGTTCGTCCATCACCGAGGTGTCGGGTCGGTTCTCCCAGCTGCGCATCATCGCCGTCGACAGGTTGCGCGGACCCGACCACATCGCGATCCGAGTGATCGCCGGATCCATCAGAGCGCCTCGAGCATCTCGACGTACCACCCCTGCAAGCGTTCGACCATCGGCCCGCGTTCGCCACTGCCGATCGTGCGACCGTCGATCACGGTGACCGGAGCGATGCCGGCGAACGTACCGGTGACGAACGCCTCGGTGGCGCCGTAACACTCCGTGACGCTGAAGTTCTTCTCGCGCCACGTCACCCCGTGCTGTCCGCACAGCCGCAGCACATTGCGCCGGGTGATGCCCGGCATGCAGTAGTCGCCGGTCGAGGTCCACACCTCGGCGGGACCATCGGGACCGTCGGGATGGCGGACGATGAAGAAGTGCGTCGAGTTGCACGTGGCCACGAAGCCTTGCGGATCGAGCATGAGCGCTTCGTCGGCGCCGGCCTCGGTGGCCTGGATGCACGCCGAGATGCAGTTCAACTTGGAGTGCGAGTTCCACTTCGGATCCTGGACGTCGGGGCGACCACGACGGATCGACACGGTCGAGAGCCGCAGACCCTCCGTCAGCGTCTCGGGACGCGCCGTCTTGTACTCGGGGATGATCACGATCGTCGGCGGTGTGATGGTGAAGCGCGGATCCTGGTACGGCGTCGACTTCACGCCCCTCGTCACCATCAGACGGATGTGCACGCCGTCGGCGTCGGTCATGTCGTTGGCGGCGAGCGTCGCCTCGATCATCCGCGTCAGTTCGTCCGGAGTTCGACCGATGTCCATGTGCAGGCCCTTCGCGCCCTCGTACAGGCGGCGGAGGTGATCGTCGAGGAATGCGAGCTTGCCGCGATGGACGCGGATCCCCTCCCACACCCCGTCGCCGAGCATGAAGCCGCTGTCGAACACCGAGACCACGGCTCGCTCGCGGGGGACGAGGTCGTCGTTGATGCCGATGACGACGTGTTCGTTGCGAGGGTCGATGTCGTGGTCGTGGGTGCCGTGGGCCATCGGCGCATCATCGCACCCGACGACGGACGATCAGATCACGGCACGGAGGTTGGCCGATGCCGATTCGGGCGTGAGGTCGCGCTGGAGGTTCGCGAGCAGCTCGTAGCTCGCCGGGATCTTGGCGACTTCGGCCGAGCGCAGCAGTGGCGGGTAGTAGTGCGCGTGGAGCTGGAAGTCGGTCGTGCACGACGCCGGCGCGGTGTGCCAGCCCGAGCAGTACGGGAACGGCGTGGCGAACAGCCGGTCGAACCCGCGGAGCATCACCTGCAACACCTCGGCGAGTGCGTCGCAGTCGGCGGCGTCGAGGTCGAGCAGAGAGCGCACCGGACGCCGGGGCAGGACGAGGGTCTCGTAGGGCCAGTACGCCCAGTACGGCACGACCACGATCCAGTGGTCGTTGACAGCGATGGTCCGCTCGCCCGACTCCGCCTCGCGATCGGCGTAGTCCAGCAGCAGCGACGAGCCCCGGCGTGCGGAGTGGTCGGCCTGCGCTGCGATCTCGCCGACGGCCTCGTTCGGGAGGAAGTTCGACGACCAGATCTGGCCGTGTGGATGCGGGTTCGACGAGCCGCTGATGGCGCCTCGTGTCTCGAAGATCTGGACCCACTCGTAGGACTCGCTCAGCTCGGCGTACTGCGAACGCCACAGGCCGATCACGACGCCGATCTCCTCGGTCGACATCCTGGCCAACGTCAGGTCATGGCGCGGGGAGAAGCAGATCACCCGGCAGTCGCCGCCGGCCGCTTCGACGTCGAACAACTCGTCCCGATCATGGTCGGTCGCCGACGGCGGAACCGGTGCGTCGGGGAGCAGCGCAGCGAAGTCGTTGCGGAACACGAACGTCGACTCGTAGGCCGGGTTGATCGCGCCACCGGCGCGCTCGTTGCCGGGGCACAGGGAGCAGCCCGGATCGTGCGTGGGTGCATCGCCCTCGTTCGCACTGTCGATCTGTCCCTGCCACGGCCGCTGCGTGCGTTGCGGCGACACGACGACCCAGTCACCCGTGAGCGGATTGCGTCGCCGGTGCGGGTGCGAGGCCGGGTCGAACTGATCGCTCATGTCGTTGCGGACTGTATCCGTCGGGTCGTTGCCGGGAGCCACGATGCCCAACAACCGAACGCCAGCAATCCAAACGGTGTCAGACACCGAATGACAGAATCCCTGCGATGATCCAAACGATGTCTGACACCGTTTGGATCGGCGAGTCAGAGGTGACGGATGTCGGGGTTGCGCTGGCGGGGCCCTCGACGGGGAGCGGAGATCCCGGCAGCGTGGAGCAGACGGATGATCCGCTGACGATGGCCCCGCCACGGTTCGAGGTGAGCGCACATGACGTCGTCACCCCCTCGATCGGGGTCGAGGTGCGTTGCGTCGCCGGTGAACGCGTAGTTGACGAGCGTGGGCATGCCGTAGTCACGCAGCAGCACCGTGTCGGGATGGCCGTGCGACGCCAGCGTGGTCGCCGTGGCGGTCCAGATGCCCAGGCCGGGCAGTGCCGACAGCCGGGCGATGGCGTCGCCGATCGGCATCGACGCCGCTTCCTCCAGTCGGTTCGCACGCTTCGCCGCGAGCAGGATCGCCTCGGCCCGGCGACGCTCGACGTTCACCCGGTGCAGGTCGGTGTAGTGCAGCGCTGCGATCACCTCGGGCCGGGGTGGCAGGATCAGGTCGCACGGACCCGGCGCCGGCTCACCCCAGGTCCGACACATCCGATTCCAGCTCCTCGCCGCCTCCTCCGTGGTGACGCGCTGGCCGAGCAACACGAGTGCGAGTTCCTGCCAGATCACTCCCGATGCGGGGAGTCGGAGGCCGGGATGCCGACGCCACAGGTCGGCGATCCTGGAGTTCGGCGACGGGTCGAACCCACCGATGTCGTCGGTCAGCCCTACCCAGTGGGGCGCCCGTTCGAGGAGCCAGTCCGCACCGCTCCCCCATGATTCGGCCAGCACGTGGCCGTCGCCGGACCATGTGAGCCGCAACGTGCCCGAACCGCTCGGGGTGAGCACGGCCTTGGCGAAGTGACCGGGACCCTTGCGGAACGTGGGATCGGATCCGTAGATCCCGATCATCTGCAGCGTGTTGACCAGGTCGATGTCGCCGGTGCGCAACGTGCGCGTCGATGCGCCGCTCATGGTCTCGGTGGCCGGTTCGCCGGCACGGCGCTCAGAGTCCGAGAAGGGAACGCCACTCGGCCGGGAATCCGGAGGTGACCTGGGCGGGCGTCTTGCGCAGGGTGTCGAGCGGGACGTGATCGACGACCACACGCGACTCCGCGTAGTGGTGCCCGACATGGCGCAAGCCCTCGAACAACGGCTTGCGGAGTTCGACGAGTTCGGCGGGCGGCTCGGCGTCGAGGTAGCCCCAGACCGTGAAGGCGATGGTCAGGTCGTGGACGACGGGAGCGCGGGAGAACATTGAGGCGCGGCGCAGGGCGACTCCGAGGCAGCCGCGCACGACGTCGTCCTCGTTCTCCCCCGCCACCAGGTGGAGCTTCGAGCGCATCGAGTTGGCGATCTTGATCGCGTATCCCTGGTCGGGGCCGGGCGCCCCGAGGCGCTCACCGTGCGGCTGGAAACCGACGATCTCTCCCGGCCGGTCGGGCATCCACGACGACGGGACGTGATCGGGCGATTCGTAGTAGCGCGGCGCGTCGGTCGGGTCGACAGGGGTGAACTTGGGAGCAGCCATCGCTGAACAGTCAATACGATCGAGCACCGCTCCGCACGGATCGGTGCCGAAACGTCACACCCCGGTGCCGGGGTCCGCTCGCAGCCGGGCGATGCAGCACCGCAGATGTTCCTCGAGGATCGCACGCATCTCCGACGCGCGGCCGTCGGTCGCGGTCCACAGGAACTCGAACGAGTCGAACTGGAACGCGAGTTCGGCGGAGATCAGCGTGCGGTCCCGGACGCTCGGCGCCAGCCCGTCGAACTCGTCGGCGAAGTGGACGAGGATCGACGTGCGGAGCCTCAGCCGAGCGACCTCGAACTCCTCGGCGATGATCGGCTCACTGACGGCTGCCACTCTGGCCGCTCGGGCGATCGGGGCCAACTGTTCGTACAGGTGGAGTTGACGTGCGACGAATCGCTCGATGCGTTCCTCCTGGGCGCCCTCGATGCGGTCGTCCAGCAGCAACTCGGGAGCGACTCGACGCAACGCATGGCTGATCGCCGTACGGATCAGGTGATCCCGGTGGTCGAAGTAGCGGTAGATCGACCGGTTCGACACGCGCGCCCGCTCGGCGATCGCATCGACCGAAGGGTCCAGATCGCCCTCCTCGAAGATCCCGATGACCGCATCGAGCACTGCGTCGCGGTTGCGGACCCGACGCAGCGATCGGCCATCGGGTGTCTGGACCTCGGCAACGGCGACCACCAGACGATTGTGCCAGCCCGATCCGCGTTCCGGAGCGCGAAGATCAGGATCGCACGACCGGGTGGGTGCTCGACCGCTTCACGTGATCGTCAGCGGACCGCGGCGTGCAGCAGACCGAACACCAGGCTGTCCTCGAGAGCACGCCACGACGCCTCGATGATGTTCGGGCTCACCCCGATCGTGGTCCAGTCCCGCCGACCATCGGTGGCCGACAGGAGCACCCTGGTCGTTGCACCGGTCGCAGTGGCACCGTCCAGGATGCGCACCTTGTAGTCGACGAGATGGATGTCGGCGATGTGCGGGAGTGCGTCGGCGATGGCCGATCGGAGCGCACTGTCGATGGCGTTGATCGGTCCGTTTCCTTCGGAGACGCACACGTGACGCTGCGCATCGACGCCGTCGGGTCCGTCGGTGCCGACCCACACCTTGACCGTGGCCTCGGTCGTGAACGCTCCACCCGGCAGCTCGTCGGTGATGACGCGCATCGACTCGACCCGGAAGAACTCCGGCACTCCTCCGGCCCCCTGGCCGATCGCACGACGCATCAACAACTCCAGCGAGGCGTCGGCGGCCTCGAACTGGTAGCCCTCGTGCTCGAGACGCTTGAGGTCGTCGACGACCTCGTTGACCTGGGCCCCGTCGAGTTCGATGCCGATCTCCTCGGCCTTCATCTGGATGGTGGCGCGCCCGGCCATCTCCGACACGACGAACCGTGTCCCGTTGCCGACCGCTTCGGGATCGATGTGTTCGTAGGCGTCCTTGGCCCGCACGATCGCCGACACGTGGAGGCCGGCCTTGTGGGCGAACGCCGACGAACCCACGAACGGGGCCTGCGGGTCGACGGCGCGATTCAAGGTCTCGGCGACGTGATGGCTCACCGACGTGAGTCGCTGGATGCGGCCCTCGGGCAGGCAGTCGTAGCCCATCTTCAGTTGCAGGTTCGGGATGACGGTGGACAGGTTGGTGTTTCCCGTCCGTTCCCCCAGCCCGTTCAGTGTGCCCTGGACGTGGCGTGCGCCGGCCTCGACGGCGGCGATGGAGTTGGCGACCGCGCAGCCGGTGTCGTCGTGGCAGTGGATCCCGATGATCGCGTCGTCCGCGACGTGGTTCCTGACGTCGGCGACGATGCGTCCGATCTCGTGGGGCAGCGTGCCGCCGTTGGTGTCGCAGAGCACGAGGTGTGTGGCGCCGCTCACCACGGCGGACTCGATCGCGCGGAGCGAGAACTCGGGGTTCTGGAGGTAGCCGTCGAAGAAGTGCTCGAGGTCGACGAGCACCTGACGGCCTTCACCGTGGAGGAACCGGACGGAGTCGGCGATCATCGCCGCTCCTTCGTCGAGCGTGGTCTGCAGCGTCTCGACGACCTGGTACTCCGAACTCTTCGCGACGATGCACACGGCGGACGTGTTCGCCTCGATCAGGTTCCTCAGCGTCGCGTCGTCGTCGCTGCGCCCACGCGGGCGACGGGTCGAGCCGAACGCCACGAGCGTCGAGGTGGTCAGGGTGAGCTCGTTGCGGGCACGGGCGAAGAACTCGATGTCCTTCGGGTTCGCCCCGGGCCACCCACCCTCGATGAAGTGCACACCGAGCAGGTCGAGTTGTTCGGCGATGCGCAGCTTGTCGTCGACCGTGGCCGACGCGCCCTCCACCTGGAGTCCGTCTCGCAGCGTGGTGTCGAACACTTCGACCAGTCGTTTCGTCATGCCGAACCCAGTGAAGTCGTCCGGCGCACCGAATTCAACGCCTGGTCACGACCGGTCCACCGACTCCACCACCGCAACCACGCCCGAGCGAGCCCGTCGCATCGCCTCTGAACCAGAACGACGAGGCCGGACGAGGACGGCGAATCACAGTTGTGCAAGATGTGGACGACGTTGTGCCCAACCGGTGAGGTGACGGCCGTGAACGGTGGACGAACGGTGGATGAACGTCGTGTTTCTGGGCACAACCGAAAAAGTTCTGTGGAGAAGTCTGTGAGTTGGAAAGTACCCCTTGACCTGGTGTTTCGCGAGGAGGAAAGTGATCTTCGTACCGAAGAGCGCACGCCGAACCGGCAACGGGCAGGCACAGCGGAATCGGGACATGGACACAGCACCGCCGGTGCGACGAACAGCCACGGGTGACCGTGAGGACTCGTCGGACCGGAGGAGGACCGAAGGACTCCGAACCTCCCCAACAGGCGACGAGGACGACGGCTCTCCGATCGGCACCACATCGGTGGCGCGGGAAACCGGGTCAGCGTGAACGGTGACGACGGTTCCGCAGTCGGGGAGACCCGACCGTGTGATCCGAAAAGCGGCTTCGCCCGCCACGCAGTTCCCTCGGGAACGGCGAGACGGGCGAAGTGATTAGGTCGAGCAGCAGGCTAACGCCCAGCAATCGACCGATGGTGGATGTGTCCATCCGAGAGCCCCGGAGGGCGCAACGGCTTCGGCCGATGCACCCGCCCGGGGCTCTCCTCGTTTTCCCCTACCGTGTCCGCATGGACCAGATGCGACTCGGTATGTGCTTCCCCCGCGAGCTGCCGGCGCCGTTCGTCCGTGAGGTCGCGCAACGCCTGGAAGCCGACGGCCTCGATCAGTTGTGGGTCATCGAGGACTGCTTCTTCACGGCCGCACCGTCTCTCGCCGCGACGGCGTTCGCGGTCACCGATCGACTCGAGGTGGGCATCGGAATCCTCCCCGCCGTCGCCCGAAACGCGGCGGTCACCGCGATGGAACTGGGCACGCTCGCCCAACTCGCGCCGGGCCGTCTGATCGCCGGGATCGGTCACGGCGTGCAGGAGTGGATGCAGCAGATGGGCGCCCGGCCCGAGTCACCTCTGACCGCCTTCGACGAGGTCGTGTCCTGCGTCGGTCGTCTCCTCGCCGGCGAGTCCGTCACGTTCGACGGCCGTCACGTGCAGCTCACCGACGTCGCCCTACAGCCGGCTCCCGACGTCGCCCCGCCGCTGCTCGCCGGGGTGCGCGGCCCGAAGTCCCTGGCACTCGCCGGTCGCATCGCCGACGGGCTCGTGCTCGCGGACTGCGCCGGACCGACCCACACACGGGCATCGATCGCCCGGACCGGCCGGTCGCTCGACCCGACGTTCCGGACCTGCGTCTTCGCATCGCTCTGCCTGACCGACGATCGAGCCGAGGCGCACCGGTTGATGGCCCCGTTCATCGGGTCCCAACTGGCGGCGCCCTGGCCCGGCATCGACGACCATCCGCACATCGACGAGATCCGTGAGCGACACGCCCTCGGTGGCATCGAGGCGATCGCCACGATGCCGACCGAGTGGTGGCACGAACTCGGTGCCATCGGCGACCTCGACGACGTCGTGGAACACGCCGAAGCGCTGCGCGCAGCCGGGGTCACCGAACTCGCGTTCTTCCCGGGCCCCACCGTCGAGTTCACCCGAGACGACCTCGACGCCGTCTCGCGGATCCGAGCCGCTCTCCACTGAGGCGTCAGGCCGGGAGTTCGTAGTCGATCACGACCGACGCCACTCGCAACGTGCTGCCTGCGGTCGACCACGTGAACGTCGAACCGGGCTTCAGGGAGATCTCGACGTAGTAGACCGAGTTGGAGTTGTCGATCACCTTCGGGGTCGAGCCCTGTTCGATCAGCGGGAAGTCGCGAATCGCGTCGACGGCACCGCTCGTGTCCACCTCGAACAGGTCGCCGGCCGCGATCGCGTTGCCCTTGCGTTCGAGTTCCACGCGGAGGTCCAGGAACTGGTTGTCCACGATGCGTGCGGTGGCCCCGGTGATCAGCGCGCCGGTCGGGAGGACGATGGGAGCGTAGAGATGGTCCGCGCCCGTCGACGATGGTGCCGTCGGGATGTAGATCTGGCCGACCGCCATCGCCCACTCCTGGTCCTGCACCTGGGGACGGAACTCGTCGGGGCCGAGGGAGATCTGCCCGGTCCGTCCGGCCTTGTCGTCGTGGGTGTGACCCACCGGCGCGTACTCGGCGTGGGTGTGATCGACATCGGCGTACTCGTCGTGGGTGTGATCGACGTCTGCGTACTCGTCGTGACCGTGGTCCGCGTAGTAGCCGACCAGGTCGACGATGACATCGACCGAGCCGCGGTCGTTGTAGATGCTGAACTGTCCGACGGGCGAGACGGGCGTGGTCACCGCATTCGGCGTCGGACGCTGTCCCGGACCCGGGTTGAGGCTCGACGCATCCGGACGGGCGACGTCGGATGGCCAGAACGTCAGGAAGGTGCCGCTCGTGGCACCGATGGCGGTGACGTTGGTGGTCAGTGCGAGTGCGTCGGTCGGGATGTTGCAGTTCCCGTTGGCGCCGTGGGTCGAGAAGACGTGCGTCTCGCCCTCACCGATCGGTGTGGCGCGCGCGCCGACCGGAGCGGAGGCGCGGGTGTCGGCGAGTCGACAGGGCGTGATCGGGATGTAGACGGGCCGCTCCCCCGTGGTGATCGCTGCTTGGGCGAGGCCGAAGCCACCGCCTGCTCCGACCGTGACGGCCAACGCTGCGCCGATCGCGGCCCATCGGGCCCGACCGGTGGCGGATCGCCAGATCGGGCGGAAACGTGGTGTGGCGTGCGGTTCGTGATGTCGGTTCATCCTGCGAACATGACGACCGACCGTGAACCGGGCGCGAACGGCCGGCCGTCACGAGCGTCGGGGCCGGAGGCCCGAGGGGGACGACGGTTCTCAGACCGCGAGTTCGCACCACGAGCGGTACTGCTCGACTTCGCCGCGCACCACCTTGTTGTAGGTCTCGGCGATGGCCGTGGTCATCGGGCCCGGGCACGCGATCTCGCGGTCGTCGACCGAGTTCACCGGTGTCACCTCGGCTGCGGTGCCGCAGACGAACGCCTCCTCGGCGATGTACAGGTCGGTGCGTGCGATGTTGTCGATCACCGCGTCGTAGCCGAGGTCGCGGGCGATGGTCAGCACGGTGGACTGGGTGATGCCTTCGAGTGCGCCCGCCGACAGCGGCGGCGTGATCAACTTCCCATGGCGGACGACGAAGATGTTCTCTCCCGAGCATTCGGCCACGAGGCCGTTCGGGGCGAGCATCACGGCTTCGTCGTAGCCGGCCTTGAGCGCCTCGACCTTGGCGAGCGACGAGTTCACGTAGTTGCCCGTCGTCTTGGCGGCCGGCGGCATCGTGTTGTGGTCGTGCCGCGTCCACGAGGAGGTCTTGAGTCGCACGCCCTTGGCTGCGGCCTCTTCACCGAGCAGCGCACCCCACGGCCAGCAGGCGATGGCGACGTCGGTCGAACACGGCAGCGTGTTCAATCCCATCTCGCCGTAGCCCAGGTAGGCGAGTGGGCGGATGTAACACGACGACAATCCTGTCGACGCGACGGTCTCCTTGCAGGCGTCGATGATCTCCTGCACCGTGTACGGGATGTCCATCCCGATGATCTTGGCCGAGTTGAACAGGCGCTCGATGTGCTCGGTCAGGCGGAAGATCGCGGGGCCGTCGGCGGTCTCGTAGGCCCGGATCCCCTCGAACACGCCGGAGCCGTAGTGCAGCCCGTGCGTGAGGACGTGGACCTGCGCCTTGTCCCAGTCGACGAGGTCGCCGTTCATCCAGATCTTCGGGGTGGGGGTCAAGGGCATGGTGGGCTCCGGTGCTCGTGGGCGGGTCGCTCGGAGGTGCCTTGCACCTTCGGGCGACGCGGTGTCGTGACGGTCAGTTTTGCAGGCGGGCAGCGATGATGTCACCGACGTCGGTGGTGCTGCCGGTGACAGGATCCGCGCAGGCGGCACGGATGCGATCGGCGGCGTCGCCTTCACCCAGGAAGTCGAGCATCAATGCTGCACTGAGGATGGCCGCCGTGGGGTTCGCCTTGTTCTGCCCGGCGATGTCGGGCGCGGACCCGTGGACGGGTTCGAACATCGACGGCCCCGTGCGAGCCGGGTTGAGGTTGGCCGACGATGCGAGACCGATGCCGCCCGAGACGGCGCCCCCGAGGTCGGTCAGGATGTCACCGAACAGGTTGTCGGTGACGACCACGTCGTAGCGGTGCGGGTCCTGCACGAAGTAGATGCACGCCGCGTCGACGTGGTTGTAGGCGGTGTCGACCTGCGGGTACTCCGTGGCGACCTCGTCGAAGGTCCGCTGCCACAGGCTGCCCGCGAAGGCCAGCACGTTGGTCTTGTGGACGAGCGTCAGATGCTTGCGCTCCCGCGACATGGCGAGGTCGAACGCGTAGCGGATGCACCGCTCCACCCCCATCCGGGTGTTGACCGAGCCCTGGGTGGCCACCTCGTGGGGCGTGCCGACGCGCAGCGCACCACCCTCGCCGGTGTAGGGGCCCTCGGTGTTCTCGCGGATCACGACGAAGTCGTGCGGGGTGTCGCCGCCGGGTGCGGTTCCGACGAAGGGTCGCTGGTTGATGTAGAGGTCGAGTTCGAAACGCATCTTCAACAGCAGGCCGCGCTCGATCACACCGGGCATCACGTCCGGGTGGCCGACGGCACCGAGCAGGATGCAGTCGAATGCACGCAGTTCGTCGAGTGTCTCGTCGGAGAGGATCTCGCCGTCGCGCAGGTGGCGTTGGCCGCCGAGGTCGAACTCGGTCGTGGCGATGTCCACGCCGGCCGCCCGCACGACCTTGACCGCCTCGACCGTCACGTCCGGCCCGATTCCGTCTCCACCGATCACTGCAATGTTGTGCGTCATACGGGCGGCGATCCTACGACACACCCCCATCGGGGGCACCTTTGCGCTCGGACGGCGATCCCGAACCGGCGGAGCAGGTCAGGTGGACCGCTTCGACGCCGACGTGGATGCCGTCGAGGATGCAACGGTCGTCGAGGTCGTCGGCGAGGCAGTGGCGGTCGTGGGCGGGACCGTCGTGGTCGTCGAGGTGCTGGTCGTGGTGCTGGTCGTGGTCGTGGTCGTGGTGGTGGTCACCGGCGTGGTGGTCGTCGTCGTGGTCGCAGGTCTGGTCGTCGTGGGCACCGTCGGCGGAGCGGTGGTGGTCGGTGAGGCCGTCGTGGGCGGTGACGTCGTCGGCGGTGACGTCGGAGGTGAAGT
>NZ_JBDVNU010000014.1:0-269164 GCF_039969435.1 Ilumatobacter sp.
GAAGCTCTGTCGCCAGGATTACTACCGGTGGCGCCACCGGCCGGTCTCGGACGAGTTGCTCGACGAGGCGGATCTGACCAACGCGATCTTCGACGCGCACGCCGATGACCCGGAGTTCGGGTATCGGTTCCTCGCCGATGAGGTCCGCACTGCCGGTCACGTCGTGTGCGATCGGACCGTGTGGCGGATCTGTCGGGACAACGCCTGGTGGTCGGTGTTCGGCCAGAAGAAGGGAAAGGCGTCCAAGCCGGGCACACCCGCACACGACGACTGGGTGAAGCGGGACTTCAGACGCGGACAAGTGAACATGGGAATCGACGAAGCCAGGCGAGACCACCATCCCGGTTGCGTCGATCGTGCGACGACCGGCCCACGCGCCCCGATCTCCACCTCGAGGACGTGCGGGAGACCGAGATCGACGTCGTTGTTCCCGTCCACCGCATGGAGCGGGGCGAATCCTGCGAGTCGATCGAGCACCTCCCGGGACACGACGTCGCCGGCGTGGAGGATCGCGTCGGCTCGTTCGAGGCGGTGCCGACCCACGATGTCCACGATCTCGTCGGCACGGTCTGCACGAAGGTGCGTGTCGGCGACGACGAGGATTCGCTCGGGCTCCGTCATCCGTCCGATCCGAGGTCCGGCTCGGGCATTCCGAGGGCGGCCTCGAGCGCAGCCAGGCGTTCTTCGAGCCGCGACACCCGCTCGGCCAACGACGCATCGTGGTCCGCCGACCCCGACACGAGGTCCGTTCCGGGGGTGTACGAATCCACATCGGGTTCGAGGGCGAACGCCAGGTCGGAGTCGGCATCACCGACGTCGGCGACCGCATTCGGTTCGCCGAGCAGGTGTGCCCAGCGATCCTGACTCTGACCCGCCGACCGCCCGACGTTCGCCACCAGCGGATCGGTCCCCTCCGCCATCCGCTCGAGCACCGCCTCGATGTCGTCGAGCGACTCGAATCCGAGACCCTGCGACGTCGGATACCGCTCGGTTCGGGTCTTCAGCTCGCCCGTCGACTGCGGACCGCGCAGCAGCATGATCGCCAGCAGCGCGAGCCGGTCGTGGTCCACGCCGAGAGCGTCATCGAGGATGTGGCGATGCTTGTCCGTGCGACCGCTGCTGTTCATCCGGGCGAGACCCCCTCGGCGCAGCAGCAAGGTGGCGTCCATGACGATCCGTTCGTCGTACTCGACCACCGGATCCCGGTTCGACTTCTGGTTGCATGCGAGGACGAGGGCGTTCGTCGACAGCGGGTACTGATCCGGAGTCGTCGCCTGCTTCTCGATCAGGCAGCCGAGGACACGACGTTCTTCCGCAGAGAGCTCCATCGGTCCAACGTACCGGTGACGCCGATCCCACGAATGCGACGGTCACCCGCTCGTGGGGCCGACCACGTCGATCGCTGCACGTGTCCCGATGCGCGACCGAAACTCACGACATGACGACTGCCCACTGTGGGATCGTCTGCGCCGCAACTCGCGGCGAGGATCCGCCCGCCCGGAGAAACAGGGAGACAGACATGACACGACGCCTCATCACAACATTCGCCGCCGCCGCCACCGTGCTGGCGCTGACGGCGTGCGGCGGGAGCAGCGACGGCGGGAGTTCCGACGCGGACGGCGCGAGTACGGCCGCCGACGATCTCGTCGCGCTGATGGTGGACCAGGGAGCGCCGCAGGACGAAGCCGAGTGCATCGCCGAGAAGCTCGACGGTGTGAGCGTCGACGAACTCACCACCTTCTTCGAAGCCGTCGACGACGGCGAGGACGTCGTCGCGACCGAAGGGGTCGCCGAGAGGTTCATCAACGCCAACGCCGAGTGCACTCTCGTGGAGTGAGCACACCTGCGCCGGCGGATCACGGGTCGGGTTCCATGCGATGTCGACCTCGATCGGTTGACGGCCCGCCGCGTCGGGTAGCACTGGCGCCATGACCACCCTCACCGTCGATTTCGATGCGCCCACCGTCGAGGTGTCCGACGCTCGGCTGCGCAGGCTGCGGATCTTCAACGCGGTCATGGGCGCGCTGCACCTGGTGTCGGGCACGCTGATGCTCGTCCTCGGCGACACCGGTGTGAAGTTGCCGACCAGCACCTTCAACATCAACGGACCACCGGGCACCGCTCTCGCCGACGGTTCGATCAACGAGGTCGGCGGGCTCCCGATCGCACTCGGTACTGCGGCGTTCATGTACCTGTCGGCGCTGTTCCACTTCGTGATTGCCGCGCCCGGTGGCTTCGCGTTCTACTCCCGCGAGCTGCGGCGTGGCCGGAACCGGCTGCGGTGGGTCGAGTACTCGCTGTCGGCGTCGCTGATGATCGTGCTCATCGCGCTGATCACCGGGATCACCGACGTCGCTGCGCTCATCGCGATCGCGTTCGTCAATGCCTCGATGATCCTCTTCGGGTGGCTGATGGAGATGGTCAACACGCCGAACGGCGACCGGTGGTGGACTCCGTTCTGGTTCGGGTGCATCGCCGGCATCGGGCCGTGGGCCGCGATCGCCACCTACCTCGTGATCAACGCCGGCATCGAAGGTGGCCAGCAGCCTCCTGGCTTCGTGTACGGGATCATCGTGACGATCTTCGTGTTCTTCAACTCCTTCGCGATCAACCAGTGGCTGCAGTACCGGGGCATCGGCAAGTGGAAGGACTACGTGTTCGGCGAGACCGTGTACATCGTGCTCAGCCTGCTCGCCAAGAGCGCGCTCGCCTGGCAGATCTTCGCCAACACGCTGATCCCACCCGACGCCTGATCGTTCCGAGCCAACCTCTGTTGATCCGTCCGGGACGGATCAACAGAGGTTGGTCAACTGATCCGGTGGGCGCTGCGGTACGCGGCGGGTGACGAACCGACGACCTGGCGGAAGTGGCGACCGAAGGCACTCTGGTCGTAGTAGCCGCATCGGGTCGCCACGTCGGCGAGAGCGACGTCCGTCGTGGTGATCAGGCGCAGCGCCTCCTCGAGCCGGAACCGCATGATCAGTTGTTTCGGGGTGAGCCCGAGGACCCGGCGAGCGGTGCGCTCGAGTCGGCTCACCGTCATGTCCGCGGCGGCTGCGAGATCGGCCACTTCGAGACGCTCGGCGTAGCGCCGACGCGCCACCTCGACGGCATCGGCGAGTCGGGCGTACGGAGCGGTGCCGTCGACGGCCGTGCGCAGATCGACCGACACGGACACGATTCCGGCGACCTCGCCACGACCGTCGGTCCATCGCGACTTCGAGGTGAGGAACCAGCCGTAGGAGCGGTCGGGGCGGGTGATCACCTCCAACTCGTTGCTCAGCATCAGGCCGGTGTCGACGACGGCGCGGTCCTGCGCCTCGTACTGCTCGGCGAGATCGCGCGGGAAGAGTTCGGCGGCTGTCCGACCGACCACCTCTCCCGGGCCGTTGAGGCCGGCGCGTTCCGCGAACGCGCGATTGGCCGCCAGGTAGGTGCCGTCGACCGACTTGATGCTGAACATCACGTTCGGCACGGTCGCCAGCACGTCGATGACCGCTTCCAACGACCGGTCCAGCATGGCGTCAGTGTGCCAGGCGCCCGTCGAACGGTCCCACGTGGCCGCACACGTTCGGGTCGGCGTGCGCACTGGGTGGAATTCGCCACCGCGCGACGACGATCGCGTCCGAGACATGACCGGCCCGGTGGACTTCCATGTACGTATGACCGACACCGCCGCGCTCCCGACGTCCTCGCGCTCCGAAGCCGACCGCACCGACGCGGCTCTCGCTGATGCTGCGGTCGAACTCGCACGCCGACTGCTCTCCACGAGCCTGCAGGACGAATCGCGACGTGAGGTCCGTCGCCGGGAACGACTGGGAGCACTCCTCGCCGACGAGCGTGGACGTCAGATGATCTTCGCCATGACCGACCAGGTGCTGCGCATCGACGATCCCGCTCTGGCCGCCGACCGCTTCGCCGACGTGGTGCGCCGACACCACACGACGGCCGTCGGTCGCATCGACGCGCTGCTCCTGCGGGCCGGAGCGATGGTCGCTCCGCGCCTCCCACGGATCGTGATGCCTCTCGTCGTGAAGCGGATCAAGGCAGAGACGCACGGCATCGTCATTCCCGCCGACGACCCCGACTTCGCGACTCATCTGGAACGTCGGGCACGCGATGGCGTGAAGATCAACGTCAACCCTCTCGGCGAGGCGATCCTGTCCGATGCCGAGGCAGACGAACGGTTCGTCAGTGTGCTCGACCGGATCGGACGCGACGACGTCGACTACGTCTCGGTGAAGGTCTCGGCGATCGTCGCGAACCTCGACGCCATGGCCTTCGAGTTGTCGGTCGAGCGGATCTGCGACCGGCTGCGCACGTTGTACCGCGCTGCCGAGACGTCCCGCGTGCGGACGTTCGTCAACCTCGACATGGAGGAGTACCGCGATCTCGAGTTGACGGTGCAGTCGTTCATGCGCGTGCTCGACGACGACGAGTTCGCTGCGATCGACGCCGGGATCGTGATGCAGGCGTATCTGCCCGACACCCACGACGCTGCGGACCGACTCGGTGCGTGGGCGGTCGAGCGACACGCTCGCGCCGGCGGCACGATCAAGGTGCGTCTCGTCAAGGGAGCGAACCTCGCGATGGAGGCGGTCGAGGCGGAATTGCACGGCTGGACCGCCGCGCCGTACGGCACGAAGGCCGACGTCGATGCCAGTTACAAGGCGATGCTCGATTCGCTGCTGCGCCCGGAGTGGGCCCCGGCCGTGCGCGTGGGGCTCGCGTCGCACAACCTGTTCGACATCGCCTGGGCGCTCACCATCGGTGCTCGTCGCAACGTGCTCGACCGGATCGAGTTCGAGATGCTCGAAGGGATGGCGCCCGCCCAGGCCCGAGCCGTCCACGCTGCAGCGGGCCGCCTGCTGATGTACGCCCCGGTCGTCGCCGACGACGACTTCGACGCATCGATCGCGTACCTGTCCAGGCGCCTCGACGAGAACACCCAACCCGACAACTTCCTGCGTTCGCTGTTCACGCTCACCGCCGACTCCCCCGAGTTCGACCGCGAAGCCGACCGTTTCCGCACCGCGGTGAACGCCCGCCACGGCGTCGACCGGTCGCGGCGCCGCGCTCCGCTCCCCCTCGGAGTCGACACCGACTCGCGATTCGCGGCCGAACCCGACAGCGACCTCACCGACGCCGCCACACGCGCTGCGTTCCTCGATGCCGTCGCCACGCCGCCGACCCCGACGTTCACCCCCGTCACCGACACGGCCGCGATCGACGCCGTGATGTCCACCGCGACCGCCGCCCTCCTCGCCGGCCGTGCCGGCGAGGAGGATCGCACGGAGCCGGGTGATGCGGGACGCCCCGGCACGCGCTCGTTCGACGAGCGACGGAGATGGTTGCTCGTGGCGGCCGATCTGATGAGCGCCGAACGGGCGGAGACGATCGGGCTCATGGCGGCCGAGGTCGCGAAGACGATCCACGAGGGCGACCCCGAGGTCAGCGAGGCGATCGACTTCTGCCGCTACTACGCGACGACCGGCAGCGACCGCCTCGACGGCGGAATCGACGCAGGGCTCGAGGTGTCGGGGCGAGGCGTCGTGGTCGTGGTCGGGCCGTGGAACTTCCCGTACGCGATCCCGACCGGAGGCGTGGCGGGAGCACTGGCTGCCGGCAACAGCGTGATCCTCAAGCCGGCTCCCGAGGCCACCGCCGTGGGCGCCTGGATCGCCGATCAGTTCTGGCGCGCCGGCGTGCCGCACGACGTGCTCCAACTCGTCGTGTGCGAGGACGGTCCCGTCGGCACGCACCTCGTCACGCACCGCGACGTCGACACGATCGTGCTCACCGGCGCGCACGAGACGGCGTCGATGTTCCTCGACTGGCGCCCCGACCTGCGCGTGCTCGCCGAGACGAGTGGCAAGGACGCGCTGGTCATCACGCCGTCGGCCGACGTGGACGAGGCGATCCGCGACCTCGTGCGTTCTGCGTTCGGTCATGCCGGACAGAAGTGTTCGGCGGCGAGCCTCGGCATCGTCGTGGCCGAGGTCTACGACGACCCCACCTTCCGTCGGCGCCTCCGCGACGCGGTCACGTCGCTGCGGGTCGGAGCCGCCACGGACCCTGGCTCGATGGTCGGGCCGCTCATCGCGCCGCCCACCGGCAAACTCGAGCGGGCGCTCACCACACTCGATGACGGCGAGTCGTGGCTGGTCGAGCCGGTCCTGCTCGACACGCCGGGAACTCCCGAGGGAACCAGTTGGTCACCGGGCGTACGCCTCGGCGTTCGCGAAGGATCGTGGTTCCACCTCACCGAATGCTTCGGCCCCGTGCTCGGGTTGATGCGTGCCGACGACCTCGACCACGCCATCGCGCTGCAGAACGCCGGTGACCTCGGGTTGACCGGCGGCATCCACTCACTGGACGACGACGAGGTGGAGCAGTGGCTCGCTCGCGTCGAGGTCGGCAATGCGTACGTCAACCGCCACATCACCGGTGCGATCGTGGAGCGCCAGCCGTTCGGCGGGTGGAAGCGTTCCTCGGTCGGCGGCGGTTCCAAGGCCGGCGGCCCCGGGTACGTCACGCAGCTGGCACGCGTCTCCGGCGATCCGGTCGACGACGACCCTCGACGGCGGACCGCCTTCGAGCAGGTGTGGGCCGACTGGTACTCGGTCGATCACGACCCGACCGGCCTCGTTGCCGAGGCGAACATCCTGCGCCACGTACCGCTCGGATCCGTCGTCGCTCGCGTCTCGTCGACCGACGACCGGCAGGTCGATCTGCTGCGGACCGTCGCCGCCGTGACGGGCGTCCGCTTCGCCGTGTCGCTCGTGACCGACGAGTCGGACCTGGACTTCGCGCGGCGCCTCGCGACGATGGCGAAGCGCCCCGACCGCGTCCGCCTGCTCGCCTCGCTCGACGACGACGCCCGCCGCATCCTCCACGAGGCCGACATCGTGATCGACGTCGACCCACCCGTCGGTGACGCGATGATCGAACTCGGTCACTGGGTGAAGGAACAGGCCATCAGCCGCACCCGCCACCGCCACGGCCGCCTCCTCACCTGAGCTCGAACCGGATCCCCGACATCATCCAAACGGTGTCTCATCCAAACGGTGTCTGACACCGTTTGGATCACCGTTTGGATGACGGGTTCAGCGGAGGACGGAGTTGAGGAGCAGGCTGGTCTCGGAGTTGATGACGCCCTCGACGGAGCGGATCCGGCCGAGTACCTGATCGAATTCCGCCAACGACTCACAACGCATCTCCGCCACGAGGTCCCAGCCACCGTTGGTGGTGTGCAACGACTGGATCTCGGCCAGACCGCGCAACGCCTTGATCACCTCGTTGGTCGAACGACCCTCGACCTCGATCAGACTGATCGCCCGCACGTCGTCGTCACCGTGGTCGTCGCGCATGCGCACCGTGAAGCCGAGCACCTTGCCCGATTCGAGCAACCGATCGAGTCGGCTGTTGACCGTCGCCCGAGTCACCCCGAGTTGACGTGCGAGCGTCGTCACCGGAGCACGACCGTCGGTCCGCAGCAGCGCGATCAGCTTGCGATCGAGATCGTCGACGTCAGCCATCGCACAGATCGTAGATCAGGGATGCACGATCTGCTCGATGGATGTACATCATTCATCCCCTTTGAGGATTGATGATGCACATCGTCCGATCGTACGGTGGTCTTCACACCTGCGAACTCTCTCGACTGGAGCACCTCATGGTTCGATTCGTCAACGTCCACCACCTCGCGCGATGGGCATCGGACACCGGCCTCGAACCACTGCTCGTCGACCTCGTCGCCGCGATGGAGACCGACTTCCGTCGGTGGCCGGTCTTCGACAAGACGCCACGCATCCCCAGCCACTCCGAACACGGAGTGATCGAACTCATGCCGACCAGCGACGGCGAGACCTACGGGTTCAAGTTCGTCAACGGCCACCCGATCAACTCGACTCGCGGGCTGCAGACCGTCACGGCCTTCGGCGCCCTCGCCGACGTCGACACCGGCTACCCGTTGATGATCTCGGAGATGACGGTGCTCACCGCTCTGCGCACGGCCGCCACGTCGGCCATGGCCGCCAAGGTCCTGGCCCCCGTCGGCGCCCGCACGATGGCGATGATCGGCAGCGGGGCGCAGTCCGAGTTCCAGGCGCTCGCGTTCCGTGCGAACCTCGGGATCACGACACTGCGGGTGTTCGACGTGGACCCTGTCGCCATGGCCAAGTTCGAGCGCAACGCCACGGCGCTCGGCTTCGACGTCACGCTCTGCTCCGACGCAGCCGATGCCGTGATGGGTGCTCAGATCGTCACCACCTGCACCGCGGACAAGAAGAACGCCACGGTGCTGACCGCCGAGATGGTGTCGAATGCACGCGCCGCCGCTGCGTCGGCCGGCGAACCGACCGGGCTGCACATCAATGCGATCGGCGGCGACTGCCCCGGCAAGACCGAACTCGACATCGAGCTCACCCGGCTGGCGTCGATCTTCGTCGAGTTCCCCGAACAGTCGTTCATCGAGGGCGAGATCCAGTACCTCCCACGCGACTGGCCGATCACCGAACTGTGGCAGGTCCTCACGGATGACCGCCCGGGTCGCGCATCCGACGACGAGATCACCCTGTTCGACTCGGTCGGATTCGCCATCGAGGACTTCACTGCGTTGAAGTTCCTGTACGACTCGATCACCGGGACCGACTACTACGAGACCATCGACCTGATCGCCGAGCCGACCGACCCGAAGAACCTCTTCGCCCTCGTCGACGTCCGGCAACCGGCAACGGTGTGAGCGCGCATCCCGAGATCGCGATGATCGACACCCCCATCGCCGCCCCCATCGCCGGCGTTCCGACCACATCGACGCCCACGTCGACCATCGCTGCGCGTCGGCACTCGTTGCAGGCCCCGACGACGGTGTTGATGATCCGACCACACCACTTCTCCGTCAACCCGCAGACCGCCGCCGACAACGTGTTCCAGTCGGATTCCGACGGTCGCGGCCCCGTCGACGTCGCTGCCGCGGCGTATGCGGAGTGCACCGCGCTCGCCGACGCCCTCACGGCACGCGGTGTCCGCGTCCACCTGTTCGAGGACGAATCCGCCGAGCGACCCGACAGCGTCTTTCCGAACAACTGGTTCTCGACGCATCGCGGTGGCCGCATCGTCACGTATCCGATGTGCACGCCGAACCGCCGACTCGAGCGACGTCCGGACATCATCGAACTCCTCAAGGCGCAGTACCGGGTGCAGGACGTCATCGACTACTCGGGCCTGGAGTACGACGGCCTGTTCCTCGAGGGCACGGGCGCCATGGTGCTCGACCACATCGGACGCATCGCGTACGTGGCGCGCTCCCACCGGGCCGACCCGGTGATCCTCGAACGCTTCTGCACACACAACGGGTACGAGCCGATGGTGTTCGACGCGTGCGACGACGACGGCACACCGATCTACCACACCAACGTGCTGATGTGCGTCGGGACCGAACTCGCGCTGATCTGCCTCGATGCGCTCCCCGATGCGAAGCGCCGCGACGAGGTGGTCGAGCGCTTGACCGAGACGGGCCGCACCGTGCTCGACCTCACCCACGACCAGCTCCGTGACTTCGCCGGCAATGCGTTCGAGTTGACCGGCCGCCGCGGTCGCCTCCTGGCGATGTCCGCCCGAGCCCACCGGTCACTCACCGCGTCGCAGCTCCGCGTGATCGAGGCGTCGTGCGAGATCGTGTCGGTCGACGTCGACACGATCGAGCTCGCCGGCGGCTCCGTGCGGTGCATGCTCGCCGGCATCCACCTCGATCAGCGCCCGCCGGCTTGACGCCACCGTCGGCGGAGCCTGCTCCGGGCCGACGTCCCGGCCGAACTCACCCCGACGGATGAGGAGACGGCCGGACCCATCGCCGGACGTCGCGGCAGACTGGAACGATGCTGTCTCTGCTTCGTGTTCCGGTCGACGACGGGTCATCGGACTCGGCCACCGAGCAACTGGCCGACGCGGTGACCGACGCAGGCCTCGGCCCATGGGACTTCGCGATCGCCCTCGGCATCTTCGTCGGCGGGATCGTCCTCGCCTTCGTCGTCAAGGCGTTGGTCACCCGTCTGCTGAGACGCGGAAACCGGCTCGACCCGGCGCTCGCTGCGCTGATCGCCCGGCTCGTGGGCTACCTCGTGATGATCGTCGGCTTCGTCTACGCGTTGGAGTCACTCGGCATCCCGATCGGCCTCGCCGTCGGCGGACTCGGCATCGCCGGCATCGCCCTCGCCTTCGCGCTCCAGGACATCCTGGAGAACTTCATCGCCGGCGTCCTGCTGCAGATCCAACGTCCCTTCACGTACGGCGACCAGATCCTCGTCAACGACCACGAGGGAACGGTCCAGACGATCGACACGCGCAACACCACCGTGCTCACGCCCGCCGGCGAGTTGGTGAAGATCCCGTCAGCGACCGTGATCAAGTCCGACATCACGAACTACACCCAGCGCGGATCGCGTCGCACCACCCTGGCGGTCGGGGTGGCGTACGGGACCGACCTCCGAGCCGCACAGCGGATCCTGTTGGACGCAACCGAACGAGCCGACGGAGTGCTGGCGTCACCGAAGCCCGAGGCCTACCTCGAAGCGTTCGGCGAGTCCAGCATCGACTTCGCTCTCCGCTTCTGGCACAAGCCCTCGATCGCCGACTTCTGGTCGACTCGTAGCGAGGTGGCGTTCGAGGTCGAGGCCGCCCTGGGCGACGCGGGCATCACCATCCCGTTCCCGCAGCGCACGATGTGGTGGGCCGGAGAAACCGACGCCTGACGGGCCTGGAATCTCCCGTGCGCCGTCAGCTGATCTTCTCGAAGGACGGCTCCGGCGAGCGCTTCTTCCTGGCGGCGAACAGCCCGGCGATCAGCACGAGAGCGGCGACGACGCCGATGACGACCTTCGGGTTGCGACGGGAATAGCGGATCGCCCGATCGATGCTGCGGCCACCCTGCGAGACGACCTGACCGGCCACGTCTCCGGCGAACTCGATCGCCGAGCCCGCCAGGTCGGCGACGTCGACGTCGAGTGCGTGAGGCAGGTGCACGTCGGGCAGATGCACGTCGGGGAGGTTCACTCCGGACAGCGAACCGCCGAGGCGCGACACCGCAGGCTGTGAGGCGTCGGCCACACGTCGCAGCGACGTCGACGCACGGTCGGCGGCGATGTCGGAGGCTTCACGGAGATCGGAGATGTTCATTCCTGGATTGTTCCTCGCCCGAACACGCACGAAACACGCGGGGTTTCACGGTCTGCCGACGGGGTAACGGTGCGAGATGCCTCGACCGGGAATCGCCAGCGACCGCGACAACGACCCGCCCGGCGACCGGGAGTCCGACTTCGACGTCGCGATCATCGGCGGTGGTTCGGCGTCCGAAGCGCTTCTGCGTGAACTCGACGGCACCGGCACGTCGGTCGTGATGTTCGAGCCGCACCTCGTCGGCGGCGAGTGTCCCTTCTTCGCCTGCATCCCGAGCAAGGGCCTGCTGCACGACGTGCGCACCGGGCGCACGTGGGACGAAGCCGTGGCTCGTCGTGACGAACTCGTGAATCACCTCGACGACAGCGAGCACCGTGAGGACGCACGCGGCCTCGGAGCCACGATCGTGTCCGCGACCGCGACGATCACCGGCCCGAACACGCTCGACGCCGACGGCGCGCAGTACACCGCGGCGGCGATCGTGATCGCGATCGGTGCCGAGGTGGTGATCCCCGACATCGACGGGCTCGACACCCTCGGCGACCGGATGTGGACGAGCGAGGACGCCCTGACCGCACACGTCCGTCCGCAGCGTCTGGCGATCATCGGTGGCGGCGTCATCGGCAGCGAGATCGCCCAGATGTACAGCGGCCTCGGATCCGAGGTGACCATGGTCGACTCGTCGCCGCGACCGGCCGACGACCTCCACCCGGAGGTGGGTCGCCTCATCGCCGAGAGCCACGAGCGGGCCGGGATCACGGCGATCTACGGCGCCCAGGTCGCAGCGTGTGAGCGCACCGAACATGGCGTCCGAGTCGAACTCGCCGACGGGCGCAACGTCGAGGCCGACATCGCACTCGTGGCGATTGGACGGAAGCCCGACCTCAGCCGGCTCGGCCTCGACGTGCTCGGCCTCGACCACGACGACCTCGAGGTCGACCACGCCGGACGCATCACCGGGACCGGATCGCTGTGGGTCATGGGCGATGCCGCCGGTCGCCAGCAGTACACCCATGTGGCGAACCGACACGCTGCCGTGGTGGCCAACCACCTGACCGGCGACGGCTCACGCTCGTACGACGAAGCCGTCGTGCCCGCCTGCATCTTCATCGACCCGCCGGTCTTCGTGATCGGCGACACCTACGACGACCTCTCCGACGACGGTGACGTCGTGTGGTCCGAGACCAGCGTGCGTGTCCCCCGGTTCTCGACCGACGAACTCCCCGACGGATTCGTCGCCCTCGCCGGACGACGGTCCACGAACACGATCGTCGCCGCTCACGGGATCGGCCCGCGCTTCGACGAACTGTCCCACGCGCTCGTGATCGCGATCGACGGCGCGGTCCCGATCGACGTGTTGCAACGAACGATCCAACCGTTCCCGACGATCGGCGAGATCCTCGACGTTGCCTTCGACGCCCTCGCCGACGCGCTCGCAGCCACGACGGACGACTGAGCGGCGAACGGAACGGATCGCGGCGCGGTCAGGCGGTGGCGGCGGACTCGACGATGTCGTACAACTGTGCGGCGAGTTCGCCCCCGGTGACTGCGTCGGCCTCGACCACGAGGAACGCGCCGTAGCCGTCCTCGAGGTCGAGCCAGGGCACCGACCCGTAGGCGCCGGCGTCGCTGATGCGACCCGTGGCCCTGTCGACCCACCAACCCATGCCGTACCCCGTGTCGCTGCCGTACACGGTTCCCGTCCGGTCGGCATGCAGCGTGTCGAGCGCGCCCTGGGACAGCACCCGCTCGTCACCGCACGTCCCGCCGCGGAGGTGCATCAACAGCAGCTTCGCGTAGTCGCCCGTCGTGACGAAGGCGCCGCCCTCCATGTTCGGGTTGTCGGTCGCCATCAGCGTCTCGGGGTCGCCCGCGAACTCGGTGGGGTAGGCGAACCCGCCCGATCCGATCTGGGTGAAGTGGTTGTTGTAGCCGAGCGCGTCGAGTCCGCAGGGCTGCACGTAGATCTCGTCGATCAACTCCGCCCAGGACCTGCCCGACACGGCCTCGGCCACGGCGCCGGCGACCTGCCACTGGGCACCGCCGTACCGGAACTCGGTGTCGGGGGCGACGATGTCGCCGTCGTCGTCGGGCGAGGTGAAGATCTGTGCGGCACAGTCCTGCAATGTTCCGGACGCGACGTACTGGCACACGTACGGTGCGTAGCCCGGATTCGGCAGCAGCCCGACGAGACCGGAACTGTTCGAGACGAGTTGCGCCGGCGTGATGTCGGGATTGCCTCCTCCCCACTCGACGGCGTCGGCGACGGGAGCATCCATGTCGAGGAGTCCGTCGTCGGACAGGCGGAGCAGCACGCCGGCGGTGATCATCTTGCTCGAGGATGCGACGAGCGAGATGCGGTCGGGCGTGAACTCGCCCCAGTGGTGTTCGTAGACCACACCGGCGTCGCGTTCGACGACCACGAGTCCGGCGCCGTTCAGGCCGCGCTCGTCGACGAACGCCTGGACGATCGGCTCGACCGCCGAGTAGTCGCCTCCCTGCTCGGGCGACGCACCGGTCTCCGGCGCCGTGCCGCCGCCGTTGCCGGCCGTCGGGACCACGTCGTCGAGGGACGTACCTGCGTCGGTGCTGGGAGCGGCGTCGGTCGCGAGCGGTGCGTCGGTGGTGGGGGCGGCGTCGATCACGTCCGTCGTGACCGGCGGGTTCGTGGCGGGGGCCACCGTGGTCGACGGTTCGGCCGCCGTGGACGCAACGGGAACAGACTCGGACACCGTCGTGGCCGCGTCCCCTCCGGAGTCGGTGTCGGACCCCGAGCACGATGCAGCCACCGAACCCGCGAGCACCACCGCCACGAGCGAGCCGAACACGGACGAACGTCGACCCCGATGGTTCATCGTCGCGTCAGATGCGTTCGATGATGATCGCCGGTGCCATGCCGCCGCCTGCGCACATGGTGATCAGACCGACCTGCTTGTCGGTGCGCTCCAACTCGTCGAGCACCGTGCCGATCAGGATCGCTCCGGTCGCCCCGATGGGGTGACCGAGTGCCATCGCTCCACCGTTCACGTTGACCTTGGAGCGGTCCAGGTCGAGGTCGCGCTGGAACTTCTCGGATACGACGGCGAATGCCTCGTTGATCTCGAAGATGTCGATGTCGGCGAGCGTCATCCCCGCCTTGGCGAGCACCTTGCGCGCCGCCGGGACCGGGGCGTTGAGCATCAGCGTCGGGTCGTCGCCCATGTTCGCCGTGGCCACGACGCGGGCCCGGGCCTTCATGCCGTGCGCCTTCGCGTACGCCTCGCTGGCGAACAGGATCGCCGCTGCGCCGTCGACGACACCCGACGAGTTGCCTGCGTGGTGGACGTGCTGGATGTCGAGGTCCGGGTACTTCTGGTTGATCAGTTCGCGGAACGTCTTGGCGACGGTCCCGTCTTCGGAGGTGTGCCGGTAGTCGGCGATCGCCGGGAAGCTCGGCGGCAACGCGGCGAGCGACTCCGCCGTCGTGGACGGACGGGGGAACTCCTCGTGATCGAGGGCGACGGTGCCGTCGTCGTTGTGGACGGTGATCAACGACTTGTCGAAGCGACCTTCCTTGATCGCGACATCGGCACGGCGCTGCGACTCGGCGGCGAGGGCGTCGAGGGTCTCGCGCGAGATGCCTTCCATCGTGGCGATCGCGTCGGCGCACACTCCCTGGTGCGACTGAGGATGCAGATCCTGGAGGTGCTGGTTGCCCGCACCCATCGGGAGCATGCCCTTCTTCGGCAGCGACATCATCTCGGTGCCGCCGGAGACGACGAGGTCCTCCATGCCCGCCATCACCGCATGGGCGGCGTAGTTGGCCGTGGTGATCCCCGAACCGCAGAAGCGGTCGAGCGTCGCGCCGCTGGCGGTGATGTCGTAACCGGCGTCGAGTGCGGCCATGCGGCCGAGGTCTCCGCCCTGCTCCATCACCTGCGAGCTGGTGCCCCACACGACGTCGTCGACGTCGGCGGTGTCGAAGTCGTTCCGCTCGACGAGCGCGGCGAGCACGGTGCGCGCGACGTGCTGCGGGTGGAGGTGCGAGAGGGAACCCTTGCCGAGTTTCCCGATCCCGCGGGGTGTGCGGCAGGCGTCGATGATCAGTGCGTCGGACATGGAGCCGACGCTACGACGTGAGGACCCGCGGCATCGATTCGGACACCGCCGGCGACGCCCGATCGAGGGCTACACCGGGCCGGCGTCGCGCAGCGCCTCGGCGACGATGCCCGCGAGGTCGCGGGTGGACGACGGGTGGTCGCCGCTCACCGTGATCGCCCACGTGACGCCGTCGGCCTGACGGACGGTCATCGCATGCGTGCTCTCGACCGTGCCGGTGTGCCCGAACGCGTCCGGACCGAAGATCATCAGGGCCATGCCGTAGCCGGTCGTGCGTGGGGGCGGCGGTTCGAGCGTCGTCGACGTGGTGGCGGCCTGTTCCGGGGTCAGCGGAGGATCCTCGGTGATCGCCCGCATCTGCGCCATGGTGTCTGCGCCGAGCGGTTTCCAGCCGGGAGTCGACAGGTCGAGCGAGTCGATGATCGTGGCGACCTCGGTGGGCGACGCGATCCACGAACCGGCGCCCGCCAGGACCTCCATGTAGTTGCGGCCGTCGTCGGAGCGGTGTTCGACCTCGCCGTCGCGCACGTCGAAGGTTCCGGCGAGGCGCATCCCGTCGACACCGAGGGGTGCGAGCAGTTCGTCTCGGACCACGTCCTCGTACGGCCGGGCGGTGAGGTCCTCGATCAACAGGCCGACCAGGCACAGATTGAGGTTGCTGTACCGGAACGTGGTCCCGGGGGCCCGCTCCAGTCCGCGACCCAGCCCGACGGCGGCCGCCTGATCGCACGACTCGACCTGGCGGCGGAACATCAGGTCCTCGTACTGGGCGATGCCGGAGCGATGCGTCAGCAGGTGTCGCAGCGCGATCTGCTCGACCCCCGACGCCGGGTCCGTCACGCCGACCCGTGCGGCGAGCCGGGCACCGACCGGGTCGTCGAGGCCGATCGCTCCCCGTTCGACCAGGCGCAGGACCGTGACCGCCGTGACGACCTTGCTGATGCTGGCGATGCGATAGCGGTCGCCGACCTCGACCGGGTCGCCCGCCTCGGTGCGATCACCCAGCGCGACCTCGTGGACGACCTCACCGTCGCGCAGCACCGTGGCCGACACCGCCCGGGAACCGGATTCGAGGATCGTCGTCAGGTGCAGATCGAACGCTGCCCACCCGGTGACCGTCGGCGTCTCGTTCAGCGGCGCACCGGCCGACGACGAACCGCCAACCGACGAACCATCAACCGACGATTCCGGCGACGGCTCGGTCGAGGGTGCGGCCGTCGACCCCGGCACGAGCGCAGGGCCCGACGAGGGTGGTGAGGGCGTGGTGGAGTTCGAAGGGTCCTCGGCCGGCACCTCCGCTGGTTCCGTCGTGGCGACGCCGCCCGGCGTCGCCACCTTCGGATCGACCGGCGCGGCGGGCGCCGTCGCCGGAGCGGCTCCGGGCACGTCGACCTGGCGCTGCACGCCACCGCAGGCTGTCGCCGCGACCGCGAGGGCCGCCGTCACGGCGAGGCTCGCGCAGAGGTTGCGCAGGGGGATGCGGGCGGAGTGCAGCGTCATCGACATGCCAGGTTGATCATCGGTCGGGTCGCGACCGGACGTGAGGCCGAGCGACCGGCGCACATGCTTCCAGACCGCCGACGACCGCAGCGGTCACCATCCCGGTCGGATGTCCGACACGACGAGGGCCGTCAGGTGCCGCCGAGGAAGTCGACCACGGCGGGCCAGAGCGCAGGATCCTGGAACATCATCAGATGTCCGCCTTCGAAGATCCGCATCTCGACATTCGGCATCCGGTCGGCGATGACCTGGGAGTTGGCGACCGGGGCGATGCCGTCGTGACGACCGCACCCGACGAACGTCGGTCGGTCGATCGACGCCAGGCGATCGACCACGTCGTGGCCGTTGCGGGCGCGCAACTGGCGAGCGGCCCCCGCTGCGACCTCGGGGGGCACGGCCTGCTGCGATCGCGCGACCATGAAGTCGTACACGACGCCGAGGTCGGGGATCGGTTCGTCCGCTTCGGGGTCCCACCGCGTGTCGAGCAGGCCCATCCGTGTCCGGAACGCGTCGTCGGGATCCATGTCGGCGAGGTCACTGAGTCGGTACGACGCGTGGTCACCGCCGGGCGACGTGACGAGCAGGACCAGTCGGTCGACCAGGTCCGGGCGGCGCGCCGCCAGGTTCAAGGCGACCATCCCTCCGAAGCTCGTCCCGACCACGTGGCAACGCGCCGATCCGGTCGGGACGATGACGTGTTCGATCAGTGCCGCCGCATCGTCGGCGTACTCCTCCATCGTGTACTCGACATTCGGCCTGGACGTGCGTCCCAGGCCGCGCTGGTCGTACTGCAGGACCCGGAAGTGCTCGTTGAGCGGCGACCGAGCGGGCAACGTCTCGCGCAGGTCGCCGCCGGATCCGCCGATGTTCAACACCCACGGTGCGTCGTCGTCGCTGCGTCCGTGGACCTCGTGGTGGACGTCGATCCCGTTCAGGTGCGCGGTGGCCATCGGCCCATTCTCCCGCCGCGCCCTCCGTGATCCCCAACCGGGACCCGGCCCGGCTGTGAGCTGTCGACCGCGATGTCCCGGTCCACGGCTCACACCCGCTCGCGTCGCGATCCCCGGACATGTCAGCTGTGAGCTCCGGACCGCGATGTCGCAGTCCAGGGCTCACACCGCAGCGTGCCGGGTCGGCGCGGAACGTTCGCGGGCCTACGAACGGACGAGGCGGCCGGGGCGTGCTCCGGTGAACTCGTCGTTCTCGCGCGTGACCACGCCCCGCACGACAGTGGCCACGTAGCCCTCTGCGGACTGGAGCAGCCGGGTCCCGCCGGCGGGCAGGTCCCGGACCAGACGCGGTTCGCGCAGCGTGAGATTGTCGTGGTCGATGACGTTCACGTCGGCTCGCTTGCCGACGGCCAGCACACCGCGGTCGGTCAGGTCGAACAGCGCAGCGGTGTGGGAGGTCATCTTCCGGATCACGTCGACCAGGTCGAGCCGGGGGCCACGCTCGCGGTCGCGCACCCAGTGGGTCAGCATCCAGGTGGGCGTGGACGCGTCGCAGATGAAGTTCGCGTGGGCGCCACCGTCGGCGAGGCCGAGCACGGCCGCCGGGTGCGTGAGCATCTCGTGGAGGGCATCGCCGTTGCCGTGGGCGTAGCCGAGGAACGGCATCATCAACATCGCTTCACCGTCACGCTCACGGAGTTGTTCGTAGAACTCCTCGATCGGCTCGACCCCGTGCGCCTCGGCGAGCGCAGCGATCGACCGATCGGGCGTGGGCTCGTAGTCGACCGGATCGCCGAGCAGGTACTGGCGCTCGTAGGAGTTGACCACCTGGTACGCGATCGGTTCGACGTCCTTGATCGACTCCATGATCTCGGTCGACTCGGCGATCAGTCGCGCCTTGAGGTCGGGGTCGCCCATCGCCGCCGCCTGTTCGGCGAAGGTCAGATCACGCAGCGGTGCGAAGGAGGGCATGTCCTTGAAGCGGTGCTTCGTGGACAGCCCGATCAGGATGCCGAACGGGCGTCCGGCCACCTGCGGGACGACCTGCTTGCCGGCGTCCTGTGCTTCCTGGCTGAGTTGCATCAGTTCTCGCCATTCGTCGGGCTCGACCATGTTCTGCAACATCAACCAGGTGACCGGTCGGCCGATGTCGTCCGCGAGGCGGACCATCCAGTCGACCTCCTTCTTCGGAGCCACGAGGTCCTCGCCGGCCAGACCGGCCGGAGCGACCTCGAACACACCGCGACCGGCCCGCGCCATGGCCCGCCCGATCGTGAACAGCTCGTCCTCGGCGGCGAAGGTGCCGGGCACCGGCTCGCCGTTCATCGCACGGTGGCCGATGGTGCGGCTGGTGGAGAACCCCATCGCTCCGGCCTCGACCGCCTCCTGGACGAGGCGGGCCATCTCGGCGATGTCGTCGGAGGTGGCGGGCTCGTTGTTCGCGCCGCGCTCGCCCATCACGTACGTGCGCAACGGTCCGTGCGCGATCATCGCGGCCACGTCGGCGGCGTACTCTCCTCGATCGAGTTCGTCGAGGTACTCGGGAAAGCTCTCCCAGTTCCACGAGATTCCCTCGCTGAGGGCGGCGCCGGGAATGTCCTCGACGCCCTCCATCAACTGGATCAGGAAGTCGTGCTCGTCGGGCTTCACCGGTGCGAACCCGACGCCGCAGTTGCCCATCACCACGGTGGTCACCCCGTGGGGAGTGGACGGTTCCAGGTCACCGTCCCACGTGGCCTGCCCGTCGTAGTGGGTGTGGATGTCGACGAAACCGGGAGTGACGATCATCCCGGTGGCGTCGATCTCGCGCCGGCCCGGCCCGACCCCGCCATCGGCCTCGTCACCGATCGCCGTGATCACCTCGCCATCGATCGCAATGCTGCAGTTGGGGCGTGCTGCGGCACCCGTCCCGTCGATGACGAAACCGTTGCGGATCACCAGATCATGCATCGACCCACTCTTCCACGGAGCGCAGGACGAATCGTCGTCGGATGGTCGTCGGATGGTCGTCGGACGGCTGGTCGTCGGACGGTGCCGGGCACTCTCGTCGCTCCGGATACGGTCGAACGATGGACACTCGAGACGAGATCATCGACACCGCGACCGACGACGGGGACATGGCCGTCCTGGTCACTTCTCCCGCCGAGGCCGGCGACTGGCCGGCCGTGTTGCTGTTCATCGACGCCCCCGGCATCCGACCCGCCACGCACGAGTTCGCGGCGAAGTTGGCTGCCGAGGGCTACGTCGTGGTCACCCCCGACCTGCATCATCGCCACGGGCGCCTGCTCAACGCATCCGAGACCGCTCCTCCGGACGGGCAGACCACCCAGGAGATGGTGTGGGGCTGGATCACCTCGATGACCGACGCCCAGATCCAACACGACGGGGACCGTGCGCTGCGTGCTGCAGGCGTGAGCGACGACGCACCGATCGTCACGATCGGCTTCTGCCTCGGTGCTCGCGCCGCCTACCGACGACTGACGGACGACGACCGTGTCGTCGCGGCCGCCGGGTGGCACCCGTCGTTCCTCGCCGACGACGGTCCCGACTCACCCCACCTCACGGCACCGACGCTCACGAAGCCGTTGTACCTCGCGATCGGTGACGCGGACGAGGTCCAGTCGATCGCCATGCACCGACGCTTCCTCGATGCGGTCGAGCCGCTCGATCACGTCACCGTCGAGATCTACGAGGGTGCCGACCACGGGTTCACCTGGCCGAGCGCACCGACGTACCACGAAGCGGCCGCCACCGGCGCGTGGGAGGCGACGACGAAGATGTTCTCCGCCGCACTCACCTGACAGCGGCCTCCACCGGAGACCGAGCCGGTGACACCATCCCCCCCCCCCGACGTCTGCTCGGAATGCGTGTCGCCGGATCGGCGACCGATGTAGCGGTGCCGGTCAGTCGATCGCGTCGACGCGTTCGATGCGGACCTGGACGGCGTCGGCGCCCGCGGCGAACGACGCGCGGAGGAGGTCGGTGATCGCTGCGATCGTGGCGTCGAGGTCGCCCAGGGTCTCGGTCGCGAACGGCCCCATGTCGGGCGACAGTCCGGCAGCCGCGAGGACGTCGATCGCGGCCGAGACGTGCGGGCCGGGATCGTTCTCGCGGAACGGCTCCACCAGCACCTCGGCCCGTGCGAGCGATGCAGCCGGGCGGGGGGTCGAACCCGGTTCGTCGGTCATGCCCGTCGCTCCAGTGCGTTGAGGTAGCTGTACAGGGTCACGCGGCTGACGCCCATCGCCCGTGCGATCCGGTCGACCGCACCGCGCAGCAGGAAGGCACCCTGTTCGTCGAGGCAGCGAACCGCGGCCTGTTTCTCGGCACGTCCCATGGCACCGAGCTCGGCACCGCCGTCACGTTCGACCGATTCGATCATCCGTTCCAGTGCGCCGTGCAACTCCGAGGGGCGGACGTGCGCGATGACGCGACCGCCACGTTCGATCGGCAGTTCGCCGTTGCCGCCTTCCGCGACGAGGTTCCCACCGAGGAACTCGACGATCGGGAGCACGGCGCGCAGGAACTCGACATCGCTCGCTCCCTGCTCCACCGCCACGACAGTAACGCGTCGGATCCCGGTGGTCGGCGTGCGCCGTGACCGCCTCGGCCGGCTGCTGCACCACGTGCCGGTGTGACGGAACGGTGCTTGACGTTCTGTAAAGGTCCACTGGTACTGTCGCGACGGTGACGTCGACCGACCTGCGAATCGATCGCGACCGACTGATCCGCCGCCTCGAGGACCTGGGAGCGATCGGCGCGATCGACGGCACCACCGGGTGCGCCCGCCTCGCACTCACCGACGACGACCGAGACGGTCGCGATCTCGTCCGTACCTGGATGTGCGATCTCGGTCTGGACATCTCGATCGACGGCATCGGCAACGTCGTGGCGACCATGCCGGGCTTCGATCCGGCCATCGCACCGGTGATGACCGGGTCGCACATCGACACCGTCGCCACGGGCGGACGCTACGACGGGAACCTCGGTGTGCTCGCCGGACTCGAGGTGATCGAGACCGTGATCGCATCGGGCGTCGAGCTCTCCCGACCACTCGCCGTCGGATGGTTCACCGACGAGGAAGGCGCCCGCTTCGCACCCGACATGCTCGGCAGCCTCGTCTACGTCGGCGGGATGCCGCTCGAGGAGGCGCTCGAGATCGAGGACCGCAACGGCATCGGCGTCGGCGACGAACTCGACCGGATCGGGTACCGGGGCGCAGCACCGACGCCGGGTCGCGTTCCGCATGCCTTCGTCGAGTTGCACATCGAACAGGGCCCGGTGCTGGAGGACGAGGGAATCACCATCGGCGTGGTCGAAGGTGTCCAGGGCATCTCCTGGACCGAAGTGACGCTCACCGGCCAGTCGTGCCATGCCGGCACGACGCCGATGCGGCTGCGTCACGATCCCGGAGTCGTCGCCGCCGACGTCAGCTTGTTCGTCCGTTCCCTCACCCGGGACATCGGTGGGTCCCAGGTGGCCACGGTCGGCGCGCTGACGTTGCATCCGAACCTGGTCAACGTCGTCCCGTCGACCGCAGTGATGACGGTCGACCTGCGCAACACCGACGAGTCCGTGCTCCAGCAGGCCGAGACCCGGTTCCGCGGGCACCTCGCTCAGGCCGCCGAAGCGGAGGGCGTCGGCGTGGACACCCGGATGTTGGCCCGTTTCGAGCCCGTCGTGTTCGACGCACGCGTCGTCGACGTGGTCGAGGCCGCTGCTCGCGACGCGGGGCTGTCCACCAAGCGGATGCCGTCGGGCGCCGGCCACGATGCGCAGATGTTCGCCCGCGTCTGCCCGACCGCGATGATCTTCACGCCCAGCGTGAACGGCATCAGCCACAACGTCACCGAGTACACCGAGCCCGACGACATCGAATCCGGCGCCAATGTCCTGCTCGACGTGATGTTGCGCCTCGTCGAGATGGAGTTCGCATGACCGCACACTCGGCCCACGGTGCGTACCACCGGCCCCGCGAGCTGTGGGTCGGGGCCGCTCAACTGGGCCCGATCGCCCGCGACGAGTCGCGAGCCGACGTCGTCGATCGACTGCTCCTGCTCCTGCGACAGGGAGCCGAGTACGGATGCGAGCTGGTCGTGTTCCCCGAACTGGCCCTCACCAGCTTCTTCCCACGATGGATCCTCGACGGAGGCGGCAACGGCCCGATCAGCGGCGACACCACCGAACTGGACAGCTTCTACGAGGTCGAGATGCCGTCGACGTCGACGCAACGACTGTTCGACGAGGCGAAACGCCTCGCCGTCGGCTTCTGTCTCGGGTATGCCGAGCTCACGCCGCCCGACGCCGACGGGGTCCGCCACCGGTACAACACCTACGTGCTCGTCGACCGTGACGGCGAGATCACTGCGAAGTACCGCAAGGTGCACATCCCCGGCCACGAGGCGTACGAGCCGTGGCGTCAGTTCCAGCATCTGGAGCGTCGCTACTTCGAGGAGTCGCCCGACGGGTTCGGTGTGCACAACGCCTTCGGCGGCCGGATCGGCATGGCCATCTGCAACGACCGGCGCTGGCCCGAGACCTACCGGGTGATGGGTCTGCAGGGCGTCGAGATGGTCCTGATCGGCTACAACACGCCGCTGAACTACGCGCCCGACCCGTCACAGAATCCGTTGCAGGCGTTCCACAACCACCTCGTGATGCAAGCCGGTGCGTACCAGAACGGCACGTGGGTGATCGGCGTCGCCAAGGGCGGTGTGGAGGAGGGGGTCGAGTCGCTGGCGCAGACGTCGATCATCGCCCCGTCCGGTCAGATCGTCGCGCAGGCGACGACGATCGGCGACGAGTTGATCACAGCGAGGTGCGACCTCGACATGTGTGAACGCTACAAGAAGACCCTGTTCGACTTCGACCGATACCGCCGCCCCGAGATGTACTCGGTGATCACCGACCCCACCACGAAGTCACTGGTCGAGACCGCGGCGCGTGAGCGTCCCGACTTCGACCGCCACGACCACGACTGACGACGAACGGGAACGACGTGCAGCCGGGAACCACCAGGAGACGAGGACTCACCTCATGAGCGAATTCACCCTCAACGGATCGAGCGTCACGGCGTCGGACGACCACCCACACCTGCTGGCGGCGCTGCGTGAGGAACTCGGGATCACGTCGGCCAAGGACGGCTGCTCGCCGACGGGTCAGTGCGGCTGCTGCACGGTGCTGATCGACGGCAAGGCGCGGGTGTCGTGCCAGACGTCGATGGAGAAGATCGCCGGCAAGGACGTCGTCACCCTCGAAGGACTGCCGACCGCCGAGGTCGACCGCTACGCCGATGCGTTCGCAGCGTGCGGCGCGCTGCAGTGCGGGTTCTGCACCCCCGGAATCGTCGTGCGCACGAAGGCGCTGATCGACAAGAACGGATCGGAACTCACCCGCGAGCAGGCATCGCGCCACCTGGGTGCGCACCTGTGTCGCTGCACCGGCTACATCAAGGTGCTCGACGCGGTCGAGGCGCTCGCGCAGGACGTCGTGCCGGTGGTCGTGCAGCCGGGCGGCGTGGGGTCGCGGGGCATCAAGTACGAGGGCCGTGAGCTGTCCATCGGCACGCGCGACTTCATCGACGACATGACCGTGGCGGGAATGCTGCACGGAGCGCTGCGCCTCGCCGAACACGCACGGGCCGACATCGTCGCGATCGACGCATCGGCCGCGCTCGACCTGGCCGGCGTGACCGCGGTGTTCACCGCCGACGACATCCCGGCGGCACGCCGGGTCGGCATCATCCACAAGGACTGGCCGATCATGATCCCAGTGGGCGGGCGGACCTCCTACCTGGGCGACGTGCTCGCGATCGTGGTCGCCGACACCCGCCAGATCGCCCGCGCCGCCGCCGAACTGGTCACGGTCGAGTACGACGTGCACGAGCCGATGGTCGATCCGGTGCGGGTGATCGATTCGAGTGAGCCGGCGGTGTGGGAACTCGACGGCAACGTCCTGTCCACCTCCACCTACTCGCGTGGCGACGTCGACTCCGCGCTCGCGTCGGCAGCGTTCACGGTCGACGAGACCTTCCAGACCCAACGCATCGAGCACGCGTTCCTCGAACCCGAATCCACCCTTGCCGTCCCCTCGGGCGACGGTGACGATCGTTCGCTGTACGTGTACTCCGGCGGGCAGGGAATCTGGGACGACCGCAACGACATCGCCGCGATGCTCGGGATCGACTCTCGGCGGGTCACCACCGAGCTGGTGTCGAACGGTGGCGCGTTCGGCGGCAAGGAGGACATGTCGAACCAGGCGCACACCGCGCTCGCGGCGTGGCACACGGGACGGCCGGTGAAGATCACTCTGTCGCGCGAAGAGTCCCTGCTGATGCACCCGAAGCGGCACCCGATCAAGATGCACTACCGGGCCGGGTGCGACGCCGACGGCAAGCTCACCGCGATCCGCGTGCGGATGATCGGCGACTCGGGGCCCTACGCCTCGGTCGGCATGAAGGTGCTGGAACGTGCGGCGGGCCATGCCACGGGGCCGTACCTCGTCGGCAACGTCGACGTCGAGGCCATCGCCGCGCGCACCAACAACTCGGTGTGCGGTGCGTTCCGCGGCTTCGGTGCGAACCAGGCACAGTTCGCGATGGAGGGTGTTCTCGACCGCTTGGCCGAGCAGGTCGGCATCAGCGGCTGGGAGATCCGGTCGCGCAACGTCGTCGTCCCCGGTGAGGTGTGGGGCCCCGGCCAGACGATGGACGACGGATGCCTCGGCGCACGCCAGTGCCTCGACGCGGTCAAGCCGGCGTACGACGATGCGGTTGCCGCGGGCAAGTCCGTCGGCCTCGGGCTCGGGCTGAAGAACTCCGGCCTCGGCAACGGCTTCAACGAGGTCGCCCGCGCCGTCGTGCACTTCCTCGAACCGGTCGACGGCGCCCCCGGTCGGGTCGAGGTGCGCCACTGCTGGACCGAGATGGGCCAGGGGATCCACACCGTCGCCCAGCAGGTGGCGGTGGAGGAACTCGGCATCGATCCGCAACGCATCGACGTGATCGTCGACTCGACGCGTGAACTCGGCGCCGGTCAGACCACCGGATCGCGCGGCACGCTGATGGGCGCGGGGTCGGTCAAGGCGGCGTGCGAAGCGGCCATCGGCGACGGCTGCCAGGTCGGGGTGGACTACGAAGGCGAGTACCGGGTCGACTGGACCCAGTCGCTCGCCCAGATCGCCGACGCCAAGGCCGCCGGTCGACCGATCGAGAACCCGATCATCCACTCCACGTTCGGATACGCCGCGCAGGTCGTGGTGATGGATCCCGACACGGGCGACATCGAGAAGGTCGTGGCGGCTCACGACGTCGGTCGGGCGGTCAACCCGATGCTGTGCGAGGGCCAGATCGAAGGTGCCGTCCACATGGGACTCGGCTACGCGATGACCGAGGGCTTCCCGTGTGACGAGACGGGCTTCCCGACCAACACGACCCTGAAAAGCCTCGACATCATCCGTCCCAAGGACATGCCACCGGTCGACGTGATCCTCGTCGAGGCCGCGCAGCCCGACTCGCCGTACGGCATCAAGGGCGTCGGCGAGATCGGCCTCGTGCCGACCGCCGGGGCGGTGGCCGCCGCGATCCGTGCCGCCACCGGTGAATGGCACACCGAGTTGCCGATGCGCAACGAATCGAACCGTGAGCGTGCATCGGCGTGGACCTGATGAGGGAACTCGCGACGAGCCCGGCCGGCGGAGTCGTGCGATGAGCGCGACGACACCGGGGATGGTGTGTGCGCACCACCACCTGTACTCGACCTTCGCACGCGGCATGCCCGCGCCGCCGAGGAGTCCGGGCAACTTCCTGGAGATCCTCGAGAACGTGTGGTGGCGACTCGACACCGCGCTCGACCTGGAGATGATCGAGTGGTCGGCGAAGCTCGGCGCGCTCGAAGCCCTCCAGGCCGGCACGACGGCGATCATCGACCACCACGAGTCGCCCCACGCGATCCCCGGCTCGCTCTCGGTGATCGCCGATGCGTGCAACGAGGTCGGCGTGCGGATCAACACGTGCTACGGCATCACCGACCGGCACGGGTCGAGCGCGGCACTGCGCGGGCTCGCCGAGAACGACCGGTACCTGCGCGAGTGCGCGCAGCGCGACGACCCGATGCGGCGCGGAATGGTCGGCGTCCATGCGGCCTTCACGGTGAACGACCGACACCTCGACGATGCAGCGGGCCTGGCCGAGGACCACGGCGTGGGCGTGCACATCCACGTGGCCGAAGGGCCCGACGACGTCGGTGCCGCGGATCGATTGCGGGACCTCACACGCGACGACTGGCTGCTCGTCCACGGCGTGCACCTGTCCGACGTCCACGGGTTGCGCGGCACGGTCGTGCACAACCCGCGATCGAACATGAACAACTCGGTGGGGTACGCGAACCCGTCGCGCTTCACCAACCCGGTGGCGCTCGGGACCGACGGGATCGGAGCCGACATGCTCGCCGAGTTCGGCCTCGCCTACGTCAAGCATCGCGACGCCGACGTGAACGCGTCACCCGACTCGGCGTGGACGTGGCTGCAGGCCGGATACGACCTGTTCCCCGACGCGAACGACGACTCGGTCACGTGGTCGTACGACACGATCGAGCCGTGGCACGTCGCGTTCACCCCGACGATCCGCGCGATCGACGTCGACGTCGCGGGCGAGCCGGCGCTGCGCAACGGCGTCGCGACTCGTGTCGACGCCGACGAAGTACGCGCCAAGGCGGCCGAGCAGGCCGCCCGCCTGCACGCCGCCCTCGCATCCTGAACTTCGTTCGACGGCGTCCGCACCCGGTCCGCAGCGATCGACCCGCAGCTGTCGGTCCTCGGCGGCCCGGAGGTCAGCGATCGGTCCACGCCGGTCGCAGGAGTTCGCGGAGTTGCGGCCCGAGCCACGTCGGCAGGATCGGAACGTCGCGTCGCTCGACGGTGAGCACGGCGGCGTCGACGCGAGGACGTGGCCGGAAGGCCTCGCGGCCGATCTTCGGGCCGAGACGGAACTCCCACCACGGCGCCCACGCAGCGGCGCGCAGGCTTGCCGGCGGCTGCCGGGCCAGTTTCAGGGCGACCTCCCTCTGGAGGATCAGGTCCGCACGGCGCGGGCCGCGATCGGGTCGGTCCAGGAGCTTCGCCAGCGTGTCGGTGGTCAGCCCGAACGGCGGGTTCGCCACGACCCGGTACGGCACGCGCGGCATGCGCAGGTCGCGCAGGTCGCTGGAGACCACCCGGACGTTCGCGCGTCGCGCTCCGACCCCGACGCGGAGTTGCTCCACCCAGTGTGGATCGATCTCGACCGCCCACACGTCGGCTCCGGCATCGGCCAGGGCACGGGTCAGTGCACCGGCACCCGCGCCGAGATCGACGACGAGTTCGCCGGACCGGAGGTCGAGGCCGTCGACGAGTGTGTCGACGATCGTGCGGTCAGTGAGGAAGTTCTGTCCGAGTTCGCGACGGCGCCGGTCGCGCTCGGTCGGTCGCCGATCGGACACGGGACATCACCGTCATGAACATGTCCGCGACGGTACACATCGACGGGTCCGGCGTCTCCATGGGTTTCGCCAGGCGACGGGCGAGCGCACGGCCGACCGCGGGCCGGCGTCCGGCCCGACCCGTAGCGTGACGCAATGATCGACACCGCAGGACGGACCATCATGATCAGCGGTGCCAACCGCGGTCTCGGCAACGCGATCGCACGGCGGTTGCACGGCGACGGTTTCACCGTGAGCGTGGGTGCCCGCGACGTCGATGCTCTCACCGATGCGATGGCCGGCTGCGACACCGACCGGCTGCTGTGCCATCACTACGACGCACTCGATGCCGGGTCGGACCGGGCGTGGGTCGACGCGACGATCGGGAGATTCGGTCGGCTCGACGGCATCGTCAACAACGCAGGCATCGTCGACACCGCATCGCTGGAGGACCTGTCCGCCGATGCCGTCGACACCCTGCTCGCCGTCAACGTCAAGGCACCGCTGCGGATGACCCAGCTCACGCTGCCCCATCTCCGAGCGTCGGGCTCCGGGCGCGTGGTGAACATCGCGTCGCTGTCGGGCATCCGGGTCAAGGGCACCTTCGCTCCCGGCTACGCGATGTCGAAGCACGCCGTGATGGCGCTGACCGAGGCCACCAAGCAAGCCGGATGGGACGACGGTGTGCGGGTCACCGCGGTGTGCCCTGGCTACATCGCCACCGACATGACCGCCGACTTCGGTGAGGACCCGACGACGATGATCGACCCCGCCGACCTCGCCGAACTCGTGTCGACCACGATCTCGCTGCCGAACACGGCGTCGGTCGCCCAACTGAACGTCGCCTGCCGCCTCGAACCACACGTCTGAGAGGTCGTGGCGGTCGACGCTCCGTCGGAGTCACCGTCTCCGGTCCGATGCCGACGAAGCGACGTCGGTACCGTTGACGACAATCGAAGGAGAGACACCATGTCCGATCTGATCATCCGCAACGGAACCGTCGTCGACGGGACCGGGGCGCCCCGTCGGACCGCCGATGTCGCGATCGTCGACGACCGCATCGTCGCGGTCGGCGACGTCACGGCGTTCGAACCCGCGGACCGCGAGATCGACGCCACCGGGCTGCTCGTCACCCCCGGCTGGGTCGACATCCACACGCACTACGACGGCCAGGTCACGTGGGACCCCGACCTCGCACCGTCGTCGATCAACGGCGTCACGTCCATCGTGATGGGCAACTGCGGGGTCGGCTTCGCACCGGCCCGGCCGGATCGCCACGACTGGTTGATCCGCCTGCTCGAAGGCGTGGAGGACATCCCCGGCACCGCCCTCACCGAGGGGATGACGTGGGGCTGGGAGAGCTTCGACGAGTACCTCGACGTGCTCGACACACTGGAGTGGACCGTCGACGTGGGAGCGCAGGTGCCACACGCCGCGCTGCGGACCTACGTGATGGGTGAACGCGGGGCCGACCACGAATCGGTGGCCACGCCGGAGGAGATCGAGGCGATGTGCGCCATGACCGAGTCGGCCGTGCGCAACGGTGCGCTCGGATTCACGACGTCTCGGACGTGGGCGCACCGGACGTCGTCGGGCGAGTCGATCGGCACGTTGCGCGCCACGGCCGACGAGGTGGTGGGCGTCGCGCGCGGCCTCGACCGGGCGGGTGCGGGAGTGATGCAGTTGATCTCCGACGTGTACCAGTCGGGAGACGACGCCCTCGTGGAGCGCGAACTCGATCTGCTCGGACGCATCGTCCACGAGGTCGGACGTCCGCTGAGTTTCACGGTGCAGCAGAACGACGAGACACCGACCCGCTGGCGCGAACTCGTCGACCGGATCGAAGGGTGGTCGTCCGGCGGTGCCGACGTTCGCGCCCAGGTGGCCGTTCGACCGATCGGGGTCCTGCTCGGCCTCGCCGCCACGGCCAACCCGCTGCGGCGCTGCCCGACCTACGCCCGCCTGCACGACCTGCCGGTCGCCGAGCGGGTCGCCCACCTCGCCGACCCGTCGACGCGCGCCGACATCATCGCCGAGCACGCCGAGGTCCGGGTCAGCGACTTCCCGGCCCTGATCCACGCCGGGTTCGACCGCATGTACCCGCTGACCGACCCGCCGAACTACGAGCCGACCCCCGACGACAGCGTCGCGGGCCTCGCCGCGGCCGAGGGCGTCGAGCCGATCGAGAAGATGTACGACCTGATGCTCGCCGACGACGGCGCCCAACTGCTCTACATGCCGCTGATGAACTACGCCGCCGGCAACCTCGACGACGTGCGGGAGATGATCCTGTCCGAGCACTCGATGTTCGGGCTGTCCGATGCCGGCGCCCACTGCAACGTCATCTCCGACGGCACGTTCCCCACGACGGCGATCACCCACTGGACACGCGACCGCACACGCGGCGAGCAGATCGACCTGGAGTACGTCGTGCACCAGCAGACCCAGCGGACCGCCGCGCATGTCGGGTGGAAGGATCGAGGCGTCATCGCCCCCGGTTACCTCGCCGACCTGAACGTGATCGACCACGCACGCCTCGCACTGCGGCCGCCGCAACTGGTGGCCGATCTGCCGGCGGGCGGCACCCGGCTCATGCAGGCGGCGCAGGGCTACGTGGTGACCATCAAGCGTGGGCGTGTCACCGTGGAGAACGGCACGCTCACGGGTGATCGGCCGGGTCGGCTGCAGCGCGGGGCGCAGCCGGCGCCCGCCTGACATCGACGACCGTGTGGACCCGGCAGGCCTCGCTGTACAGGCCGCTTGACGGTTTGTAAGGTCGTCGGGTGGAACACGCCCCGCCGCTCACGCCGATGTCTCTGCCGATGCTGCTGCATCGAATCGAGCACGAGTGGGTCACGCGCAAGCGGATCTTCGACCTCCCGACGGCGCGGTTCTGGAAACCCGACACGCTTCCCGGAGGCAGCGGTGTCGACCTGTCGTTCGAGTTCCTCGGCCGTCCTGCGGCGTCGCCGGTCGGACCCGCGGCCGGGCCGCACAGTCAGATGGCGCAGAACATCGTGCTGTCCTGGCTCGGCGGCTCGCGTCTGTTCGAGCTGAAGACGGTGCAGGTCCTCGACGAGTTGGAGATCGCCCGCCCGTGCATCGACATGGAGACCGTCGGCTACAACATCGAGTGGAGCCAGGAGCTGCTCGTCCACGAGAGCCTCGAGGAGTACGTCAAGGCGTGGATCATCATCGAGTTGCTGAAGCGGTGGGAGCCGTTGCACGAGTTCATCGGTGATCCCGCCGACGGTGGGGCCGGCCCGCACGTGTTCGACATGTCGGTCGGCTACGACCTCGCGGGGATCCAGAGCGACAAGGTGGCCGGGTTCATCGACTCGATGCACGATGCGACCGACGAGATCGAGCGCTTGCGTGCGCAGATCCCCGACGACTCGGTGTTCGCGCCGTTCCGCGACATCGAGATCCCGTCGCACATCTCCGACACGATCACGCTCTCGACGTTCCACGGCTGCCCTCCCGACGAGATCGAGCAGATCACCAAGCACCTGATCGAGCGCCACGACATCGACGTGATCGTGAAGTTGAACCCGACGCTGCTCGGACCCGACGGCGTGAGCAGCATCGTCCACGACCGACTCGGTTACGAGGACGTGCAGTTGGTGCCCCACGCGTTCGAGGACGATCTTCCGTTCGATCGGGCGATCACGCTGATCGACGACCTGCACCGCTTCGCCCTCGACCACGGCCACCGCTTCGGCATCAAGCTCACGAACACGCTCGTGGTGAGCAACCACAAGGGGTTCATGCCCGACGACACGATGTATCTGTCCGGGGCACCGCTGCACGTACTGGCCACCGCCGTGCTCGGCAGGCTGTCGGCCGCACTTCCCGGCCGGTTCATGATCCCGGGCCACGACGGGCCCGATGCGGACAGCGCAGCACCGAACGGTGGCGGCGACATCATGGTCAGCTTCTCCGCCGGTGTGGACAAGGAGAACCTCGCCGACACGATCGCCATGGGCGTGCGACCGGCGAGCGTCTGCTCCGACCTGCTGCAACCGGGCGGCTACGGGCGCCTTGCGCCGATGCTGAAGGCACTCACCAAGGCGGTCACCGAAGCAGGCGCCACCGACCTCCCCGGGTTCCGCGCTGCACGCCTCGCTGCGGCGCGCGATGCGGGGCATCTCGACACGGCGGTCGCCCACTTCGCCCACATCACCGGTCCCGACCTGGCGAGCTACCACCTCGACGGCAACTCGAAGCTGCCACGGTCGGTCGACCACGACCTGGAGATGTGGGGGTGCGTCGCCTGCAACTTCTGCGTGACCGTGTGCCCCAACGACGCGTTCTTCAAGGTGCCGACACCCGAGGCGCTGGCCGAGGAGGTCGAGGACGCCGGGCGACAGCAGTACCTCGTGTTCAGCGAACTGTGCAACGAGTGCGGCAACTGCCTCACGTTCTGCCCCGAGAACGGCGACCCGGCCGTGATCAAGCCACGCCTGTACCTGGACGAAGAGCGCTTCGCGGCCGCCGACGGTCCCCGCTTCCTCCTGGACCTCGCCGGCGGACCGGACGGCGTGACGGTCACGGCGAGCGACGGGCTCGATGATCAGGTGCCGCGACTGCTGTCCGTGCTGAATGCCCGCGAGGGCCTCCCGCTCCCGACGACCTGAGGTGGCCCCGCGAGTAGCGTGACGCCGTGCACGCCATCACGATCCTCGACGGCGGGATGGGCAAGGAACTGCGACGGATCGGTGCCCCGTTCCGGCAACCCGAGTGGTCGTCGCTGGCGTTGATCGAGGCTCCCGACATGGTCGTGCAGGCGCACACGAACTTCATCGGGGCCGGCGCCGAGGTGATCATCACCAACAACTACGCGGTCGTGCCGTTCCACCACGACGCCGACTTCTTCGCCGAACACGGCATCGCGCTGGTCGACCTCGCCGGTCGGCTCGCCCGTCGGGCTGCCGACGCCGCCGCACGCGAGGTGCGCGTCGCTGGGTCGATGCCGCCCCTGTTCGGCTCGTACGAACCCGAGCACTTCGACGCCGATGGCGCCCGCCCGATCTACGCCGACATCGCCACAGCGCTCGCACCGCACGTCGACCTGTGGATCGGAGAGACCCTCAGCACCCTCGACGAGATGCGGGTGATCGTCGAGGCCATCGCAGTCACCGGGCCGGACCGCCCGGTGTGGATGTCGTTCTCTCTCCCCGACGCCTGGGCAGCGGGGACCCCGATGGCGCTGCGTTCCGGCGAGACGATCACCGAGATCGCCCAGGCCGTCGCCGACCTCCCCCACCCGGTCGATGCCGTGCTGTTCAACTGCTCACTCCCCGAGCAGACCGGACCGGCTCTCGCTGCGCTGCGAACCGACCTCGACGCCGTCGCGCTCGACGGCGTCCGAACCGGTGGCTACGCCAATGCGTTCCCGAACGAGCGCGACGACGCGTACCGGGCCAACGAGGTGATCTTCGAACGGCGCGAGGACCTGACGGCGACGCGGTACGCAGACATCGTCGAATCGTGGATCGACGGCGGTGCCACGATCGTCGGCGGATGCTGCGACATGTACCCCGAGCACGTCGCGGCGCTGGCGGCGCGCTTCGCCCGCGCCTGATCGGCCTCGGGTCCCGACCTGCGTTTCGCAAGAGTTCGCGAGTCTCCCCGCACCGCCACCGCCAGGACATGTCAGCATGTCGTCGTGCGACATCGACGAACCCGTGCGGTCGGCTGCATCGCGATCCTCGCAGCGTTGACGTCGTGCGGTTCCGGCTCCGGCTCCGGCGCCGACGGTGCCGCCGAGAACGGGAGCACCGGGCCGACGAGCCCACCCGCGGCGGCCGCCTCGCCCGCCGGTGAGGACGTGACGCCGACACCCGATCAGACCGTCGAACCGGGTCCCGCTGCACCGGCGACGGCCGACTCCGCCCGTCCCGTCGAGCCACCGGTCGCCGACCCGACACCGCCCGGGACCACATCGACCGAGACGACACCTGCCGAGGCCGGGCCCGCCGAGGCGGTCGTCGGCGGCCGCCTGCTCGCCGCCGAGGTGCGACCGGAGGCAGAACTCGACTCGAATCCGTTCCCCGATCTGGTCGTCGACGACGTCGGCAAGGACGCACAGGTCAACATTCGCAACATCCTGCCGTCCGACCGACCCGTCCTGCTGTGGGCGTGGGCGCCGCATTGACCCGTCTGTCGTCGGGAGGCTCCCGACGTCGAGCAGTTCGCTCGTGATCACCTGAACGACCTCGAAGTCATCGGCTACGGCACGCAGGACAGCCGCGCCGAGGCGGTCGACTTCGTCAACGACCGTGGGACGTCGTCGTTCACGATGCTGTGGGATTCCTCGTTCGAATCGTGGATCTCCCTCGAGATCACCGGCCAGCCGACACTGGTCCTGCTCGACACACAGGGCAACGAGCTCGGACGCTGGTTCGGCCTCGAGGAGGACGAGATCCTCGACCTCGCCTCCCAGGCCTGACCCGTCGGAGTCCCTTTCCGGCGCGTCCTGCGATACTGCTCGTCATGTTCAGACACGTGGTCATGTTCGAGTGGAACGACGGTGTGGCCGACGCCGACATCGAAGCGATGGGTGCGGCTCTCGACGCACTCGTGGCCACGGTTCCCGAGGTCGTGGAGTACCGCCACGGTGCCGACCTCGGCATCACGGACGGCAACTTCGACTACGTGATCGTCGGAGAGTACGCCTCGGTCGAGGACTACGTCACGTACCGGGACCATCCGGAACACCAGCGGATCATCGCCGAGATGATCAGGCCTCACGTGAAGTCGCGAGCCGCTGTCCAGTACGACGCCCACTGATCCGTCCGTCGACGAACACGTCAACGTGGCGGGTCACGTTCGACGAGTGGTGCGCGACGCCGACCGGACCTCGTTCGCCATGGCCTCGCCGGCGACCCAGCGCTCGAGGTTGGCGAGGAAGGCCTCGGCGGCGCGCCGACCGGTGCCGTCGGTCGAGCCCGAATTGTGCGGCGTGATGATCAGGTTCGGAGCGCTCCACAACGGGTCGTCGGCGGGCAGCGGTTCGGGGGTGGTGACGTCGAGACCCGCGCCACCCAGTCGACCCTCCACCAGCGCTGCGTTGAGCGCCGCCTGGTCGACCAGCTCGCCTCGCCCGACGTTCACGAACAGTCCGTGCGCGCCGAGCGCGTCGATCACGTTCGCCGTGACGATGCCCGTCGTGTCGGGCGTGAGCGGCAACGCGACGACCATCACGTCGTGGTCCGCGGCGACGCGCTCCAACTCCGTCAGTGGCTGGACCGGATAGGGCTCGTCGCCGTGGGCGGCGCGGCGCACGATCGTGGGTTCCATCCCGAACGCATCGGCGAGGCGTGCGACCTCCTGGCCGATCGGTCCCCAGCCGACGACGGCGATGCTGCGACCGTCGAGTTCGACCCACCGGTGCCAGTTCCACTCCGCCCGATCCTGCGAACGGATCATCGAGGGGAGGTCGCGGGAGAGAGCGAGGAGATACATCATCGCCGTGCGGGCGATGGGTGCAGCACTGCTGCCCGACGACGTGGTGAGCCGCACACCACGATCGGTGAACGTGGAGAAGATCGGGCTGTCCACGCCGGCCGACATCGTGTGGAACCAGCGCAGGTTCGTCGCGCGCAGTGCGACCCCGATGAAGCTCGGCGCGCGTTCCGGCCAGGCGTCGTGGGAGAAGAAGGTGAGCGTGATGCGTTCGATGTCGTCGTCGGCGACCGGTTCGTCACCGACCAGCGTGACGTACTCCAGGTCCGGGGCGATCGAGCGGAGTCGATCCTCGTTCTCCGCGAAGAAGGTGTCGGTACAGAACAGGACATCGGCCACGCACCGAGTGTGCCACCGCCGCCCTGCGCACCCGACGACCAGGTGGTGACATCGATGCGAGATGGATGTCACCAGGTGGCGCGGAGATCAGCGGGTTCGTCCCGGCGGTGGGTTCGTTGCGAGACTGAGGTGATGAAGACAGCCGCCACCGAGATGCTCGACATCGAGTTCCCGATCCTCGCGTTCAGCCACTGCCGTGACGTCGTCGCCGCCGTCACCAAGGCCGGGGGCATGGGGGTGCTCGGCGCCGTCGCGCACTCCCCCGCACAGTTGGAGATCGACCTCGACTGGATCGAGAACGAGGTCGGCGGCCGTCCGTACGGCGTCGACCTGATCGTCCCCGCGAAGTACGCCGGCGACGGGGATGGCGGCTACACCGTGGCCGACATCAAGAAGTTGATCCCGGACACGCACCGCGAGTTCGTCGACGACATCCTCGCCCGCTACGACGTGCCGCCGCTCGCCGACGACGCCGAACTCGGTCGCGGCACGTACGGACGCGACGGCGACGCGCCGTTCAGTGCCAACAATGCGCTGCCCCAACTGGAGATCGCACTCGCTCACGACACGGCGTTCGTGGCGAATGCACTCGGCCCGCCCCCGCAGTTCCTGATCGATCGGTGCAAGGAGGCGGGCAAGCTGATCGGCGCTCTCGCCGGGCGTCCGCAGCACGCCGAACGCCACCAGGCTGCGGGTGTCGACCTGATCATCGCTCAGGGTTCCGAGGCCGGTGGCCACACCGGCGAGATCGGATCGATGGTGTTGATCCCCGAGATCGTCGACGCGGTGAACATCCCGGTGCTCGGGGCCGGCGGCATCGGGCGCGGACGCCAGATGGCTGCCGCCATGGCGCTCGGCGCGCAGGGCGTGTGGTGCGGCTCGGTGTGGCTCACGACGGACGAGGCCGAGACCCATCCGGCGGTGAAGCAGAAGTTCCTCGCCGCCACGTCGGCCGACACGATCCGGTCGCGTTCGATGACGGGCAAGCACGCTCGCATGCTGAAGACCAAGTGGACCGAGGAGTGGGAGCGTGCCGACACGCCCGACCCGCTGGGCATGCCGCTGCAGCCGATCCTCACCAGCGAGGCACAGACCCGGATCAACCGGGCGGCGAACACGGTCGGCTCGGGCGCGAACGAGTTGGCCGGCTACTTCGTCGGTCAGATCGTCGGCACGATGAACCAGCCGAAGTCGTCGGGACAGGTCGTGATGGAGATGATCGAGGAGTTCATCGAGTCCGTCGAATCCCTCGCCGCTCAACTCCAGGTCTGAGTTCGTCCGAGTTGGTCCTTCTGGTTCAGAACCAGAAGGACCAACTCGTCGCTCGTCTCCAGACCTGAGTTGGTCCGATCCATTCAGAACCAGAAGGACCAACTCGTGAGTTGGTCCGATTCATTCAGAACCAGAAGGACCAACTCGGGCTAGCCGGCGAGGTGGGCCCAGTCCGGTGCGAGGTCCGACCACGGACCCTGGGCAGCGACGGCGCCGTCGACCAGGACGACCACACGGTCGGCACGGGCGAGCGCCGACCGTTTCGTCGTGGAACCGATGACCGTGCGCCCGCTCGACCTCATCGCGTCCCACAGCCCGATCTCGGTGGAGGCATCGAGCGCCGACGACACGTCGTCGGCCACCAGGAGTTCGGCGTGCGTGGCGAGAGCGCGTGCCAGGGCGAGTCGTTGCACCTGCCCACCCGAGAGGCGGACACCGCGGTGGCCGACGAGGGCCTCGATTCCGCCCGCCTCGTCGACGTCGCGCTCGAGTTGTGCGTGTCGGATCGGATCGCTCACGTGGCGCACGTGGTCGAGTCGCACGTTGTCCATGAACGTGCCCGACAGGACCCGGGGAATCTGCGCGACGTAGGCGACGCGACCCGGACGCAGGAAGGTCTCGGGATCCTCGACGACGTTGCCGTTCCACGACAGCGTGCCCGTCGTGGGCACGAGTCCCGCCAGTGACGCCAACAGGCTGGACTTTCCCGATCCGATCCTCCCGAGCAGCAGTACCAGGTCGCCTCGGTGGACCGTGAGGTCGATGCCTTCGACCCCGATCGTGCCGTCGTCGTGCACGGCGCCGAAGTCGCACAGGTCGAGCCGCTCGAGACGCTCGGTCGTACCGACGACCGCATCGGGACCCACACCGCGCACGAGGTCGATGCCGGCGGGGAGGCCGACGAGGTCGCGCCCGCCGGCGAGCCGGCTGGTCTCCTGCTGCCACGCCCGAGTCCCGGGTGCCTCCGTGATGACCGCTCCGGCGACGCGTCCGAACCACTCGAAACCCGCAACGGCACCCGAGACGAGCAGCGCCGTCGACAACCCCCAGCCTCCGGCGACGTGGATCGCCCACGCAGCGACGACGCCGCACTGGACGAGCACGACCGGAACCCCGTCGAGCGCGGACTGGACACGGTGCTCGCGGACCGCAGCGTCGACCCGCCCCCCGTCGACCCGACGAAGATGCTCGTGGACGGTGGCGGTGGCAGCGCTCAGCTTCACGGTCCGGATCGAATCGAGAGCCGAGACGAGCGACCGACCGAAACCCGCTCGCGCCGTCGACGATGCCGCGGCCGAACGTCCTGCCGACGGCGAGCCCAGCGCCGATGTCGCGGCGGTGATCGCCATGACCGCGAGCAGCACGCCGCCTGCGAGTGCGGTGCCACCCAGCAGAGCGGTGATGACCACGATCACGAGTCCGTTCACCACGTCGTAGCAGCGGTCGGCGTAGCGGGTGTACCGGTCGGAGTCCATCGCTCGGGCGACGACCTCGCCCGGCGGAGTCGGTGGGAGCCGTCGCTGGTCGGTCTGGCCGACGAGCACCACCGTGCGGACGCGGAGCATGACGGCGATCCACCAGTGCGGGAACCGGCGGACGGCTTCGGCGAGGAGCAACGGAGACGCCACGAAACCCGCGACCAGTGCGACGAGGAGCAGCGACGTCGAACGGCCTTCCTGGAGACGCACGACGAGATGCCCCCAGACGAACCCCGTCACGGCGCCGTAGGCACCGAGCATCGATGCCGCGAGGAACGCGCCGATGCTGAGCAGCCCCCACCGTGGGTGGATCCGCACCGCATTCCACATGCCCCGGGCCAACCGTGGTGGCGCCGGGATCTCGATGGCGTCGGGCGCCTCCCCACTCCGACGGGTGCCGCCGATGGGCCCGACGTCGGAGCCATCGCCGGCTCCCTGGTCATCGGCACTGCGGCCGCCAGCACGCAGGTCGTCGGAATCGACGGCGACCGAACCGGTGTCGCTCGAACTCGCGTCGCCCGTCTTCGCGCTGCCCGAACCGAAGCCGACGCGGGCACCCATCGCCGACGCGGCCGCTCCGGTCCCTGGTGACGACGTGGTGTCGACGAACGGCGCCTCGCAGGCGTCCTCGAGCAGTCGCCGGAAGGGACCGTCGACGTCGGCCAGTTCTGCACGCGGCCCGGCCTGGATGAGGCGACCGGCTTCCAGCACGGCGACATGATCCGCACGTTCGGTGGTCGTGAGGCGGTGGGCGATCAGGATCCCCGTGCGCCCGGCGAGTAGACGGCGCGAGGCCTCGACGACCTGTTGCTCGGTCACCGGATCCATGCGCGCCGTGGCCTCGTCGAGCACGATCACGGCGACGTCGCGCACCAGGAGTCGGGCGAACGAGATCAACTGTTCCTCGCCGGCCGACAGTGCGAGTCCGGCGGGTCCGATCATCGTGTCGAGTCCGTCGGGCAACCCTTCGACCCAGGCGGTCAGGCCGAGTTCGTCGATCGCGACCTCGACGCGTGAGCGGTCGGCCGCGGCGAACATCGCCACGTTCTGGGCGACCGTGCCCGCGATGATCTCCGTTCGCTGCGTGACGACACCCACCGACGAACGCAGGTCGTGCAGGTCGATGTCGAGCACGTCGACACCGTTGAGCAGGACCGTTCCGGGCAGCGGCTCCGCCGCACGTGACAGCAGCGAGGCGAGCGTCGACTTGCCCGAACCACTGCGGCCGACGACGGCACAGGTGGAGCCGGCGGCGATCGTCAGACAGATGTCGTCGAGTGCGAACGAGCCTTCCGGGTACGCGAAGTCGAGGTGGCGCAGTTCGATCGACAGCGAGCCGTCGGGCACCGGGACGCCACCGACGGGCTCGGCTTCGACCGACATCAGTTCACGCAGGCGGATCAGAGCGCCGACACCTGCTTGGAGGTCGGGCAGTTGATGCGCCACCTGGTCGATCTGACCGACGAACGTGACGGTGACCGCGAACAACGTGACGAGTGTGGCCGTCGACCCACCTCCGCCCGCCACCAGGATCACCCCGGACACGGCGACGGCAGCGAGCAGGCCGTGTAGCAGCAGACCGGCGCGCCGCAGGATCACCGCTTCGACCCGGATCACGTCCTCCATGCGGACGTGGATCTCGGCAGCGAGTTCGGCACTGCGACGGATGATGTGCGGCTGCCCGAGGCTCGTGCGCAGATCGTCGCGTGCGGCGATCCCCTCCTCCATCGCCGCTGCGTGGTCGGTCCATGCGGCTTCCTCGAGCACCTTCAGGTGGGAGAGTCGCGCGAGTTGCGGACGGACGGCGAAGAACACCGCTGATGCCGTGATGGGGAACAGCACCCACGCCGGCCACCAGGTGAACCCGGCGACGAGGACGAGGGGGACCGTGACGAAGGCGAGTCGGATCACCCTCCACGCCTGTTGGCGCAGGAGTGCACCGATCTCGTGGGTGTCGTCGTCGATGCGATCGAGGATCTCGCCGACCGCCTGTTCCGTGAGAGCACCGAGCGGTTGGTGCATCACGGCGTCGAGCAGATCGGAGCGGAGACGACCCTCCGCACGGTCGATCACGCCGCTCCAGGTGACGCGACCGACGGTGTCGAGCAGTGCGGCGCCGACCAGGCACGCGGCGAGCAACACCACCCCGGTCGTGTCGGGACGATCGGCGAGGCGACCGATCACCAGCGTGCCGAGGGCCTGGCCGACCGCCCCGAGCGCGGCCGCGCACAGCGCGAACCGTGCGGCGCGACCACCGAGGCGACGCCGCCCGATGTCCCGATCGACACCCGGCGCCGATGTCGACGCATCGCGCGGCGCGCGCGCGGAGTCGATCCGCTGCGCGTCGCTCGGAGCAGTTGACATGGCCATGCCACGACGCTACGTCGGCGCCCGGTCGTGAACGGCCTCGGTTTCGCATGGCGGGTGGGCGGTGATGCGGTGGCGGCGTCTGTCACGATGAGCGGGTGGACGACGCGCCCGAGACCGACCGGAGCGACGACGACCATTCTGCGGCGGTCGCCGACGGCTCCTCTCCGGCGGTTGGCGAGGATTGGCAGACCCGGATGCTTCGTCGACGGTTCGGTCGGTTCCTGGTGGGCGTCGGTGTCGCCGTGTCGTCGTTCTGGATCGTGGCTCCGAACATGCCCTCGTCGGCGGTCCGCGACCGCCTCGACACGCTCTGGGAACCCGCCGTGGGGATCGGCCTCGTGCAGGACTGGGCGGTGTTCAGCCCGAACCCGCGCAGCCAGTCGATCGACGTGCGCGCGCGCCTCGACTACGCCGACGGCACGATCGATTTCTGGGACGTGCCCGACTTCGGACCAGGCGTCGGCGCATTCCGCCAATATCGGTGGAACAAGTGGCAGGAGCGCGTCCGCCTCGACGAACGCAACGAGCACTGGGCGCCGACCGCCGAGTGGATCGCCCGACAGAACGTGCGCGACGGGGAGCAACCCGAGCGGGTGACGCTGATCCGGCGCTGGATCGACCACGAACCGCTCACCGCCGACGGCCCGTCGGTGAACCTCGGGTGGAACGAGTTCGAGTTCTTCGTGTGGGAGCGCGACGCATGAGCGAAGCACTCCGAACCTTCGGTCACCGGCTGTTCGTCGCGGAGCGATCGGCATGGCCACTGGCGATCGCACGGGTCGTGATCGGCGTGGCGATCCTCCTCTGGACGCTCACGATGATGCTCGACCTGCGCGCGCTCCTCGGCGACGACGCTCTCGTCGGCGTCGAGTTCGCCGACGACCTCGATCGGTTTCTCCCGTTGGACTCGACCCTCACGGTCGGCGTCGCTCTGCTCGCACTGATCACGGCCGGCATCGCGATCATCGTCGGCTGGCGACCGTCGCTCTGGCTGGTGGTGGCCTTCGTCCTGCTCGTCGCGATCCAACGACGCAACACGATGATCCTCAACTCGGGCGACATCATCCTGCGCAACCTCACGCTGCTGCTCGCACTCACGCCGACCGGTGCTGCGATGTCGGTGGATCGAATCCGCCGGCACGGACGTGCAGCGTTCTGGACCTCGGCACAGGTCGCACCCTGGGGCCTGCGCGTCGTGCAACTCCAGATGATCGTCGTCTACTTCTTCGCGTTCTGGTCCAAGAGCGGCGAACTGTGGCAAAACGGCACCGCGGTGTCGACGGCCTTCCGTCTGCAGGATCTCCAGCGATTCGGGGAGTGGAGCGTCCTCGTCGACGACATCTGGGTCGTCGCCTTCCTCACGTGGTCCACGCTGGTGGTCGAACTCGCCCTCGGCACGCTGCTGTGGGTCAGGCGGCTCCGCCCGGCGCTGATCGTGTTCGGCGTCCTCTTGCACGTCATGATCGACACGTTCGTCCTCGTCGGGTTCTTCGGCATCGCGATGGTCGCCGGATTGGCCACCTTCCTCGACGCCGACCGCCTCGACACCCTCGTCGCCCGCCGACGGGCCGACCGCGCTCCCGACGTGGAACCCATCACCCAACCGGCCCACTGACCGCGACGACGCTCACCGACGCCACAACCTCTGTTGATCCGTCCGGGAGCGAACAACAGAGGTTTCGTCGGTGGCGTCAGTCGGGGAGGAGAACGGGGAGGGTGAAGCCGACGTCGGCGCCGCCCGCCGGTGACTCCGACGCCCACACCTGGCCACCGTGGACCTCGACGATCTGAGCGACGATCGAGAGACCAAGGCCCGACCCCGGCATCGACCGGGTGGTCTCGCTGCGGTGGAACCGACCGAACACGGCGGAGCGTTCGGCGACCGGGATGCCCGGACCGGCATCGCGCACGCTCACGGACCCGTCCCGGACCACGACGTCGATCGGCGCGCCCGACGGGCTGAACTTGTCGGCGTTGCTGACGAGGTTGTCGACCGCACGCGCCAGCATCACCGGGTCACCGTCGACGACCGACGACCGAGACTCGATCCGGATCGGCCGGTCGCCGCGCCGCTCCCACCGGGCGACCACCGAGCGGACCACGTCATCGAGGTCGACGGGAACGGGGCGGAAGTCCACGTCGCGCTGATCGGTCGCGAGGTCGATCATCTCGTCGAACAGGTCACCGAGTTCCACGAGTTCGGAACGGATCGCACCGAGGATCTCGTTGCGCTGGTCCATGGGGAGGTCGCCCGCCCGCTCCAACATCTCGACGTTCATCCGCAGGCTCGTCAGCGGCGTGCGGAGTTCGTGTCCCGCGTCGTGGATCAGACGATGTTGCTGACGGCGACTCGCCTCGAGTCGTTCGAGCATCGACCGGAACCCGGCGGCGAGTTGGCCGATCTCGTCGTCACGGGCGGCGTCGGCGGCGACCACACCCAGCTCGGCGGAGAGGTCGCGTGACCCTCCGCCACTCGCCCCGACCACCGATGCCAGGGAGGTCAGACGTCGCAGCGGTGCGGTCGTGCGTGACGCGATCAGCCAGCCGAGACCGGCGGCGAGGAGAGCCACGAACGACGCGATCACCGCGAACCGACCGACCAGCGCCGAGCGCACCGCGTCGGCTTCCGACGTCGACCGTGCGACCTGGACGACGACTCCACCGCCGAACGCCCGCGACGCCATCCGGTACGACTCGCCGTCCAGGTCGATGTCCTCCAGGAGAAGTCCGCCCGGCGGCAGTTCGTCGATCGTGTCGAGCCCGGAGGGCGCGGGCAGTTCGATCGTGCTCGAGCGGACCGACACCGCGTCGCGGGTGATCTGGACGATCGCATCGTCGTCGGCGACGGGAAGACCGTCGAAGAAGCGGACCTGACCGGGACGTACTCGACCCGGACCCGGACCCTGCTCGCCGTTGCCGACGTCGTTGCCCAGGGCACGGAGATCCTGTGCGTAGTCCCGCACCCGGGCCTCGAGGAACCGGTCGATCGTGTTCGAGAGTTCGCGCGTGGTGGTTCGATACGTGAACGCCCCGACCATCGCGCTCGTGGCGAGTGCCACCAGGGCGAACAGCAGGGCGAGGCGTGAACGAAGACTCACGAGCGCCCGTGTGCCGGTCGCCGCACGGTCCCCGAACCCACGACCACGGAACCCACGGCCACGGAACCCACGGTCCCCGATCTCACCGACCCGGAACCCATGTCGTCGTCGATCATCGGGTCGTCGTCGATCATCGGGCCGTCGCCGGTCGCAGCACGTAGCCGATCCCGCGCACGGTGTGCAGGAGTCGGGCCTCGCCGCCCTCCTCGAGCTTGCGACGCAGGTAGCCGACGTGCACGTCGAGCGACTTCGACGACGACTCGAAGTCGTATCCCCAGATGTCCTCGTAGATGTGGCTGCGCGACAGCACGATCTCGGCATTGCGGGCGAGCAATTCGACGATGTCGAACTCGGTCTTCGTCAGGTCGACCGCCCGCTCGCCACGCACGACGGTCCGCTTCGCCGTGTCGATCACGAGGTCGGCCACGTGGTGCACGGCCGACACGGCACCGCGGTCGGTGCGCCGCAGCAGAGCCCGCATCCGTGCGAGGAGTTCGTCGAGTTCGAACGGCTTGGACAGGTAGTCGTCGGCGCCGGAGTCGAGCCCTTCGACGCGATCGGCGGTGGCGGTGCGCGCGGTGAGCAGGAGGACCGGAACCCTGTTGCCGCGGTCGCGGAGCCGCCGGATCACGCTCATGCCGTCGACGAAGGGCATGTTGACGTCGAGGATCGCCGCATCGGGCGCGTGCTCCGCGAAGGCTTCGAGAGCGGCGGCACCGTCCCCGACGACGATCGTGTCGTACTCCTCGAAACGCAGGATGCGATCGAGAGCTTCGCGGATCTGCTTGTCGTCTTCGGCGATGAGGATGGTCGACATGGGCTGGCTCGAATCTAGATGACGAGAGCCGCACCCGACGGCGGGTGCGGCTCGGATGGCGTCGGTCCGGCCGACCGAGCGAGGGGACTCGGTCGGCCGGCTCTCGGGGCCGGTGTCCGGGTGGGCGGCCGGCTCAGCTTCCCGCGTCGTCCTCGTCCGCGGCCGGCGCTTCGACGTCGTCGGCCGGACCCGTTGCGTCCCCCTCGCTCGGGCCACGATCGCAGGACCCGTCGCGGCCTCCCCGTGGGCCTTCGCCGTCGCCACGCCGGGGGAGCCCCTCCTCCACCCGGGTCTGGACCCGGTCGGGGAGGTCGGCGGTGATCTCGGCGGCTTCCTCGGCGGTGATCCGACCGTTTGCGACCGCCTCGTCGAGCCGCTCGGTCCGCTGCTGGACGATCACGTCGACCACGGTGGCGACGTCGACGCCGTTCGCTTCGGCGATCTCCGCGAGGGTGGCTCCACCCCTCATCTGTTCGCCGAGGTCCTCGACCGTGATCCCGAGGACGTCGGCGATCTCCTGACGATCGGCTTCGCGCTCCGCGCGATGCGCCTCGCGCCGCTCGGTTCGATCGGTCCCGACGTCCGGACCGGCGTCCGGCCCGCCGGGCTGGCCGGGCTCATCGGACGCGGTGTCGGTGTCGGTGTCGGTGGCGGTGTCGGGTGCCGGCGCGACCACGGTCGTGTCGGTCGACGTGGTGTCGGTGGCGGCGGCAGCGATGCCGGTGACGCCGAGGATCGAGCCCCCGGCGACGAGGGCGCCGAGGACGCCGGTGCGGATCTTGTTCATGGTGGATGCTCCTTGTGGATCGGGCGTGCGCCCGGGGGTCGGTGTCGTGCTGACGGGGACCATGCAACGCCTCGAAGGTCAGGCTGGAGATCGCGAAATCGAAGGGTTCGGTAAGGATTCGTCGACACCGGACGTCGGCCCGGCCCCTCGAACCGGCGGGCGTGACGGTTGTTGTGTCGCTCCGTCGTGGGATCGCGCCGATTTCACGGCAGCGTGGTGGCGTGGAGAAGATCGACGTCGCCGTCATCGGGGGTGGACCAGCCGGTGCGGCCACGGCGATCCGCGCCGCTCGCCTCGGCGCGAAGGTCGTCGTGTTCGAGAAGGGCCCGCACGGGCGGGACAAGGTGTGCGGCGACGGACTCACGCCGCGGGCCGTCGGTGCCCTGAACGAACTCGACATCGACATGGCCGATGCACACCGCATCCGTGGTCTCCGGATGATCGCCGGAACGACGACGCGCGAGCTCGACTGGCCCACGACCGACCGCTTCCCGAACCACGGCGCGGTCTGGCCGCGGCGTCGTCTCGATGCTGCACTGATCGACGCTGCGGCAGCCGCCGGTGCCGACATCCGCTTCGAGACCGAGGCGTTCCCGATCCTGGACGGCGACCGGGTGCTCGGTGTGGAAGCTCGTAGGACGAGTGACGACCGGACCGTGACCGGGCCGTCGGAGAGGTTCGAGGCCGGCCTCACGGTGGTCGCCGCCGGACCGCCCGGACAGGTGGCCCGCATGCTCGGCGCGACCCGCGTCGAGGGCGAGACGTTCGGGCTCGCGATCCGCACGTATGCCGAGACGCCACGACACGGCGACGAGCACCTCGAAGCGATGCTGTCGTTGAAGGACGAGAACGGAACCGCAGTCCCCGGCTACGGCTGGATGTTCCCGGCCGGCGACGGCACGGTCAACATCGGTGTGGGTGCGCTGTCCACCATGAAGGGGTTCAAGAAGTTGAACCTGAACACGATGATCGAGTCGTACCGACGCGTCGTGGAACCCGACTGGGAACTCGGTCCGAACCTCGAGCGGCCGCGTGCGTGGCGGCTCCCCATGTCCACCCAGAAGCGCTTCGGGCGAGGATGGGTCGCAGTCGGCGATGCCGCCGGTCTGGTCAACCCGATGAACGGCGAGGGGATCGACTACGGGTTGGAGTCCGGGATGCTCGCCGCCGACCTGTTCGTCGAGGATCCGGCCACGGCGCCCGCACGCTACGACGAGCTGGTCGGCGAACGCTTCGATGCGTTCCTGCGCACCGGCCGTCGGTTCTCCTTCCTCATCGGGCATCCGTGGATCCTCAGGACCGGCCTGAAGTTCTCGGTGAGCACCGAGTCGATCGCGAACATCACGCTCGCCGTGATGGGCAACCTGGTCGACAACACCACGCCCGGCGCCGCCGGCAAGGTGATGTGGCTCGCCGACAAGGGACTCGGTCTCGCCGACCCCATCCTGCGCAGGACCCGCGCCGCTGCCTGACGGGCCGCACCGCTGACGGGCCGCTGGTCGCGTCAGGGGTGAGCGACGAGCTTGCCGAGGGTGTGGCCGTGACCGATCTCGACGAGTGCCGAAGGGACCTCGTCGAGCGACATCGTGCGGCTGACCATCGGGCGGATCGAGCCGTCGTCCAGCATCGCGCGCAGGACGTCCAGGTCCTGGGGCGTCTCACGTCCGAACACGAGCGCGAAGCGTTGCGACGACACCAGGCCGAGCAGCCGGGCCGCGACGAGACGCGGGATCGGCCCGAGGACCGGTGCCTTGCTCCCACCGATCAACCCGTACACCCCGTCGGGTTCCAGCACGCGGCGACAGTCGCGCAGCGAGCGGTTGCCCGGGCTGTCGAGGATCGCGTCGTACCTCGTCGAACCCGTCGTGAAGTCGATCGTCGAGTAGTCGATCACGTGGTCGGCGCCCAGTGACCTCGCGGCGTCGACGTGCGCCGTGCTGCACACCGCGGTGACCTCACCACCCATCGACTTCGCGATCTGCACGGCGAAGTGCCCGACGCCGCCCGTTGCTCCGTTGACGAGCACGTGCTTCCCGGCATCGAGTCGAGCCACGTCGCGGACCGCCTGGAGCGCGGTGAACGCCGCCACCCCGGCGCAGGCAGCCGCGTCGAAGGAGACGGCGGCGGGCTTCGGTGCGAGGGTCGCCTCGGGGACCGACGCGTACTCCGCACATCCGCCGCCGGAGACGAATCCGAACACCTCGTCGCCCGGTGCGAAGCTCGTCACTCCCGGCCCGATCTCGTCGACCGTTCCCGCGATGTCGGTCCCCGGCACCAGCCGCTTCGGTGAGCGAAGCCCGAGGCTCGGTCGAGCGATGAACGGACGGCCGACCACACCGTGCCAGTCGGCGGGGTTGAGCGACACCGCCCGTACCCGCACCCGCACGTGCCCCTCGGCCAGACGAGGCAGGGCGACGGTGCGGACGGCGAGTGTCGAAGGAGATCCGAATCGTTCGGCGACCACGGCGCGCATCGTCGTCACACAGGATCCGGGCGTGTCGGGCGAGTTCATGATCCGACCGTCGCGGGTTCGCGATCCTCGGACGGAGCCGGCACGGGGTCGGTGGAGGCCCCCAGCGCCGCCGGTCCGGCCTCGCCGTCGATGTCGACGTTCGGCAGGATGCGGTCGAGCCAGGCGGGAAGCCACCAGTTGGCGTCGCCCATCAACTTCATCGTCGCCGGCACGAGCACGATCCGCACGATGGTCGCGTCGACGAGGATCGCCGTGGCGAGGCCGAGGCCGAACATCTTCGTCGTCGGATCGTTGCCGAGGACGAAGCCGCCGAACACCGAGATCATGATCAACGCCGCCGATGTGATGACCCGCGCCGTGGTGGCCAAGCCGTGGATGACCGCTTCGTCGTTGTCACCCGTGGCCACGTAGTGCTCGCGCACACGCGACAGGAGGAACACCTCGTAGTCCATCGACAGTCCGAACAGGATCGCGAACAGGAACATCGGGATGAACGACACGATCGGCACCGTCGACTCCAGGCCGATCAGGTCCTTGCCCCACCCCCACTGGAACACCATCACGAGCACGCCGTAGGCGGCACCGATGCTCAGCAGGTTGAGCAGTGCCGCCTTCAGTGGCACGAGCACCGAGCGGAACACGAACATCAGCAGCAGGAAGGACAGGACGATCACCGCGCCGATGAAGGCCGGGAGGCGATCGGTGACGCGACCGGCGACGTCGCCGAAGTTGGCGGTCGAACCGCCGACGTGAGCGGTGGCGGACTCGTCGCCGATCGCCGCCGGGAACACGTCGGAGCGGAGTCGTTGGACGGTCGCGAAGGTCGCATCGTCCTGTGGCGCCGTGGTCGGGAGTGCGACGAAGGTCGCCACGCCGTTGTCGAGATCGATCCGGGCCGGACCGACGGACGCGATGCCCGGATCGGCGGTGACCGCAGCGACGAGGGGGGCGACGATGTCGGCGTCGACGTCCGCCGGGTCCGCACCCGGGGCCACCGCGGACAGGTCGACCGCCACCACGAGCGGCCCGTTGACGCCTGGCCCGAATCCTTCGGCGACGAGGTCGTAGGCCCGCCGTTGCATCTTCGACTCGGGCAGGGCCCCGTCGTCGGGGAAGCCGAGATCGAGTGCGAGCACCGGCGCCGTCAACGCGATCAGCAACGCGGTCACGCCGATCGCGTACGTCCAGGCGTGTGACGCGACGTGGCGCCCCCAGCGCTGCCATCCCTCGCCGTCGCCGGTGGAGTGTCCCCTCCGGTGGATGCCGAAGCGGTCGATCCACGGCCCCGAGATCCCGAGGAATGCGGGCAGCAGCGTCACGGACGCAACGACCATGATCAGGACGATCACCGAGATCGCCACGCCCGCGGCGGTCATGAAGGGCACGCCCGCCACGGCGAGTCCGAGGATCGCGATCACGACGGTTCCCCCGGCGAAGATCACGGCCTGACCGGCGGTGGCCACGGCCCGACCGGCCGCGTCGGCCACGTCGAGGCCGCGATGCAGGAACTCGCGGTGTCGCGTGACGAGGAACAGTGCGTAGTCGATGCCCACGCCGAGCCCGATCATGCTGCCGATCTGCGGCGCCCAACTCGGCACCTCGATCACGTACGCGACGAGCGACATCGAACTCACTCCGACAGCGAGGCCGAACAGCGCCATGCCGATCGGGAGGCCCATCGCGATCACCGACCCGAACGCCAGGAGCAGCACGACCATCGCGATCACGATTCCGACCAGTTCGCTCGACCCCTGCTCGGGTTCGTCGAATGCGAAGAAGAGGTCACCACCGCCTTCGACCTGGAAGCCGGAATCGGCGGGCACCGAGTCGACCAGCTCGACGAAGCGTTCGAGATCGGCCCGGTCCAGTTCGTCCAACTCTGCGTAGCTCACGTCGACGGTGGCGACGCGCCCGTCGGCCGACACGCCTCCGCTCCCGATCGCCGCGTCCGCACCGGCGCCCAGCGCGGTCGCCGGGTCGCTCACCGCCAGGACGTGGGGAAGCTCCAGGAGTTCGCTGCGGATGTCGGCGAGCAGCGAGCGTGCCGGCACCGAGTCGAACAGCGAGGTCGCGTCGTCGACCGGTGTGACCACCACTCGCGCGGTGAGGCCGGCATCGGCGGAGCCGGCCGCGGTGAGCAGATCGGTGGCCACCTGGGAGTCCACGCCCGGCACCTCGAAGGAATCGCTCAGGGTGCGCCCGAACGAGGCCGACCCGGCCACGACCGCGACGGCGACGATCAGCCAGGCGCCCACGACCTTCCACGGATGACGGGCGGCACCGGAGCCGATTCGGTAGAGCAGTGCAGACATGTGGGTTCCTCGAGGAGAGTCGGGCGTGAGAGTCGGGGCAGTCGCGTCCGACGGATCTCATCGTCGTGACGTCGAGTCCGCCGAACATCGGGAATCCGGTTGCTCCGCGCCCGCCCGAACGGGCGATGTGCGATCGTCCCTTCGGCCGATCTCGCCGTCGGGTCCGTCGGCCTACATTGGGTTCGTGAACGACGGTCTGGTGAGGACACTGCTCGCCGAGCCCGCCGTCACCGATCCACCACGGCGGGTCTGGCGGGACTGGGCGCTCGTCGGTGTCCTCGTCCCGTCGGCGGCGATCGAGGGGCTCCTGCGCGACGACCTCGTGTGGGCGCCGTGGTCGGCCGTGGCCGTGATGCTGCTCAGCTTCACGTTGCTCTGGCGCCGATCCCATCCGCTCCCGGCGACGGTGATCACGATGGGCACGGTCGTCGGACTCGACCAGGTGGCACGCATCGTGACCGGCGGACCGGTGGAGGTCTACACGGCGGCGTTCCTGCTCATCCACGTCTACGCGCTGTTCCGCTGGGGTTCGGGTCGTCACTGCGCCGTCGGGCTGGGCGCGATGGCACTGACCTTCGCGTCGAGCCAGGTCGTGGCGTACGTGGGAGTCGGCGACGCGATCGGCGGTGCGATCGTGTTCCTGTTCCCGGCGGTGTTGGGAGTCGAGGTGCGCCACCTCGTGCGATCACGCCTGCGTGACCGTGAGGAGGTCAAGACCCGCGAGCGGGAACTCCTGGCTCGTGAACTCCACGACACCGTGGCGCACCACGTGTCGGCCATCGCGATCCAGGCACAGGCGGGTCGCGTGGTGGGTGTGACCGACCCGGCCGCGGCGCTCGACGCGCTGACCGTGATCGAGGCCGAGGCATCGCGCACCCTCGCCGAGATGCGCAGCATCGTCGGCACGCTGCGACGCAGCGACGACGCGGCCGAGCTCGCTCCGCTCGCCGGGCTGACCGAGATCATGCGACTCGCGGACCGCACGTCGCCGGGCCCGCACATCGACATCCGGCTCGACGGCGTCGACCACGTCAACCCGACCGTCGGTGCCGCCCTCTACCGCATCGCGCAGGAATCGATCACCAACGCTCGACGCCACGCGACCGGGGCGACGCGGGTCAGCGTCAGCGTCGACGGCGCCGAGCATGCCGTCCGTCTCGTCGTGGTCGACGACGGTGCCACGCCTCGCTCGGCGGCCGGGTCGGGCGGGTTCGGGGCGGGCGGGTTCGGACTCGTCGGGATGACCGAACGGGCCGAGTTGCTCGGCGGCACGCTGCGGGCCGGGCCCGGCGACGGCTGCGGCTGGCGTGTCGAGGCGACGATCCCACGCGAGGCCGTGTCGTGACGGTGCGGCCCGCGTTGCAGCCCGCGTTGAGAGTGGTCGTGGCCGACGACCAGGATCTGGTCCGGACCGGCCTGCGGATGATCCTCGACGCCCACGACGGCATCGAGGTGGTCGGCGAAGCCGTCGACGGTCGCGACGCGGTCGAGATGGCTCGGCGCCTGCGGCCCGACGTGTGCCTGTTCGACATCCGCATGCCTCGACTCGACGGCATCGAGGCGACCCGACTGATCAGCGGGCCCGACGTCGCCGAACCGATCCCGGTCGTGGTGATCACCACGTTCGATCTCGACGAGTACGTGCACGGCGCGCTCCGTGCCGGCGCCCGGGGATTCCTCCTCAAGGACGCCGGGCCCGAGATGCTCGTGCAGGCGATCCGGGCGGCCGCTGCCGGAGACGCCCTGATCGCCCCGAGCATCACCGCCCGACTCCTGGAGCACTTCGCGTCCGCGACTCCTGTGACGTCGACCGAGCCGAGGTTTCCCTTGACCCAGCGCGAGGAGGAGGTGGTGCAGCGCGTGTCGGCCGGTCGGACCAACGCGGAGATCGCCGACGATCTGCACATCAGCCTCAGCACCGTCAAGACCCACCTCGCGAGCCTCACGACCAAGCTGGGCGTGCGCAACCGCGTCGAGATCGCGATGTGGGCTCACGACACCGGTCGCGCGAAGCGCTGACGCTGTCGGTCACCGCGACTGCCCTGGTGGGTCGCCCGACTGCTCGAAGGCGAGGCATGGCGACCGGTGTGCGGAGGCCGACCCGTCGAGGCCCCGCACTACGGTCGGGCCATGACGATCACCCACGTTCAGCCCGACACGTCAGCCGAGGCGATCCACGAGATCCTCGCTGGCGACGGGGCGCTCGTGATCGACGATCTGGCATCGGTGGAGTCGATCGATGCGATCACCGCCGAGATGGAGACGTTCGTCGAGGCGACCCCGCACGGGTCCGACGACTTCTCGGGGCGCACGACGAAACGCACGGGCGCTCTCATCGCTCGATCGCCGTCGAGTCGCGATCTGGTCACGCACCCGCTGATCCTCGACGTGGCCGGGCGCCTGATGCACCAGGCATCGACGTTCCAGGTGCACCTGACGCAACTGATCTCGATCGGCCCGGACTCGCCGAGCCAGTCGATCCATCGCGACGAGTGGGCGTTCGACTTCTTCGCGTTCCCGAGCGACGTGCACCCGCAGTGCAACACGATCTGGGCGATGACCGACTTCACCGAGGAGAACGGCGCGACCCGCCTGATCCCCGGGAGTCAGGACTGGGAGGTGGACCTCGGCCACTCGGTGGAGGAATCGGTGCCGGCCGAGATGACGAAGGGCTCGTGTCTGCTCTACACGGGCAAGGTGTACCACGGCGGCGGCGCCAACCGCTCGGACCGGGTGCGCACCGGACTGAACCTCACCTACTGCGTGGCGTGGCTCCGCCAGGAGGAGAACCAGTACCTCTCGTGCCCGCGCGAGGTCGCCCTGACCCTCGACGACGATCTGCTGAAGCTGATGGGCTACCGGATCGGTGCCTACGCGCTCGGCTACGCCGACGACGTCCGCGACCCCCTCGACGCACTGCGCGGAACCTCCGGCCAGATGGGCTTCGGCGTCACCCCGAAATCCGACGGCGCCTGACCCGCCCACGTCCGACCCCTCCCCCGCACCGGCGGGTCGACTCGAGCTCCCCCAATTTTTCTTCGGACTGCCTCTTCAAACGAATGTATATTCGTCGGCCTTCGAAGTCGTCGGGCGGCGAACGGCCGTGTCCACCTGATCCGCCCCGACGGTTCGGTCATCATGCCCGTCGGCGCCCGCATGCCCCGATGGCCCGACGGCGAACCCCCGGGCGCGCCGGACCCGTCGGCAGACGGAGACGGAGCGAAGCTCTGCGCCATCCGAGCCCTCCTCGGTGATACCGACACCATGACCTACGACGAGTTCCTCGAACGCGGTGCAGCGGCGAGACGAGCCGGAGTCGTCCCGATCGTCCGCCTCACCGTCGAGGACCTCACACGTCGACCTCCTGACTGAGTCCCCGTGTCGGACAGGAACTCGACGCCGGTCGGCTTCTGCGGCTGTCGGGTCAGGCTGCGGGAGCGAGGTCGGCGGCGGCGAAGGCCACGCCGAAGCGGACGCACCAGATCACGACGGTGTCGAACTGCTCGAGGTCGACGTCGACGGGGATCTCGTAGTTCTGTTCACCGATGTTGCCCTTCAGGTCGCCGAGGTCGACGAACTGCCCACTGACACCGAACTCGTCCGCGTCGGCGCCGGCGTCGGCGGTGGTCAGGTACACGTTGAGGTCGGGTCCGTTGTCGGTCGCGAAGTCCTCGAAGCGCAGGAACCGCTGCTCGGTCCCGTCGTTGAGGACCTTCGCGACGCCTTCACCCGGGTGGCTGCGTGGCCCGAACACGCCCTCGAACTGCGTGACGACCACGCCGGCGGCTTCGGCTTCGTCGACGGCGGGTGGCATCGGTTCCTCGGTCGCCACCTCGATCGGGGTGTCGTTCGTCTCCATGAAGTCGTTCATCTCCTCCGTCATCGCCTCGTCCACCACGTCGGAGGGGATGTCCGACGCCGCACCCGAGTCGAAGACCGGCCCCTCCTCGGCGACCTCGTCGTCGAAGAACTCGGTGTGGATGCCGAACACCCCGAAGGCCAGGAACGCGAGGATGCCGACTCCGAGGACACCGACGATCGCGGCGACGGCCCGGTTCTCCCTGATCCAGTTCATCTGCTGAAGTTAGACGCCGTGCACGCGCCGATGCCGCGAAATGGCCCCCGGGTTCGCCGCCGCCTATGCGACCGTCGACCGCGAGAACTGGCGGATCGACCAGCTCGCGAAGACGGCGATGATCCCGACGGACCACGCGACCGTCACCCAGAGATCGCTGCCGGGGTCGATGCCGTTGTACATCGCACGGGCCGCGTTCGTGGCGATGGTGAAGGGGTTGTTGACCGCGATCGGTTGCAACCAGCCGGGCATCTGGGAGGGATCGACGAATGCCGACGACACGAACGTGAACGGGAACATCCACACGAACCCGGCGGAGTTCGCGGCCTCGACGGACGACACGTTCAGTCCGATCAGGGCCTGGATCCACGCCATCGCGTAGCTGAACAGCAGCAACAGGAACGTCGCTCCGAGCGCAGCGATCAGCGACCCTTCGAAGCGGAAGCCGATCGCGAACGAGACGGCGAGCATCACCACGAAGGTGAACACGTTGCGGACGAAGTCCGAGACGGTGCGCCCGATCAACACCGCCGCCCGCGACATCGGCAACGAGCGCAGGCGGTCGATGTAGCCCTTCTGCATGTCCTCGGCCAGCCCGACCGAGGTGAACGCCGAGTTGAACACGACGGACTGGGCGAACACGCCGGGGATCAGGAACTGGTCGTACTCGGAGTAGCCGGGGATCACGATGGCCCCGCCGAACACGTAGACGAACAGCAGCACGAACATCACCGGCTGCAACGTGGCGAACACGATCAGTTCCGGGTTGCGCGGCATCACCCGCAGATGACGGGTCGCTTCGACCCATGAATCGCGCAGCGCGCTCAGGATCCCCGACTTCGGGACCGGACGCTCGATCGTGTCGACGTTCACGACGCCACTCCGCCGGATCCGTGCTCCTCGTCAGGCTCGCCGTCGGCGGAGTGGCCGGTCAACTGCAGGAACACGTCGTCGAGCGTCGGCCTCCGGACCTCCACGTCGAGCACGTCGACACCGGCGTCGTCGAGCGCTCGGATCGCCTTCGGAACGACGCGGTCCCCGGAGCGGATCGACGCCGACAGCCGCAGGCCGACCGCATCGACCGACACGTCACCCGAACACAGCGGAGCCAGCGCCTCGATCGCCCGGGTGACGTTCTCCCGCCGTGCGATCGTCACCGACAACCGGTCTCCGCCGATCTGGTCCTTCAGTTCGTCGGCCGTGCCGTTCGCGATCACCACCCCGGTGTCGATGACCACGATCCGCTCGGCCAGTCGGTCGGCCTCGTCGAGGTACTGGGTGGTGAGCAGCACGGTCGTGCCGTCGTCGCCGAGTTCCTCGATCAGTTCCCACATCGCGAGGCGGCTGCGCGGGTCGAGACCGGTGGTCGGTTCGTCGAGGAACAGCACCGACGGGCGGGCGATCAAGCTCATCGCGATGTCGAGCCGGCGTCGCATCCCGCCCGAGAACTCCTTGACCACGCGGTCGGCGGCGTGCTCCAGGTCGAAGCGGGCCAGCAGTTCGGTCGACCTCTCGGAGATGTGTCGCTTCTCGAGTTGATACAGCCGACCGATCAGCGCCAGGTTCTCACGCGGTGTGAGTCGTTCCTCGACCGCCGCGTACTGACCGGTGAGGCCGATGCGTGCTCGCACCGAGGCCGGGTCCGTCGCGACGTCGATGCCGTCGATCAGCGCGACACCGGAGTCGGGTCGAAGCAGCGTGGTGAGCAGTCGGACGGTGGTGGTCTTGCCGGCGCCGTTCGGGCCGAGCATCCCGTACACGGCGCCGCGGGGGACCTCGAGCGACACGCCGTCCACGGCGCGAACCCGGCCGAACGACTTGACCAACCCGTCTGCCTGCACCGCGAGATCCGCCACCACGCGCCGATTCTGGCAGGTGCGATCACTGCGAGACGTCAACGGTCAGACCGTGTGTCACCGGTCCGTGGGTGGTGGATCGCCGACGGTCGCGATGGCCGGAGGCGGCGCCCCACGCGGAGGCGAGACGACGTGTGTTCGTGCGCCGACGCGTCCGGGTATCGGTCCGCCATGGCTTCGAGAGGACTCCTGTACCTCACCCTGCGACGACGCCCGTGGTTCGTCTACCTGGTGTGCGCTTTCGTCGCGCTGGTCCCGGTGATCATGTGGCAGCAGCGGTACGCCGACGTGCGGGAACGCACGGGACGCGACACCGTGTCCGTGCAGGTCGTGTCGGTGACCGACCAGGGCAACGACGATCTGGTCACGGCGATCCTGGACGACGAGCGGATCACGTTCACGTACCCGGGCTCCGTCGCCAAAGGGGACAGAGTCGAGGTGTTCCGATCGGACTCCCGATGGGTCGCCGCCGAGCTCGCCCCGCTCTGGGTACCGATCGCTGCGACGGCACTGCTGTGGGTACCGGTCGCGTTCGTCATCTGGCGATACCCGATCATGGCCCGCGGACGCGGGTGGACCCGACGGCGTGACGCCTGATCAGGCTCGTCGGACGACGACGCTCCCGACGGAGTAGCCGGCACCGAACGAACAGATCACGCCGAGGTCACCCGAGGCGAGGTCGGCGCGGTGCTTGTGGAACGCGATCACCGAGCCGGCCGACGACGTGTTCGCGTAGACGTCGAGGATCACCGGTGCCTCGTCGGTGTCGGGCACGCGACCGAGCACGCCCTTCGCGATCAACTGGTTCATCTTGAGGTTCGCCTGGTGGAGCCAGAACCGACGAACGTCGGTGGCCTGCGCGTCGACCTCACCGAGATGGCCGGTGATGTGCTTCACGACCATCGGGCACACCTCCTTGAACACCGACTGGCCGTTCTGTCGGAAGACCAGTTCGTGTGGATCGCGTGCATCGTCCTCGGACGCGTTGAGGAAGCCGAAGTCGTTGCGGATGTTGTTCGAGAACTGCGTCGCCAGTTTCGTGCCGAGCACATCCCACCGACCGTGCTCGCCCGATCCGTCGTTCAGAGCGTCGTCGGTGCGTTCCAGCACCAGTGCGGTGCACGCGTCACCGAAGATGAAGTGGTGGTCACGCAGTTCGAAGTTGTTGTGGCCCGACGTGATCTCCGGGTTGACCACCACGACGCACGAGGCCGAACCGTTGCGCAATGCGTCGACGGCGTTCTGGATCGAGAACGTGGCCGACGAGCAGGCGACGTTCATGTCGAAGGCCCAGCCACCCGCACCCAGTTCGTTCTGGATCTCGATCGCCACGGCCGGGTAGGCCCGCTGCAGGTTCGAGGCCCCGAGGATCACCGCGTCGACGTCGGCGCCCGTGCGACCGGCCTGCTCCAATGCTTCGAGGATCGCAGGCATCGCCATCTCCGCGGTGACGCTCAGCTCGTGCTCGGCCCGGGTCTCGAGGTGCGGGCGCATGCGATCCGGGTCGAGCACCCCCGACTTCTCCATCACGAATCGCGAGGCGATCCCCGACGCCTTCTCGATGAACTCCTCGTCGGGATGGGCGCGTGGCGCGATCGACCCGGCCGCGATCTCGTCTGCGTGCCCGGCGTTGAACTTGTCGACCGACGCCGTCAACGACGCTGCGAGTTCCGCATTCGAGATCGAGTCAGGTGGGGTGAAGAGGCCCGTCCCGGTGATCGAGACACTGACGGATGACGGTGCGGTCATGCCGTCGACGCTACGTCACTACCGATCGGTAACCGGCAGCGCCCACCTCGCACCGCCCGACCCGTGCGGCCGGAGTGGGTCAGACCCGAGACGGCCGTCAGTCGAGGAGGTGGGTGCGCACCACGCTGCGGAGACGGTCGATGCCGTCGCCTTTCGTCGCACTCGCCCACAGCACGTCGCCGGGATCGAGCATGCAGCCCGCTGCGAGTTCCTTCTGACGCGTCGCCCGCTTGGACGACTTGACCTTGTCGAGCTTCGTGGCCACCACCGTGTGCGGAACCGTGTTGAAGCGCAGCCAGTCGAGCATCTGCGTGTCGAGCTTCGTCGGGCCGATCGCGCCGTCGACCAGCACGAACACCATCACGAGTTCCTCGCGCTCGAGCAGGTACCCCTCGATCATCGCCGGCCAGTCACCCTTCACGCTCTTCGCGGCCTTCGCGAAGCCGTACCCCGGAAGGTCGACGACCGTGCCGACCGGCTCCTCGGCCAGGCTCTGCACCTCCTTGCCCTTCTCGTTGCCCGCCGCTCGACGCATGGCGCCCTCGTCGAGGCGGAACAGGTTGATCAGTTGCGTTCGCCCCGGCGTGTTGGACACCCGGGCCAGTTGCTTGCGGTTGGCGAGCGCGTTGATCAACGACGACTTGCCCACGTTCGAGCGTCCGACGAACGCGACCTCCACCGGTGACGGAGGCAGCGTGCGGGCGCGAGACGCCGACTCCACGAACGTCAACTGCAACGGACTGCTCATCGCGACCTCGAACTCACCCGGACATCTTCCAATGTTTTCGCGCGAAAAGTGCAAGACCCGCGTCTCGGCGCGCTCCTGCACTCCGAAGACGCCACATGCGACGTCCTCGGAACTCACCACGAACCAGGAGCAGACAGATGACGAACCTCACCCCCTTCACTCGGAACCTCGGTCGCCGGACCGCCGGCCACGTCACCAGCGTCACCGTCCGGCGCAACCTCACGATCGCCGCCGTCGCGGTCGCCGCACTCGGCTTCAGCAGCTGCTCGGCGATCGTCGACAAGGCGACCGAGAAGGCAGTGGAACAGGGCGTCGAGCGCTCGGTCGAAGCCGACACGGGTGGCGATGTCGACCTCGACTTCGACGCCGGTGACGGTTCGTTCACGATCGAGACCGAGGACGGTCGTCTCTCCGTGGACGGCGAGGACGGCACGTTCGTGGTCGAGACCGAGGAGGGCACGTTCGAGGGCAGCGGTGACGAGAACGGCTTCGAGGTCACCGACGAGAACGGTGCGACCGTGGTCGACGCCGGCTTCGACGCCGACGGCACCGGGGAGAACGGTCAGGTCGAGATCACCACCGACGACGGGTCGTTCACCTCGGCGACCGGCGACGCGGCGTGGGATCTGTGGCCGTCGGACCTCCCACGCCCGGATCTCGTCGGCGACGCAACGGTCTCGGGCACCTCGGCAGCCGACGGAGGACTGTTCCTGATCGCCGCAGGCGAGGTCGACGCGAGCCCGACCGACGCAGTCGAGGCGTTCACCGAAGGTCTCGACGGTTTCACCACCACGTCGGAGGGATCGAGCGGGGACGCGGTCTGGGTCAACCTGGAGAGTGCGGACTACGTCATGTCGATCGCGGTCGACGCCACGACGGATCCGGCCTTCATGTCGATCACGCTGACGGCCGCCGCCTGAGGAACGAACTCCGAACGGGAATTCAAGCTCGTCGCACGCCCCGCCGATCTACCGTGTGGGGAATCGATGATCGAAGATCCATCACATCGAAAGTCACGGGAGAACAGCATCATGATCCGCACCGAAAGAAGTCGATTCGCACTCGCCATCGCAGCGGTGGCCATCCTCTCCACCGGATGTGGGCGCCTCGTCGAGAGGGCCTCGGAGGAGGCGGTCGAACAGGCCATCGAGAACGACAGCGGCGAGGAGGTCGACATCGACTTCGACGACGGCGGAGTCCGGGTCGAATCGGCCGATGGTGACATCACCTTCAACGCCGACGAGAACGGAGTCCAGATCGACGGCGCGGATGCCGACGGGAACGACATCTCGATCAACGCCGACGAGAACGGCTTCGAGGCCGAGGGACCGGACGGCGAGGTGGTCACCGGCGCAGCCGACGGCGATGGCGGTTTCACCGTCGAAGGCCCCGAGGGCGAGGCCGTGTTCTCCACGACTCAGGGCATCCCCGACGAGTGGCCGGACGACGTGCCACGACCCGAGGGCCTCAGCGACGCGACCGGGACCTACCTCTCCGAGGGCGACGTCGTCAACCTCGCCGTGACCGGAACCGTGTCCGGCGATCCGACGTCCACCTTCGACGGATACGTCGACGAACTCCTCGACGCAGGATTCGAGGAGGAGTCGACCTTCACCCAGGGCGAGTCCACGACGGCGTCGTTCGTGCGTGGCGAGCAACAGTTGATCGTGAGCATCCAGTCCGACGGGAGCGCCTCGCTGATGACGGTCTCGCTGATCTGACGCACACCGGTCGAACCGGGTCGGCGGCTGACGGGATCAACCGGCGACGAGCGAGGCGATCGCCCACACCGCAGCGACCAACCCGAGCAGAGCGAAGCCGAGACTGCGCGCCACGGGTGCGCGTTCGAGATGGGACTCGTCGAGCTGTCGCTCCGGCGGCTTCACCACGGCCAGCAGGTTGCCCACGAACAGGGCACCGCCGAACGCCAGCACCAGGAACGGCAGCAGGTCGTCACCGAGGAACACGACCCGATCGTACGGCCGCGTTGCCACAGATCGACGGCGCTCGACGTCGGTGCGGACCGCTCAGCACCAGGACGCGTCGTAGGTGCCGGGCGGGCGGGGGACGCCGAGGGGCCGGGCGAACACCTGGGTCCAGAACTGTCCGTAGGTCGCGCCGCCGGTGACGTGACCGACACCGAGTTCGGTGAACGCTGGGTTCAAGATGTTGCGACAGTGACCCGAACTGGTCATCCAGCCCGACATCACCGCCTCCGGCGAGCGGTATCCGGCGGCCACGTTCTCTCCCCACGTACTGAACGCGTAGCCGGTGCGGCTGATGCGGTCTCCGGGGTCGGAACCGTCGCGCGGGTCGGTGTGGTAGATGGCGCCGTCGGCCGCCTGGCGCTGCGTGTGGGCCAACGCGGCGACGTTCAGTTCCGGTGAGAACGTGAGCGGCACGAGGCCACGCGACGTGCGCTCGACGTTCACGAGATCGAGCACCTGCTGCATCTCCGTCGACACACCGCCCGCCGGCGTCGGGGGTGCGGTGACCGGAGGGCCGGTCGGCGAGCTCGTCTGGGTCGCGTTGCCGATCCGATCGGCGCGCTCGACTGCGGTCGAGGGGTCCGAGATCGGCTCGGTCGCCGCCAGAGCACTCCCTGCGGACACCAGGGACGACAGTGCCAGGACGGCGCCCGCGACTCGCTTCATGAGACTGTCTCGGCCTGTCGTCGACGACACATGAGCCTCGCGCCACGACCTTGACGAACACCTGACGGTCGGTCCACCCTCACCTACGTCACCAGCCGCGTCAGAGCGGTCGCCGCCGACGCGAGGACGATGACGAGGACGAACGGCGCTCGGCGCCAGAGCGCCAGCCCGGCCACCACGATCCCGACGATCCGTGCGTCGAGCACGATGCTGCGTGCATCGCCGACGCTCGACACGATCGCGAGCGACGCCAGCAGCGCCGCAGGGAGGAGGTCGACCACCCCCTGCAGACTACTCGGGAGCCGACGCGCACCGAGCAGCAACGGTCCGGCCGACTTGAGCAGGAAGGTGCCCGCAGCCAGAACGACGAGCACGATGGAGGCGTCACTCACCGGACTGCCCACCGCTCAGGTCGGACGCTTCGCTCGGCGCGGACGGTCGCCACGGCCCGACGGCCCGAGCCGCCATCACCGCGGACATCGACGCGAGGATCGGCACGCCGGGCGCCGTGAACGGCACCAGTGACACGGCGACCACGGCCCCGGCCACCGCGACGACCAGTTGACGGCGATCAGCGAGACGCGGCCACAGGAGCGCCAGGAATGCGGCGGGCCCGGCGACGTCGAGCCCGAGGTCCTCGATCAGGTCGCCGGCACCGCTGAACGCGACGAAGCCGACGAGGGTCGTCAGGTTCCACACGACGAACACGCCGAGGCCACCGACGAGGTATCCGTACCGTCGAGACGCCAGGTCGTCCGATGCGGTGCCGACGGCGGTCGACTCGTCGATCATCAACTGCGACATCGCCGCCCGTTTCCAGAGTGCACCGCCGAGCGCCGGAGCCATGATCACGCCGAACGCCAACGAGCGGACGTTGAGCAGCAGACCGGCCAGGGCAGCCGCCGCGACCGAGCCGCCATCGCCGAGGATCTCGACGGCTGCGAACTGCGAGCTCCCGCCGAAGACGAACAGCGAGTAGCCGACCGCTTCCCACACGCTGAGGCCCGCGGTCGACGCCGCTGCACCGAACACGATCCCGAACGGAGCGACCGCAGCGGTGATGGAGATCGCCATCCGACGCAGGCGTCGCCTCGTGGCGTCGGGCTCGATCACCTGCACGTCTCGCGCTCCTCTCCCCACCCGGTGTGGTCCATCGACCGGCACCGGTCGAGTGGGGAAGATACGCGCCGAGTGGACGGAATCGTCGCACCCGTTTCGTCGTTTCACCGATGTCCGGCTCGCTTCGACGTCGGCCCGTCGGGGTAGTGATCCGATGGACGAACCAGAGGACGGAGCCCGACATGACCGCACGAACGACGACACTGACCCTGCTCGCAGCATCGACCGTGATCGTCGCCGCATGCGGCGGATCCGGGTCGGGCGAGCCCACCGAGCCGACCATTCCCTCCGACCCGACGTCGATCGTCGACGCGTCGGCAGCGGCGATGGGCGCCACCACGAGTGTGCGCTTCGAACTGCGACGGGAGGGAGCTCCGGTGTTCATCGACGAGTTCGAGAAGCTGACGCTCGACTCCGCCGTCGGCGAGTTCACCGTGCCGCGTTCGGCGCAGGCACTGCTCCAGGTGGGCGTGGAGGGTGGACTCACCACCGAGTTGGGGGCGATCGCTCTCGACGACGAGGTGTGGTTGTCCAACCCCATCACCGGGAACTTCGAGACCTTGCCCGCCGGCTACGACATCGACCCGTCGCTGTTCTTCGATCCGACGAACGGGTGGCAACCGTTGATGGAGAACCTCACCGACGTCGTGCTCGTCGGCACCGAGCAGCGAGAGGGCAACGCCCGGTACCACATCGCAGCCACCGCACCGGCCGAGCAGGTCGAGGTGATCACGGCCCGACTGGTCCGCGATCAGGACGTCCAGATCGACTTCTGGATCCAGCCCGTCACCGGCGAGGTCGCCGAAGCACGGTTCTCCGCCGACTTCGACGGTGGTGACGTCCGGTGGACCCTGCTCCTCAGCGACTACGGCGGGGAGTTCGACATCGAAGCACCCGACGGTCTCGCGTCGTGACCGCCTCGGGGGACGACGCCGACGTGACCACGTCGGGCCGCACGGTTGCGGGTCACGACGGCGGCGACGCACCGATCGGGCGGCGGCCGGCGTCGCCCCGTGCGATCCTGTGGGCCGTCGGCTTCAGCGTGTTCGTCGCCGCCGACGACCTCACCGTCGTGTCGACGATGTTGCGCCCGATGATCGGCGACCTCGGCCTCGTGCTCCCGGACGGGCTCGACGACGCGGCGTGGATCGTCAACGCCTACCTCATCGCGTTCATCGCGGTGATGCCGATCGCCGGACGCGTCAGCGACGTGATCGGACGGCGCCGCACGTTCATGGCGGCCTACGCGACGTTCATGGTCGGCACGATCTGGATTCCGCTGAGCGACTCTCTGGGGCCGTTGCTGATCGGCCGGGTGCTCACGGCGATCGGCGGTGGCGCCATGGTGCCGGTCGCGCTCGCCGTCGTCGGGGACGTGTACTCCGAACAGCGACGGGCCCGGGCGCTGGGCACGCTCGGAGCGATCGAGACGATGGGTTGGGTGTGGGGTCCGCTGTACGGAGCCATGCTCGTGCGCTTCTTCTCCTGGAGATGGCAGTTCTGGCTGAACGTCCCTCTGGCGATCGCGGGCGCTGCGGCGGTGTGGTGGGCGCTCGCCGAACACGACCGACCCGCACGTCGAGGACGCGTCGACTGGCTCGGCGCCGGCCTGCTGACCCTGGTGCTGGTGTCGCTCAACCTGGCGCTCCTCGGCTCGGCCGAGGTCCAGAGCGTCCAGGGCCTCGACGAGTTGACCGGCAACGGCGGGACCGACCTCCGACTGCTGTATCCCGTCGCCGCTGCCGGGGCCGTGGCGTTCGTCCGCCAACAGCGACGCCTGCGGCGCACCGGTGGCGACCCGATCGTCGACGCCTCGTTGTTCCGCGGCCGCAACGTGCGCGTCGCGCTCATCGTCAACTTCGTGGTCGGGGCCGGCCTGGTGATCGCCATGGTCGACGTGCCCCTGTTCGTCAACGCCGTCGAACGCGATGTCGAACGTTCCGCCGTCGTCGCAGGTTGGATCCTCTCGGCACTCACGGCAGCGATGGCGATCGCGTCCTACGTCGGTGGGCGGGTCACCGAGCGCACGTGGTACGGACCCCCGATCGCGCTCGGTCTGTTCGCTGCCACGGGCGCCTACGCCGTGATGGGGCTCACCTGGGACGGCACGTCGTCGTACGTCCTGCTCGGGTTGCAACTCGCCGTGCTCGGGGCCGGCATCGGCCTCACGGTCGCACCGACCACGTCGGCCGTCGTCGACCATGCCGTCCCCGAGTCGCGGGGTGCCGCTGCAGCGGTGGTGATGGTGGTGCGGATGATCGGCCTGAGCGTCGGGCTGTCCGCGCTGACCGCATGGGGTCTCGCCCGGTTCGACGCGCTGCGTGGCGACCTCGACCTGCCGGCCATCACCGACCCCGGCTTCGGCGTCGCTCTCGAAGCCGCCACCGAGCAGCTCACCGCCCAGTCGATCGCGGACACGTTCCTCGCGAGCGCGGTGGCCCTCGGTGTCGGCCTCGCCATCTCCCTGGTGCTGCTGCGCCGACCCACCCGCGACTCCCGATCGACCCCCGATGCTGCACGACCCCTTCGGGCGCTCCACGAACTCCCCACGGAAGGATCCACCCACATGGACGACGACACCCGCCACGACGGCGAGCACGACGGGACGGCGGACGACGACGAACCCGCCGGTGACACGAAGGCGGGCGACCCCGAGGCGGGCGACACAGGGGCGGGCGACACAGGGGCCGGTGACCCGGTCACGTCCGAGCACGACACCTTCGTCGTGCCGCAACGTCTCACCGACACCGACGAGATGCCCGTGATCGCACGCGACCACGATCACGACGACGATCACGACCACGACCACGACGGGCTGCAGGACGCGCGTGCGCACGAGTCCGGCCGCGGGTGGGTGCACCGCAACATCACGACCGTCGTCGCGGCGATGGGAGTACTCCTGCTGGCGTCGCTGCTGCTGTCGGCGTTCATGTTCTCCCGGGTTCGTGCCACCGAGAACGAACTGGCCACCACGCAGGAGGACCTCGAACGGGTCGAGGCCGGTGCTGCACTGTTCGCCTCGCAGGTGAACGGGTTCGTCGAGACGGTGAACGAGTTGGGACCGTCGATCGACGAAGGCCTGGACCAGGCCGTCACGGAACTGGAGGACTTCGGCTCGGCGACGATCGAGTTCACGGTGCCGATCGACCAGACGATCACGATCGACGAGACCTTCGACCTCGAACGCACGGTCACGGTGCCGATCGAGACCACGATCCCGATCGACGAGGAGGTCGAGACGACGATCACGATCAACGGACCCTTCGGCGTGGGCATCCCGGTCGACATCACGGTGCCGGTCGACCTCGACATCCCGATCGACCTGACCGTCGACATCCCGATCGACGAGTCGATCCCGATCGACGTGGAGGTGCCGGTGGAGCTCGATGTCCCGATCTCGATCGAGGTCGAGGGAACCGAACTCGAGACGCTCACCCAGTCGCTGATCGACGGGCTCCTCGCGTTCCAGGAGGGTCTCTCCGGACTCACGGGCGGTTGAGCGCCGGGTCCTCGCCGCTTCGTAGAGTCGGAGCATGACGATCGAATCGCGCCCTCGCTCCGTCGCTGCGTACGGCACGTGGCCCTCACCCCTCTCGGCTGTCGATCTCGCCGGTGCCAACACCGGATACAGCGACGTCCGGGTCGACGGCGACCGGGCTCTCTGGTTGCAGTCGGATCCGGCGAACGGTGGGCGGACCTCGGTCGTGTCGGCCGGTCGTGACGAGCCGGCGCAACGCATCACGCCGGACGATTTCGACGTACGCACCCGCGTCCACGAGTACGGCGGGGGTGCGCTCGGTGCGGGCCACGGCGTGGTCCTGGCCTGTCGATGGGACGACCAGCGGGTCCACCTGATCGACGGCGACGAGGTCCGTGCTGTCACTCCCGAGCCGATCGCTCACCACGGGATCCGCTGGGCGGCCATGACGGTGCTGCACGGCGGGGCGGCCTTCGTGGCGGTCCGGGAGACACACGGCGCCGACCGGCTCCACCCGAACGTGAACGTCCACGGCGACGACGAAGCCGTCAACGAACTGGTGCACGTCGACCTGGTGTCGGGCGAGTGTTCGGTCCTCGTGTCGGGCCCGGACTTCGTCGGCGGACCCTGGGTGAACCACGGCGGATCGCGGATCGCATGGCTGCAGTGGAACCATCCGCACATGCCGTGGGACGCGGCCGAACTGTGGATCGCCGACCTCGCAGGTGGGGCGATCGCCGGCGCCGCACGGGTGGCAGGAGGAACGGGAAGCGCGGTGTGCGACGCTGCCTGGGACGGCGACGACCGACTGGTCTTCTGCGACGATCCGAGCGGCTGGTGGAACGTGTACGCGTGGACGCCGGACGGCATCGAGCGCCTGCAGGACGAGGCGGTGGAGAGCGGCATCCCCCGGTGGGTCAGCGGCGACGGCTGCCTCGCCGTCGTCGGATCCTCGCCCGACGGTGACCGACCTGCCGACGTGTTCGCGGCGACCGCCGACCGAGGGTCCACGCATCTGCGCCACATCGGCGTGGGCGAGATCCCCCTCGCCGGCGTCGCGTCGATCTCGAATCCGATGGCATACGGCAGCGACGTCGTCGCGGTGGTCGGTGGGCCGACCATCGCCAACGCCGTCGTGCGGATCGACCCCGCCTCCGGTGAGTGGACGCCGCTCAGCGACGCCGTCCCGGTTCCCGACGGGGCGACCGGGTCGGTGCCGGTGCCGATCACGTTCGGCACGCCCGACGGTGCGGTCGCCCACGCGCTGCACTACCCGCCGGCGAGCGACACCCACGTCGGGCCCGATGACGAGCGGCCTCCGCTCGTCGTGCTGAGCCACGGTGGACCCACGTCCGCTGCACGGACGTCGATCCACCTGACCGCGCAGTACTGGGCATCGCGAGGCTTCGCAGTGGTCGATGTCGACTACCGGGGGTCGGTCGGATACGGACGCGAGTTCCGCGATGCGTTGCGCCACCACTGGGGCATCCACGACGTGACCGACTGCGTCGCTGCTGCACAGCACCTCGTGGAGCGCGGCCTCGCCCACAGCGACCGACTGATCATCGAGGGCGGGAGCGCGGGCGGCTACACGACGCTGCTCGCCTTGTGCACCACGAACGTGTTCGCAGCGGGTGGCGACATGTTCGGCGTGTCCGATCTGCGCGCGCTCGCCACCGACACCCACAAGTTCGAGTCGCGCTACCTCGATTCGATGATCGGCGAATGGCCCGCCGAGGAGCCGACGTACGTCGAACGCTCGCCGCTGAGCCACGTCGCGACCCTCACCACACCGATCATCGTGTTGCAGGGCGACGAGGACGAGGTGGTTCCTCCGTCGCAGTCCGAGGTGATCGTCGACGCCATGCGCGCGGGTGGGATCGCGCATGCGTACCTGTTGTTCGCCGGTGAACAGCACGGGTTCCGCAAGCCCGAGAACATCGTGCGGGGGGTCGAGGCCCGCCTCGCGTTCTACGGGCGCATCCTCGGGTTCGAGCCCTTTGACCAGGTGGAACTCCCGGAGTTCGTCCCGGGTCGGTAGCCCTCGCCCGGACGTACGCGTCCCCTGTGTCACCGATGGCGAAGAGTTCCCCGGTGGGTTCAAGACATCGTCGGCATCCTCGTTCGTGTCGACGACGACAACATCGTCGACGAATTCTGATCGTCGCGGTCACCACGAGCGGATCACCCCGGTGATCCACTCGGACTGATGTCGATGCCGCCCACCGGACCTCGTCCGGTCGGCGGTGTCGCGTGTCGGTATCGTGCGCGGCGTGCGAGACCATGCAGTGGAGTCCCCCGACGGCGTCGTCGCGGAGCCGACCCGAACTCGTGGTGGCCCTGCGATGCTCACCGAGTCGGAGTCGGGGGCTCGCAACGTCCGGCGCCCTGCGTTGACGTTCAAGGTCCGGCGCCGTGGACTGTCGGACAAGCGCCGGGCCGAGTTCGACGAGTGGATCACCGACTGGTCGATCCCGATGGACGGTCCACTGCTCGACTGGGCCGACGTGTTCCCCGCCGGCGAAGGCATGGCGCGCGACCCGGCCAGGGGGGTGGTGCTCGACATCGGGTTCGGACACGGCGAGTCCACCATCCGGATGGCCCACGCCGAACCCGAACTCGACGTGATCGGAGTGGAGGTGCACGATCCGGGCGTGGTCACGGTGCTCGACGCGATCGTCAACGACCCCCTCCCCCATGTGCGGGTGATGCACGGCGACGTGGTCCCGTTCCTCGATCGCATCGCGCCCGAGTCGTTGCGCGTCGTTCGGATCTTCTTCCCCGATCCGTGGAAGAAGCAGCGTCAACATCACCGCCGACTGGTCCGCTCCGATGTGGTGACGGCACTCGTCGACCGGATGGAGATCGGGGGCCACCTGCACCTGGCGACCGACATCGTCGACTACGCCGAACTGATGCAGCGGGTGTGCGACGGCGAGTCCCGCCTCGACGGAGGGGTCGTGGAGCGACCCGGGAGTCGACCGCTCACACGGTTCGAGCAGCGCGGCCTCGACGAGGGCCGTCCCCCGACCGACCTGATCTACCGCCGCACGACCTGAACCGCGTCCCGACCCCTCGTCGTTCTGGTTCAGAGCCGGGGCGACGGGGTTCGGCGTCGTGGGACTGGCGTCGGTCGCGGCGGCACGGCGTTCCCGGCAGACTGTTCACCATGAGTGTGTTGCACGACCTGATCGCCGAGCGCGGCGTCCTGCTGATCGACGGGGCCATGGGCACCGAGCTGTTCTCCCGCGGTCTCGAATCGGGCGGTGCACCCGAGCTGTGGAACGTCGAGCACCCCGACCGCGTCACCGCCGTCCACACGGACTACGTGAACGCCGGGTCGGACATCATCCTCACCAACTCCTTCGGCGGCACCGGCTTCCGCCTCAAGTTGCACCAGGCCGACGATCGCGTGATCGAGCTCAACGAAGCGGCCGCACGCGTGGCCCGCGCCGCCGCCGATGCGAGCGACCGCCGGGTGCTCGTGGCGGGGTCGATGGGCCCGACCGGCGAACTGCTCGAGCCGATGGGTTCGATGACGCCCGACACGTGCGCATCAGCGTTCGCCGAGCAGGCCAAGGGCCTCGACGCGGGTGGGGCCGACGTGCTCTGGATCGAGACGATGAGCCACCTCGACGAGATCGCGGCAGCCGTCGAAGGCGCCCGATCGGTGAGCAACCTGCCGATCTGCGCCACGCTCAGCTACGACACCGCCGGGCGCACGATGATGGGCGTCACGGGTGAGCAGGCCGTGATCCGTCTGGCCGAACTCGGCGTCGACGCAGTGGGCGCCAACTGCGGCAACAACCTCTCCGACACCGAGGCGGCGCTCCACGAGATGCGTGCCGCCAACCCGGACATCCTCCTCGTCAGCAAGGCGAACGCCGGCATGCCCGAATGGGTCGGAGCCGAACTGCACTACAGCGGGTCGCCCGAGATCATGGCCGCCCACGCCATCCGTCAACGTGACGCGGGGATCCAGATCATCGGCGCGTGCTGCGGGAGCTCGCCCGCACACCTCGCGATGATGCGCAAGGTGCTCGACGGTGAGATCGACGTGCCCGACGTCGACTTCGAGGCGGCGGTCAAGCGGTCGGCGATCGTCCCGCGCGAGCGTCGGGGCCCACGTGGCCGCGATCGTCCCGCCGGCGCCTCGTACTGACCGTTCTCGGCCTCGGCGCTACATGGCGCCGAGTCGAACGAACGTGAACACCATGACGACGCACAGGGCGATGGCCGTGGTCACGCGCTTCTTCTGATCCCAGACGACGCCATCGCCCTGGTACACGGGCCCCGTCAGGAGGATGACCAGGGTCAAGGGGATGAAGATCAGAGCGGAGACGACCAGGACCCAGCGCTTGCGGTAGAAGGGTGCCGTGTCGAACGGATTGCTCGTCGGCGTGAGTGCCCGAGGTCGCACGGACCCGTGGACACCGCCCGGGGTCGTGGCACTCGGCCCCCCTGCGGGGGCGACGGTTGCGGACATGTCGGACGGAGGATTGTCGGTCATTCCACGATCATGACGATCGACCGGTAACACAGCGCCAACAGCGAAGGTGTCGCAACGACTGCACCTGGTTCGCCCCCGACCGGTCACAATGTGGTCCATGGATCACGGCGAACGCGCACCACTGATCGGCGACGTCGATTTCCGCGACCTCTTCGACCTCGAGCCCCACGGGCCCGACACCTACGTCGGCCGGGTCGCCTACTACCCGTGGGGCAAGCGGCTGTTCGGCGGCCAGGTGGTGGCCCAGGCACTGCGTGCCGCGATCCACACCGTGGATCCCGAACGTGTGGCGCACTCGTTCCACTCGTACTTCATCCGTCCCGGGTCACCGAACGAACCGATCCGGTTCGAGGTCGAGCGCCTGCGCGACGGACGGTCGTTCACCACGCGTCAGGTGGTCGCCCGCCAGTCCGGCGGTGCGATCCTGAATGCGTCGGTGTCGTTCCAGGTCCCCGAGCAGCACGAAGCCGACGTCACCCTCGCCGGTCTCCCCGCCGGTGTCCCCGACCCGACGACCAGCGGCCTCGTCGACCAGTCGTGGGGCGACCTGCTCGACCGGCGGGCGGTCGACCTCCCCGACGGCGGAGTCGGTTGCTGGATCCGACTCCTCGCCGACCTCGGCGACGATCCCGTCCTGCACCTCTGTGGACTCACGTTCATGTCCGACGCAGCGCCGCACCGCGCCGGGCGTTCGTCGCACCCCGAGTACACGAACGACCCGTCGGATCGCCAACGGTTCCTCGGCGCAAGCCTCGACCACTCGCTCTGGTTCCACCGACCCACCCGCGCCGACGAGTGGCACTGGTTCGACACCCACTCGCACGGATTGGCCGGGGGTCGCGGTCTGGTCACCGGCGATGTGCTCACGATCGACGGCCGCCACGCCGCGACGATGGCCCAGCAGATCCTCCTGCGCAAGAACCGCAACGTCACACACGACGACCTCACGCCGGACCGACCCACATCGGACGACGCGACGTGAACACGCCTCCCGAGCCGAGCGAACCCGTCCGCTGCGGGTGGCCGACCGACGACGAACAGTACGTGGCGTACCACGATCGGGAGTGGGGGCGACCCACCACCGATCCGACACGCCTCTTCGAGAAGATCTGCCTCGAAGGATTCCAGTCGGGACTGTCGTGGATCACGATCCTGCGCAAGCGCGAGAACTTCCGCGCCGCATTCCACGGGTTCGACCCCGAGTCGGTCGCTGCGTTCGGTCGACGCGACGTGGAGAGGTTGCTGGGCGACGCCGGGATCATCCGGCACCGCGGCAAGATCGACGCGACGATCAACAATGCGCAGCGGATGCTCGAGCTGGTCGAGGCCGAGGGGTCCTTCGTCGACTGGATCTGGAACTGGGCGGTGACCGAGCCCGTGCGTCTCTCCGATGCGCACGGTGCCGTCGCAGGTGGTGTCCCGGCACAGACCGACCGGTCGATCGCACTGTCGAAGGAACTGAAGCGTCGCGGCTGGAAGTTCGTCGGTCCCACCACCGCCTACGCCTTCATGCAGTCCGAAGGCCTCACGAACGACCACGACGTCGCCTGCTTCGTGCACGCCGACTGCGAAACCGAACGCACCGCCGTGCTCGCCGGTCGCACATTGCGCTGACGCCCGCCGCCGAGCAGTCCGGGCCGGCTCGCCGTGATGCCGACCGTCCGCTGCACGAGTGCAGCTGATGATCTCGGCTGCGTGTGATCCGGCCTGCGTGTGATCTGGGCTGCATGTGATCGGGGCTGCATGTCATCTGGCCAGCATGTGATTCGGGCGGGCGGTCGCGTCTACGGTCGTGGCATGGGGAATGGAACAACGTTGCAGCACGTCGATGTCCTGATCGTCGGGGCGGGCCTGTCGGGCATCGGCATGGCGTGTCACCTCACACGCGAGTGCCCGACGAAGTCGTACGCGATCCTCGAGGCCCGCCAGGACCTGGGTGGCACGTGGGACCTCTTCAAGTACCCGGGCATCCGCACCGACAGCGACATGCACACCTTCGGCTACGACTTCAAGCCGTGGAAGAGCAACATCTCGATCGTCGAGGCCGACCTGATCAAGAACTACATCCAGGAAGCCGCCGACGAACACGACGTCACCCGCCACATCACGTTCGGTCGGCGAGTGGTCGACGCGTCGTGGGACTCCGCCACGTCGACGTGGACGGTCACGATCCGGCCCGAGGTCGACGGCCAGGTCGTCGACAGCAGTGTCGATGGGGCCGTCGGTGAGCCGACGACGATGACGTGCAACTGGCTCCAGATGTGCAGTGGCTACTACTCCTACAGCGAACCGCACCGACCCGACTTCCCGGGCGAGGAACGCTTCGGTGGCGAGATCGTGCACCCCCAGTCGTGGCCCGACCACCTCCAGACCGCCGAACAACTCGACGGGAAGAAGATCGTCGTCATCGGGTCCGGCGCGACGGCGGTGACGCTGATCCCGGCACTCGCGAAGAAGGGTGCACACGTCACGATGCTGCAGCGCACTCCGTCGTGGATCTTCCCGGCGCCGGCGAAGAACCCGATCGCCGCCGGTCTCCGTGCGGTGCTCCCGGAGAAGGTCGCCTACGGAGCGATCCGCAGGATGAACACGTGGCGCACCGAACTGGCGTACAAGCAGACGCGGACGAAGCCCGAGAAGATCGAGGCGATGATCAACAAGATGGTCGCCAAGAAGCTCGACGGCTCCAAGGAGATGGATCCGCACTTCACGCCGCCCTACAAGCCGTGGGACCAGCGGCTGTGCCTCGCCCCCGACGGCGACATCTTCACCGCCATCAAGGAGGGTCGCGCCGATGTGGTGACCGACCACATCGAGACCTTCGACGAGACGGGCATCGTGCTGCGGAGTGGCGAGCGGATCGACGCGGACGTGATCGTCACGGCGACCGGGCTGTCGATGCTCGCGCTGGGAGGCGTGACGCCGGTGGTCGACGGTGAACGGATCGACATCGCCGAGACCTTCACCTACAAGGGCTTCATGTACTCCGGTGTGCCGAATCTCGGGACCACGTTCGGCTACATCAACGCCTCGTGGACCCTGCGTGCCGACCTGATCGCCCGCTACATCTGCCGCCTCCTGAACAAGATGGACGCCGACGGCACCACGCGTGCCCTGCCCGTTGCCGACCCCGGAATGCCCCAGCGGCCCTACGTCGACGACTTCTCCGCCGGATACATGCAACGGCGTGTGCACACGTTCCCGAAGCAGTCCGATCGCGACCCGTGGACGGCGTCGCAGAGCTACGCACACGACAAGAAGGTGCTGCTCGCCGCCGACGCCGACCTGGCCGACGGTGTGATGGAGTTCTCGTCGCCCGTCCGCGAACCTGCGACCGCCTGAACGTCGCGATCCGGTCGACACGTGCCGGCAGGAATCCTCCGTCCGAGTTCCGGTCAGCGCACGTCGCCGATCGGAGCCGATGAGCTGACAGGAACGGGAAGAACCGGGGTCGACGGACGGCGTCAGTAGCCGCGAGTCCGGTCCACGAGCGCGTCGGCGGGAAGCGTGCCGTCGACGAGGAACGCCCGGACGTTGGCGGCGGCGATGACGGCGGCCGTCTCGGCGCTCGTCGGACCGGAGACGTGGGGCAGCACGGTCACCCGCGGATGACTCCAGTACGGGTGACCCTCGGGGAGCGGTTCGGTGACGAACACGTCCAGCACCGCATGCTCGAGGTGAGCGCGATCGAGGCGGGCACCGGTCACGCGAGAACCTGTGTCGGAGGCGCCACTCGTCGTGCCGTCGTCGAGGGCTGCGAGGAGCGCCTCGTCGTCGACGGTCGGCCCGCGGCCGAAGTTGATCAACGACGACCCGGTGGGCATCTGCGCGAACGCCGCAGCACCGAGCAGTCCGGTCGTCGCCTCGGTGTGCGGGAGCAGGTTGACGACGATGTCGGATCGGCGGAGGAGTGCATCGACACCACCGCCGTCGAGCCCGTCGTGGAAGCACTCGACCCCGTCGATCGACTTCGGGCTCCTCGACCAGCCGGTCACGTCGAAGCCGTGATCTCGCAGCGTCTCGACCGCGGCACGGCCGAGCACCCCGAGTCCGAGGACGCCCACACGACGATGGGACGCGTGGACGAGTTCGTGCACGATCCACTGGCCGTTGCGTTGCTGGCGCGCGTAGCGCGGCATGTCGCGGTGGAGGTGGAGCGTCCACGCGAGCACCGCTTCGGCCATCGTCTCGGCGAGTCGGGGGTCGACCATGCGGGCCACCTCGACACCGGCCGGAAGAACGGGCAGGATCGCCTCGACGCCGGCCCACGTGCTCTGCACGAGTCGCAGGTTCGGGAGCCTCGCCAGTTGTCCCTCGCTCGGCCCGTCGGCGATTGCGACCGTCACCTCGTGCAGGCGTTCCGGTGCGATCTCGCCGAGGACCCGTACGTCGAGATCGGGCGCGGCCCGACACAGGGCGTCGACGAGGGCTGCGTTCGGTCCGTTGTCGGGACTGCGCACGAACGGGACCAGCGGTGTCATCGGTGCGCAGCCTCGCGGCGGAGATCGCACCACGCAACCCGGCTCCACCCCGGCGGACCGCCTCCCTGCCGTTGACCGTCTGGGCGTGGCGGTTCGGGTCGCGTCTAGTGTCACGCCATGATCGGCGTCGAGACCTGTGACCGTTGTGGATTCGATCGGAGCCAGTGGAACGAGCAGGATGCCAGCCGCACCCTGGCCCACGCCGACGAACTGCTCGCCGGGTGGAGTGTCGATGCCCGCCCCGAACTCGAGAAGCGCCTGCTCGAGCACCAGCTGGACGACATCAAGGCGGTGCAGTCGTCGCCCGACCTGTACGACGAGGTGCATCACCTGTGGCACGGACTGGTGTCGATCGCCGACATCCGACGCAAGGGTGACGACGCCGTCGCCCGCCAGGTCGGTTCGGTGGCCCAGATCAACTCGTCCGATGGCGGCGTTCCGAAGACGGCGATCCCGACCGCCGACATCGGCGTGCGCGGAGTCGACGGCGACGTGCAGGCGTCGCGGGTCCACCACGGTCGGCCGTGGCAGGCCCTGTGCCTGTGGAGTGCCGAGGTGATCGACGCGTTCGCGGCCGACGGTCACCCGATCGCCTATGGATCGTGCGGCGAGAACCTCACGCTCGCCGGTCTCGACTGGTCCACGATGCGCGGTGGCACGATCATCGACATCGGTTCGGGACCCGACGCCGTTCGCCTCCAGGTGAGTGCACCGTCCGAACCGTGCAGCAAGAACAGTGCGTTCTTCACCGACCGCGACATCAACCTGATGGACCACGACCGCAACCCCGGCCACAGCCGTTGGTACGCCTCGGTGCTGCGCCCCGGGTCGATCGCCACCGGCGACCGGGTGGTCGTCAGCCCGATCTGACACGCGATCGGCAGCGGCGTCACCCCGGTCGAGGCCGAACACGGGTGAAGCCGTACGCGCGTTCCACCCGCGCGACGCGCAGTTCGTACTCCTGGTACCAGCGGGTGCGACCCGTTTCGCGCACGACGGTGTGTTCCGCATCGGCCCTCCAGGTCGCGATCGCATCCTCCGATTCCCAGTACGACACCGTGATGCCGACGCCGTCGCCGCCCCGGGCGGAGTCGACGCCGAGGAAGCCGGGCACGTCGCCGGCGAGTTCGATCATGCGAGCGGCAGCCTCGGCGTAGCCGTCCGTCCGGTCGGTCGTGGTGCTCGTGAAGATCACCGCGTGATACGGCGGCTCGGGAGTCGATGCGAGGCCGGCCATCTGCGAAAGGTAGCGATCGGACAGGGGCGGATCCGGTGGGGATTCACGGGCGGGCGGTGACGGACGGTCCCCGATCGGGTGGCCGCTCCACCACCACGACGCGCCGAGCCGGGAGTCGCGACCGGACCGGGTGCCGCGTGGCACACCGCCCAGTGCTTGCTTTCCTCCGGTGACGGACGCACTGTTCACTGATGAAATCAGCGTCCACTCTGGAGCGGCCCGGCGCCGGTGATCCGGCTCCTTCGTCGACCCTGCGACGGCCGTCGTTCTGGGCCCGTGTCGGTGGCACCGCCTACGACCACCGGGGCCGCGTGCTCGTCGCGTGGATCGCTGTCCTCGTCGCCGTCTTCGGATCGGTCGGGCTGATCGGCGCATCGACCGAATCGTCGTTCGACACCCCCGATTCCGAATCGGCTCGCGGGTTCGAGATCCTGCAGGAGAACTTCGGCAGTGCCGGCAGCTTCATCTCCGGATCGCTCGTGTTCGAAGCCCCCGCCGGCATCGACGACCCGGAGGTCGTGGCTGCGATGACCGCGATCTTCGAGGCCGTCGAGGACTACGACGAGGTCACGGTCACCAGCCCGTACGACCCGGCCGGGGCGCAGCAGGGTCTGGTCTCGCCGGACGAGACGATCGCGTACGCGACGCTGTCGTTCACCGAGGACACCGACGAGATCCGGGCGAGCGAGATCGGCGGGGAGATCGCCGAGCTGGTCGAGGCGAACACCGCCGACGTCGACGGGCTCCGGGTCGAGATCGGCGGTGCCGCACTCGGTGAGTTCGAGCCGCCGGAGTCGGAACTGATCGGTGTGGCGTTCGCCATCGTCATCCTCGTGCTGGCATTCGGGTCGGTCCTCGCGATGGGCCTTCCGATCGGTGTCGCGCTGTTCGGCGTCGGCATCGGCGTGGGCACGATCACGCTGCTCACCAACGTGATGACCATCCCCGACTTCGCCACCACGCTCGGCGCGATGATCGGCCTCGGCGTCGGCATCGACTACGCCCTGTTCATCGTGACCCGCTACCGCGAGGGCACGCGAGCCGGTCTCGACAAGAGGACCGCCGTCGTCACCGCGATCGACACCGCGGGGCGCGCCGTCGTGTTCGCCGGGGCCACCGTGGTCATCTCGCTGCTCGGCATGTTCGTGATGGGGCTGTCCTTCATCAACGGCCTGGCCACCGGCGCGGCGGTGACCGTGGCGATCACGATGGTCGCGTCGGTCACACTGCTCCCGGCGCTGATCGGCTTCGCCGGCGAACGCGTCGAGACCACCCGTTGGCGCGGCCTGATCATGGCGGGCGCCGCATCGCTGGGCCTCTTCGGTGTGGGGCTCGGCTTCCCGATCCTCGGGATGCTCGGCCTGATCGTGCTCGTCGGAACCCTCGTGGCGTCGTTCTTCGTGCCCAAGCTGCGCGAGGCACTGCCGACACGCCCGCAGAAGGACCTGCGCGACACATGGTCGTACCGGTGGAGCCGGTTCGTCCAGTCCCGTCCGTGGCCGATGGCGATCGGCGTCTCGATCTTCCTGCTCGTGGTCAGCCTCCCGGTGCTCGGGCTGCGCCTCGGTTTCGGCGACGAGTCGACGTTCGCCGACGGCACGACGACCCGCGAGGCGTACGACCTCCTCGCCGACGGCTTCGGGCCCGGGAGCAACGGACCGCTGCTGCTCACCGCCGAGATCACCGACCCGGCGCAGGTCGCCGCCATCCGTGACGTCGTGGCCGAACTGAACGACACACCCGGCGTCGCACAGGCACTCGGTCCGATCCCCTCCGAGAGCGAGCAGGCCGTGCTGATCCGGGTGGTGCCCGAGACCGGTCCGCAGGACGCCGCCACGTCCGACCTCGTCAACACGCTGCGCGACGACGTGCTCCCCGCCGCCACGGCGGGGGTCGGCGTCGACGTGCTGGTGACCGGTTCGGTCGCATCGAGCATCGACTTCTCGACCTACCTCTCCGCACGTCTGCCGGTCTTCTTCTTCGCCGTGCTGTCGCTGTCGTTCCTCCTCCTGATGATGGTGTTCCGCTCGGTACTCGTGCCGTTGAAGGCCGTGATCATGAACCTGCTCTCGATCGGTGGCGCCTACGGGATCGTCGTCGCCGTGTTCCAGTGGGGCTGGGGCATCTCGCTGCTCGGCACGGGCAGTGGGCCGATCGAGCCGTTCCTGCCGATGATGCTGTTCGCGATCGTGTTCGGATTGTCGATGGACTACGAGGTCTTCCTGCTGTCACGCGTCAAGGAGGAGTACGACAGGTCGGGCGACGCTGCGAACTCGGTGGCCGACGGACTCGCGGCAACGGCCCGGGTGATCACGGCGGCTGCGGCGATCATGGTCGTGGTGTTCGGGTCGTTCGTCCTCGAGGACGCACGCGTCATCAAGATGTTCGGCGTCGGCCTGGCTTCGGCGGTGTTCCTCGACGCGACCCTGGTGCGCATGTTGCTCGTGCCGGCCACGATGGAACTGCTCGGCGAGAAGAACTGGTGGCTCCCGATGTGGCTCGACCGGGTGCTGCCGACCCTGAACGTCGAAGGCGGTCATCACGACGTGGTCGTCGGCGGGTCGGCACCCACGTCCGACCGCGATCAGACCTGATCGCGTCCGGTCCCACGTCGTCCTCCGACGCAGCGGCGCCTCCGACCACCGTCACGGGGGACCGGTCGGATGCGGACACTACGGTCACGACATGACCGATGAGCCGGGTCCGCTGCTGGCCTCGGGGCGCGCCGCGGACGTGTTCGACCTCGGCGACGGGAGGGTGCTGCGGCGGTATCGCGAACACCACGATGTCGACGTGGAAGTGCGGGCCATGCGCTACGTCGCCGAGCGTGGGTTCCCGGTGCCGAACGTCCATTCTGCCGACGGATCCGACCTGGTGATGGACCTGATCGCCGGTCCCACCATGCTCGAGGCACTCGAAGCAGCGCCCTGGAAGGTGGTCTGGCATGCCCGCAGACTCGCCCGTCTCCAGCGGCGCCTCACTCGGATCAAGGCGCCCGACTGGCTGCTGGCCGACTCGACCTCGGTCGGATCGGCCCGGACGCACCGACCCCAGAGCGTGCTCCACCTCGACCTGCACCCGATGAACGTGATCCTGTCTCGGAAGGGACCGGTGGTGATCGACTGGACGAACGTCGCGGGCGGCCCGGCGGGCTTCGACGGGGCGCTCACCTTCGTGATCATCTCGACGTCGGCCACGTCCACGCCACGCGACCGGTTCGGCCAGCAGGCGTTTGCTCGGTCGTTCCGATGGTTCCGAGGCAAGCGGGTGATCGAGCCGTTCCTCGAAGCTGCCTGCGATCATCGCCTCGCCGACCGCGGCATCCTGCCCGACGAGCGCGTGGCCGTGGCGGCCTTGCGTACGCGGTTGCGGAAGTGAACGCTGCCCGCCGTCGACCGCCCGCGTGACACGGCGGTGGCCGATCGATCAGAATGTCCCGATGAGTGGATCCGCCGTCACACCGCCGAAGGGTCGTGCGACACGCGCACGCAACGACATCGGCCGCCGTCGAACGTTCATCAACCCGAAGCTGCAGTGGGCATTGGTGATCCTGGTTGCGCTCCTCGTCTTCGCCGCCATCTTCTACTTCGGGCGCGACGTCAAGTCGGACCTCAGCACCGCCGGTGTGCCGGGCCCGTCGACCGGCACGGCCGGCGTCGTGTGGGCTCACGGCATCTGACCTCTTCGCTGCGCACCACCGACTGCCGGTGCCTCGGCTCCTATGCTCGCCGGGTGATCGCTTGCACGACGAGATCCCATCGATGAAGTGCGACAGATGAAGTGCGACCGATGAGCTGGCGCAGATGACGGGGGAACCGGTCGTGATCGGCGTCGTGATGGGGTCGTCGAGCGACTGGCCCACGATGTCCCGGGCCACGGACATCCTCGATCACTTCGGTGTCGCCTACGAGGCGAAGGTGATCAGCGCGCATCGCATGCCCGACGAGATGTTCGCCTATGCCGAGGCCGCACAGGGCCGCGGTCTCCGGGCGATCATCGCGGGGGCGGGCGGAGCGGCGCACCTCCCCGGGATGCTCGCCGCCAAGACCATCGTGCCGGTCCTCGGTGTCCCCGTCGCGTCGCGTCACCTCGCCGGGCAGGACTCGCTGCTCTCCATCGTGCAGATGCCGGCGGGCATCCCCACGGCGACGTTCGCCATCGGCGAGGCCGGTGCGACCAACGCAGCACTGTTCGCGATCGCCCTGCTCGCCGCTCACGACGAGCGACTCGCCACGGCGCTGGCGACCGATCGCGACGAGCGTCGAGCCGTGGCGGCGGGGTCCGTGCTCCCGCCGCCGACGCAGTGACGAACGAGCGGCGGGTCGTCGTCCCTCCGGCGACGATCGGCATGCTCGGGGGCGGGCAACTCGGCAAGTACGCGCTGGCGGCCGCGAACGCGATGGGGTACCGGACCGTCGTCGTCGACCCCGACCCGCAGGCTCCTGCGGCCGTCGTCGCGAACGACCACGCGATCGCCCCGTACGACGACTCCGATGCGTTGGATCGGCTCGCGGCCGCCTGCTCGGTGGTCACGACGGAGTTCGAGAACGCGCCGGCGGCCGCGCTGGAACGACTCGCTCGTTCCGTTCGCGTCGCTCCGGGAGCCTCGAGCGTCGCCGTGGCTCAGGACCGGATCGTGGAGAAGACGTTCCTGGTCGACCATGGCATCGACGTCGGCGAGTTCGTCCCGATCCCGGGATCCGGTGCGCACTCCTCCCTCCTCGACACCGCCCGACGCATGGCGAACGGCGGTGCCGTGGTCAAGACCGCCCGCCTCGGCTACGACGGCAGAGGGCAGCGGCGCGTGTCGTCGGAGGCGGAACTCGAGGCGGCCCTGGTCGAGTTCGCCGGTGTGGACGTGATCGTGGAGGCACTGCTGGACCTGCGCGTCGAGGTCAGCGTGCTCGTGGCACGCTCGAGCGAGGGTCGGTCGGTCAGGTGGCCGGTCACGGAGAACGAGCACGTCGATGGTGTGCTCGACCTGTCGGTGGTGCCGGCCCGGGTCGGGCCGGCGTTGGCGGCCGAGGCCGAGCGGATCGCCGTGTCGGTGGCCGACGCGCTGGACTACGTCGGAGTGCTGGCGGTGGAGTTGTTCGTGGTCGGAGACGAGCGTCCGGGTGCCGATGGTGCGCCGAGGCTCCTGGTCAACGAGATCGCGCCGCGGCCGCACAACAGCGGCCACTGGACACTCGACGCGAGCGTGACGAGCCAGTTCGAGCAGCAGATCCGAGCGGTGTGCGGAGTCGGGCTGGGGTCCACGGCGATGACCGCCCCGGCGGCAGCGATGGTCAACCTCCTGGGCGACCTGTGGTTCCTCCCCGCTGCCGATGACCCGAACGGCGAGGGCTCACTCGGCGATCCGGTCGAGCCGGACTGGGCGGCGGTGCTCGCCGACCCCGACGCCACCCTGCACCTCTACGGCAAAGCCGAGCCGCGCCCTGGTCGCAAGATGGGTCACCTCACCGTCACCGCCGACTCCCCCACCGCCGCCGCCACCCGAGCCCTCGCCCTCCGACACGCCCTCTGAGAACCGTTCGACCATGCGGTGTCAGACCGAGCGCTCGACGTTGCTCCGGAACCAGTCGGTGGTGAACCGACCCGTCGGGTCGAGACGGTGCTTGAGGTCCAGGAAGTCGCCGAGTCCGGGCCGTTCGAGCCGCCATCCGGTGGGGATCGCCTTGCCGACGTGCCAACGGACATCGAACGGCGCCAAGACGAGGGCGACCCGGTCGACGGCGGCCTGCACCGCTGCCGGGTCGAGCTTCCAGGTGAAATGAAGTCCGGTCGAATCCCGCTCGTGGAACGGACTCATCCAGAAGTCGTCGGCGGCGACGGTGCGGATCTCGCTGACCAGGAGCACGTCGTCGAGTTCGGGGCCGATGGACCGGATGGCCTCGATCGCGGCAGCGGACGCGGTCCGTTCGACGAAGCACTCGGACTGGATCTCCGAGCCTGCACTCGGGACGGCGTCGGCTCGGAAGTGCGGCAGACGATTCCACCACGGGCCACGTTCGCCGAGTTGGCGCGTGCACGCGTCCGGAGGGTTCCCGGGAATCGGATGACGCATCGCGTCGGCGGGGACGAGGCTCTGTTCGATGTCGGTCCGAGACGGCGGTCGGTCGTCCGACCGCTGCTTCCGCCACAGTTCCCCAGCGACATCGCCCCAGCGTGTGAACACACTCACGCTGCTCGCCGAGGCGAACACATCGTCGAACGACTCCACGAGCGTCGTCCAGGCCAGCCCGTCGTGAACGGTCTGTGAGACCTCGTAGGTCGGTTCGGTCTGCAGGACCACGCGGGTGACCAGTCCGAGTGAGCCGAGCGCCACGACGGTGCCGAGGAAGTCGTCGTCACCTCGACGGAACGAACGGACCTCCCCCGTTGCCGTCAACAGGTCCAGTTCGCGGACCGCGCTCGCCAGACACGGCGACGTGGAACCCGATCCGTGGGTCGCCGTCGAGATGGCACCGCCGATCGAGATGTGCGGCAACGACGCCAGGTTGTGCAGTGCGCGCCCGCGGGTGTCGAGAGCGCCGCTCAACTCGGCGAACGTCGTCGAAGCAGGCGACGACACCGTTCCCGCCGACTCGTCGAACTCGATCGACTGCGGGATGTCGCGCAGATCGACGAGGACCTCGCCGTCCCCGATCCGGTTGAACGAGTGACGACTCGCGACCGACGAGATCCCGACGCACGATGCGACGATCGACGAGAGTTGCTCCAGCGACGAAGGCACCGACACATCGGCGGCTCGGTAGTCGACGTTGCCTCCCCAGTTCCTCACGGTCGGCGGCGGGCGAGCATGGCGCCCGCGAGTTCCTTGACGAACTTCGCACCGACCATGGCGGTCATGTCGACGACGTCACGGGTCGGGTTCAGTTCGACGATGTCGGCACCGACGATCGGACCAGGCAACGCATCGATCACGTCGAGCACTTCGCGCACCGTCAGCCCGCCGGGTTCGTGGTGGCTCACTCCGGGCGCACACGACGGGTCGAGCCCGTCGAGGTCGAGGCTGACGTAGATCGGGCCGGTGAGCGACGACGCGTCGAATTCGGAGAGTCGCCGCGGTGTGATCATGGTGACGTTCCACCGCTCGGCCTGATCGACCATGTGCTGCGTCGCGGTGCGGATCCCGAGCTGCACCAGCTTCGTCATGCACCCCTCCTCGAGCGCGCGTGCGAAGGGCGACGCATGGCTCAGCGGGTTGCCGTCGAGGTCGTCGTACATGTCGGGGTGAGCGTCGACGTGCACCACGGTCAGGTCGTCGTGGACCTCACGGAATGCCCGCAGGATCGGATAGGTCACCGAGTGGTCGCCTCCGAGTGTGATGAGTTGTCGGCCCGCAGCGAGTTGTCCACGCACGGCGGCCGTGATCGCATCGGCGTCGGCGTGTGAGCCGCGCTCGTTGGCGATCGAGACGTCACCGACATCGTCGAGGAGCGGAGTCACGTGGACCGATGCCTCGTTCGCGTCGTTGCCCGACGCCGAATGCAGCGCGGCGCGGATGGCGTCGGGGCCGAGAGCACAACCCGCGAGGAAGGAGGAGTTCGCGTCGAGCGCGATGCCGAGCAGAGAGATCGGATCGATCGAGCGACGTGCGGTCATCGTTTCATCATGGCGCAGCGCGCGCCGTGCGCGACACTGGCGCTCATGGCATCGACCACATCAGCCGACGGCGTCTCGATCGAGTTCGACGTCCATGCGCCCACCGGCGGCGACCGCGACGCGACCCCGGTGATCCTCGTGCACGGGATCACGGAGAGTGCGGTCACGTGGGACCCGCTCGTCGACCGACTCGCCTCGGGTCGCCAGGTCGTGGCGCTGGACCTCCGCGGCCACGGACGTTCGGGCACCGCCGACCGCTACGACCTCGAAGCGATGGCGGGCGACGTCGCAGCGGTCTCGACCGCCCTCGACCTCGACCGGCCCCATCTGGTGGGCCACTCGCTCGGCGGCGCCATCGTGTCGGCAGCGGGGGCGGCTCTGCCGGTCTCCTCCGTCGTGAACATCGACCAGTCGCTCCAGCTCGACGGTTTCCAGGCGCAGCTGATGGGGTTCGAAGCGCAGCTCCGCGATGCCGACGCCTTCCCGTTCGTGATCCAGGGTCTGTTCGAGATGATGGCCGGCGACCGGATCCCACCCGAGGAGATGGCTCGGATCAACGCTGCCCGCCGACCCGACCAGGACGTGGTGCTCGGTGTGTGGGAGATGATCCTCACGCTGCCGGTGGCGGAGATCGCAGCCGTCGTGGACGGTGCGCTCACCGGCTATTCGGGCCTCGATGTCCCGTACCTCTCGCTGTTCGGCATCGACCCGGGCGACGGATACGCGGAGTGGATCGGGTCGTACATCGACGGTGCGGTCACCGAGGTCTGGCCCGACCACGGCCACTACCCACACCTGGCGGATCCCGACCGATTCCTGGCTCGCCTCGACGCGTTCTGGGCGTGACGTCCTGGGCCTGACGGCGGTGCCGTCCTGCGGGGATACGGTTCGGCCATGGCGCGTCTGAGCGAGATCGGTGAGCGAGATGGCTGGCGATGCTGGATCTGCGACGAGGCGGTCGACCCCGACCGGTCCGTGAACGACGATCGCGGCCCGAGTGTCGACGAACGGATGTCGGATCGTCGGGCGAAGGCGAAGGGCAAGAAGAAGGGCGACGGCGGCCTCGTCGAGCGACTCGCCCACCGCGGGTGCAACACCGGCAAGGGCAAGGTCGAAGCGGTCGTCCCGTGGGCCGAGCACCTGTTCGTGGTCGACCCGTCGCCGATCATCCCGAGCGTCGACCGTCTCGTCAAGAAGGGCGGTCGTGAGGTGATGGCCCGCTGCCCCACACAGGACGATGCGGAGCAGGCGGCGGCCTGGCTCGTGGACCGGGTCTCGCGGCTCGAACCCGACCTCGACGTCACGTCCGACATCGACGCCGGCGGCGGGCAGTTCCTCGTCGCGCTGCGCGCCTGACCCCGCCACCGCAAGTCATGACGAGGTCTTGACCCAAGTTCGAGCGGTCGTGTCCCGATCAATGTGTCACGGGGGACGACCGGAACGAGGATCAGATGATGGACGAACGAACGACACGACACCTGGAGTCGGCACTCCGCGCGCACTCGGGTCGGTCGGTTCGTGTCGGTGTTCTCGACGACTCGACCCTGCGTGTCGTGCTCGATCCGACGGGTGACCGAGGGCGGGTCGACGTGCTCGCGACCGGCGCCGACAGCCGATGGACCGTGTCGGATCGCGGAGCGACCGGTGCGCTCCACGGGCTCGATCTCGACTTCGTCATCTCCAAGCTCGCGGCGTTCGACACACAGCTCACCCGGCGCGGCGACGAACTCGTCGCCGACACCGACGACCGGTCGCTCGCCGAGGCAGTCGCCGCGTTCGTCGACACCCTGGAGTTCGTCCCCGTCCTCGTCGGACTGTATGCCAACGACCTCGCGGCGTGATCGGCACCCGTCCGGGAAGCGCCGGGACGTCATACGGCCGATGGACCCGACTCGGGTTCAGGCGTCGCGATACGTGAGGGTGACGGCGGTCCCGGCGGGGCTGGTGCGGACCTGCACCTGACCGTGTTGCGCCCGGGTGAGGGTGTCGACGACGGCGAGGCCGAGCCCACTCGTCCGGTGTCGACCCGCCGGTCGTGTCGTGGTGAACGGCTCGAACACGTGCGGGAGGAGTTCGTCGGCGATGCCGTTGCCGTCGTCGGTGACGGTGATGAGAACGCAGTGTGCGTCGGCATCGACCCGGGCGTGGATCTCGACGGTCGTGTCGGGTGGGTTGTGGTCGATGGCGTTGCCGACGAGGTTGGTCAGGCTCTGCTCGATGCGGGCCTGGTCGCCCACGAGAACGCAGGGCGGAGCCGGACGCAGGGTGACGCGTCCGTCGAGGCCGAGTGCGCGTACGTGGGTCGCGACCGCATCGAACAGGTCGGGGACGAACACCGGGCCCATGCGGATGTCGATGCGATCGGGGTCGCGTGCGATGTCGGAGATGTCGTCGAGGATCCGACGCAGGCGGTGGAGTTCACGACGCACGGTCGTCGCCGTGTCGGCGATGTCCTGCGGTCCGGCGTCGTGATGGGTCTCGAGGAGTTCGAGATGTCCTTCGGCGACGGCGAGTGGGGTGCGTACTTCGTGGGACACCGCCGCCAGGTACCGCTGCCGGGCGTCGTCGCTGTCCTCGATCCGGTCGAGCATCGCATTGAGGTCACGTGCGAGTTCGGCGACCTCGTCGTCGGTGTCGGGGACCGGCACGCGGGTCGACAGGTCGACCGGGGTGATGTCACGCGCAGCGTCGGCGAGACGGTGCAGTGGGCGCAGGGTTCGACGGACCACCAACGCGAGCAACACGCCACCGACGACGAGGGCGACGACGCCGGCGAGAGCCGCGCGTTGCAGTGCGGATGCGGCGGCGTCGTTGGCGGGCTCGAGCGACGCGAACACGGTGACCACCGCGAGTGAGGCGCCGCTCTCGTCGATCACGTCGAGGTCGAGTACCCGTACCGGGCCGGCGTCGGTGTCGACGGAGCGGAGGCGCCCGGGCTCGACGGGCGGAGCGTCGCGGCTGCGGGAGAGCGCTGCGAGGCGCGCCGGGCCACCGGTCGCCGTGACCCGGATGCCGACGACGTTGATCAGGGCGACGTGGCGAACGCTGCTGGGGTGCACCGTGAGGGCGGTGTTCGCCGCCTGCCGTGCCTCGGGTGGCGACAACACGCCGTCGAGCCCGCCCGATGCCGTGGCCTGTCGGGCGAATTCGTTGCCGAGCGCCTGCGCTTCGTCGCGCAGCAGCCCGTCGGTGTCGTTGCGTCCCGAGACCGCGACCAACTGGTACGTGATGAGACAGACGATCGTCAGGGCGAGGGTCATCACCACCACGGCCCGCAGGACGACTCGCGTGGTGAGCGTCATGTGTCGTGGAGCTTGTATCCGGCGCCGCGGACCGTCTTGATCCGCTCGGCCCCGATCTTGCCGCGGAGGTGGCTGACGTAGACCTCCACGACGTTGGACGAGCCGTCGAAGTCGTAGCCCCACACCTGGTCGAGCAACTGTGTCTGGGACAGCACGCGCCCGGCGTGACGGGCGAGGACCTCGAGCAGCGCGAACTCGCGGGACGACAGATCGATCGAGCGGCCGTCGACCATCGCCGTGTGCCCGGCCAGATCGATGCTCAGCGAGCCGACCGCGATCACGTCCGATCGGGACTGGTCGGTGGAGCGGAGTCGCGCGCGGATCCTGGCGAGGAGCTCGCTGAAGCTGAACGGCTTGATCAGGTAGTCGTCGGCGCCTGCATCGAGGTTCGCGACACGATCGGTGACGGAGTCCTTCGCCGTCAGGATGATCACCGGAACCGTGGGGCGACGTCGACGAAGCCGAGTGAGCACCTCCTCGCCGGGGATGCCGGGCAACCCGAGATCGAGCACCACGAGGTCGACGTCGTCCGACATGGCCAGTGCGAGTCCGTCGATTCCGTCCGATGCGACGAGCACCTGGTAGCCCGCCGCTTCGAGCCCCCGTCGGACGAATGCGACGATCCCCTCCTCGTCCTCCACCAGCAGTATCGACACCGTTCTCCCACCTTCTCGGCCGCCGGCCACACCGGACCGTCGCCGCACATCGTCCGAACAGCTTCGCCGACGCCGCTGAACCGGGCCTTGACCGAACCTGAAAGGAGCTTTCAGGTTCGATTCATGCACCGCTCAGACCACGGCGTCAGAGTACCCAGCAGCAACCGACAGACGACCCAGGAGGTCCACCGACATGACATCACGAAACTCCTTCCTCACCGCCGCCGGACTCATCGGAGTCATCACCCTCGGCACCGCGTGCGGCGGAGACGGGAACGCCACCGATGTCGATCCGATCACCGCCGGAAGCGTCGGGGCCGCCGACCCGACGACCGCGACGACACCCGACACTTCGTCGGACTCGACGTCCGGTGAGGTGGCCGTCGAGTCGGTCACGGGACTCGACCAACTCTCCGGAACCCTGCGCTCGGGCGACGACCCGGACGACTGGGAGGTCGCCGGAGTCGACGTGAACTTCGGCCCGGAAGGTTGGCTCCAGACGGCGCCCGCCTTCGAGGACTTCGACGCCGATGGCAGCGCCGAGCCGCTGCTCGAGGAGCTGCGCGGCCTCGACGGCAGCGAGGTCGACCTCGGCATCCGCTACGAGATCGACGACGACGAAGACCGCGACGACGCGGACGTGTTCACCATCGGCGGCCTCACCTTCCGCGACCCGACAGGACCGGCGCCCTGGCAGGCACCGACCGGCGGTGCGGAGATCACACGAGACGAAGCGGTCGCAGCGGCGATCGCGGCCGTCGGAACCGGCGCCGTGCTCGACGACATCGAGCGCGAAGACGACGACGGGTGGAACGGTTGGGACGTCGAGATCCGCGACGCCGGCGGCAACGAGTACCACGTGCTCGTCGACGCGACCGGGACCGTGGTCGACGTCCGCCCCGACGACGACAACCCGTCTCCGACGGTCACGAGCCAGGCGCCCGCCGACCCGGGAGCCGTGGCCGTCGACACGAACGCCGACATCGACGCCGACGACCAGAGCGGCGACGGGACCGTCGTGACGGTGCGCGAGGTCCGACTCCCCTCCACGGCGGGCTTCGTCGTCGTGCGGACCGACGCTCCCGACCCGCAGGTCCTCGGACACACAGCCGTCGAGGCCGCGGACACCAACGCCACGATCGACGTGGAACTCGACACCCCGCTCACGGGCACCACCCGACTCGAAGCCGTGCTCTACGCCGACGACGGAGACGGCGTCTTCGACCCGGCGGTCGACCGGATCGTCGTCGACGAACAGGGTGACCGTTCCGACGAGCAGGTCGACGACGACTTCACCTACACCGTCGCCTGACCGGGGTTCCCGACCCCGTCGGTCAGCGTCGAGGCGACGTCGCCCTTGCTCGAGTCACATCGAGCGGGCGGCGTTGTCGAAGCGCGTGTACTGGCCGAGGAAGACCAGGCGCTTGGTGCCGATCGGGCCGGCACGGTGCTTGGCCACGATCACTTCGGCCGAGCCCTTGTCCGGTGACTCGGGGTTGTACACCTCGTCGCGGTACAGGAACATCACGACGTCGGCGTCCTGCTCGAGCGAACCCGACTCACGCAGGTCGGCGAGCATCGGTCGCTTGTCGGCTCGCGACTCCAGGTTGCGGCTGAGCTGGGACAACGCAACGATCGGACACTCCAGCTCGCGTGCCAGCACCTTCAGGTTGCGGCTGATCTCGGAGACCTCCAACTGGCGGTTCTCGGACTGGCCCGATCCCGACATGAGCTGCAGGTAGTCGATCAGGATGACCGAGATGCCGCCGTGCTGCGCCTTCAGGCGGCGGGCCTTGGCTCGGATCTCCATGACGGTGACCTGCGGGTTGTCGTCGAGATACAGCGGCACTTCGAGGCGACCCACGGCCAGGCCGATCTTCGACCAGTCGGACTCGGTCAGCTTGCCGGTGCGCAGCTTGCTCGAGTCGACCTTCGCCTCCGACGCCAGGATGCGCTGGGTCAGTTCGCTGTGGCCCATCTCGAGGGAGAACACGAGCGCCGGCTTGTCCTCGTGCTTCGCGATGTGAGTCGCCAGGCCGAGGCCGAACGCGGTCTTGCCCATCGCCGGTCTCGCACCGACGATGTTGAGGGTGCTGGGCTGGAGTCCGGCGAGCAGTTCGTCGAGTTCGATGTAGCCGGTGGCTGCACCGGTGATCGTGTCGCCGCGCTCGAAGGCGAGCTCGAGTTCGTCCATCGTGATGTTCAGCAGTTCCTGGATCGGGCGGGTCGAGTCGACCACCTTGTCCTCGGCCACCTCGAACATCTTCTGTTCCGCCAGGTCGACGGTCTTGGTCACGTCGTCGGGCTGGCTGAACGCGAGGTCGGTGATCTCGCCGGCGGTCTGGATCAGGCGCCGCAGCAGCGCCGTGTCCATCACGATCTTGGCGTAGTGCTCGGCACCCGACACCGACGGCGTGGCGTTCTGCAGTTCGCTCAGTTGGGCGATGCCACCGACCTCGTCGAGCATCCCCGCCTTGCGCAGTTCGTCGGCCACCGTGACGACGTCGACGGGACCCGACGACGAGTACAGCGCACGAACCGCGTCGAAGATGTGTTGGTTCGCGGGGTTGTAGAAGTCGCGCGGTTTGAGGCCTGCCTCGCCCACGGCCCCGATCGCGTCACGCGACAGCAACAGGGCGCCGAGGACCGACGCCTCGGCTTCGAGGTTGTGGGGGGGGACCCGGCCCGAACCCCCGCTCGGCGCGCCCAGTCGGCGGATCGGCGTGACCGATCGACCCCCGCCGCTTTCGATGGGGAAGTTCTCGTCGCCGGCCATTGCGGATCATTCTCCCTGGTAGTGGGTGTGCATAACCAGTACCGACAGCCTGCGGATCGCCTGTGGACGGCCTGTGGACAACCGGTACACGTCCCCACAACCCTGCAGGAGGTGACGTGTGGACATCTATGTGGAAAACGCAACGGGGCGCGCCCCGCACGAGTGCGGGACACGCCCCGGCGTGTCGATCCGATGTCACTCGACAGTTCGAATGACATCACTGATCAGGATGTGACCGACCGTTCGGTCGGTGCAGCTCACTCGGCTGCGACGACCTCGAGGGTGATCGGGAACGAGACGCTGGAGTGCAGCGACGCCGTCGCAGTGTGCGAGCCGGTCGAGCGGACTCCGTCGATCTCGATGTTCTTGCGGTCGATCTCGATGTCGGTCTGCGCCTTCACCGCTTCGGCCACGTCGGCTGCCGACACCGAGCCGAAGAGCTTGCCCTCCGACGATGCCTTGGCCGTGATCGTGATGGTCTGCGGCACGAGCTTGGTGGCGATCGCAGTGGCTGCTTCGCGGGACTCGTGGTCACGGGCGTCGCGAGACGCACGCATCCGGGCGGCCTGCTCGATCGCACCGGGTGACGCCTTGAAGGCGTGACCCTTGGGGAGCAGGAAGTTGCGGAAGTGACCATCGGCCACCTCCACGATGTCGCCGCGCTGGCCGAGGCCTGCGACGTCGGAACGGAGGATCGCCTGCATGATCAGACCTCCACCGTCTCGTCGGTGCCGACCTCGGCATCGTCGAACTGATCGTCGGTCGTGTCATCGCCGCCGTCGACACTCGTGTCGACCTGCGAGTCGCTCGTGTCCAAGGACCGGTCCTCGTCACGGTCGCCGCCACGACGGTCGTCGCGATCGCCGCGGCGCCCACCCGTGCGGGTCGATGCCACACGCTTCGCGTACGGCAGCAACGCCATCTCGCGAGCGACCTTGATGGCGTTGGCGACGAGACGCTGCTGCTGCAGATCGTTGCCGGCGACGCGCCGGTTCTTGATCTTCGCGCGATCGCTCATGAAGCGGCTGAGCAGATCGACGTCCTTGTAGTCGATGTACTCCACCTTCTCGATGAGCAGGATGCTGGTCTTCTTCTTGAATTTGCGAGGGTTCGCGTCCCGCGCCGAGCGGGCCTTGTTCTTCTTGGATGCCATGAGGCAGAGTTCCTAACTGGAGGTTCCGTACTGGAGATTTCTGGTCGAGGTCGAGGGAATCGACTCGGCTGACGACTGGTCGGTCAGAACGGCTCTTCGTCGCCGTAGACGGGATCGGGTGCGCTGGAGGCGCTGCCGCCTCCGCCGCCGCCACCACCGGGGCCGCCATCGCGGCTGATGCGCTCGACCTGCGCCTGGGCCCAGCGGAGGCTGGGACCGAGGTCGTCGGCGATCACTTCGGTGATGTTGACCTTCTGGCCTTCCTTGTTGTCGTACGAGCGCTGCTCGAGACGACCGGTGACCATGCAACGTGAGCCCTTGGTGAGCGACGCCGCAGCGTTCTCACCGAGTTCGGCCCATGCCACGATGTTGAAGAACGAGACGGCCTCTTGCCATTCGCCGTTCTGCTGCCACCGTCGGTTGACGGCCAGACCGAAACTCGCCACGCCACGGCCCCCCGTGGTGTAGCGCAGTTCGGGATCCCTGGTGAGGTTCCCGATCAGGGTGACGGTGTTGTCTGTTGCCATGTTGATTCCCCTTGTGCTGGAAGCGGTTCAGCAGCCGATCAGGCCGCGACGACCGCCATGCCGCGGCGCTCGGCCTCGGCTTCCGGAAGTCGGATGAGCTTGTGGCGGACGATGTCGTCTGCGAGACGGAGCGTGCGCTCGAGCTCGTCGAGAGCACCGGGGCCCGCGACGATTTCCGCGACCAGGTAGTAGCCGGACGGCTTCTTGTTGATCGGGTAGGCGAACTGGCGTTTGCCCCACCATTCGATCTTGCCGTGCAGCTCACCGTCGGCCGCCTTGACGCCGTCGGTGACCGACTTCATCCAGGCCTGTGCTTTGGGGTCATCGACGTCGCCGTCGATGATGACCATCAATTCGTATCCACGCTTCATACGTGTGTGTTCTCCCTTCGGATACCAGCACACCGGGCGACCCCGATGTGCAGTAGCCCCCGTGGGGGCAGGGCCAATATGGACCACGGCACGCTATCGGTCGCGCGTTGATCGCGCGCCGTGGCCGACCGGGCTCCGGTTCGGCGGGCACGATTCGTCATGGACACCATCCAAGCGCAGGGGTACCTCAGAGTTGTTCGAGAGGTGTGGGAGAGCGGGGAGGTGGTGACCCGGGTGCACGTCACCGGGTGGGCGACGCATCATGTCTCAGGCGCAGGGAAGATCGAGCAACTCGACGGTCGAACCGGGGCCGATGCCCACCGCGTCCAGTTGGCCGCCGAACATCTCGATCGCCAGGGTGTACGCAGCGTCCGCGCCGTACCGCTCGCACGTCGCCGAGTCGTCGACGAGGCACGGCTCCATGTCCGCCTGTCCCACGTGCGCTCCCGACTCGTCGAACCACGCGATGGACAGCGGTGTCGGCGTCTGGAACATGAAGAAGTTGCCCTCGCGCGGTTGCTCCCAGCGAAAGGCCATGCCGACGGCAGAACCGAGATCGGTCACCCCCATCAGTCCCCGCTGGCGCAGTGCGTCGTCGTCGGCCAACCAGAGGCACACGTCGCATTCGTCGCCCTCTGCCGACGTGATGCGCGCCGACACCGAGCCGTAGCCCTCCGGCAGCACCGTCTCGGTGGCGTCGGGTGCCCGGGTCACGATCACCTTCTCCGGGGACGAACCGCCCAGCGAGCCGGACCCGGTCGTCGACTCGTCCGGGTTCTCGCCTGGGTTCGTGTCATCCGGGTTCTCGTCCGCGTTCTCGCCGGGGTTCGTGTCACCGGGGTTCGAGTCGTCGGAGTCCGTGTCGATGACCGGGTCGACGCCGGACCCGGCGGGCGTCGGCATCTCGTCGGAACCGGCCGAGTCGGGATCCGACGTGGCGTCGCCGTCGACGGCGAGGTCGGACGATCCCGACGAGCAGGCGGCCAGCAGGAGTGCCATGGCGACGCCCACCCCCGCGCGTGAACGTCTCCGCACCGACCGCTTCACGAAGGCGTGCGCGTTCGCGTGCGTCCTCGGCCGCCGACCGGCAGGATCCGCAGCAGGTGATGCCAGCGACACTCGGTGCACGCCTCGACGACGTAGGCGTTCAAGTCCTCGGGACGGGCATTGAGCGACCGCATCTCCTTGGCCGTCGACACGCACCGTCCCTGGGGTCCGATGCCGTGACCGAACACGTAGGTGATCAGGCGCAGCTTGCTCTGCTCGCAGATCGGACACTCCATCTGCGTCTCGGTGCCGACGTTGCGTGCCGCACGGATCAGTTCGGGGTGGGCGTCGCACACCGTGTCCAGCGGGATGCGACCGCGGCGCACCTCGTTGATCAGCATCCGTCGGGCGAGGCGATGGTCGACGATGCCGCGCGCACCATCGGTCCCCTGGATCGCGCCGGCCGTGAATGCCATGGCGCCCGATCGTAGTGGGGGCCGTCCAGCCCCGCGCCGCCGACTCGACAACGTCCGAGGATCGCCCGAGCGCGCACCCATCGGGCACCCACGGCGCACCCACCGGTGCACGAGCACCGGCACCGCAGCGGGCACACTGTGGGCATGGCAGCGAACATCATCTACGGAGCCGGCATCGCGGACGAGACCGAACTGAAGCTGTGCGGCGACGTGAGCGGCGCCAAGCGCGCCGTCGAGTTGGGGATCTCCGAGTGGTTCAACTCGATCGAGTTCGCCAAGGCCGGGGGCAGGGCGATCGCCGTCGACCCCGATGCCGACGTCGTCGCCGAGATGCGCCGCCGGGCCGATGCGGCCGAGGTCACCGTGCAGTGCCTGCAGGCCGATCTGGCCGACCTCGGAGACATCGCATCCACGTCGTGCGACGTCGTCGTCGCCGCCCAGTCGATCCTCGACGTCGACGACCTCGGACGCCTGCTGCGCCAGGTCCATCGGGTGCTCAAGCCGTCGACGCCGTTCGTGATCTCGATGCCGCACCCCTTCCTCGCCGTCGAACCGACTCGTCCCTACGGCACGGCCGGACGAACGATCGGTCAGTGGTTCACCGCCCTCGAACGCTCGAACTTCCGGGTCGACCACGTGAAGGAACTCGGTGTGGGCCCGACGCAACCGATCCCCACCACCCTCGTGCTGCGTGCCCAGAAGGAAGGCAGCTGACTCGACCATCCAACCGGTGAGACTCCCTCGGCCACACAACGACCCAGACTCACCGCACCACCCGACCCCCACCAACCGGTGAGACTCCCTCGGCCCCACGGCGACGCAGACTCACCGCGACGTTTCGGAGCGCGGTGCTGGGGCGTCAGAACGGGACGTCGAGGCCGGCTCGGGCGTCGAGCAGGCGCGCCGGGACCGGTCGTCCGAAGAGGTAGCCCTGACCGCTGTCGGCTCCGAGCTCCCGCAGTCGGGTGAGCTGCAACGGCGTCTCCACGCCCTCGGCGATCACCTGGAGCCCGAGCGAATGGCCGAGGCGGATCACGGCGTCGACGATCGACGAGTCGTCCACCTCGATGCCCAGACCGCTGACGAACGAGCGGTCGACCTTGATCGCCTCGACCGGGAACTTCTTCAGGTAGGTCAGCGACGAGTACCCGGTCCCGAAGTCGTCGACCGACAGGTGCACGCCGAGACCGCGCAGGCTGCGCATCGCGACCGTGGCCGCCCCGACGTCGGTGAGCAGCGCCGTCTCGGTGATCTCGAACCACAGTGCGTCGGCCTCGATCCCGCTCGTGCCGAGCGCGTCCTCGACGAGCAGCAACAGGTTCGAGTCGCCGAGTTGTTGCGTGGCCAGGTTGATGGACAGGCCGCACCGTCCGTAGGGATGATCCTGAGCGCGCCACGTGGCGAGTTGCGCGAGGGAGTCGCGCAGCATCCGCTCACCGATCTCGCCCATCAGCCCAGCGCTCTCCGCAGCCGGGAGGAACTTGGCGGGAGCGAGCAGACCGCGGTCGGGGTGCAGCCAGCGAACGAGCACCTCGAACTTGGTGACGTCACCGGTCGCCAGATCGACGATCGGCTGGAAGTACGGCACGATCTCGTCACCTGCGAGCGCACGTCGAAGGTCTCCGGTCACCTGCAGCGGTGACGGCCCGGCGTCGGGGGCCGCCGCTCGGTCGGTGGCTTCGAAGCGAGCGATCCGGTCGCGCCCACCGGCTTTGGCGCGGTACATGGCCGCGTCCGCGTCGCGCAGCATCTCGGCCGCGTCGATGCCGACACGTGAGTTCGTGGTGAAGCCGATCGACGCGGTGACGATCATCTCGTGGCCGTCGATGAGCACTGCGTCCTGCACCGATCGCTGCAGCCGTTCGGCGACCTTGGACGGATCGAGCGGTCCGAGTCGGATCTCACCCGTGGCATCGTCGGCCACCTTGGTGGTGCCGTCGACGAACACCACGAACTCGTCGCCGCCGAAGCGGGCGAGTTGGTCGCCGACACGCATCACCGACCGAAACCGGGCGGCGACGTGGCGCAACAACCGGTCGCCCACCTCGTGGCCGAGGCTGTCGTTGACCACCTTGAAGTTGTCGAGGTCGATGAACAGCACCGCCACCTCGTCGAGGCCGGCGGTCGGCAACAGTTCGTCCAGGCGAGCCAGGATCGATGCCCGGTTCGGCAACTCGGTGAGCGAATCGTGCGTGGCCGCGTGCGACAACTGCGCGGCCGCGCGACGTTGCTCGCTGATGTCCTCGATGTGGGTGATGGCGAGTTGCACGCCGTCCTCCTCGATCACCGCGACCTGGGTCTTCGCCCAGACGAACTCGCCGTCACGGCGCAGGTACCGCTGCTCGATCCGGTAACTGTCGTCGATCCCGAGTTCGATGCGAGCCCGTTCCGCAGCGGCCGCACGCAGGTCGTCCGGATGCGTGATCTCACGCACCGACCGACCGAGGAGGTAGCGACGTGAGTGGTCGAGCATGTCCGCCAGTGACTGGTTCGCGTCGACGATGCGCGAGTCGGACATCCGCACGAGAGCCATGCCCGTCGGGGCCGAGTGGAACGCCTGCTGGAAACGGCGGCGCGCCTGCTCGAGCGCCTCGGACGAACGCTCGCGATCACCCACGTCACGCAGGATCACGACCGTCCCGACCGACCCCTCGGCCGCCGGGTGCAGCGACGCCTCCACGAGCACCACCTCGCCGTCGCGACGCACGAGTTCGAACACGGCGTGCGCCGATCCCGTCGGGTCGATGCCGAGTCGCTCCCACCGGTCGGTGATGTCGTCACGGTCGTCCGCCGACACGAAACCGATGAACGACCGCCCGAGCAGATCCTCGATGGCGCGCCCGGTCAGCGTGGCCGCACGCTCGTTGGCCGACGTGATCGACCCGCCGGCGTCGACGCTCAACACGGCGTCGGGCAAACCGTCGAGCAGACGTCGGACACCCTCGTGGGTGGCAGCGAGGTCGGTCGCCGAGGCGTCGAGGCGACGTCGGACCCGCCGGGCGTCGAGGGCGACGACGGCGACGGCGAGTGCAGCCACCACGCCACACACGACCACCACCACGATTCCGCCGGAACTCACGCGGCGAGAGTACGACGACCCCGGTGGACGGACGCGGATGCACGGCACCCCTGCAGCGCCCCGTCACGGGCGGGCCTCGCAGGGCGAGACCTCACCAGCAGGCGTCACCGGCAGGGCCTCATCGAGCGGGGCGTCAGCGAGTGACGGCGTCGGTCATCTCGACGGCGAACCACCTCGGCGGGCGGCGTGCCAGGCGTCGAGACGCTCGCGGATCTCGGTGTCGCCGACCAGGCCCTCCTCCAAGCGGATCTCCATCAGGAACTTCATCGCCTCACCGACTTCGCGGCCGGGGTCGATGCCGAGATGAGCGATCACCTCGTTGCCGTCCATCTCCGGACGCAGCGACGCCAACTCCTCGGCCTCGGCGAGCTCACCGATCCGCACCTCCAACTCGTCCATCCGTCGGGACAGGCGAGCCGCCTTCTTCGCGTTGCGGGTGGTGCAGTCGCAACGCGTCAACACGTTCAACTCCTGCAACAGGTCACCGGCATCGCGTACGTACCGCCGAACCGCGGAGTCCGACCAGCCCATCGAGTACGTGTGGAAACGCAGGTGCAGGGAGACGAGTTCGGTCACGTCACGCACGTCGTCGTTGGAGTACCGCAGCGCCGCCATGCGCTTCTTGGTGATGCGTGCGCCGACCGCGTCGTGGTGGTGGAACGTCGTGCCCTTGCCCGGCTGGTAGCCGCGGGTCTTGGGCTTGCCGACGTCGTGGAACAGCGCGGCGAGGCGGGTGAGGCGGAAGTCGAACACCTCCCGGTCGCCCGACGCGATGTCGTCCCACTCGTGCAACGGCCGGACGTTCTCGACGACGGCGATCGAGTGCGTGAGCACGTCCTTGTGGCGATGGATCGGGTCGTGCTCGAGGCGCATGTTCGGCAACTCGGGCAGGAACTGGTCGGCCAGGCCGGTGTCGACGAGGAACCACAGACCGGCCGCCGGGTGGTCGACGACGATCAGTTTGTCGAGTTCGTCCCGGATCCGTTCGGCCGACACGATCTCCAATCGCCCCGCCATCGCCGTGCACGCGGCGACGAGGTCCTCGGTCGGCTCGAACTGGTAGCGGGCGATGAAGCGAGCGGCACGCAGCATCCGCAGCGGGTCGTCGCTGAAGCTGACCTCCGGGCCGAGCGGGGTGCGGAGCACGCGTTGCACCAGGTCGGCGGCACCATCGAACGGGTCGACGAGCTCGGGCGTGGCACCGTCGCCGGTCAGTTCCAACGCCATTGCGTTGACGGTGAAGTCCCGCCTGGACAGGTCGGCGTGGATCTCGTCGGCGAAGACGACCACCGGCTTGCGCGACTCGTCGGTGTACGCCTCGGCTCGGAACGTGGTGATCTCGTAGGGGCGCGTCTCGCCCGTCTCGGGGTCGACCTTGTTCGCACCGATCGTGCCGAACTTCTCGCCCTGGGTCCAGATCGCGTCGGCCCACCCGGCGAGGCAGGCCTTGGTCTCCGGCGGACGTGCATCGGTGGTGAGATCGAGATCGAAGTCCGTCCTGCCGTCCGCGAGGAGCAGGTCACGCACGGTCCCACCGACCAGGTAGAGCCGGTGGCCGTTGGCCCGGAACCGCTCGGCGAGGGGCGCCAGCTCGCGCAGGACGGGAGCGAAACGTTCGGGAATCACCGCGATGAGCGTATTGCGGGGAGAGGAGCGCCGGTCGGACGATTCGGCCGGCCGTCGGGTCACGGATGGCATCGAGCGGTCGGCGTTGCAGTGCAACGGCGTAGGCCCGGCAAGGCACTAGCTTCGGCGCGGTGCGCCAGTCGACTGCGAACCCGACTGCTCGCGCCGACATCCGCCGCTGGCCGCTCGATCCAAGCACCGCACACCTCGTCCTGCTCGACGTGCACATGGAACCGTCGAGCGAGTCGATCGACGAATGGGTGCGGCGGGCGTTCGAGTCCCCGGGCATCGAACGCATCCGCACCGGCGCGCTGTTCCCCGGTGCCGCCGGGGCGTTCGCGTCGCACGGGTTCGTCGAGGCCGACCGACTGGCGCTGCTCGAGCGAGCGCTGCACGAACCGTCGCATGCTGCGGCACCGCTCGGGCTGGCCACCTCCCGGCTCGGGAACCGTCACCTGACGATCGCCGCGAACATCGACGCCGCGTCGTTCCCCGACGGCTGGCGACACGATGCCGCGTCGCTCCGTGAGATCGCCACGGCCACACCTCAGTCACGCCGCCGACTCGTGACTCTCACGTCCGGTCGCCGCTCGTCGCCACGCGGTCCGGTCGGCTTCGCGATCACCGGGCGTGCAGGACCCAACGGGTACCTCCAACGCATCGCTGTCCACCCCGATGCCCGCCGCCACGGCGCCGCGACGTTGCTGGTGACCGACGCACTCGACTGGCTCGTGCGGCGCGGTGCCCGACGTGCGATGGTGAACACCGGCATCACCAACACAGCGGCGCTCGACCTCTATCGACGCTCGGGATTCGAGCGCCTCGTCGACGACCTCGTCGTGGTCGAGCTGACCCGGTCGGCATGAATCGCGCCGTCGCTGCGGTGCTGGTGGCCGCGTCGGTTGCCGGGCTGTCGGTGTTCGCGACCGACGCGTCGGCGCAGGAGGAGCCGCCGCCCACGTCGCAGCCTCCGTTCACGGCGTCGGGCACGATCGAACTCGAACTGATCGACCAGACGTTCGACCTCGCGCCCGGCGGCGACATCGAGCTCGTCTACCGCATCACCGGCGACCTCGCCACGGTCGCCGAACTGACCCCGCCGACCACCACCACAACCACGACCACCACCACCACGACGACCACGACCACCACGACCTCCACCACGGCACCGCCCGCTCCGGAGTCGACCGTCCCGCCATCGCCGTCACCGGCGCCGAGCGACGCGCCGCCGACCGGGGCACCGGTGACCGAGGCGCCGCCGACCACCGAACCGGCACCCACCACCACGCTGCCGCCACCGGTCCCGCTCACCGTCGGCGTGCTCAACTACGAGCCGATCGACGACCCGAGAGACCTTCCGGGGATCCTGGGTTCCAATCCGCGTTCTCCTCGGATCTCGGACCAGTTCTTCATCGACGGGGTCGGATTCCTCGACGCACGCTTCCTGATCGATGTGGACAGCGCCTCCGTCGCGACGCTGCGCATCACCGTGCCGACGGACTCCGATCCCAGCGTCGCCGAACGGTTGAAGTTCGACGACGACGGCATCCACCCCATCCTCATCCAGGTGAGCGTCGACGGGCAGGTGGTCGCACGCCACGGCACCGTGGTCGAACGACGATCCTCGGCGACCACCACCCCGCCTCCGATCGACCTCTCGTTCATCGCATCCATCGACGACCCGGGGCCCACCGGGGACGCGGCCGAGTTCGCCGATGCCGTGGACGAACTCGACGAACTGCTCGGCATCGCCACCGCTGTCGACGCGCCGATCACGTTCGACATCCCACCGAGCGTCGCATCCGCAGCCGTCGACGCGAACCGATTGCCCGACGGGACGGCGGACGTGCTGCTCGACGACGAAGTGCTCGCTGCGCCCGCAACACCGTTCGACGTGTCGTCGGCGGCCGCCGTGGACCGGGTCGATGCGTTCGAACGGCAACTCAACGCCGGCGAGGACGACATCCGGACACTGCTCGGAGTGGTGACCGTGCGCGACATCTGGCTGGCCACCGAGCCGCTCAGTGCCGAAGGGGCCCAGGTACTGCGGCGGCTCGGGGTCCGCTACGTCGCGATGCCCGCCGACGTGTACTCCGACACGGTTGCGAACGAAGGAACCGATGACGTCATCGACCTCGACAGCAGCGGCAGCGGCAGCGGCAGCGGAGGCGACGTCGACGACACCGAGAGCGACACCGAGAGCGAGAGCGACGAACTCGCAGAGCTTCCCGACCGCGACCGTTTCGTCGAGCTCGAACTGCCCGACGGCTCGACGATGCCGACGCTGATCATCGACGACGAGTTCGGAGCGACCTTCGAGGCCCAGCGCACCGAGGAGATCCTCGCCGAACAGACGCCCACCGAATGGGCTCTGGAGACGGTCGCGCAGTGGCGCCTCGCTCAGTACGCCGCGCCGCGCTCCGAGCAGCGTGACCGCCTCGGGCGGTTGATCGCGGCGCCCGGGCTGGGCGCCTTCGACCCCACCCTGGTCACTGCGCTCCAGACGTTCGCCGAGGGCACCGACGCCGTCCGGTTCGCCCCGGCCAGCGCCCTGGCCTCGGTGACCGACCGCCAGGACCAGCCGCCCGGAGCCGCACTCCCCGAAACGGCCGGGCCGTCACTCGAGGCACGTCTCGACCGCATCGCCCTCGTGGAAGCCGACCTCGCCGACACCGCCACGATGCTCGCCGAGGACGACCCACGACCCGCGCAGTGGACCCGCCAGCTCGACAGCCTGGTCTCGACGGCCTTCGGCGACGCCGCCGTGCAGACGCAACTCGACGAACTGGTCACCGAGGCCGCCGGGCTCCGGGGCAGCGTGGTGGCACCCGAACCGTTCACGTTCACCCTCACCGGACGCGAAGCGCAGCAGATCGACGTGCGTATCGGCAACACGCTCGACGAGCCGCTGAACGTGATCCTGCGGCTCAGCTCTCCACGACTGGACTTCCCCGACGGCGACATCGCCGTCACGCTCGATCCGCTCGACACCACGGTCGTCGACGTCGCCGTCAAGGCACGATCGAACGGGACCTCGCCGGTCACCGTCGAGATCCTCACCCCGTCGCCCGCCGAGCGAGCGTTGGTCGAACCGGTTCGCCTCACCGCCCGCGTGAATGCGTTCACCGGTCTCGGTCAGGTACTCACCGCAGCGCTCGTGCTGATCCTCGCCACGTGGTGGATCTCGAGTTGGCGCTCCAAGCGTCGAGCGCGTGAGGCGGGAACGACCGAGCACGCAGGCCCGGCGTCGGACACCGATCCCGTGCCCGCTGAGTAACCTCTCTCCCCCGTGAGCAACGTACGCATCGTGACCGACAGCGCGTGCGACCTCCCCGCCGAGGTCGCCGACGAGATGGGGATCGAGATCGTCCCGCTCAGCATCCGCTTCGGCGACGAAGAACTGATCGACCGCGAGCAGCTCAGCGTCGCCGAGTTCTGGAACCGCTGCGTCAACATGTCCACCCTGCCCGAGACCGCAGCGCCCGCTCCGGGCCAGTTCGAGACGGTGTTCCGTCGGCTGGCCGCCGATGGCGCCACGGGCATCGTGGTGGTGTCGCTGTCGGGTGCGTTGTCCGCGACGATCCAGAGCGCCGAACTGGCGGCGAAGTCGGTCGCCGCCGACGATGCCGTCGACGTCGACATCCGCATCGTCGACTCGCGCACCGTCACCATGGGCATCGGCACGATCGCGATCGCGTGTGCGAAGGCTGCTGCGTCCGGTGCCTCGCTCGACGACGTCGCAGCGCTCGCCGAGGACCTCGCCGGGCGCACCCGCGTGTTCGCCGCGCTCGACACGCTCGACAACCTGAAGAAGGGCGGCCGCATCGGCGGCGCCAAGGCCTTCCTCGCGACCGCGCTGTCGATCAAGCCGATCATCGACGTCACCGGCGGCGTGGTGTCCGAGGCCGGCAAGCAGCGCACGCGCACGAAGGCGCTGGCCCACCTCGTCGAACGGTTCAAGGGATACGAGGGGCGCGTCGAGAACCTGGCGGTTCTGCACGCCGACTGCTCCGACGTCGACGTGTTCGTCGAGATGCTGCGGCCCCACTACGACGGCGAGATCCTGATCGGCGAGATCGGGCCGGTCATCGGAACCCACGGCGGTCGCGGCACCATCGGCGTCGCCTTCCACGAAACGGCCTGACGTCGACACCGCGTCGCGTCGGGGCGATCCGATCGTTCCGACGTGGAGTCCGGCGACCGGGATGTTCGAGGATTGCCTCATCCGTCATCGCCACGCCCACTAGCGTTCCGTGACGTTCATGTCTACTCCGACCCCCACGACCATTGCCGGCCGGTACGAGCTGCAGCGCCGCCTGGCGACGGGTGGGATGGCCGAAGTGTGGCTGGCGATCGACCTCACGCTCGATCGACGAGTGGCGGTCAAGTGGCTGAAGCCGACGCTCGCCACCGACCCGATCGTGGCCGAACGGTTCCGGCGTGAGGCGATCGCGGCCGCCAGTCTGAACCACCCGAACATCGTCGCGGTCCACGACGTGTTCGAACAGGACGGTCGCCAGGCCGTGGTGATGCAACTGGTCGACGGCAAGAGCCTGCGCCAGCTGTTGGACACACAGAACCGATTGAGCCCCGAGCTCACGTGCCACATCGGCATCGCCGTCGCGAAGGCCCTCGACAACGCACACGGTGCGGGGTTCGTCCATCGCGACGTCAAGCCCGGCAACATCATGATCACCTCCGACGGTCGCGTCCTGCTGACCGACTTCGGCATCGCCAAGGGTCTGCACGGCGACGGCAGCGACGACCTCACGAGCGACAACATCATGATGGGCACCGCCAAGTACCTGGCACCCGAGCAGGTGCGGGGCAAGAAGCTCGACGGGCGGGCCGATCTGTACTCGCTCGGCCTCGTCATGTACGAGTGCCTCGCCGGGAGGGTCCCGTTCCTCGGCGAGTCCGATGCCGACACCGCCCTCGCCCGACTCCAACGCGACCCGACCGACCTGGCGCGTCTGCGCGCCACATTGCCGACCCGCCTGGTGGGCGCAGTGCACTCACTGCTCGCTCGCAAGCCCGAACTCCGCCCGCCCAACGGCGCAGCGTTGATCGTCGAGCTCGAAGCCGCGCAGGCCGAGGGCCCGCCGGCGTTCGACGAGACCAACGAGGAGCGTTCACCGGTCTCGCCGTTCTCGGCAGGCAGGTTGGTGCGGGCTCCCTCCGACGCGCGTGGCCGTGCGACCGACCGCAGCCGCGGCATGCGTCAGCCCACGCCACCGCGCGGCAAGCAGTCACGCCCCGAGGACAAGCGGGCCTCACCCGACAAACGACGTCGCACCTCCGGCGGCTCCGACGGAGCGCGCGACATCCCGCACCGCGATCTGCCCGACGTCGCACGGCCCGGGCGTGACCTGTTCGCGAGCGGCCCGGTCGGCGTGATCGGAGAACCGCCTCACATCACCGGGCGCATCCCCGTGCAGCCCACCCCGTCCACACGCGTGGCGGTCACGCGAGCCGACCCGCCACCCCCGCTGCACACCGCACCGGCGCCCGCCCAGCCCGCGACGTCGCGTCCCCCGGCCGGCCGGGACCGCACCCCGCCCGCCGGCCATCAGCGTGGCGCTCCGGCCAGAGGCATGAACCAGAAGTGGAATCCGTCGGCAACGGTGATCGGTGGGCTGATCGCACTCGCCGTCGTCGTGGCGATCGTCCTGTGGGTCACCATGGCCACCGGCGACGACCCCTCCGCCCCCGACTCCGTGCTCCCCGAGAACCCCGCCGGCGCGCCGGCTCCCGCGCTCGACACGACCGCGTCCGACGACGAGGCGATCGTCGACCCCGAACCGGTCGCCAGCGAGGCACCCGTCCCCGCAGAGCAACTCGCAGCGGCCACGGTCATCACGTCGGTCACGTCGTACGACCCGATCACCAACGACGGCACGAGCGGCAACGGCGAGGAGAACGACGACCTCCTGTCTCGACTGACCGACGGTGACACCTCCACGGCCTGGCGAACGCAGTGCTACTCCAACCAGTTCATGGGCGCCAAGCCCGGGGTCGGGGTGATCGTCTCCTTCGACGCCCCGCTCCAGAACGACCTGGAGGTGGTCGTGGAGAACGGCCCGTACAACATCGAGTTCTACGCGTCGAGCAGCGACACGCCCCCCGCCACCCTCGACGAATGGGGTGCTCCGTTCGACACCTCGTTCGGGCCCGACGGCCAAACCGTCACCGCAACCGCTGCCGGGTCCGACGCCGACCACGTCCTGGTCCACATCCTGGAACTGGGTCGCAACGACGTGTGCAGCGACGACAACCCGTTCAGCGAAGCGATCTCCGAGATCTCGATCAGCTGATCACGTCGCCGCCGTGGTCCGCCCGGCGACCGCTCGGGGACCCCTCCCCGTCGGATGCCCACCTCGCCACGACGCGGTTCGTTACAGTCGCCGCATCGCTGTCCAGACCGACGACCTCGAGCTGATCGAAGCTGCGCGAGCCGGTGACCGGTTCGCGCTCGATCAGCTCCTGCGACGCCACTACGACCGCATCCACGCCGTCACGAGACGCATCGCCGGCCCGACCCGCGACGCCGACGACGCCACGCAGGAGGCACTCATCAAGATCGTGCGCAACCTGCCGTCGTTCGACGGTCGCTCGTCGTTCGGTACGTGGGCGTACCGCATCGCCACGAACGCGGCGCTCGACGAGCTCCGCAAACGGAAGCGTCGGCCTGCGCTCGCCGTCGTGCGCGACGACGACTCCGGGCCACACGACCGACGTGGGTCGCTCGAACCCGTCGACGAACTCGCCGGCCGCCGGGTCGAGGCGATCGTCGATCGCCTCGCGATCGACGAGGGGCTCGCGGCTCTCCCCGAGGAATTCCGTGCCCCGGTGGTCCTGCGTGACGTCGGCGACCTGGACTACGCCGAGATCGCCGAGGTGCTCGAGATCCCGGTGGGCACCGTCAAGTCGCGCATCGCACGCGGCCGCCGCATGCTGGCCGACCAGCTCCGACTCGAGGAGCATCCCGACCTCGTGGCGCAGGTCACATCGGAAACTTCTCGTCCCGTCGGGAACCGCACAGGGGACTTCGAGCGTCCAACGGATCTGACATGAGTGACGACGCCGACGACCAGATCCACGAGAACTCGCTGCTCGCCAGCGCGTACCTCGATGGCGAGGCCACCACCGACGAACGCGCCCTCGTCGAGACCAGCCCGGACACACTGGCCGAAGTCGAGGCGTTGTCCCAGGTCAGAGAGGTCCTCGCGGCGACCGCACCGGTCGCGTCGCTCTCCGAACGCGAGGCGCACCTGGCGGGAGCCCTCGACGTGTGGGAGCGGATGTCCGATCTCGAACGCTCGGGTGAAGCGACTCCCGGGCGCGGCGTGGATGCTGCCGCGGCCGCCGCGCTCAGCACCCCGACCTCGTCGTCGCAGGGGCGTCGTTCACGGGCGGCCCGGCGCACCGGATCGCTCGGAGCCTCACAGTGGCTGCTCGGTGCGGCTGCTGCGCTCGTCGTCCTGGCGGGCGCCGCCGCCGTGTTCCGTGGCGTCCTCACCGAGGACACGGGAAGCAACGAGGCGGCACCTGCGCTCGACGCGGCCGACGGGCCGGAGCTGAGCGAGGTGGAGGCGAACGAGGCCGCCGAAGTGCAGGGCGAGAACGTCGGCGACGACTTCGTCCCGAGTCCGACCGATCTGAGTGACGACGTCGCCTCCGACCCCGACGGCCTCTTTCCCGCCGGTGACGCCATGGAGGACTCCACGACGATGCAGGAGTCCGCTCCCGACGATGCGGCTGCCGACTCCGAACCCGTGAGCGCCGGGGAGCAGCCGGCACCGGCACCGGAAACCGGTCGTGTCGAGCTGCTGTCGCCGGAGGATCTCGCCGACTACGGGTCACTCGTGATCCCGCGTGTCTCCTCCGCACCCGTCCCCACGACCGACATCGATTTGGAGGCTCCCGGCGACAGTTGCGAGGGCGAGTTCGGGATCGAACAACTGCTCGAGCCGGCTCGCTACCTCGGTGAGGACGTGTTCGTCGGCGTCGACTTCGACGACGGGATCGTCTACGCCTACACGGGCGGCACACCCGACCAGCCCGACTGCACACTCGTCGAGTCCGTCGCACTGCCGTCACCGCCCGAGCAACCCTGAGCCCGAACAACCCTGGGCCCGAACAACCCTGGGCCCGAACAACGGATGCGAGCTCTGGGTCCATCACCGGACATCGCGGCTAACCTCGCACGCCATGGCCGGCAACCCGCTCACCGATCCGAACTGGGCCGAGGCCACGACCGAGCAGGTCGTGAAACTCGTCGACAACGTCAAGGCCAAGACGACCAAACCCGCCGTCATGGCCGCCCGCGGCCTGGTGTTCGGTCTGATCGCGATGTTCCTCGGCCTGTTCGCGGTCGTGCTGCTCCTCGTCGGCCTCACCCGTGGATTGCAGGCGGCTCTGGAACCGTTGCCGTGGTTCTTCGACCAGGCTCGCGCCGTCTACGTCAGCTATCTGATCGTGGGCGGTCTCTTCACGCTGGTCGGGGCGATCCTCTTCAAGAAGCGCAACGACACCTCCGGCGCCGTCTGACGTCGCACTCGACGTGCCACCCGACGTGTCGATCGTCTCGGTGGATGCCACCGGGTGGACACCACGAGGGCGGGAACGGCTGCGTCACACTCCCCGGGAATGCCCGTGACGTCGCCCGAGTTGACGAACCTGCAGGATCGGCCGGGTTCTTCGTCGCCCGAACCCCTGACCCCCACCAGACGAACCTCACCAGACGAACGTCACCAGATGAGTACCACCAGGTGAGAACACCACCAGATGAACACGGAGTTCGACATGACCGCCAGCACCAGCCCCGACACCGCAGAGTCCGAGATCGCCGGGACGGACGTCGTGCACGACGTCGTGATCATCGGTTCGGGCCCCTCGGGCCTCACCGCAGCGATCTACACCGCCCGGGCCAATCTCGCTCCACTGCTCATCGAAGGCGAACCGTCGTCCACCTCCGATCAGCCCGGTGGGCAGCTGATGCTCACGACCGAGGTCGAGAACTTCCCCGGATTCCGTGACGGCATCATGGGCCCGGAGTTGATGGACGAGATGCGCGCACAGGCCGAGCGCTTCGGCACGATCGTCAAGACCGAGAAGGCGAGTTCGATCGACTTCAGCGAACGGCCGTTCACCATCACGACCCGCGAGGCCACGTACCGGGCCAACTCGGTCATCGTGTCGACGGGTGCCCAGTCGCTGATGCTCGGCCTCGAGGCCGAGGAACGGTTGATCGGTCACGGTCTGTCCACCTGCGCCACGTGCGACGGGTTCTTCTTCCGAGGGCACGAGATCGCCGTCGTCGGCGGGGGCGACTCCGCACTCGAAGAGGCGGGCTTCCTCACGAAGTTCGCGGACAAGGTCACCGTCATCGTGCGCCGTGGCGAACTCCGCGCCTCGGCGATCATGCAGGACCGGGCCCTGGCGAACCCGAAGATCGAGTTCCTGTGGAACACCTCGGTCACCGAGATCAACGGCGCCGACAAGGTCGAGAGCATCGACGTCGTGAACAACGAGACCGGTGAGACCGGCACGTTGAACGTCACCGGGCTGTTCGTCGCGATCGGCCACAAGCCGAACACCGACCTGTTCCGCGGCGTGCTCGACATGGACGAGGCCACCGGCTACCTCGTCACCCGACCCGACTCCACCTACACCAACGTGCCGGGCGTTTTCGCCTGCGGCGACGTCAAGGACTCGGTGTACCGACAGGCGATCACCGCTGCGGGCAGCGGATGCATGGCAGCCATCGACGCCGAACGCTGGCTCGAAGACCAGCACTGATCCGTTTCCGGATCGTTCTGCGCCGGTACGGTGCTGTCGGGAATGACCTCCCGACGCACCGGGTTGTACGGGTCTGACATCTTCGAAAGGACCATGAACATGGCAAACGGAATCACCGACCTCTCCACCGCGACCTTCGACGAGACCGTCGCGGGCGCCGACGGCCCCGTGGTCGTCGACTTCTGGGCCGAGTGGTGTGGACCCTGCAAGAAGATCGCACCTATCCTCAGCGAGATCGCCGGGGAGCGTGACGAGCTGTCGATCACCAAACTGAACGTGGACGACAACCCCGACATCGCGATGAAGTACAGCGTCATGTCCATCCCGACGCTCATCGTGTTCGACAAGGGTGAAGTCGTCGGGCGCATCACCGGCGCCAAGAGCAAGGGCGCCCTGCTCGAGGAGATCGACGGATTCCTGGCCACTTCCCGCTGACCCGCGGCCAACGCGGCGAAGCCATCCGAGATCTGCAGCGCCGGCTCGGCGCCGCCGGATTCGATCCGGTCGGCGCCGAACCCGGCGTTTTCTGCGTGGTCACCTCGGACATGGTCACCTCGTTCCAGACGCAGCGCGGCGTCCTCGTCAGCGGTGCCTGTGACGAGCCCACCTGGCTCGCCCTGATCGAAGCCGGTTGGTCACTCGGCGACCGGCTGCTCATGTTGAACGCTCCGATGTTGCGCGGCGACGACGTGGCCGACCTCCAACGGTCCCTGAACCACGTCGGTTTCGACTGCGGTCGCCCCGACGGCATCTTCGGGCCGTCGGCCAGTCGCGCCGTGATCGACTTCCAACGCAACTCCGGTCTGACCGCCGACGGCATCTGTGGCGCTCAGACCGTGCGCACGTTGCGCCTCGTCAGCGAGAAGAGCGGAACGGGTCCGGGTGTCGCTTCGATTCGTGAAGCGGAGACCCGCTCGGGTCCGTCGTCGATCGGCGGACTGCGCCTGGTGGTCGGTCAGTTCGGCGGTCTGAGTTCGATCACCCGCACCGTGGCACGATCACTGCGCGAGCGTGGGGCGACCGTGATGTCGACCGACGAGTACGAAGCTGCTGCGCAAGCAGCCGCGGCGAACCGCTTCGGGGCGAACGCCTACGTCGGTTTCGACGCACACCCGGCACCGCGCTCGATCATCTCCTACTTCGCCGTTCCGTCGTTCGAGTCGATCGGTGGCCGCGTGCTCGCCTCGCACATCGTCGACGAGCTCGACGACGTTCTCGAAGCCCGACCCGAGCTTGCGGGAATGCGCCTTCCCGTACTGCGCGAGACACGCATGCCCGCAGTGCTCTGCTCGGTCGGCCCGGTGCGCAGCGTGGTGGACCGGACGAACCGCCTGAGTGAGGCGGTCACCCGTGCCGTGGCCGCCTGGAGCCAGGCCCCGATGAACGCAACAGGCGCTGTCTCTCGACCACACATCGACTGACGGAATCGTTGCCCCGCAACGATTTACTGTGGTTATCCACAGGTATGTCCCCAATCTGTGTGTTTCCCTGTAGGACATCTTCAGGTCACCACCGCGTCATGTGGCGATCCGTCGGTCGTCCGGCCACTCCACGCGCGAGAACCCTTGAGTGAACAGTTGTGCACATCAACCTCACGCGCGAGGTCGCGCGCGACCCTCACGCGCGGGTCGACTCCTCACTGGGTCATCTGGCGATAGATGCGCTCGAGATCCTCGAGGTCAGCGAAGTCGATCGTGACCTTGCCACGCTTGGCGCCCAACTGGACACTCACTCGCGTCGCCAGGTGCTCGGCCAAGAGCTCCTCCAGTTCGAGCAGTCCCGGAGGGCGCAGCCTCGTGGCAGGGGTGAGTCCGGCACCGTCGATCGTTGCCGAGGTCGTCGACGAATCGGTGGTGTCCTCGTCCTCATCGAGCGGAGGAACGGCATCAGGTCGGACTCCTCGGACGGCCTGCTCGACCATGCGCACCGACCACCCGTCGTCCACCGCTTCACGGGCCAACGCTTCCTGACGCGCCCGATCCGGTGTCCCCAGCAGTGCCCGCGCATGACCAGCGCTGAGCCGTCCGTCGGCGAGCAGTGACTGCACCGACGGCGGCAGTCCGAGGAGCCGCAGCGAATTCGTGATCGACGATCGGCTCTTGCCGACCCGTCCTGCGAGATCGTCATGGGTGAACTCGAAGTCCTCGATCAACTGCTGGTACGCAGCGGCCTCTTCGAGGGCGGTCAGGTCCTGACGATGAAGGTTCTCGACGAGCGCGTGCTCGATGGAACTGAGATCCGTGGCGGTCCGGACGATCGCAGGGATGGTCGCCAAACCCGCGCGCTGCGTCGCCCGCCAACGACGTTCACCGGCGACGAGTTCGTAACGGTCGTCGTCGAGCGGTCGGACGAGGATCGGCTGGAGGACCCCCATCTCCGCGATCGACGCCGCCAGTTCGACGAGGGACTCCTCGTCGAAGTGTTGGCGGGGCTGATGCGGGTTGGGGGTGACCGACGCTGTCGGGATCTCCCGAAGTTCGGGCTGGGCACCGGAAGCTCCCGGTGCGCTGTCATCCATGGGGATCAGCGAACTGAGCCCCTTTCCGAGTCCGCTACGACGCGTCACGATGTACCTCCTTGGCAGCGTCCCGATACGCCAGTGCGCCCCGGGACTTGGAATCGAACGTCGTGATCGGTTGTCCGAACGACGGAGCTTCGGACAGGCGCACCGAGCGCGGGATGATCGACCTCAGCACCTTGTCGCCGAAGTGTTGTCGCACTTCGCTGACCACCTGATCCGAGAGCTTCGTCCGTGCGTCGTACATCACGCACAGGATCGTGCTCACCTCCAGCTCCGGGTTCAGGTTCTTCTTCACCAGGTCGACGTTGCGCAGCAGTTGACCCAGGCCTTCGAGGGCGTAGTACTCGCACTGGATCGGAACCAGCACTTCCCGCGCTGCGGACAGACCGTTGACCGTGAGGAGTCCGAGTGACGGGGGACAGTCGATCAACACGTAGTCGTAGTCGTCGAGCACTGCGTCGATCGCTCGCTTCAGGCGTTGCTCTCGGGAGAACGCTGGGACCAGTTCGATCTCTGCGCCGGCCAGATCCAGTGATGCCGGAGCGACGAACAGGTTCTTGACGTCGGTGGGCTCCACCACGTTCTCGAGCGGTTCGTCGTGCAACATCACGTGGTACATCGAATGTTCGAGACCACGGTTCTCGATCCCGAGCCCCGTCGATGCGTTCCCCTGCGGGTCGAGGTCGATCAAGAGCGTCCGGAGGCCGAGTTCAGCGAGCGACGCACCGAGGTTCACCGTCGTGGTGGTCTTGCCGACTCCGCCCTTCTGGTTCGCGATGGCGATGATCCGCGGCAGCGGACGACGAACCACGTGCGGGGGTACCGCGTCGGGTGAGGTGTCGAGTGAGGTGTCGGGTGATGCAGGGGGAGTTGTATCGGGAGTCGTCCCCTCGTCGGGGACCGGGTCGTTCGGTGCACCTTCTGGTGCGTCGTCTTGAGTCACGGCATGTTCCATTCGATTGACGCTGGAGAACAGCGGCCCGTACTGTGCCCGATTCGACGCACAGTTACAAGGACCCTCGAGATGTTTCACGTGGAACATCGGGCACGTCGAGCGTCATCAGAACGACGGCGTCATCAGAACGATGGCGCGCAGCGGCGCGGATCGAGAGCACCGGCCAGCCATCCGATGCTGATCGCATCCCAAGAGGGACGGAGGCGCCGACGTGCGGCAGTTCCACCGTTGCTGATGTTCCACGTGAAACATCGGCAGACACTCGCTCGCCTGCACGATATCGACATGCACCCAGCGCCTGCGCGGGCGGTGGTCGTCGTGGACCGGCGTGAGCCGCTCGACGGGGGAGCATGATGGGACCGAGAAGATCACGGAAGCGGCGTGAATGTTTCACGTGGAACATGATTGACGGATCGTCACGCGCCCGTTCTGGCGAAGATCGACACCTGGCCGCTTCCGTCGTCGACCCTGACCACACCCAGATCGACGAACGCGTCAACCGCCCACCGGTCACCACTCGGTGGCTCCGAGATCACGATGCGACCGCCGCTACGAACGATCCCGGCTCCGAAGCTCAATGCTTCCCTGGGAGGTCCGAAGCCGCGGGCGACGACGGCAGACACGTCATCGATGCGTGAGCGGAGGGCGGACGCATCCGCGCACAGGACGGACACCCGGTCGTTCCATCGGAGACGCCGCACCGCCCGTTCGAGGAAATCCGTTCGCTTCGCCCGCCGATCGACCAGGATCACGCGAAGGTCGGGACGATCGTGAGCGATCACGAGTCCTGGAACCCCACCCCCCGAACCGAGGTCGACCACGACCCCCGACACATCCGTCAGCGCACCGACGAAGGCGCGAGCGTGCTCGATCACCTCTGCGACATCGCGCTCCCCCAGGAACCCCAAACGCTGGCTTTCCTCAAGGACCTCGTACGCATCCGGGTCGAATGACACTCGGGCAGTGTGCCACGGTTCCGCCACCCGAACACGAACATGCTGTATGCGGACCTCCCGGAGTTCGCACGACGACCGGACGATTGCCGCCGGTACGACGACAGCACGGCGTCTGTGCTCCACCCGGCGGCGCCTCATCCTCGGCGGCCGGCACCGAGGTGAAAACGACGACAGCCCGACCGCACTGCGGTCGGGCTGTCATCGACACCGGGGAAACCCGGTGGCTGCGGTGTGGCAGCGGGGAGTCGTCAGGCGGGAACGACGACGATCCGACGGTTCGGATCATCGCCTTCCGACCGGCTCTCGACGCCGTCCTCGTCGTTCAACGCGTCGTGGATCACCTTGCGGTCCGCCGAGTTCATCGGCTCCAACGCACGGGGCGTCCCGCTCTCGCGCACCGACGCTGCCACGTCGACCGCAAACCGTTGGAGCGCCTCGCTGCGACGGGCACGGTAGCCGGCCACGTCGATGCGAAGCCGAGTCTCGTGATCTCCGAGACGCCGTTGTGCAGACACGCGAGCGAGATCCTGCACGGCGTTCAACGTACGTCCGCCTGGGCCGACCAGCAGCCCGAGTCCTTCGCCGTCGACCTGGACGTCGAGTTCGGTTCCGTCGACCTCGAGGCTGGTCGATCCGGACGAACCGAACGCGGCAACCAGTCCGTCCATGAACAGGACAGCGGCGTCGCCGACCTCTTGTGGAGAGACCGGGGACGGCTCTCGCTCTTCGTTGCTCATCTTCTTCTCCTGGCTGTTTCTCGTTCGATCGTTGTCGCGGCCACCGCGCGGGCGGCCATTCGATGGCCGACTCGACGCGTCCGGCTTGGTCGATGTGGCCGCACGGTCAGTGGACGGCTGCGTCGTCAACTCGTCGGCGTCGACGTCATCGGTACTGTCGTGTTCGGTGGCAGACCCGCTGCCGGCCGATGACCCGGACGGCGTCGCGTCGCCGCTCGACGACTTGGCACCGCGCCGACGCCGCTCCTGCTTCGGACGGACGTGAGCCGGCTTGACCCTCGCCCGGACCCGACCTTCTCCGCGCGTCCGACCGAACAGGCCTGGTCGCGGCTCGTCGAGCACGTCGAACTCTGCTTCGTCCGCTGCGACGCCCAGACGGTCGAGTGCCGCCTCCTTGGCTGCTTCCACGGTCTTCGCTGTGGTTTCCACCCACTCCATGTGGTCCTTCTTCCCTGTGGTGATACCGAGATCCGGTGAGTCCGGGATCTCTCGATGGTGAGATGTCGGCGATCGACGATCGCTCGGTCAACGCTTCTTCTTCTTGGCGACCGGCTTGTTCGACTTCGGTCGACTCTTGGCTGCCTCGGCCTGCTTGCGGGTCGGGGTCGGGCGACCCTTCCCACCTGCGGCATCGTTCCGACTCGCATCGGTCGGACGCGACTTGGGAGGCGTGACTCGCTTGCTCTGACCCGTCGGGCGTGCGCTCGGCGTGGTCGAGTCCTTCTTCTTCGCGCCACCGACGTTCTTCTGGGCGTCGTCGGCCTGCTTGTCGGGGCGACCGGCTGTGAGGTCGCGCTTGGCCTGCGCCAGGAACCCTCCGGTCTCACCCTTCTCCTTGGCGTGCTCACGTGCCGCTTCGCCGGCGCGCTGTGCCTGGCGACCCAGCGACTCGTCGTCACCGTAGAACTTCTTGGTGATGTAGTACTGCTGCAGGATCCGCAGCAGGGTCTGGAAGATGTAGTAGATGACCAAGGCAGTCAGGAAGAAGATCTGGAAGACCGCGAACACCACGGGCAGGTACTGCATGACCTTCTGCTGAGTGGGCGACATCGTCGGGCTGACCGCAGCCCGTGCGGCGACCATGCGCTGCTGACCGAAGTACAGACCGCCGAGAGCAACGACCAGCAGCGCATAGACCAGGCCCTTCACCGGGTCGTCGCTGATCGCCCGGAAGGGGGAGAGGCTCAGATCGAGTCCCAGTTCGGGCATCGTGAACTTCCCGTACAGGGACTGGAAGAGAGGGGAGTCGACCGAGAGGAAGCGCGGGATGAAGCCGCCGATCTCGTCGGCTCGACCGGTCGCGGTGAACGTCGCCGCAGCGATCGGTTCGGCGGAGCCGCGAGGCGAGTAGGTCAGTGCCTGCATGATGCGGAACATCACGATGAACACCGGCATCTGCGCGAAGATCGGCAGACAGGACGACATGGGGTTGACCTTGTGCTCCTGGTAGAGCTTCATCATCTCTTCGTTGAGCTTGGTCTTGTCGTTGCGGTACTCGTTCTGCAGCCGTCGCATCTCGGGCGACAACTTCTGCATCTCCAACATTCCCTTGGTGCTCTTGAGCGTCAGCGGCGTGGTGATGGCCATCACCACCACCGACATCAGAGCGATGGCGATGATGTAGCTGTTGGTGGCTCCGTAGAACCACGAGAGCATGGCTGCGGGAATCTCGAACATGTGTCAGCAGTCCTTGTGGGCGAGATCGGGGTCGCCGACGGCGACGGTGTGATGGGTCGGTGCTTCGGGAACCGGATCGAATCCGGACGGGCCGAACGGGCGACACCGGACGAGGCGCCGGAGGGTCAACCACGTTCCCCGGCGAGCACCGTGGAGTTCGTAGGCCTCGGCGGCATACGACGAACACGAGGGGTGGAACCGGCAAGGCGACAATCGGCCCTGCATCGCTCGTTGGTACCAGTCGATCGCCGACAGGGCCCATCCTCGAGCCCGCCCCTGAGGCGCATCGAATGCCACGTCGTTCATCCGCTCGCTCGGACCTTCGACGGGAGTCGCCCCAGCGTGGAGGCGATCTCCTCGAACGTCAGTTCGCTCGCCGCCGGCCGACAGCCGAGCAGGTACAGACCGGGCGGCACATCGATGGTCGCCATGATGGCGCGCAGACGTCGTCGGAGTCGGTTGCGGACCACCGCATTGCCGACCGCCCGACTGATCGCGAACGCCACCTGTGGTGGGTTCGCCGACGGATCGCTCAGATGTGAACACCAGAAGGGTTCGATTCGTATCCGACGACCCTCACGGCGAAGCCGCTCGAAGTCGTCGCGAGTACGAATCCGGCCGATCAAGCGGACAGGCGAGCCCGGCCCTTGTCACGCCGGGACTTGAGCACGGCGCGACCGGCGCGGGTGCTCATGCGGGCGCGGAAGCCGTGCTTCTTCGACCGACGTCGGGCGTTGGGCTGGTAGGTACGCTTCACGTGATACTCCGTGGCTTTCGAACACACTGGCCGAACGAGAGGGAGTCGGACGCTGCTCGAGACAGAGGCGCAGCAGTGATCGACCGAGCCGGTGGCTCGTGTTCGGATGTGGTCCGCCAGGCTACGGCCGCGCGACACACGGTCCCAACCTCGTCTCCATCCCGCCGCGACGCCGCCTCGGAGGGGTCCGGCGTCGGCCGGGAGCACGGGACGGAAATGGGCTCGGATGCGATGGTGCCCGAGCTCACGAACTACGTCGATGTAACTTACCCACAGGGTGTGCCGAGTCGCGTTTGCCCAGCGTGAGGGCGTCATTTTGCGAAGTTTTCGGCGCGCTTGCGAGCTGCTAGCGTGCCGTGTTCCGATCCGCCGAGTCGCTCGTCCACACTCTGTGGACAACGCTGTGGATCACTCGAGACACCGAACCTGGACTCACCATGCCGATCACCGACGCCGACGACATGTGGACCCAGGTGACGTTGTCCCTGCGATCACAGCTCGCCGAGAGCGTCTGGTTCTCCACCTTCCAGGAGATCACGCCCATCGCTGTCGACGATCAGACCTTCCGTCTGCTCGCACCGTCGGCGTACGTTCGCGATCGGATCACCACCCGGTACCTTCCGATGATCGTCGATGCGCTCGACGAATCCGGCCTCGGCCACCGTGAGATCGTGATCGACGTCGACAATGCCGTCGAGATCGTCGAGACCCCCTCCGAGCCCGAACCGTCTTCTCCGTCGGCCGACGGCCCCCGCGATTCCGAACGCGTCCAACCGCACGGCAGCCTCAACCACGACCGCAACCACCTGCTCGAAGAGGCCGGCCTCAGCACGGACTACACCTTCGACACGTTCGTCAAGGGTGCGTCGAACCAGTTCCCGTTGGCCGCCGCGCTGCGCGTCGCGGAGACCCCCGCCCGCAGCTACAACCCGCTCTTCATCTACGGGTCCGCCGGACTCGGCAAGACCCATCTCCTGTACGCGATCGGTCACTACGTCCACCAGAACTACCAGCACCACAAGATCCGCTACGTCTCGACCGAGACGTTCATGAACGAGTACGTCGAGTCGATCCGCAACAACACCACCAACCTGTTGCGTCAGCGGTACCGCGACATCGACGTCCTGCTCATCGACGACATCCAGTTCATCGCGAACAAGGAGGGCCTCCAGGAGGAGTTCTTCCACACGTTCAACGCACTCCACGGCGCGAACAAGCAGATCGTCATCAGTTCCGATCGCATGCCCGACGCCATCCCCACGCTGGAGGAACGCCTGCGCAGTCGCTTCAAGTGGGGGCTGATCACCGACATCCAGCCGCCCGACGTCGAGACCCGGCTCGCGATCCTGCGCAACAAGGCCGAGCGTGAGGACATCGAGGTTCCCGGGGCCGCACTCGAGTTCGTCGCCGAGAACATCTCGACGAACATCCGCGAACTCGAAGGTGCGCTCGTGCGGGTCATGGCCTTCGCCAGCCTCAGCCGCCAACCCATCACCGTCGAACTCGTGCAGCAGCAGCTCGCCGACCTGCTCACGGTGTCGCGTCCCAAGGTGCGCACGCCCGAGGAGTTGCTCGACGAGATCGCCGGCATCCTCAAGTTCGACGTCGAGGCACTCAAGAGCAAGAGTCGTCAACGGCCCCTCGTCACTGCCCGCCAGGAGGCGATGTACGTGTTCCGTGAGCTGACCGACCTCAGCTACCCGGCGATCGCCCGACTCTTCGGAGGGCGTGACCACACGACGGTGATCCACGCCAACGAGAAGATCCAACGTCTGATGAAGGAACGCAAACAGGTCTACGACCAGGTGACCGACCTCCTCCAGCAGTTGAAGGCGTGACGAGCGTGATCACCACGAACCGTCGCGCGACCGAGACACCGTGGGCCGAACGCACGCGCGGTGGACATCGCGGTGGACGCGAGACCTCGGTACGCGCCGCGTCATGGGGACGAGCGAAGCGTCGTCCACCGAATCACACGCGTGGCACTCGCGACCTGTGGAGTTCGCGCCATCCCATGTGGACGCCGTCGGTGCCCGTACGCTGGTCCGACGTGGCTTGTCCCCAATCCACAGCACCTACTAGTACTCCTGATCTGAATACATCCCCTCGTGAGGAGAAGTCCAAACCGTGAAGTTTCGTTGCGAACGTGATGTCCTGGCAGACGCCCTGAACTCTGCAGGGCGTGCCGCCACCAACCGGACCGGCACCCTGCCGGTGCTCTCCGGCGTGAGAATCCAGGTCGAGGGCGACACCTTGACGGTGACGGGCACCGACCTCGAACTGACCATCCGGCTCACGGTCGAGGTGGGAGGCGAGCAGGACGGAGCCGCCGTCGTACCGGCGCGTCTCGTCGGCGACATCGTCAAGGCGTTGCCGGCCGGTGCGGTCGAGATCGCCTTGGATGCTGGTGGCAGCGGTGAGATGTCGATCAGCGCGGGTCGCTCGCAGTTCTCGGTGCGCCCGCTGTCGCTCGACGACTATCCGAGCCAGTCCGAGCCGTCCGGTGAGGTCGTCACCATCTCGGCGGAGACCATGGCCGAATCCCTGCGACAGGTCGTGCGCGCGGCGTCGACCGATGACGCGCGTGCGGTGCTCACCGGGGTGTTGCTGGCGTCGGAGGACGACGGTGTGCGCATGGTGGCCACCGACTCGTACCGCTTGGCGGTGCGTGACCTGCCCGACTCCTCGGTGCTCGCGTCGGGCCAGAAGGTGTTGATCCCCGGTCGTGCGCTCAACGAACTCCAGCGTCTGATGGGCGACGTCGAGGAACTCACCGTGCGATTCGGCGAGCGCGAGGCGACGTTCGAAGCGGGGAGCACCCGCCTCACCACGCGACTGATCGAAGGCGAGTTCCCGAACTACCGGAACCTGCTTCCCTCGAGCTACCCGAACCTGCTCACGGTGAGCAAGGCGTCGATGATGGAGGCGATCCGCCGTGTGAAGATCCTCGCGCAGGACTCCACGCCGGTGCGTCTCACCCTCGGTGGCGACACGGTGCAGCTGACGGCGATCACCCAGGACGTCGGCAACGCCGTCGAGGAGATCGACGCGAGCTACGACGGCACCGAGATGACGGTCGCGTTCAACCCGGACTACCTCGCGGCGGGCATCGATGCGATCGACGCCGACGACGTCACGCTGGCCACGATGGACCCGATGAAGCCGGCCGTGCTTCGTGGTGCCGGCCAGGACGACTACCTGTACCTGCTGATGCCCGTCAGGGTGCCGTGACTCCGGCGCCTTGATCGTCTCCCGGCTCGAGCTCACGGATTTCCGGAACTACGCGTCGGCGTCGTTCGATCTCACGGCCGGGACCACTGCGGTCATCGGTGACAACGGGCAGGGCAAGACGAACCTCGCCGAGGCCCTCGCCTATCTCGCCACGCTGTCCAGTTTTCGCGGAGCACCCGGTGACGCGCTCGTGCGTGTGGGGGCGGACCAGGCGATCATCCGCGCCACGGTCGCCCATGACGACGGACGTTCGTCGTTGATCGAGGCCGAACTGGTCACCATCGGTCGCAACCGGGTCCAGGTCAACCGCCAGAAGCTGCAACGCGTCCGCGACCTGCTCGGCACCGTGCGGGTGACCGTGTTCTCGCCCGACGACCTGATCGTCGTGAAGGGCGGTCCGGGAGACCGCCGACGGTTCATGGACGACACCCTCGTCGCGCTGGCGACGAAGTACGACGCGATCCGACTCGAGATCGACCGCATCGTGCGACAGCGCAACACCCTGCTCAAACAGGCACAGAAGGCGCGTGGACTCTCCGACGACGTGGCGATCACGCTCGACGTGTGGGACGCGAAGTTCACCGAGATCGCTGATCAGTTCGGCTACGCCCGTGCGACGCTGGTGGCACGGATCACGCCGATGGTGCAGGAGGCCTACGAGCAGCTCGCCGGTGTGGCCACTCCCGTCGCCCTGCGATACGAACCGGAGTGGCGGAGGGTCGGCCTTCTCGCCGCTCTCGGGGCGGCACGTGACCTCGACGTACGGCGCGGCGTGTCGACGGTCGGCCCGCACCGCGACGAACTCGATCTCTCGATCAACGGACTGCCCAGTCGTACACATGCCTCTCAGGGCGAACAGCGCACGCTGGCGCTGGCACTGCGCCTGGCGGGACACCGATTGGTGACGGAGCGGACGGGGTCGGCTCCCGTGCTCGTCCTCGACGACGTGCTGTCCGAGTTGGACGACGGCCGGGGAACCGCGCTGCTCGGTCACCTGCCCCCGGGGCAGATCGTGATCACGACGGCGAGCGAGCTGCCTGCCGCCGCGCGCGCGGACCGTGTCATCCGGATCCGCGCCGGCGAGGTGGTCGACGACACGTGAACGATCGCGGTTCGTTACCGTGAGCGACGTGTCCGACCCCGTTCCGATCACCCGTTCCCTCGACGGGATGATGAAGTCGCTGCGCGGAACCGATCGGATCCAGGTCGGTGGCGTGTTCGGCAAGTGGGACGCTGCCGTGGGTCCCCAGATCGCAGCGCACGTGCGGCCCGTACGACTCGACCAGCGCACGCTGCTCGTCGAAGCCGACACGGCCACGTGGGCGACGCAGGTGAAGTTCCTCGCCGACACGATCATCACCCGACTGCACGAGGAAGCACGTGTCGAGATCGACCGGGTCGACGTGCGGGTGCGGTCGGCGCGGCGAAAGTAACCGATCGGTCCCTCTGCGTCGATTATGTTCTCGATTGCACGCGCACGAGCGCAACGCATCGACGGAGGAGAACGACATGACGAACACGGGTGGAACACCTGCCGGCTGGTACCACGCCCCGGGCGATCCCGAGGGCACACAGCGCTACTGGGACGGCTCGCAGTGGATCGGCGATCCGCAGGCTGCGCCGTCATCGCCCCAGAGCCCTGCGTCGGACGCAACGGTCGCGTACAACCCGACGCCGGCCTCCGACCCCGGGGCCGGTCAGCCGCCGCAGTACGGAGCACCAGGCGGTCAGCAGCCTCCGTCGTACGGTGGTCAGCCGCCCGCCTACGGATCGGCACCTCCTCCCGGAGCGGGAGCGCCTCCCGGGTACACCGCATTCGGATCGCCCGGCACCGCCGGCGCAGTGGGCGCGCCCGCCGAGTTCGGCCAGCGCGCCATCGCCTACCTGATCGACATCGCTCCGATCGTCGGTGTGTACGTGGTGGTCCTCGTCGCCAGCCTCATCTCCGATGTGCTCGGTCTGTTGGTCTCGATCGTCGGCTACCTCGCGGTGATCGGCTACGCGATCTGGAACTTCTACATCGTGCAGGGCAAGACGGGCCAGACCATCGGCAAGGAGAAGCAGGGCATCAAGCTGGTGTCGGACGCGACCGGTCAACCGGTGGGTGGGGGCATGGCGTTCGTCCGCTACCTGTGCTCGGGCGCATTCGTCCTGCTCTGTTGCATCGGTTCGGCCGTCAACCTGCTGTCCCCGCTGTGGAACTCCGACAAGAAGACCTACTCCGACAAGATCATGAAGATGAGCGTCGTCCGGGTCTGACCCTCGAACGAGTGTGGTGCCGCCGCCCGGTGCGGCGGCACCACGTCGGACGGTCGCGTCCGCGGCCGACTCCCCGACTCTGGAGTACCCCGCTGGTAGACTTTCGAGCAACGATGACATGGACGCTGCGCCGACCTGACCGGTCTGGCCTGCGGTGTCCGTGGACGTCGATCGTGCCCACGTGGCACCACGTTCGAATCACCCCGACGTCTCCGCGGAGGCGATGACGCAAGAAGGTACGAGTGTCCACTGACACCGCAGTCACCATGGCCGATGACGACGACGCGACGCAGCCGATGCGTCGGCCCGAAGACTCCGAGACGCTGCCCGACGCAGAGCCTCGCGTGCGCCGCACGCCGAACGGCGACGCCGCCAAGACCACAGCTGCCTACGGGGCCGATGCGATCACGGTGCTCGAAGGGCTCGACCCGGTTCGCAAGCGGCCGGGCATGTACATCGGCTCCACCGGCCTGCAGGGGTTGCACCACCTGATCTGGGAAGTCGTCGACAACTCCATCGACGAGGCCATGGCCGGCCACTGCGACCGGATCGGTGTCACGCTCACGGCCGACGGTGGGTGCATGGTCAGCGACAACGGACGCGGCGTCCCCGTCGACCAGTTCAAGACGGGTGAGCACGCGGGCAAATCGGCGGCCGAGGTCGTCCTCACCGTGTTGCACGCCGGCGGAAAGTTCGGCGGCGACGGCTACAAGGTCTCCGGCGGTCTCCACGGAGTGGGCGTCTCGGTGGTCAACGCGCTGTCGACCAAGCTGTTGATCCAGGTCGACCGCGACGGCAAGCGTCACGAGCAGCACTACGGCAACGGTGGCGCACCACTCGACGAGATGGTCGTCGTCGGTGAGACCCCGCCCGGCGGCCGCGAGACGGGCACCACGATCACGTTCCATCCGGATCCCGAGATCTTCCAGGCGGAAGGCACCGAGTTCGTGGCTCGCACCGTGCTCGAGCGCCTCCAGACCATGGCGTTCCTCAACAAGGGCCTGATCATCGACTTCGAGGATCAGCGACCGGAACGTGAGAACCAGGTCACGTACCAGTACACGAACGGTCTGATCGACTTCGTGAAGCACCTGAACGCCACGAAGGATCCGCTCTTCAGCAAGGTCTGCCAGTTCGAGGACGAGGACGACGACGGCCAGATGCTCGACGTCGCCATGCAGTGGAACACCGGCTACCACGAGGGAATCCACGGCTACGCGAACGGCATCTCCACGACCGAGGGGGGCATGCACGTCGAGGGCTTCCGTTCCGCGCTCACCTCCGCGATCAACAAGTACGCACGCGAGAAGAACCTGCTCAAGGAGAAGGATCCGAACCTCAGCGGCGACGACGTCCGCGAGGGTCTCACGGCGATCCTGTCGGTGAAGCTGCGCGAGCCGCAGTTCGAAGGCCAGACCAAGGCCAAGCTCGGCAACGTGTCGATGCGTTCCTTCGTGCAGAAGGCCACCTACGAGCGCCTCGCCGAATGGTTGCAGGAGAACCCCGTCGAAGCGAGCAAGCTGGTCAAGAAGGGTGTCGCGGCCGCACAGGCTCGAGCCGCCGCCAAGAACGCGCGCAATGCAATCCGTCGCAAGACCGCTCTGTCGGGCGCCGGCATGCCCGACAAGCTGAAGGACTGCCAGTCGAAGAACGCCGACGAGTCCGAACTGTTCATCGTCGAAGGCGACTCGGCCGGCGGCACGGCAGTCGACGCACGCCACCCGTACAGCCAGGCGATCCTGCCGATCCGCGGCAAGATCCTCAACGTCGAGCGGGCGCGCGTCGACAAGATGCTGAAGAACACCGAGATCCAGGCGCTGATCACCGCGATCGGGGCCGGGGTGGGCGACGAGTTCGAGGTCGAGAAGGCCCGGTACCACAAGGTGATCTGCCTGGCCGACGCCGACGTCGACGGCAGCCACATCCGCACGCTCCTGCTCACGTTCTTCTTCCGACAGATGCGCGAGATGGTCGAGGCCGGCTACTGCTACATCGCCCAGCCGCCGCTGTACTCGACCGAGGTCGGCAAGGAGAAGATCTACCTCAAGGACGATGTCGCCCGCCGCCGGTTCCTCGAACAACGACCGAACCACAAGAAGCAGTTCGCCCGACTGAAGGGCCTCGGCGAGATGGACTGGGACGAGCTGCGCACCACCACGATGGACCCGGCGACGCGCACCCTGCTGCAGGTCAACGTCGACGAGGCCGCTCGCGCCGACGACGTCATGTCGCGCCTGATGGGCGAAGACGTCGCCACTCGGCGCGAGTACATCACCACCAACGCCCGCGACGTGCAGAACCTGGACTTCTGATGCCCGGGCCTCGTCGTCCCGCTCGCCCCGCCGCTCTCATCTTGGACACTTCGAATGACTGACATCACCGACACGACTCCTCCGGTCCCACCGTCCGACGGTGGCGACCAGCCCCCCGAACCCCCCGAGCCGCCCGCAGGCGACGGTGGCGCGCCGCAGGATCCGATCCAGCCGATCGCACTCTCGGAGGAGATGGAGAACTCGTTCCTCGAGTACGCGATGTCGGTCATCATGTCGCGGGCTCTGCCCGACGTGCGTGACGGCCTCAAGCCGGTGCACCGTCGGATCATCTGGGACATGGAGGACCAGGGCTTCCGTCCCGACCGGCCCCACGTCAAGTGCGCCCGTGTCTCGGGTGACACCATGGCCCGCTTCCATCCGCACGGCGACTCGGCCATCTACGACGCCCTCGTGCGCATGGCCCAGCCCTTCTCCCTGCGCCATCCACTGATCGACTTCCACGGCAACTACGGATCGCCCGACTTCGGTGCGGCCGCGTCGCGGTACACGGAATGCCGTCTGCATCCGCTGGCGATGCAGATGATCGCCGACATCGACGAAGACACCGTCGACATGATCCCGAACTACGACGGCACCATCGAGGAGCCGATCGTGCTGCCCGCACGTTTCCCGAACCTGCTGGTCAACGGCAGCCAGGGGATCGCGGTCGGGATGGCCACGAACATCCCGCCGCACAACCTCGGCGAGACCATCGACGCCGTGGTGCATCTGATCGACCACCCCGACGCCACGGTCGAGGACCTGATGCAGTACGTCACCGGCCCCGACTTCCCCACGGGTGCGTACATCCTGGGTCGTGCAGGGATCGTCGACGCGTACACCACCGGTCGCGGATCGGTGAAGATGCGCGCCAAGGCGAGCATCGAGGAGAATAAGAACGGTCGGTACGAGATCGTCGTCACGGAGCTGCCGTACCAGACGAGTTGTTCGTCGATCGCCGCCCGTATCGACGAACTCGTCACCTCGGGTGATCTCGAAGGCATCTCCGATGTCAACGACGACTCCTCGGGTGGCAAGACCAGCCTGATCATCTCGCTGAAGCGTGACGGCAACCCGAACGTGGTGCTCAACAAGCTCTACAAGATGACGCAGCTGCAGTCGAGCTTCTCGGTCAACATGGTCGCGCTCGTCGACGGTGTGCCGCGCCAGATCAACCTCCTGATGGCGCTCGAGGCCTACGTGCGTCACCAGGTCGAGGTGATCACCCGGCGCACGAAGTTCCGCTTGGCCAAGGCGGAGCGCCGCGAACACATCCTGGAAGGCCGCATCAAGGCGCTCGACGTGATCGACGCGATCATCGCGTTGATCCGCGGCAGCGACGACGTCGCCTCGGCTCGCGCCGGGCTGATGGCCGAGCCCTTCGAGTTCTCCGAGGTCCAGGCCAACGACATCCTCGACATGCAGTTGCGTCAACTCACGCGTCTGTCGAAGATCGATCTCGAGACCGAACTGGCGGACATCCGGGCCAGCATCGAGGACCTGCAGGACATCCTGGCCCGACCGGAGCGGTTGAACAGCGTGATCAAGGAAGAGATCATCGCGATCCGCGACGAGTTCGCCACGCCCCGCACGTGCGAGATCACCTACGACGACGGCGAGATGTCGATCGAGGACCTGGTGGACGACAAGGAACTCGTCATCGTGATGACGAACGCCCAGTACATCAAGGCCGTGGCCGCCGACTCGTTCAAGACCCAGGCACGCGGTGGACGCGGTGTGTCGGGCGGCAAGCTCAAGTCCGAGGACATCGTGCGCCACGTGAAGTTCACGACCGCGCACGCCCACCTGCTGTTCTTCACGAACCTGGGCAAGGTCTACCGGTTGCGCGCGATGGAGATCCCCGAGCGTGACCGGACGGCGAAGGGGATGCCGATCATCAATCTCCTGCCGCTGCAGCCGGGAGAGAACGTCCAGGCGATCGTCGACACCCGACAGTTCGCGGGCGACCGGTACCTGTTCTTCGCCACCAAGCGAGGCACGGTCAAGAAGACCACGTTCACCGAATACGACAAGAGCCGCCGTGACGGTCTGATCGCGATCAATCTCCGTGACGGAGACGAACTCGTCAAGGTGATCGAGACGAGCGGTGACGACGACATCTTCATGGTGTCCAAGGGCGGGATGACCATTCGCTTCGACGAGAACGACGTGCGTGCGATGGGCCGGACCGCTGGAGGCGTTCGCGGCATGAAGCTGAAGAACGACACCGACGCCGTGGTGTCGGTCGACGTGGCGCGTGACGACACGTCGATCCTCACCGTCACCGAAGCCGGGTACGGCAAGCGCACCAAGCTCGAGGACTTCAACGTCCAGGGCCGCGGCGGTCAGGGCGTGATCGGGATGAAGCTCACGGGCAAGAAGGGCGAAGTCGTCGCTGCGTTCATGGTGGGCGAGGACGACCAGATCGTGGCCATCTCGAACAACGGGATCACCATCCGCATGGAGGTGCGTGACATCTCCGAGCAGGGGCGTGGCGCGACCGGCGTCCGGGTGATGAACATGGACGACGGTGACGTCGTCGGGTCCGTCTCGCCGATCCTCGCATCCGACGAGCAACTCGCGGTCGAGTGACGCGCCGCGCCGCCGGCGCTTCTCTTCGACCGGTCTCGGTCCCATCGACGGCGGCGTCCGTCCCTCGAGAGAACACCGCGCCTGCCACGAGCAGGCGCGGTCCGATGGGATGGGAGCGCAGCATGTTCACCTGGTCAGCCGACCTCACCGGACGCCGACGATCGGACTGCGACGCTGGTCGAGCAGTCCACCGATGCCGACGTCGGCGTCGTCCGTCCGAACGCCGTGAAGCCGAGCATCGTGAAGCCGAGCATCGTGCTTCCGAACGTCGCGGGACGTCGTCGACCGACACCGGCCAGGCGGCCGTCCTCGTCCTCACGGTCACCGCCGTCCTGCTGGTGGTGATCGTCCTGGCCATCGCCGCGATGGGACGCACCACGATCGAGCGGACCCGTGCCCAGACCGCAGCCGATGCCGCGGCGCTGGCGTCGCTCGACGGTGGTCGCTCCGCGGCGTCGGACTACGCACGACGCCACGGTGCCGAGGTGGTGGAGTGGTTCGCCGGTCCGGAGCCGTTCGAGGTGACCGTGGTCGTCCGCGTGGGTGACGTGACGGCCACCGCACGAGCGTCGAACGCACCGTGATCGTGCCTGATGACCGCATCACCCGAAGTGACGAGCGACGGGCACGCACTGAGCAAGTGACGGGATCGCGTCCCGGCGCGCGCCTACACTCGGGCGGGTGAGCAAGACCGAGCGTGACCTCAGCGCCGACAGTGACCTCGACGCGCTCGGTGAACTGTTCACGGACGAGGAGTTCGACGCAGCGTTCGACCAGGCGATCGAACACGCCGATCTCGACCTCGAGATCGCCGACCTCGAAGCGGGCGACGAGGACGACGCCGACCCGACCGATGCGCGAGATCGCACGCCCGTCGACGATCCCGACCTCGACGACACCGACCTCGACGACACGGACCTCGATGCCACGGACCTCGACGACACCGACCTCGACGACACCGACCTCGATGCCGCCGACCTGGACGACCACACCGTGATCGTGGTCCACACCGGAGACGACCTCGACGACGACGACGCCTCGTACATCGAGGCAGCCGAGGCGGACACCGACGAGGCGACCGCAACGGACACCGACGTCGACGAATCCGAACCCGTCGATCTCCTCGACGACGATGATGACGATGACGACGACGAGGCAGGTGCCGAGGCCGACGTCCTACCCCAGATCGTTCCCGCGACCGAGGACCCGGCGTCCGAGGCGGCGCAGCCCGAGGCGCTGACCCGGGTCGGCGACGTCGATCTCGCACCGGACACCGAGGTCGACGAGGAATCGCGCGACGTCTCCGACGACATCCTCGAAGAGCTGCGTCGGGCCGACATCGACGGTCCGTTCGTGCCGCATGCACCACAGGACGACACGACCGCAGCGGTCCGCCGTCCTCGCCGCGCTGCCGATTACGACCCGGCGCCCGTGCCGATCCCGGCGAAGGTCCCTCGCGTCCTGGGTCGCAAACCCCGGGTCCGCAAGGTCACCCGGGTGGTCCGCCACGTCGACCCGTGGAGTGTGTTCAAGATCGCGATCGTGGCGCACATGGTGTTGTACGTGATCGTGCTCACCGCGTCGGTCCTGTTGTGGAACGTCGCCAATGCGACCGGCACGGTCGACAACGTCGAACGCTTCTTCGAGTCCTTCGGCTGGAACACCTTCGAGTTCAACGGAGGCGAGCTGTACCACGCCGGGTGGATCGCCGGCCTGTTCGTCGTCATCGGTCTCACGGGCCTCGCGGTGCTGGCGGCGACCTTGTTCAACCTGATCACCGACCTCGTCGGTGGTGTGCGCTTCACCGTCCTCGAGGAGGAGGTCGTCGAGACGCGGACCTCGCCGATGCGACGCTTCGTCGTGCGTCGACCGGAGCCCGAGATTCCGGCGTTGTTGCACGACTCCTCGGGACCGATGTACCGAGAAGCGGTCGTCGACGACTCGGGTGCCAATCTCCGACCGACCCGATAGCGTCGCGACCTGTTCGGGGCTATAGCTCAGTCGGTTAGAGCGCATCGCTGATAACGATGAGGTCCCTGGTTCGATTCCAGGTAGCCCCACCAACCGTGCCCGTTCGTGGAGTCGCCGAGCGGCGAGCACACTTCTCGAATCCGTCTCCGCAGTCGCGGTGTCGCCGTCGGGCCTCGTGAAGCTCGGTACACACTGATGAAATTCGTCCGACGAGTTCTTGCAGCGCTCACCGCGACCCTCCTCGCCGCTGCCGCCATCCGCATCGGCGGGTCGGGCGGCACGCCGCCGCAGCACGGCGGCTGGCAACCACTGGACCTCCCGGACCCATGAGCCCGCGCCTGGCGATCGTCGGCGCCGGCGTGGTGGCCCGCCGCGTCGAGAAGCGCCTGGCGCTGGCGCACGACGGTCGCAGCGTCGTCACGGTCGATTCGAGACTCGTCGATCTCGCCACGTCGCGTCGACTCGACGGCGTGGACGTGGTGGTCCTCGCTCAACAGGGACCACACCATCCGGCGGCGGTGGCGCTCCTGGATCGGGGGATCCACGTCGTGTCGGTCGGCGATCAGGTCCACGACGTGGCCGCACTCCTCGAGGAGGGCGACCGTGCCGACTCACGCGATGCCGTGCTCGTCGTGGGCGCCGGGATGTGGTCGGGCCTCACGGGGCTGATGGCTCGACACCTCGCCGGTTCGTTCGCGTCGATCGACGAGATCCACCTCGCCCTGCACGGCACGGCCGGCCCGGCATGTGCGCGTCAGCACCACCGGGCGCTGGCCGGTACCGCCGTCGCCTTCGACGACGGCGCCTTCACGAGCATGCGTGCGGGTACCGGTCGCGAACTGGTGTGGTTTCCCGAGCCGGTCGGCGCATACGACTGCTACCGGGCCGAGTTGCCGGCACCGATGGTCCTGCACCGAGCGTTTCCCCAGGTCGAGCGCATCACGGCGCGCATGTCGGCGAATCGACGCGACCGGTTCACGTCACGGTTGCCGATGTTGACCCCACCACACAAGGAAGGTGGTGTCGGTGCGTGCCGAGTGGAACTCCGCGGTGCCGACGCGTCAGGGGCACGGATGACCGTGATCGGGGGGATCGCCGAGATGGTCGCAACGGCGGCCGCCGCAACCGCGTGCGCGTACGTGGAGGCGACGATCCGAGGCAGCATGCGCCCGGGTCTGGTGGTCCCGGGCGAGGAGTCCGTGGACACGACGTCGATCCTGCGTGACATCGTGCGCTTCGGGGTACGGCTGCAGGAATTCACCGGCGTGCCGAACAGCTGAACCCGGCCACGCCTGCGCCACGCGGGCGAACCGATGACCGAAGGACGAGAACGACATGACGACCGACCCCGCCACCACCGCCCCGTCGGGCGCAGCGACCCACGCCGACGCCCCGCCCCCGTGGCTTCCGCCCGGCGAGGTGGTCCGCATCGACGGCCGCGGTGAGTTCTTCATCCGTCGCCACGTCCATCCCGACCCGTCGGCGCCGACGGTGATGCTGTTGCACGGATGGACCGCTTCGTCAGATCTGCAGTTCCTCGGGGCGTACGAAGCCCTCGCCGAGGTGTGCTCGTTCATCGGGATCGACCATCGGGGCCACGGACGGGGTCTGCGGTCCTTGAAGCCGTTCGAACTCGAGGACGTCGCCGACGATGCCGCGGCGGTGTTGCGTCGACTCGGTGTGGGACCCGTGATCGCACTCGGGTACTCGATGGGTGGTCCGGTCGCGCTTTTGCTCGCGCGTGCACATCCGGATCTCGTGTCTGGTCTCGTGGTCCAGGCAACCGCGCTCGAGTGGCGCGCCACGCTGCGCGAACGTCTGGTGTGGCGACTGCTCCCGATGATGGGAGTGGCGCTGCGGTCGTGGACGCAGCCGCTGGTGATCCGCAAGGGCACCGACTTCCTGCTCGACGAGACCACTCCGCTGTGGCCTCACCGTCGATGGATCGTGGCCGAGACGATGCGCAACGAACCGCGTGTGATGATCGAAGCGGGCAGGGCGCTCAGCCGCTACGACGCTCGCGAGTGGGCGTCCGACATCGACGTGCCGGCAGGCATCCTGATCTCGACGAAGGATCGCCTGGTCCGACCGCGGAAGCAGCGCGAGCTGGCGGCGGCGCTCAAGGCGAAGGTGGTCGAGGTCGAGATGGACCATCTCGGCGCGCTCGAGCAGCCGACTCAGTTCGCGTCGGCGACCGTGGAACTCGTGTCGTCGATCGCTGCTGCGCTGCCGGCGGGGACCGCCGGCTCGATCCGATCGGCCAGCTGATCGACCTTGCGCCCGAACGACTCCATCATGTCGGTCAGGCGTTCGAGACGATCGTCGAACGACTCGCCCGTGACCATGTCGCTCAGCGACACGCGCACACTGGCGATCTCACGTGCGAGGAACTCGGTGTCGTTCTGCGTGCGCTCCGCCACGTCACGGTCGATCTCACTGATCACGCGGTCACGACGTTCCTGACGGGACTGGGCGAGCAGGATCAGCGGCGCGGCGTACGCCGCCTGGATCGACAGCACCAGCGTGAGCAGCGTGAATCCTCGAGACCACGGGTCGAAGATCAATGCGTCCGGCGCGAACACGTTGTGCAGGATCCAGACCGTGATGAACGCGGTCTGGTACACGAGGAACCGGGCGGTGCCGATGAAGCTCGCGATCGACTCGGCGAACGAACCGAACACGTCGGTGTCGACCTGGACACCACCGAAACGCCGTTGGGTGCGAGGTGCACTCAGGTCCTGCTGGCGCTTCATCAGTTGCCCCCGACGCCGGTGGCCTTGGGCCGCGCGGTCGGGCGCCGCCGTTGGCGCCACTGCTCGCCGAGCATGCGGTCGATCACGTCGTCGACGGTGACCGCACCGAGCAGACGACCCGCACCGTCGCACACCGGCACCGCGAGCAGGTCGTAACTCGCGAGTTCGGCCGCGGTCTCGCTGTCGCTGGTCTCGGGCGAGAGGGTCGGCACGTCGTCGATCAGGTGGCGCAACTCCATCGACGGCGGTTCACGCAGCAGTCGTTGCATGTGGACCACGCCGAGGAACTTGCCGGTCGGCGTCTTGAACGGAGGCTGGCAGACGAACACCTGCGTGGCGATGCTGACCACCCAGTCCGGGTCACGGATCTGGGCCAGCGCCTCGGCCACGGTCGCGGAGGGGTCGAGGATGATCACCTCGGGCGTCATCAGACCGCCGGCGGTGCCCTCCTCGTAGGACAGCAGTCGACGCACGACCTCCTCGTCGTCGTCGTCCATCGCGTCGAGCATCTGCTCTTGCTGCGCGACGGTCATCTTGCCGAGCAGGTCGGCGACGTCGTCGAACTCCATCTCGTCGAAGATGCCCTCGAGGCGCTCGCGATCGAGGCCCTCGATGATCCGGATCTGCTCTTCCTCCGGCAACTCCTCGAGGACGTCGGCGAGGCGCTGGTCGTCGAGGGCGTCGGCGAGCAGGCGACGTTGGGAATCGGGGAGTGCCCGGACGACGGCGGCCACTTCGGCGGGGTGGAAATCTCGGAGGCGTGCGGCTTCGGCTTCCATCGCCGTGGGGTCGTCGAAGAGCCCGGGGACCGCACTCGCATCGGCGAGCCGGTAGCTCGATCGTCGGCCGAGGCTGTTGCGTCGGGCGAGACGCACCTTGTCGATCTCCCACCACGTGGAGCGACCGTCGCTCATCGGGAGCAGGCCGATGTCGCTGACGGCTTCGTCGCCGATCCGCCGGTCGATCAGGTCGGCACCGATCAGCACCTCACCCGAACGCGGCTTGAAGGGGTTGAGGTCGATGTCCCACGACTTCAGGCGGGCTCCGTCGCTGTTGAGTTCTGCGACGCGGTTGGCGTTGACGAAGATCCGACGACGTTGGCTGCTGGCGACGAAGCCGACGAGTCGGGGAGCTGCGGCAGGACGGCCGTGACGTGCCGGTCGGCCGGGCACGGCGACCAGGTCCTCGATGCGACCGATGGTGGAACCGCCGGCGTCGAGCAGCGGAAGGCGCATGACCCGGAACGCGTAGATCAGTTCCGCAGCCATGCGCCGAGACTACCCCTGCGTTCCGAGCGCGCTCCGGTGTCGACGTGAGCGACGCCCCGTCCCGGGGCGGGGTGATCCTCACGTGGAGTGTGGGTGCGTGGGGGACGTGAGCGACGCCCCGTCTCAGAGCGGGGTGATCCTCACGTGGCGGGGTGGCCGGGAGTCAGGTGAGGGCCGAGAGGATCCAGAGGGTGGCCATGCCGGCGACGAAGGTCCAGATCAGGTTGCGGCGCCAGGCCGCGACGACCGCTGCGACCAGCACCGCTGCCGCCTCGGCGACCTCGACTGACCCGAGACCGTCGCTCCCGACGGCGAGGTTGATCGTGAGGGCGGCGAGCACGGCAGGACCGACGTTGGCGAGTGCGCGTTCGATCCCCGCAGGCAGTTCCCGATCGGCGAGGAGCAGGATCAGGCTGCTGCGCGCGAAGTAGGTGCCGAGCGTGGCCGCGAGGAGCACGAGCAGCGCAGCGGTGATGCTCACGAGGCCACCGGCGGATCGTGCTCGTCGGACGCACGGGTCGCTCCGACCCGGCGGTTCGCGATGATCTGCTCTGCGATCGCTCCTGCCGCCACGCCGGCCACGGCACCGACGACGATGCCGAGCCGGTCGCGGAGGCCGACGGAGACCAGCGACACCGAACCCCCGACGAGTGCGGCGACGCCGGCCGGGATCCGCTTGATGGCGAACATCGTCAGCCCGGCGAACATCAGCGGCGGGGCATAGTCGAGGCGCCACGCTTCGGGCACGACCGGCCCGATCAGCATCCCGAGTGGGACGACCGTGTTCCACACCATCCACAGGGTGATCGCCACCGTCAGGTAGTAGCGCCGGAAGTCGGCGGGTGTGCGATGGGTCTGCAGCGCGGCGAGGGCGAAGACCTGATCGACCAACAGGAACGGAGCGAACCAGCGCATCCATCGCGGCTGTTCGCGGAACGAGGGCGCCATGGCGGCGCTGTACATCAGATGGCGGGTGTTGATGACCAACACCGCGGTGATGATCGCCCAGATCGAGGCCGAGCCGGCGAGAGTGATCATCGCGAGCTGTGCCGCTCCGGCGAACACGAGTGGTGCCGACAGCCAGCCGACCCATGCGGGCATGGCGGACTCGGTGATCGCCAGGCCGATGACGAAGCCGAACGGCACCGCAGGGATCGCGACGGGCAACAGGTCGGCGAGGGCCTGCCGGTCGACGACGGTCGATCGGCCCGACACGTCGGCAGAGGTCGCGGTCACGGATCGAACCTACCGATCGGCGTCGACGTCCGTGTCGGGAGCCAGGTGCTGCGAGAACCACCTGTGGTGCGGGCCGGTCGTCATCGGCGCGTGATCTCGACGAGGGTGTCGCTGTAGGCCACACCGCCGCCCCAGTCGGTGAGCGTGTCGCTGGTGAGCGAGTTCGCGACCTTGCCGTCGCGGTGCTGGCTGCCCCACCAACCGAACGGGACCGCTGCGACGCCTGGTCGCAGCCGATCCGTCACCTTCACCGCGACCTCGATCGACGCACGGTCGTTGTGGACCGTCGCCACGTCGCCGTCGACCAGCCCCCGCTCCTCGGCGTCGGAGGCACACAGCTCGACGAAGGGTGCTCCTTCGGCGGGCCCGTGTCCGGGCAGGTGGGAGTATCCGGAGTTGAGGAACCGTGCGTGGTGCTTCGGTGTGAGCAGTTGCACGGGGAATCGGGCTGCGAGCGCCGGGTCGCCGCCGATGCTCTCGACGGGTTGGACGAAGGTCGGCACACGCGGCTGACCCATCGATTCGAGGACGTCGGAGGCGAACTCGACGCGACCGGACGGTGTGGGGATCGGCGTGTCGCCGTCGGGGTCGCCGAACGGCCGACCGTCGGTCGGGTACGGCGACCGGATCCAGCGCTCGCTGCGGAGTTCGTCGATGTCGATCGTCGGGAGCGCGACGCGCATCAGGGTCTCGTCGTCGTCGTGGAGCAGGGGCTCGTCGAGACCCATCGACCGTGCGATCCGACGGAACAGTTCGGTGTTGTTGCACGACTCGCCCATCGGCGCCACGGCGGCCTCGTTGTAGGCGACCCACAGGTGCCCCCAGGGGAACACGATGTCGTCGGCTTCGATCTGGGTCGTGGCCGGCAGCACGATGTCGGCGTACCGGGCGGTGTCGGTCAGGAACTGCTCGTGGACGACGGTGAACAGGTCGTCACGCTCGAGACCGCGACGGGTGAGTTCGGCATTCGGCGTGGTGACGAGCGGGTTGCAGTTCCACACGATCATCGCGTGGATCGCCGAGTGGTCGACCCCGTCCATCGTCGTCAGGACCTCCCCCAGTCGGCTCATGTTGACGGTGCGCGGCGGCGACCCGTCGGCGTTCGTCGGCGTGAGGTCGGGACGATTCAACGCGTCGAAGTCGATCTGACTCTCGGTCCAGTACCCGACACTGCGCGACATCCCTCCGCCGCGGTGGCGCCAGGCGCCGGTCAGCGCCGGCAGGCAGGCTAGGGTGCGGAAGAACATGGCACCGTTCTCGTGGTGCTCGGGGCCGATCAGGGTGCGCAGCGCGGTGCCGGGGGTGGTGGCGACGTCGACGGCGAGCGACTCGATGACCGCCGCGTCGAGGCCGCACACGGCTGCGGCTCGTGCGGGTGTCCAGTCGGCGACGGCCTCGCGGAGTTCGTCGAAACCGAGCGTGTGGTCGGTCACCCAGTCGGCGTCGTGGAGTTCGTCACGGATGATCACGTGCATCATCGCCAGCATCATCGCGATGTCGGTTCCGGGGAGCGGCTGGACGAACCGGTCGCCGCGTGCCGGGTCGACGGCCTCGGCGGTGAGCGTGCGGATCGGGTCGATCACGACGAGTCGCGCCCCGTCGCGGCGCGCCTGCTCGATCGTCGGCCACAGATGTCGATTGGTGAGGCGGGTGTTGGTTCCCCACAGCACGATCAGCTTCGAGTGGACCATCTCGGTCGCTTCGAGGCTCGCCCCCGATCCGTTCGTCATCGAGGCGCCGGCGCCGACCACCACGCCACAGATCGCACGGGTCAACTGCGTCGCACCGAGGTGGTTGAAGAAGCGGCCACCCGCACCGAACATCGACAGGAGGCTCTGGTTGCCGGCGTCGGAGTAGGGGAGCAGGGCCTCGGGCCCGTGCGTGGCGATGACCTCGTTCAGCCGGGTCCCGATCTCGGCGAGTGCGTCGTTCCAGGTGATGCGTTCGAACTCACCCGAGCCCTTCGGGCCGACTCGACGCAACGGGTGCAGGATGCGTTCCGGGTCGTACACCCGGTCGAGGAACCGGTTGACCTTGGGGCAGAGCTCGCCACGGGAGAAGGGGTGGTCGGGGTTGCCGCGCAACTTGACCGCGACGGCTCGGGTGGGGGTCGAGTCGTGATCGTCGACGAGACCGTCCTGCACCGTGACGGTCCACCCGCACGAGTCCGGACAGTCGTGGTGGCAGGCGCCGTGGACCGTGCGCGTCACCGGTCGGTCGTCGATCGTCATGAGTGGATCGTACGACCGCGGCGACGCCGGGCCCCGGCGGATTTCCGCCACGCAGTCCGGGGTCGCGGCGTGGTGGCGACCGGAGATGTCGGGCCGGTGAGCGACGTGGTCGGGTCGGTGACGGTGACGTCGCGAGTGGGGCGTGCTCGGGCGGACGCGCCATGATGATCCGATGAGCGAATCGACCAGCAATCCGTTCCCCGACCTGGCGCGGATCGTGCTGATCCGCCACGGAGAGTCGGCGTCGAACGCGGGTGGCTGGCTGTCGGGGCAGGACAGTTGTGGTGGGCTCACGGACCTGGGCGTGGCGCAGGCCGAAGCGTTGCGCACCCGGTTGGCGGCCGATCCGTCGATGCGGCCCGACCGCGTGATGGTGTCGACGATGCGACGCGCCGTGCACACCGCAGAGGTCGTCGCGGAGGGAACCGGGGTCGAGGTCGAACAGTTCGCGGACCTGATCGAGCGCACATCGGGTGAGGCCGAAGGGCTCACCGTGGCGGAGTACAGCGCCAAGTACGGCAGGGCGCCGTGGACGGATTGGGAGAACCCGCTGTCACCCGGCGGTGAATCGGGTGCCGACTTCACGGCTCGGGTCACCTCGGCGCTCGACCGCGTGGTGTCCGAAGCGTGGGGACGCACGATCTGGGTCGTGTGTCACGGTGGCGTGATCATGGCCACCGCCGTGCGCCGCTGGCCCGGTGCGTCCCAGGGCGGCCCGGTCACGTTGTCGTCCATCCCGTTGACGAGTCCGATGAACACGTCGATCAGCGAGTGGATCGTCGACCGCGACGACAACTGGAAGATGGCCCGCTACAACGACCACACCCACCTGGTCGGCGTCAGCTCCGGCGCCGCCCCAGCCCCCATCTGACACCGTCGGCATCCCACCGGATCATCCAAACGGTGTCAGACACCGGATGGATGATCGGTCGAACGGTGTCTGTCAAACGGTGTCTGACACCGGATGGATGATCGCGAGGAGGTGGGGCCAGGCGGCGGCGAATCCGGCGTGGACGGGCAGTGCCGCCACCTCGTCGACGGTGAACCAGCCCACGGCATCGGTCTCGAAGTTGATGGAGTCACCGAACCGTCGGTCGACCTCGACGACCACGGTCGTGTACGCCCAGTCGGCCGACGGATTGAACACGTACTGACCGAGCAGGCGAGCACCGTCCGGGATGGCGCCGACCTCCTCTGATGCCTCGCGCAGTGCGCCTTCGTACGGCATCTCACCCAGGTCGAGCGCGCCGCCTGCGCACGACCAGGTGCCCCCTTCGTGCGCCATCGCGGATCGCTTCTGCAGCATCACCCGCGGCTCGTCGTCCTCGCGCACGACGAACACGACTCCCGCCGCCCCGAAGATCCCCCACCGGACGTGGCCGTCGCCGCAACGCATGAAACCGTCACCGGACCGTCGCTCGAACACGACACCACTGTTGCCGATGCCATCCGACGCCGCCCAACCCGGTGACCGTTCGTGGGCACGTTCGCATCGGATCCGTCCGACGGCGCCCGCTGATCTCGACCGGCAACGCAAACCGGTGGGGCTGTGGTTGGATTGCGGCGTGAGCGACAACGATGCCATCTTCGACGACTTCGACCTCATCATCGTGGGGTCCGGATCGGGCAACTCGATTCCGAGCTACCTCGACGGCTGGAAGATCGCGATCGTCGAACGAGGTGTCTACGGGGGGACGTGCCTCAACGTCGGGTGCATCCCCTCGAAGATGTTCGTGCTCCCGGCCGATGCCGCGCTGGCGGCGCGCAACAACGCCAAGCTGAACATCGACACGCAGTTCAACGGCGCCGACTTCGCAGCGATTCGTGACCGCGTGTTCGGGCGCATCGATGCGATCTCCGCCGGCGGCCGTGACTACCGGGCCTCGGGTTCGGAGAACATCACGCTGTTCGAAGGGACCGCACGATTCGTCGGCGACAAGCAGTTCGTCGTGGAGATGAACGACGACGGTCCTCAGCGCCACATCCGTGCACCGAGGGTGCTGCTCGCAGCCGGCGCGCGCCCGGTGACACCACCGATCCCCGGGCTCGTCGAGACCGGGTTCCACACGTCGGACACGATCATGCGGCTCCCCCATCTGCCCAAGCGGCTGGGGATCATCGGTGGCGGGTTCATCGCCGTCGAGATGGGTCACGTGTTCTCCGGGCTCGGTTCGGAGGTGACCGTGATCAACCGGTCGATGGGGCTGTTGCGTGGCTTCGACGACGACGTGGCGGCGCGCTTCACCGAGATGTTCTCCCAGCGCGTCGACGTCCGACTGGGTCACGTTCCGACCCACGTCGAACGCACGGTCGACGGGATCGTGATCACCGTCGCGGGCGAGCGTGTCGTCGTGGACGAACTCCTGGTCGCGACCGGGCGTCAACCGAACACCGACCTGCTCGAACTCGAGGCCGGAGGCGTGGACTGCACGCGTCAGCGGACCGTGCAGGTCGACGACACGATGGCGACCAACGTCGAGGGCGTGTGGGCGATCGGTGACATCGCGAACAACTACCAACTCAAGCACCTGGCGAACGCGGAGGCGTCGGTGGCGTTCTGGAACCTGTCGCACCCCGACGACATCCGCCACCAGAGCTACAAGGCCGTGCCGGGAGCCGTGTTCTCGAACCCGCAGGTCGCGAGCGTCGGCCTCACCGAACAGGATGCCCGCGCCCAGGGGCTCCCCATCAGCGTCGGCAGGCGGGACTACGCGGGTACCGCGTACGGATGGGCGATCGTCGACGAGACGAGCTTCGCGAAGGTGATCGTGAACACCGAGACCGGCATGTTCGTCGGCGCACACATCCTGGGCCCTCAGGCCTCGACGTTGATCCAGCCGATCATCCAGGCGATGGAACTCGACACGCCGGCCGAGACCGTCGCCCGCAGCGTGTTCTACATCCACCCGGCCCTCACCGAGGTGGTCGAGAACGCGATCCTCGAAGCGCTCGTCGAGCCCGACCCGACCCAGACGGTGCCGCCGGCATCGGCGCAGGACGTCGACCCGACCGCCCCGGACGTCGACATGGCCCCCGGCATCACGAGCTCCGACTCGAACTGATCCGCGAGTGTCGGATCGGACGGGTGGGGGAACGCCCGCACCGTGACCGACACCACGACCACGACTCCCCGCACGACCGGCGCGTCGACACCCGTCTTCACGGGAACGGCCACTCCGGTCCGTCACCGCGGACCCATCCTGCTCGTCGAGCCGTCGCCGGCCGAGCCGCCGCCCGGTTTCGTGCGTGACGAGTACCTGCACCTCTGGTCGATCGACCGGCCTCGCTCGGAGGTGTGGCAGTGGCTGTGTGATCCCGCCACGTTCATCGATGGCCAGATCCCTCCGTTCCGGGTGGAATTCCTCAGCGACGCAGCAGGACGGAGCGGGTTCCACGAGGGCGTGTACAACGCCCACGTCGGTCCGCTGATGTCGTTCTCCGGCGTGCTCGGCGAGATCGACGAGGAGAAGTACCGGGATCTGCAGTACTTCTACGGCAGCTATGCAGTGAGCCACGCGCTGTTCCGTCCGGTGCGTCTCCAGTTCTGGCTGGACGAAGTCGATCCGAACACCACTCTGTTGCGTCTCCAACTCGACACGTTCGTCCGAGCACGCGCGCTCGGTGTCTGGCACCGTCTGATGGGTGTGTTCTGGAAGCGCTTCGGACGATGGTGCGAGAAGGCCATCCCGAACAACTGGCTGCGCTGACGCTCAGAGGACAGCGGTCACGAGGAGTCGTGCGGCGAGGGCCGTGAGGACGACCCGGAAGAGCAGGTCGAGGTGCGTGGTCGAGATGCGACCCAGCAGGCTCGTGCCGACCCGACTCCCGATCGCGACACCGACGATGCCCACGGCGATCGTCGCCGTGTGATCGTCGGCGCTCCAGCCGTCGGAGGCGAACGCGATCAGCTTCGCCGCATGTGCCGACACCTGTGTGGTGGCGGCGGTCGCGACGAACGCGACGCGCGACGCGGTGACGGCTCTGTAGAACGGCGAGGTGACCGGTCCGCTGGCGCCGACGGTCGTGTTGAGGAGGCCCGAAGCGGCACCCAGACCGAGCAGCATCGTGCGTCGTCCGGAGGACGGCGAGTGGGCCGGGTCGGCGACGGGGACCGTACCCGCGGCCCTGGGTTTCAACCAGCCCGGACGCCACGCGAGCACGAGCACGAAGGTCGCCAGCACGACGCGGATCGCGTCCTGCGGAAGGCTCGTGGCGATCAGTACCCCGAGGGCGCTTCCCGGCAGCACGAGGATCGAACTCCACCCGACGACGGGCCAGGCGATGTCCCGCCTCAGGAGGCCGGCACGCGACCCGTTGGACACGAGTTGGATCGCGCCCTGGATCGGGATGGCCGTCGTGGGTGCGACGAACTGGGCGATCACGAGGAGCAGGATCACGCCGCCTCCGAGACCGGCAACGGCACTGAGGATCGACGTCAGCATCGCCGCCACCCCGATCACGGTCAGTTCGATCGTCGTGCTCACGTCCTGCGCCTCCTCGACTCCCCCGTCTCGGCCATGGCCCCCCGCATCTCATCTCCTCCGTGACCAGAATACAAGTGTAATACAAGTACAGGATGAGTGGAAGACATGTTCTGGGGTGGGGTGGGCGCTGCAGGGACGTCCTGCGGAGGTGCACCACGTGTCGCGCTTCATGCGACATGCTGATGTGATGGCCGTGCCGTTCACCCCCGTCGAGATCGATGCGATCCGAGCGAACACGCCCGGCTGTACCGACGATCTGATCCATCTCAATCACGCCGGCTCCTCGCTGCCCGACGTGTCGGTCCTCGACGCGCAGATCGGACATCTGCGGCGCGAGGCCGGGATCGGCGGGTACGAGGCCGCGGAGGAAACGGCCGAGGCCGAAGCGGCGGTGTACGACTCGATCGCGGCGATGATCGGCGGGCGTCGCCACGAGGTGGCACGGATGGAACACGCCACGGCGGCCTGGAACGCGGCGTTCTGGGCCATCCCGAAGCGTCCCTGGCAACGGATCATCACCCACGACCACGACTACGGCGCGAACTGGGTCGCGTTCCTCCGGGCCGTCGAGGTGCACGGTGTGGTGATCGAGCGGATCCCGTCCGACGCCCACGGGCAGATCGACCTCGAGCGACTCGCGTCGGCACTCGAACGTCCCGACGACATCGCGCTCGTGTCGCTCGCCTGGATCCCGACCAACGGTGGCCTCGTCAACCCGGCGGCGGGAGTCGGCGCGCTCACCCGGGCGGCCGGCGTGCCGTTCCTGCTCGACGCATGCCAGGCCGTGGGGCAGCTCGACATCGACGTCGAGTCGATCGGCTGTGATGCGTTGTCGGCGACCGGGCGAAAGTACCTCCGGGGCCCCCGGGGGAGCGGTTTCCTCTTCGTGCACAGTCGCGCCGTCGAGCGCTTCGCTCCGGCACACCCCGATCACCACGGAGCCGAGTGGAGTGCGATCGACAGCTACACCTTCGCTCCCGGAGCGACCAGGTACGAGTACTGGGAGCACAATCACGCAGCGTGGCTCGGGCTGGGAGCGGCGGTCGACGTGGCCCTCCGGTTGGGCGTCGACCGGATCCAGGCGACGATCGCGCAGCGCGCGAAGGAGCTCCGCGAACAACTGGTGGAGCGCGGGATGTCGGTGCACGATGCCGGCGTGGCGAAGTGTGGCATCGTCACGATGACGCATCCGACCCTCGATGCGGGCGAGGTGGTCTCGCGACTCGCGACCCGTGGTGTCAACGCGTCGTCGACGTTCCTCGGCTCCGCGCGCGCCGACATGGAGGCGCGTGGCCTTCCCTCCTTGGTCCGACTCTCCGTCCACTGCACCACGACGCCCGCCGAGATCCAGCGGGCAGCGACCGCGATCGGCGAGATCTGAGTCGTCTCTCCGGGTGACGCCCCACCTCGCTCGTGTCGTCGTTCGTGTCCTCGTCCGAGCCGTGGTCCCGGCCCGACTCCGCATGGGCGGTGGGGTGCTCGGAGGTTTCCACCGCACGGTGCCGCGGTACGGTTCGGAGGTGGGCGTGACAACGAGGAACTGGGCCGGAAACCAACGCTGCGTGCCGACGGCGGTCCACGAGCCGACCTCGACGGACGGCGTCGCCGCCATCGTGCGCACCGCTGCGCAGGTGGGCCAACGCGTGAAGGTGATCGGTGGAGCGCACTCCTTCACCGATGTCGCCATGACCGACGGTCACCTCCTGTCGCTCGACGCCATGGATCGGGTGATCGCCGTCGGCGGCCCCGACGGCCGTGACGTCACGGTGCAGGCGGGGATCCGACTCTTCGAACTCAACGAGCAACTCGCACGGCGCGGTCTGGCGATGCCGAACCTGGGGGACATCGATCGCCAGTCGATCGCCGGTGCGATGTCCACGGCGACCCACGGCACCGGTGCGGGCCTCGGCAACATCGCCTCGATGGTCGTCGGGCTCGAACTCGTCACGGGCGACGGCACGATCCGACGCTCTGACGAGTCGAACGACCCCGATCTCCTGCGCGTCGCCCGGGTCGGGCTCGGTGCGCTGGGTATCGTCACCGAGGTCACGCTGCGGTGCGTGCCGGCGTTCAAGCTGCACGCCGTGGAGACCATCGAGCCCCTGGCCAAGGTCCTCGCCGACTTCGACCAGGTCATGCACAGCACCGATCACGTCGAGTTCTACTGGTTCCCCGGCGCCCGCCGCGTGCAGGTGAAGCGCAACACGCGAACCGACGCCCCGCTCGCTGCGCAGTCGAGGGTCGGGTACATCCGCGACAAGTGGATCGGCGAGAACCTCGCCTTCGGCACGGTGTGCCGCGTCGGTCGACGATTCCCGTCGGCGGCACCGAAGATCGCCAAGCTGATCACGTCGGCCGCGTCCGAGCGCGACTTCGTCGATCGCAGCGACAAGATCTTCTGCAGCCCGCGCCGGGTGCGCTTCCTCGAGATGGAGTACGGCGTCCCGCTCCCGGCCGTGCCCGAGGCTCTCGACCGCATCGCCTCGATGGTGAAGTCGCTGCCGTTCCCACCGATGTTCCCGATCGAGGTGCGCGTCTCGCAGGGCGACGACATCCCGCTGTCGACCGCGAACGGCCGCGCCTCGGGCTGGATCGCAGTCCACCAGTACATCGGTGCACCGTACGAGGCGTACTTCCAGGCCGTCGAGCAGATCATGAACGACCACGTCGGCCGGCCGCACTGGGGGAAGCTGCACTTCCAGACCGCCGCCACACTGGCCGATCGCTACCCCGAGTGGCACGTGTTCCAGAGCGCACGTGCCGATCTCGACCCGACCGGCACGTTCGCCAACGCCTACACCGATCGTGTGCTCGGCCCGGCCCACGTCCCCTCGGGGGTGAGCTCGTGATGGCGGAGTCGAGCGCACCACAGACCATGGCCGACCTCATCCCCGAGACGACGGTGCCGTCGTCGAGCGGCACCACGCGCGGCGTCGCCGACGGGCGCGTCGCCCTGCGGATGCGGAATCGGCAGCGGGTCATCGACGCGCTGATCGAGTTGGTCGACGAGGGCGACATGTCGCCGTCGATGGAGTCGATCGTGGAGCGTTCGGGCGTGTCGGAGCGTTCCGTCTTCCGCTACTTCACCGACCTCGCCGACCTCTCACTGGCCGCGGTGCGCGCCGTGATGGAGCGCGCCGAACCTGCTCGCGTGATCCTCGACAAGGGAGAGGGCACGCTCGAGCACCGGATCGACCAGATGATCGCGTCGCGCCTACGCGTCTCGGCATTGACGCACTCGTTCGGCATGCTCGCCCGTCGCAAGCTGGCGGTCGTTCCCGAGATCCAACAGGGTCTGACGAACGTGGTGATCCTGCTGCGCTCACAGTTCGAGGAGCAGTTCGCGCCGGAGATCGCCGCCATGTCGGACGCCGAGGTCGCCGTGGCGATGGATGTCTTCGTGACGATGTTCAGTTTCGAGGGGCTCGACGTGATGTGGCGCCAACTGGGCAACGACCACACCGCCGTCGCGGATCGGTGGCGCGTGGTGATGACCGCGCTGCTCGCTCCGCACACTCCGAGCGTCTGACCGCGCAGGTTCTCCTCGGCAGGTTTTGCTTGACGAACGCGCCGCATCGTGACATTGTGACTGACAGGTCGCGGGAGGGCCGGTGGAGGAGAGGCGGTCGCTGCCTTCGCTGTGCGTCAGCGGAGGCAGGGGCCGACCGCCACGTCGGCATCGAGCGACTCCCGGAACGCCGACGACCGGAAGTCGTCGGGCACGTCGACGGCCCACGCCCGACCCTGCGTGATGTTGCTCCGCGACCAGACGATTCCCGCGGCTCCGTCGGAGGCCACGACCATCGTCCCGGAGTCGCCGGGTTCGATCGCTCCGGTGACCTCGAAGCCGGGCCGGACCACGTCGGTGTCGAGGTAGATGTCGGTGGTGGCGACGTTCACGTGCCGCGGGATGCCGACGTCGATCGTCGTGATCTCCCGATCGTCGAATGCGCCGCGGGACACGGCCACCGTTCCGCGCTCGGCCTCGTCGTCCGATGCGCTCGGCTGGATGACCACCGGGACGGCGAGGGTCGGTGCGACGCGTAACGCCGCGATGTCGAGCAACGGGTCGAACCAGACCACCCGTGCATCGTGTTCGTCTCCGTCCCGGTCGATCACCGACACCGATTCGGCTCCGGCCACGACGTGCGCTGCGGTGAGCGCAAGCGTGTCGTCGACGAGCGTGGCGGTGCCGAACCCCACCCGTGGTCCGCACCCGTCGGATCGCACGTCGAGCAGTGCGTCCCGAGCGGCGGCTGCGGGATCGAGCGGACTCGTCGAGTCGGATCCACCGCACGCGCCGACGGCGAGCGTCAGTGCCAGCAGCGACCGGCGCGCCGTTCGAACGGAGCGAGTGCTGGGCGTCACGGGCTCCCGACGAGCAGTCGTGCCCCGCTCGGATCGGGGCGTGTCCCGCCGGGGACCTCGCGGGTCACGGCGCGAACTTCTTCCTGAGCTCGACGTACACGGCGTCCCCGGCGAGGGCCTGCAGTTCGTCGGCGAGGCTGTCGACCACCCGCTCCCCACCGGAGTAGGCCTCGCCGCCCTCGGATCGCTCGGTGCAGCACCACGCCATGGTCGTGCCGTGTGCACCCCAGTCGGCGCGCGACCAACGACGGACGGTCGCGGTCTCGGGCCCGTGGGGATCGGTGTCGTCGACGAGGGCCCAGTCGACGCGCAGTGGCAACTGCCAGCACACCGACGGCTTCCACTCCGTCGGCGACTCGCCGTGTGCGAGAGCGGCGATGTGCAACGCGCAGCCCTCCCCGCCGTCGAAGCCGGGTCGGTTGAGGAACACGCACGCACCGTCGAACACGCGTGTGCGCGTGCGTCCTGCATCGTCGTAGAACCCGGGGACGCGGCGTGGTCCGACCTGCGCGTCGGAGTCGATCGGGTCCTCCCCGAGGGTGGCGGTACCAGGCGGGTCCGAGGCCGGGGTGGCGAGGTGCTCGGTCGTGCCGACGTCGTGGAACTGCCACTGGTCCGGAGTGAGCATGGACACGTACGCCGAGAGTTGGCGCGCCTCCTCCTGACCGGCGGGCCCGTCACCGAAGTGCGCTCCGAGCGAACAGCATCCCTGGTTCAATGCGGTCGCGTCCTCACGCAGGATGCCCTTGCAGCCGTTTCCGAAGGTGCATCGCCAGTTCGACGTGAGGAACTCGCGCTCGAAGCGCCAACGGGTGTCACCGTCGGCGACCTCGACGAAGTCACCCGCCGGTTCACTCACCCGATCCTCCGGTGCGCACTCATCGGCCGGAACGCTCACTCGCGGAGGGCGAAACGGACGACGACGGGTTCGTCGGCGAGTTCGACCGGGTCGTCGTCGGTGCCCACTCGCACGAGCTCGGTGTCGCGGCCGTCGAGCACCACGACGGCGTCGCCGTCGGGAGCGACCTCGGCGATCGAGCGCGCATCGACGGCGATGACCTCGCCGTTCGCGAGCAGGTTGTCGGCGCCGCCGATGAGGGCCACGGTGCACCCGTCGATCGAGGAGGATGCCGCCACGCCCCGGTCGATCCGGGTCACGACCGAACCGTCGTCCACGTCGAGCACGGTCGACGGATCCGAACTGCGTCCGCTGCCGACGACCACACATCGAGTCGTGCGAGGCGGGGGCGTCGTGATCTGTCCGACCGCCGAGCCCAGGACGGAGCCGGCATCGTCGAGGACGATGATCGACTCGTCGGTGGTCAGGAGCAGCCGGGTCCCGTCGAGAGCGGCGGATCCACCGGTGACCGTCACCGATGCTCCGTCCTCGTCGAGGATCGGGTCGATCTCGTCGACGGTGCCATCGGATGCGACGGATCGCACGGACCCGTCGGCGGCGACGAGCACGAGGGATCCGTCGCCGGTCAGCAGCGATGCGCGTGGTGCGGGGACGTCGACCGACGCCAGTCGCTCACCGGCCAGCTCGTGGAACTCGATCTCGGACTCGGGGCCTGCAGGTTGCTCGGTCACGACGAGGTCGTCCGAGATGGCGATCACGCGCCCGGCGTAGGCCTCCGACGTCTCGGCGGCCACGTCGATCACGAAGGACTGGAACGCATTCGGGACCGGGACGGCGACGTGGGTGCCTGCGGCGTTGACGCGGATGTCGCTGCCGAAGATCAGTGGGTCGACGAGTCCGGCGACGTCGGCGACGCTGAAGGTCGTGCGGGCGGCGGTGTCGATGATCGTCATGTCGCCTCCCGCATCCGGTCCGGCGATCGCGATCGCGGGGTTGTCGGGGCTGGGCAGCAGTGTCTCGTCCACGCCGGCTCGGCCGCTCCGACTCGTCCCGTCACTCAGGTCGACGAGGCCGATCACGCCCTCGTCGGTCATCGTCACCAGCACGTCGCCGACGGCGAGCGACTGTGCATCGAGCAGGTCGACCGTCGAGGCGATGGTGTCGACCTCGTCGCCGGTGGCGCGGTCGAGGAGTCGGATCTCGTCGCGGGTCAACACGACGGTGGTGTTCCACTCCGTGCCCGCGGCGGCGGCGCCACCACCGCCATCGCCCCCGCCGATGAATCTGCTGGCGACGACGGCGACCAGGGCGACGGCGACGACGACTCCGGCAACGACCAGGGCCCGGCGCACGAGGTAGTTGGGTTCGCCGTCCACCCACTCGTCGTCGTTCGAGTCGTGGTCGACCGAGTCTCGTGTGTCACGTGCGTCGAGGACGCGGTTGCCACGCGGGGGCGTGAGATCGTCGTCACCCGTGGCGGAGGACGACGGACGGCGGCGGGACATCGCCCGTGATGGTACGCGCTGTAACGTCGGCCCGGTGGAGTTCTCGTGCCCCCGATGCCAGACGACCACGGTCGACGACTTCTACGGGCCGTGCGCGACGTGTCGTACCGATCTGGTGTCCAAGTACGCAGGCCTCGGTCGAGATGTCGCAGTCGCGGAGTACGAACCCAAGATGAACGTCACGCCGAACGCCGTCGCGCTGAAGGACGACTGAATCGGCCGCACGTCGACCTGCACCGTCGACCGGGTCGATGAATCGCGACCGGGTCAGTGAACGTCGTCGGTGTCGTCGATGCCGGTGATCGACTTCTCGGCGATCCAGTCCTGCACCTTCGGGACCAGCGTGCACAGCCCGATCAGGCCGGCGACGATCAGCGAGATCCCGGCGACGATCCACTGCGAGAAGAACACGATGACGACCACGCCTGCCGCGATCAATGCCAGGCCGGACAGGGCGAGCATGATGCGGCCGCTCCTCGAGCCCTGCACCTTGGTCGTCGCACCGGCGGCTCGCTCGACCACGTAGTCCAGCCACCGCTGCGCCCAGGCGAACTCCGTGGCCAGGATCACGAGGCCGCCGATGATCACCAGCACACCGGGGCCGGGTGCGGCGAGCAGGACGACCCCTGCGATCACCACGGCGACTCCGACGATCAGCACGACGACCTTGCGGGCGCTGCGCCCGAGGGCGTGGAATGCGCTCATCGGCGGGCGGTCCGGGTGCGATCCATCGCGTCATTGTGGCGGTCACGGACGAAAATCGCCAGGTCCTGCGGTCGCGTCGTGTCAGGCGTGCCGTGCGGCCGCTCGTGGTCAGGATCGGATCGTCTGGAGGACGGGAGCCGCAGGTGCGTGCGATCCGTTGCGATCGAGCGTGCCGAGGTGGCCGCATCCACAACGCCACCGCAGGACCGGCCCGTCGTCGGTGTCGTCGAACCCGACGACGTTGCGCCTGGTCATCAAGACGGTGGAGTCGTGGGTGGGGCAGAACGCCGAGAACATCATCTGTCCAGAATGCGCTGGACGTCGCCTTCCTGCCAATGGCAGAATCACCGGGATGAGGAAGAGAACTGCCAGTCCAGCGTGGCGGGAACGCGAGCATCGGGTGGCAGTCCTGATGTTCGATCGCCCGGCGATGTTCGAGACCTCCGTGGCCATCGAGGTATGGGGCAACGACCGCACGGAGCAGGGCGTGCCGTACTCCGAGGTGCGCCTGTGCAGCAACGAGGGTCCGACGTTGCGGGTCGACGTCGGGTTCGACATCCACCTCGAGCACGGGCTGGAGGCACTGGACTGGGCCGACACGATCGTGGTGCCCAACGGTGGTCGGCCGAACCCGGTCATCGAGTACGAACCCGTGGTGCTCGACGCGCTGCGCGCGGCGCACGCTCGCGGGGCACGCCTGTTGTCGTTCTGTTCGGGTGCCTTCGCCCTCGCGGCGACCGGCCTGCTCGACGGGCGCGAGGCAACGACCCACTGGACCTACATGCACCAGTTCCGGGCGCGGCACCCGTCGATCGCTCTCGAGCCCGACGTGCTGTACTGCGGCGGCGACCGCCTGTACACGTCGGCCGGCACGTCAGCTGCGATCGACCTGTGCCTCCACCTCCTTCGCGAGGACTGGGGAGCCGACGTGGCGAACACGGTGGCGCGACGGATGGTCGTCCCACCGCACCGCGACGGAGGTCAGTCGCAGTACATCGAGCAGCCGATGCCGTCGTCGATCGACGTCGATGCCGATCTGCGGGCCGTGTTGGTGTGGGTGGAAGGGAACCTCGAACGCCACCTGACCGTGGAGGAACTCGCACGACGAGCGGCGATGACGCCGCGCACGTTCGCCCGCCGGTTCCGAGCGGCCACCGGCACGACGCCGCTGCAGTGGATCCTGCATCAGCGTGTGGTGGCGTCGCAGCGGATGCTCGAGACCACCACGGTGTCGGTCGACGAGATCGCGGCCACGGTCGGGTTCGGGTCGGCGGCGGCACTGCGGCAGCACTTCACGAAGGTCGTGGGTTCCACACCGAGCGCCTATCGAGCGACGTTCCGCCACGCGGCGTAGCGAGGTGGCGGCGGGTCACGAGCCTCAGCCGGGATAGGCGGTGATGTCACCTTGGACCGAGATGGACGCCGACGTCTCGTCGTCGAGTTCGACGACGAACTCACTGTCGATGCGCTCCTCGACGTGATCGAAGGACCGTCGGTTCCCGAAGTTCTCGACGGAGTCGAACCCATCGGCCTCGACGACGGTGGCGAATCCCTCGACGTATGCGTCGAAACCGTCGGTCGGGAGCGCGACGTCGAAGTCGGCGGCACGGTTCACCGTGGCCGCACCGGCCGACGGGATGTTGCGCAGGACACTGTGAACGCGCAGGACCGGCGCGCTGACAGGCGCGGGGACGGCGGCGACGAGATCGAGTTGCGCCTCGAGCTCGGCGTCGACGAACACGTCCCGGCCCGGGAGTTCCGTCGCGACGATGGACTCTCCGTCGACGGTCCGTCTGACGTCGACCGACAGGAGTGGATCGTTCACCGGTCGCGGCACGATCACGTAGTGCTGCTGGATCTCGATCGTCGTCGTCGGATCGTCCTCGGGCCCGACGCGCAGACCGAAGATCGAGTTGCCGAGCGGCGCCTCTCCGAGCGTGTCGGCGACCACCTCGCCGGGATTGGCCGCTTCGACGACCGGGCGGAGCTCGTCGCGCAGTGCCTCGGCGAATCCGTCGATGTCGTCGTTCTCGACCTCGACCGCCATCCGGTGTCGAACTTCGAGAAGCGACGCGTCGGTGGTCGCGCCGGACTCGTCGAACGTCGGATCGACGAGGACGAAGCCGGCGAGCGTGATCGGTGCGCCGGCGATCTCGATGGCCGGGTCCATTCCGCTGAAGGTCATCTCCTCGTCGATGAAGGTCTGGGCGTCACGACCGTCGGTGAGGGTGGACGACGGGACGAGCAGCTCGGGGTTGAGCGGCAGGAAGACGCTGGCGAGGTCGTCTGCCGACACCGACCCGAGGCCCGATGCGGCGGGGGCAGGCGGACGCTCGACGACGGTCGTGGTGGTGTCGGACGTCGCGGTCGGAGCCTCGGTGGGTGACGGTCCGCTCGGTTCCGTCGCGGGCGGCGTTGCCGTCGTCGTCGGCGCGCCGGTCGTCGTCGGGGCGCTCCCGGACTCGGTGGTCGTGTCGGGCGCATCGGCGCTCGACACGGGGCCGTCGGTCGAACGTTCGGAACGTGAGGTCTCGACACCCGTCCCGGGGACTCCGCACGCCGCGAGGGCGAGTGCACCAGCGACCACGATCGTCGTGGCGATGCGATGGATCGGGATCATCACGGCTCCGCGACGCTACCCGCAGGCAGTGATCGGCTCGGCGCGTGCGACCGAGCCGCCCACCGATAGCGTGTGGTCGTCCTGTTCCAGGATCCCGTTTCAGGGGACGTAGCTCAATTGGTAGAGCATCTGCTTTGCAAGCAGAAGGTCGTGGGTTCGATTCCCATCGTCTCCACCAGCCAGGCCGGTACCAGCAACACCGGCGGACGATGAGTCGTTCGTGGGTGTCCGGTACGAGTTCCCGTTGCGTTGTCCGACCGATCCGGATCGTGTACGCGATTCGTCAGGGGTTGCGGGCGAGCAGCGCGAGGTTGACGGTCGTGACCCCCGGTCGCTCGGTCGGCCGATTGCGCCGGTCGAACCAACCGGCCACGTTGGTGGCGGCCGTGACCGGGTTCAGGTTCGAACGGGGGGCGTCGTCGAACTCGTGACGGTCCGCTGCGCGCTTCATCGACGATGGAAGGAGCCCGCGCTCGAGCAGCGGTCGACCGATCCCGTAGACGAGGTTGTGGGAGAAGGGCAGACAGTGATGGGTGAACGAGCGCTCCTCGCACACCTCGAGGCCGGCGTCCAGCACGGCACGGCGGAGTTCATCGGGCGTGTAGAGGCGGACGTGGTTGGCCCAGATCCCGGCCAGGGGGCCGGTCGAGACGTGCCGTCCCGTCGCACGCTCGAGCGCCCTGTTCACCGGGTCCCACAGGAACGGATAGTCGGCATGGGGCACCGTGATCGCGATCAGCCCGCCGGGGCGGACGACCCGGCTCACCTCACGCAGCGCGGCGACGTCGTCGCCCACGTGTTCCAGGACCTCGGACACGATCGCTGCGTCGAACGCGTCCGTTCGAAACGGCAACGACTCGATCGCCGCCGCGAGGACCGGCACGCCGAGCGGGCCCACGTTGTCGTGGGCGATCATCGCGACGTCGAACTCCAGCTCCGCGCCGATGACGGTGCAGTGCTCGTCGACATCGCGGTAGCGGTGGAGATGGAATCCTCGCCCGCACGGGACGTCCAGAACCACGGTTCCCGGCGTCGGTGGGATCCATTCCATGATCGTGCGCACGCGACGACGGAACGCGATGTCGGGCTCGTGCCGAGTGAGCCGGGCCATCGTCGCTTCGTCGGGTCCGTTCACGCTGCGCGTCATCGCTGAACCCTCGTGATCGGCGGCGTCGTGGAATGCACGTTCGTACCGATCCATCGTCTCGTCGAGGTCGAGTCGGCTCGCCACGTCGCGACGTTCGAGCACGAGGTCGTCGCGATGTTCGAGCACGTCGAGCACTGCGGACGCGATCGAACCGGCGTCGCCTGCCGTTGCCAGCCGCCCCATGCCGGTCTCGGTGACCGGGACGCGACCGCCGACCACGTCGGTCATCACCACCGGCGTACCGCACAACATCGCCTCGGCCTGGACCAGGCCGAAGCACTCGGTGTCACTGGTGAGCACGAGGACGTCGGCGGCGGCATACAGATCCGCGAGGTACTGGGCATCGTCGACGAGCCCGAGGAAGGTCAGTGCATCGGCGTGGCGGCGCACGAGTTCGCGGTGGTCGTGCCATGTGTTCTCGTACGCGATCTCGTGCTCACCGACGAAGACGAGGCGGGCATTCGGATGCCGGCGCTGCACCTCGGCAAGGGCGAGGATCGCCAGGTCGGGTCGCTTCTCGCGTACGAACCGACCCGCGAACAACAGCAGCGGCCCACCCTCGGGTGCGAGCGAGGCGCGCAGCTGTCCGCTGTGGTGCGGCTCGGGGACGGGGATGATCACCGGTGGTGCGATCACCCGGTTGTTCCCGGCCGACGCGTCGAGATAGCGCGAATGGGTGAGATAGTCGTCGCTGTAGGCGATCATCGCCGCCGCCCGGCGCACGCCGACGCGATGGAACGCCAGCACGATCGCCTCGATTGCACGTGCGGCCCGGCCGGGAGGCAGGACGAGATCGCCATGGTGGGTGATCGTCATCCCGACGCGGCGCCACGTGGCGAGCACGCCGACGAGGCCGGTCTCGAGCATCGGCGTGTGCACGCCGACGACGTCGCACCGGTCGAGTTGCTTCCACAACTCGACCGCATACCCGGGCATCACCATGCCCCGGCTGACGCGGAGCGGCGCCCAGAGCCGGACGACGTGCACGCCGTTCTCGATCGATCGTCGGGGGAGTGCGCGGTCGTGCCGTGCACACATCACGGTCACGTGGTGTCCGCGGGCGGCCATCTCTTCGGCGAGGTGCTGCACGTGCAGGGTCAGTCCGGTGCGGTGTGGCCGGTAGTACTGCAGGACGAGCAGGATTCGTCGCCGCCGGCCGGACCCGTCGGTCATCGTGTCCGCCATGCGACCCGCGCCGTGTCGAGCAGCGAGTGGACACATCCTCTCAACAACGTCGTGGGGACCAGCCATGACGTGCCGTGCGACCGAGGCTCGGTGTCGACGGCGACTTCGACGATGCGTCCGCCGCGTCGCGCCACGACGACGGCCAGCAGCACGGACGGGGCGAACGCCCCGGCCGGCATCACCGTGAGCGCATCGTCCAGGAAACGTCGGCGCACGAGTTTGCACGGGGTGTTGGCGTCACGCAGCGGCTGTCGCGACGCAGCGAGTGCGATCGGCTTCAACGACCAGGTGACGAACCGCCGCACCGCCGATTCGGCGCGACCGCGTCTGGTGCCGAGCACGAGGTCGGCATCCTCGCGCAGAGCCCAGACGCGATCGAGTTGGTGAGCTGGGATCTCGGCATCGCTGTCGAGATGGGCCACCCACGGTGCGCTCGCCTGCTCCCAGCCGCGGCGCAGGGCGGGGCCGTGACCGACATTGTCGGCGAGGTGGACGACCACGAGCGACGGCTCGTGTCGCGACAGGCGGTCGAGTACGCCCGAGGTCCCGTCCGTCGAGGCGTCGTCGACGACGATCACCTCGAACCGGTCGTCGCCGGCGAGGCGTCGAGCCGTGGCGACGACGTCGGCGATCACCGTCTCGATCACTCCGACTTCATTGTGCGCTGGAAGCACGACGGACAGAGCGAGGGGCATGGGGGAGGGGTCCTTGGTGCAGGGTGTGGTGTGCGCAGTGGCGAGCGGATGAACGGGCACGGGCGATGTTAGGTTCCCTGCTCACCCATGAACGTTCCGGTGCTGGTCTTCTTGGTGGTCACGCTCCTGGTGGGCACCGGGTTGACCTATCTCGGCGGCATGGCGATCGAGTTCGAGGCCAGACTCGGGATCGGGATGATCGTCGGAGCGATCGTCGTCACGATCGCGTCGGTTCTCTGGGCGGTTCCCTTCGGGTTCGACACGACCTGCGTCGGACTCGGCGTGGTGACCGCAGCGTTGCTGTCGGCTCCGGGGTGGGCAAGCGCGGCGCCATCCCTGCGGACCGACCTCGCAGATGTGCGGCGCCGCATCGACCTGCCGTGGGGTTCGCCGGAGAGCATCCGACCGCTCGTCGTCATGACGGCCGTGTCATGGGCAACGACGTTGCGGATCCTGCAGATGGCCTACCACGGTGACGGTGCGGGAGGGGTCGTGGCCGGCCACCTCAGCAGCTATGCCGACTGGAACGCCCACCTCGCATATCTCGGATCGTTCGCCTACGGCGACAACCTGCCGCCGTCCCTGCCGTTCGCGGCAGGCAGTCGGCTGACGTACCACGTCGGTGCCGACGTGTTCTCCGCCGAGGCTGCAGTGCTCGGTGTCTCGGCGACGTCGGCGCTGGTCGTCACGAGCGCATGCCTGGCCATGGCGTTCCCGCTCGTGTTCTGGTTCGCCGGCACACGGTTCACCGAGAGCCGCGCGGTCACGGCGGTGGCGTACTTCCTGTTCACGATGTCGGGCGGACTCGGATTCGTGTACGCGTTCGCCGACATCGCCCGCAGCGGGCCGAGCGTGATCGGGGCGCTGCCGCGTTCGTACTCACGACTGCCCGAGCGAGACATCTGGGTCGACAACTGGGTGCTCTCGTCGATGTACGCGCAACGTCCCGGCCTCATCGGCCTGCCCGTCGTGTTGATCGTGGCGGCTGCGATCTGGTCGCAACGTGATCGAACGGCGCTGCGTCCGTTCGTCGCTGCGGGACTGCTCGCTGGAGGGAGCGTCGGGTTCAGCGTCTTCGGCTTCGGCGGTGCGGTGCTGTTCGGTGGCTGGCTCGCCCGACGAACGGGACGACGGTTGGTGGCGTTCCTCGTCCCCGCATTCGCACTCGGCCTGCCCGTGCTGTTCCTCCTCCGACCCGAGTCGAGCAATTTCCGCTGGCAGGTCGGATGGATGTCGCGCACGCTCGAGGTCCCCTGGCCGTGGTTCTGGCTGCTCAACATGGGGCTGTTCGTGCCGCTCGGGTTGATCGCGCTCGTCCGTCCTCGAACGCTGTCCACCGGATTCGGTGCGGCGATCGCGCTGCCTGCGTGGACGATCTTCGTGGTGATGAACCTGGTCGTGCTGCATCCGTGGGAATGGAACAACACGCACTATCTCGTCGTGTGGGCGCTCGTCCTCACGTTTCCGATCGCTGCGGTCCTGGTGGCATGGTGGCGCAGTCCGCGCCCGCTGTTCCGGCTGGTCGGCGGTGTCGCTGCGGTCTCGCTCGTGCTCGCCGGCGGGCTCGACATGTGGCGAGCGATCGACGGCTCGGAGGGCCGGGGCGGGCTGACGGATGCCGACGGCCTGGCCGCCGCTCACTGGGCTCGGACAGCGACCGATCCGCACAGCGTGTTCGTCGTCGCACCCGAGATCACCCAACCGATCGTGTCGTTCGGTGCCCGCCGGGTCGTGACAGGATTCTCGGGCTGGGTGTGGGACCTCGGCCTCGGCGACTGGACGGATCGGATCGACGAGTCGACCACGGTGCTCCGCGGCGCGGAGGGCACCGACGAGATCATCGCACGACGCGGTGTCGACTACGTCGTGCTCGGGCCGAGCGAACTCGCCGAGCCCTACCTCGGCAACCCGGCGTACTGGGATGTGAACGGCACGCTCGTGTACCAGTCGCCGTCGTACCTCATCTACGCCGTGTCGAGCGACGGCAGGTGATCAGGCAGGTGCGGCGGGTTCGATCGGGTCGTCCGAACCGCCACGGCGGGAGACGGCGACCGTGATCGCGACGCCGGGGATCGCCAGGGCGAGCCCGAGCCAGACCAACGACCAGTACGGAGTCCCGCCCGTCGTGGGCAGGCCGGTCGAGATCGGGAGCGTCGTCGTGGGTGAGGTCGGCGACGTCGACGTGGGTGCGGTCGGCGTCGTCGGCCCCTGACCGCCCGCCCCGTCCGTGGGGAGCGTGGTGCTGGGACACGGCACGGCCTGAGCCGGGATGAACTGCGGGCCGACGAATCCCAGCGGCTGCCGGAGCGGCAGCGGGGTCGACGTCGCGTTGGCCGTCGGGGTGGCCGTGGGTGTTGCGGTGGCCGTGGGTGTTGCGGTGGGTGTCGCCGTGGGTGTGGCGGTCGGGGTTGCCGTGGGCGTGGCGGTGGGTGTCGCCGTCGGGCTGGCCGTGGGTGTCGCGGTCGGGGTGGCCGTGGGTGTCGCGGTCGGTGTCGCCGTGGGTGACGCCGTCGGGGTGGCGGTCGGGGACGCGGTGGGTGTCGGCGTCGGGTCCAGCGTGGTCGAGGAGCCGGTGGTCGTGCTCGGGGCGAGTGTGGTGGTGGAGCCGACGGTCGTGGTCGAGGCGGAGACCGTGGTCGTGACACACGGATCGGCCTGCGCCGGCGCAGCGCCCACGTCACCCCAACCACCCACGGTCAGGACGATCGCTCCGGCGGCGAGGGCTGCCAGGGCGCCCAGTACCGCCGAACTCGCACTACGCTTCACGCGTCGAACGTTACCAGAGCACTTCAGAGCGCGCGCCGACCGGGTCGAGCGCCAGACGCATCGCCGCGGCCTCGATCGTCGGTCTCCTGATCGTCGCGGTGCTGCTGCGCCTGGTGGCCCTGGGCGCCCGCGTGATGCACCACGACGAAAGTCTCGACGCGTGGTGGGCGTGGATGTACAGCACGGGCCGAGGGTACGAGTACGACCCCGTGTACCACGGACCGCTGCGGATCATCGTCACCGGCGGACTGTTCGAGTTGTTCGGGGCGAGCGACACGGTGGCACGCCTGTTGCCGGCCATCTGCGGTCTCGCTCTCATCGGCGTGCCGTGGATGATCCGCTCGACGCTCGGTCGGGTGGGGACCGTGGCTGCGGCCATCGCCATCGCACTCAGTCCGTCGCTCGTGTACTTCTCACGGTTCGGTCGCGAGGACATGACCTTCGCCTTCCTCGCGTCGGTGTTCTCGCTCGGGGTGGTCGAACACCTCCGCCGCCCCCGGCCCTGGCTCCCGGTCGCAATCGGCGCATCAGCGGCGGCCGCCGCGGCGGTGAAGGAGTCCATCGCCATCACCGCGTTCGTTCTGTTCGTGTACCTCGTTGCGCTCGCCGTGTGGGAATGGCGGCGCGATCCCGACACGACCTGGGGTGGACGGCCGCTGTGGCGAGTGCTGACGGCGCTCGGGCCCCGGCCGTGGTTGATCGGGTCGGGGGTCTTCGTGGCGATCTACGTCGTGAGCTACAGCGTGTTCTTCACCGACCCGGGCGGCGTGTGGCGCGGCCTGTACGACGGCCCGAAGTACTGGCTCCTGCAGCACGAGGTCGGGCGCGGGTCCCAGCCGTGGACGTATTACACCCACATCGTCACCGCCTACGAGTGGCCGATCCTGATCCTCGCTGCGATCGGTGCGGTGGCTGCGCTTCGCCGACCGACCAAGGTCGGCGTGTTCCTCGTCTGGAGCGCGGTCAGCCAGTACGTGATCTACAGCTGGGCCGGTGAGCGGTACCCATGGCTCGTCGTGCACATCGTCGTGCCGTTGTGTCTGCTGGCCGGGCTCGGTGTGCGCAGCGTCTGGGGCGTCCGGGAGGAGGTGCTCGGCCGGGTGGGTCTGGCGCTGGGGTTCGTCGCCGTCGTCTGGATGGTGGCCGTCACGTACGTCACCAGCCACGTTCGCTCGGCCGACCCACGGGAACTGCTCGTGGCCGTGCAGACCGCACCCGACGTGCGCGACGCCCTCGCAGAGGTCGACCGGGTCGTCGAGGCGGCCGCCGCCGACGGGAGGACCGCATCGGTCCTCGTCGATTCCGACGACAGCGGATCGTGGCCGCTCGCCTGGTACCTGCGCGACACCCCCGGCGTCGGGTTCCAGTCGTTCGCCGGCGGTACGGCGACGCCCTACGACGCAGCCCTCGTGATGGATGCGAACATGGCGGTCACCAACCCCGACCCGGAGCGTCATGACCTGGTCGCGTTCGAGTTCCGCCGCACGTGGTTGCCTGACTACGGCGGCGCGTCGGTGCGGGACTGGGGCGACTGGTACGCCCGACGCGAGGTGTGGAACGCGCCCCAGGTCGTCTACATGTGGCTCGTCGTCGCTCGCGAGGCACCGCGCTGAACTCAGGTCACGACGGAGTGGGAGCGAGGGCGGACGGAGGTGTCGCAGCCAGCGCGTCGGCGAGTGCGTCCTGGTCGATCTCGATGATCATGCCGTCGCCGGAGCGGAAGACGACGGCCGCCCCCGGCACCTCCTGGATCGCCGCGATGCCGACGGGAGTCCCGCGGAGCCGTTCCTCGGTACCGATGACGACGTAGCGAACGCCGTACCGGCGCAGGAAGCGGGCGGCGCCTTCGACGTCGCTGCGATAGAACGCCTCGGCCTCGCCGATCCGTTCGCTCACGGCACCGGGCACCCCGAACCGCTGCTGCGTCTGGTGCCACGGCCAACCGATCACGGTGGGCAGGCCCGTGTGGATCGACATCCGACCGCACCACTGGTACGCAGGGCACGTCATCTCCATGATCGTCGGCGTTCCCTCGACCGACGAGCGGAGCCACTCGATCAGCGGAAGGTCGTCGGCGAGGTGGACGTCCTGGTCGAGCTCGCGGACGACCGGGTCGTGATCGAGGTAGGCGATGCCGTCGAGCGTCGCGCCGGTGTCGACGAAACGGTCGGACGTCCGCGGGCCGATCGCGAACGTGACGAACGCGAGCATCGCCACCCCGGTGGCTGCCCCGAGCCCGGCCAGTGACCAGCGTGGTGCGGGACGCCACGCCGCCGAGCGACGTGCGATCACCACGATGGCAGGTCCCGTGGCGAGCGCGAACAACACCCATGCCTGGAACGTCAGCTTGAACACGGTGTTCATCCGTTGGATGTCGGGCTGGATCACGACGAACTCGGGCACGAGCGTCAGCGCGAGACCGACGGCGAATGCGACGCCCACGCCGCCGACGGCGAGCGCGCTGCGGTCACGTCGCGTCACGGCCGAGCACGTGGCGCCGACCACGATGCCGATCAGCGCGACGGTCACGGCGGCCGTCCACGACACCGTCAGGCCGAGCGTCAGCGCCGCGATGGCGAGCCCGGTCGGAGCGAGCCAACGGCGACGGTCCGTGCTCGCGTTGCGTCGCCACGCTGCGCCCGAGAACAGAACGATCAACAGCCAGAATGCTCCGAGGTGGGTGATCTGGTCGGTGAGGCCGGTGACGACCGGTGCCGGGTCGATGTCGCCGGCGACGAGGAGCCCGTCGTGACGGTACGGCGCGGTGACGATCTGGGCGGTGACGCCGACGAGCACGAGGTCGGTGCCGATGCCGAGCCATCGTCGTGGTGGCCGACGGTCCGGAACGAGACGCGCCGCACCGATGGCGATCGCGCTGACGAGCGCGATGGCGGGCAGATCCCAGGTGTTCACCATCCGCGCCAGTCCGGCGAGGACACCCAGCGTGACGACGAGGACGAGGTGGCGAGGCGACCACTGTCGAGGCGTCGCGTGCACCACGAGGCCGAAGCCGACGAGGGCGGTCGCTCCGGTCAGCCAGACGCCCAGGACGTGCGGGTGCAGGTCGGCGAAGAGGAACGACCACGCCGGGAACTCGGTGATGTCGGACGTGCCGGCATGGGTGCGCGAGGTGGCCCACCAGTCCAGTGGCATGGAGCCGCCACCCAGCCAACCGATCACCTGGCGAGCTGCGGCGAGGTTGCCGAACAGCAGCAACGCAGCGGCGCTGATCGCTCCCGACGCGTACGCGACGCCGCGCCGGGCCCGTCGACCGAAGGCGTCGATCAGGTCGAAGCCGGCGGCGAATGCCATGACGGCGGCGAGCGACGCGACGGTCGCCACACCCAGCTGCATCGCGACTTCGGGCAGGATGCCCAGCACCCGCGTCGGAACGGTCAGCAGGTACCAGCCCCAGTAGTAGTAGTTGAGGACGCCGCCGGAGAACCACGGGTCGAGCGGCGGCAGGTGGGTCGAGCGCGCGACCGAGACGAAGTAGGCGAACTCCATCGGCTTCTCCCCACCACGGGGAACCGACCACAGGTCGGGGTTGGCCGCGCGGAGTGCGAGCACGGCCGTGAACGCCCCCGCGGCGACTCCGGCGACGGCCGCCCAGACCCTCCGATCACGTCGAGCGACCCGGCGCAGTTCCGCCCGTCGGCGGTAGCCCGTCGTGACACCGACCGCAGCGACACCGAACGTGACGCACCAGATCAGCGACGTCGACAGTGCGACGTCGGCAAACGACACGATCAGCCACACGACGAGGGCGACGGCCACCGGTCCGCCGGCGAGCGCCAGTGCGGCCGGCGCCGCCCGCATCCGCGGGAGCAACGTCGTCGTGAGGGGCATCACGACGATGGCCAGCAGCACCCACCAGAGCAACCACAGCACCACTGCGAGCGTGCCGCCGAGGCGGAACATGTCGTCGAACGTCGCGCCGGTGGCGACATCGAAGACCACGTCGGGGCGTGCCATCAGTGCGTTGGCGCCGGCGTCGCCCGGCGACGTGGTCAGCGCTGCGTCGGCGGCGTCGGGATCGAGGACACGGCGCGCCCGCTCGAGCGAGAACTCGTCCGACTTGACGTAGATCTCCACGGGCGGGTGGTCGTAGACCGAGAACGCCTCCTCGGCGGCGAGCGTCGGGATCCGCAGCGGACCGAGACGCGGTTCGTTCTGGAAGGAAGCCGCCCGTGCGAACCCCAACGAGCCGTCGTCGAGAGCGTCGAAGTACCGGATCATCGACGGGTACGCGGCCGGGAAGCGGACGATGCTGTTCGAGGCCCGTTGACTCGACAGCACCAGCACGTCGATGCGATCGAGCGACTGGACGAGCTGTTCGATGTTCGCAGCCGAGTCGGTGGCGAACGGGTAGAGCGTCTCGAAGGAGTACACGGGCATGTCGGGCTGCACGTCGAGCGGCAGGGCGTCGTCCCACGAGTCGGCGCTGATCGTCGAGCCGGCCGGCACGTGCTCGACGATCCATGTCGACGCCGTCACTCTGCTGTGCTCGTGCAGGTAGACCCCGTTGACGAATGCAGCCGTCCAGGTGAGTCCGACCACGACGAGCGCGCCGAGGGCGAGCAGTCGGAGCCGGTCCGGAGTCGACACGGGGTCCTCGTGCATCGCTTCTCGGCGCGGGCGGGCGCGGCCGAGGTTGGCGATGCCGGCCCCGGCGAGCACCGCGATCGGTGCGTACATCGGTGCGACGTAGCGCATGGTCGGCACCCATGTCGCAGCGATGATCACGACCCAGATCGTGGCCCAGGTGGCGAACACCGCCCAGCCCGACATCCTCGTCCGCCAGATGTGGACGACACCGATCACCGCCAGCAGGGCGATCGCCGGCCCGATGCCCCACAGCACCAGCTGCTGGAGCGGGTACAACACCGGTGTCCGATCGATCCACTGGATCGCAGGCGGGAACAGCACGTCGCCGCTCGAGAGGCGCCCGACCTCACGGAGGTCGGCCACCCACGCGGGGTTCAGTCCCGACCCGCTGAACGCGTACGGGTTGGTGAGCCGGAACACGAGCGCGCCGAGCGCCGCGGCCCCGGCGAACATCCACGTCACCGAGCGCCACGTGCGCTCGGTGGGATTCGACCGACGACGTTCGAGGATCCCCACCCCGACGACGAGGAGCAGGGCCATCCCTTGCACGCGGCACGAGACCGCGCCGCCGACCGCGAGTGCGGCGGGGATCAGCCACCGGTGACCTCCGCTCCGGACGTAGTGGAGGGTGCACAGCGATGCGAGCGTGGCGAACATCGTGAGGAACGGATCGGGACCGAGGAAATGGCTGAGCTGGATCGGCAGGACCGACACCGCGTAGACAGCGGCGGCGAACAGGCCGCCTCGCCGCGAGATCAGCAGGCGCCCGACGAACGCGACGAGCACGATCGTGACCGTGTCGGCCATGGCCGCGAGCAGGCGGCCGACGATGTGAGCGGAGTAGCCGGCGTCGAATCTCGGGACGCCGCCGTCGTCGATCAGGTCGACGCCGACCGCGTCGAGCGCCCGGACGACCGGTTCGGCCGTCGACGTCGTCATCACACTGGCGGTCGCCTTGGTCACGAACAACGGCAGAGTGCCGTACACGAACGTGCCGCTCGCCTCGATCGGGTCGAGCGGCGACGACCCGGTGTCGAAGTACTCGCCGACACCCGACGGTGCGCTGATCGCATCCAGGGTGAGAGCCCAGTGTCGTTCGTCGGGATGGAGGTGCTGCCCGCTGTCCCAGTCGAGGCCGACGACGCGGAGCACGAAGCCGGCGAGAGCGATCACCACGACGAGCGCGGCCCAGCGGAACCGGCGCAACGTCGCCCGCACCCGGTCGAGGGTCAGTGGTCCACCTCGACGGTGAAGACCGGCGGTCGGACGCCGGCGTCGATCGCCGCGAGGAACGCGTCGGCGCACTCGAGCGCCTCGCCGACCGCGACGTCCATGTCGAGATACCGGTACGTGCCGAGTCGTCCGAGGAACGTGACGCTGGCGGTCGCAGCGGCCCGGGCGACGTAGCCGTCGACGCGCTCGGTGGGCAACGCGAGTCGCACCGGGTAGTAGGGGATGTCTCCCTCGACCCACTCGCGAGGGTGTTCCTCGCTGACCACGGTGCCGTCGTGTGTCTCCCACGGCGCGAGGTGCTTGTGCTCGGTCACCCGCGTGTGGGGGACGTCGCGGTCGCAATGGTTCATCACCGCACAGCCCTGATGGTCGCCCGACTCGATCGTGGTGACGAAGTCGATCGTGCGGTACGTCAACGGCCCGTCGACACGGCCGAAGAACGCGTCGAGCGGCCCGGTCCAGAACGTGTGGTCGTAGCCGTCGCAATCGGCCGGGTCGAGTGGTGCACCGAGCCGCACCTCGATGTTCGGGTGGTGGAGCATCGACTGGACGACCGCCGTGTACCCGGCACGCGGCATCCCCTGGAATGGGTGGTCGAAGTAGGAATCGTCGTCGTCGAACCGCAGCGGGAGACGACTGAAGACCTCCGCCGGCAGCTCATCGGGTTCGACACCCCACTGCTTGCGCGTGTACCCGTCGAAGAACGCTTCGAACAGCTCGGGCCCGATCGTGGCCAAGCCCCGGTCCCGGAACGTCGTGGCCGGTCGATCGCGGTACGGCTCGGCGCGTGCGGCGACGAACCGTTCGGCCTCGGGTCCGGTCATCGACGTGCCGAACAACTGGTTGATCGTCGTCAGGTTGACGGGCAGGCCGAACACCTCACCGCGAGCGGTCGCCCGCACCCGGTGGCGGTACGGGACCATCTCTCCGAAGCGGTTCATGTACGCCCAGACCCGTTCGGATGCCGTGTGGAAGATGTGCGGCCCGTAACGGTGCACGAGGACGCCGGTGTCATCACGCTCGGTGTGGCAGTTGCCCGCGACGTGGTCGCGCCCCTCGAACACGGTCACCCCGTGGCCGGCGTCGGCGAGCTCACGTGCGACGACTGCCCCGGACAGTCCTGCGCCGGCCACGGCGATCGTCAGCGGGACTTGCACAGGAGGCGACGCTAACCTCTGCCCGTTGGTCACGCCCGCCCCTGATCCCGATGCCCGCTATCAGCGCGAGTACTTCGAGACGGGCAACTACGCCGATCGTGGGCTCGGGCGTTTCAGCATGTACTGGTTCGCTCGTCGGTACTACGCCGCACTCGTGCGTCGGTTCGCCCCGCAGTCCGGTGCGTCCGGATCACGCACGGACGGTGGGTCCCTGCTCGAGATCGGGGTCGGGCTCGGCGACCTGTTGAGTCTGCTCCAGGACGACTTCGAGTGCTCGGGCATCGACGTGTCGTCGTTCAGCGTCGAACACGCCCGCTCCCTCGCCGGACGGGCGACGATCACCGTGGGCGATGCCGGGAACCTGCAACACATCGCCGCGGGATCCTTCGACGTGGTCGTCGCTCTCCACGTCGTCGAGCACCTCGACGATCCTGCGGCCGCGATCGCCGAGATCCACAGGATCCTGCGTCCCGGTGGCCTCTGGCTCTTCGCCACGCCGAACCCGGGCTACACCTTGCGTCGGTACAAGGACCATGCCACCGACGCGATCGGCAGCGACCCCACCCACGTCAACGTACGACCGCCTGCGCAGTGGCGGTCCTGGTGCGAGGACGCCGGTTTCACGGTGCTCCGTCAGTTCGGCGACGGGCTCTGGGACGTGCCGTACCTGCCGAGAGTTCCGTCGTCGATGCAGTTCGCCGTGTTCGGGCTCCCCGCGTTCGCTCAGGTGGTGACTCGCACGACGTGGACACCGCTCGACTGGGGCGTCAACCAGATCGTCATCTGTCGCCGCTGATCGTGCCCGCCCAGAACACCGGTCGGTCACCGTTCGCCACGTAGAGCCGCACGTCGTCCACGATTCCGCAGACGTCGGTGTCGAGCGGCGGTCGATCGAGGAACGGTGACCACACGAGCACGGAAGGTGTGTCCAGTTCGACGAGCGTCGCGCAGCCGATCGTCGCCGGGTCGAGCCGGACCAACAGTTCCGGACGCTCCATCTCGTAGCGGATGCTCTTCTCGGCGGGCATCCCGCTCGGCTCCCAGTCGGCGCCGACCAGGTAGATCGTCACGTCGGGCGGCAGGCTGTCGGCGAAGTCGACGATCGACGCGGCGATGGGCGTGTTCGCGTAGGGCAGCCCGGGGACGTACCGGCCGAAGTACCACTGCACGTCGACGAACGTGATCGTCACCATGACCGTCGCCACCAGCCGTGCGGCCCACACTCGGGTCCACCGTTCGGTGACCCGATCGCCCAGCCAGCACAGCCCGACACCGATCATCAGGTAGGCGAACGGTGCTGCGGCCAAGGTCCGACCGGCGCTGGGCAGATCGTCCGGTCCCGCCAGGATCGCCGGGACGTGCAACATGGCGAAGGCGCCGATGACCAGCAGACCACGGCGACGCCGGTCCGTCACGAGCACTCCGATCCCGACGAGCAGCAGCACGAGGCTCGGTGCGTCGACATGTGGGTCGCCCACGACATTCACCCGGAAGGACGCGTCCCCGGCCCACACGTACGCGCCGGCCGCCTTCCACAGTCCTGGAGCGATGTCCCACGGCGATGCGAGCCTCGATCCGTAGTGCTGGCCGCCGATCATCGCGCCGTTGTCGATCGATGCGACCACGATCGGCGCGGCGGTCAGCGCCATCGCTGTGAACGCCACGGCGCACGAGCGCGCCATCGCTCCGTGTCGACGTACGAGCTCGGCGCAGAAGATCGCGCCGACCAGCGCCGGCAGTACGAACGTGTTGCCGTAGAGATACAGGCCGAGCGACGCGGCAGTACCGGCGACGGTCGGCAAGGCGATCGAGCGTGGCGTGCGGACAGCGGCCACCGCAGCGACCGTCGCGGCGAGTGTCAGCGTCGGGTTCATCGTCTGCTGATCACCCAACCGGCTGAAGACGAGCCACCACGACGACACGGCAGCCACACCGGCACTCACCGCCGCGACCGGTCGGCCGAAGAGCTGGCGACCGAGCACGTACAACAGCACGATCCCGAACAGGCTGACCACCGCCGACGCAGCCTTGAACGCGAAGAAGGTGTCGCCGAGCAGCCACAGCACGGGACGGATCAACGCGGGATACAGCGGACCGATCCCGAGGACGAACCAGCCGGGCGGCACCTCGCCCTGGCGAAGGGCGATCGTGAACTCGTACACCGTCGAGATGTCGCCGTACCACTCGCCGGGCGCCGTGTCGAGGAAGACGACCCGCAACGCGATCGCCACGACGAGCACCGGGGCCAGCACCGCCGCGCCGATGGTTCCGATGATCGGAATCGACGACCCGAACGGTGGCCCGATCCTGGGGTCCATGGCGGCGGTCACGCTACACCGCGCCACCGTTCGTGCGCCCCGGGCGGCGGACGTTATGGTCCGCGGGATGGACGGGGCGGCACCATCGACGACGCTCGCCGTCGTCGTGCCCTGTTTCGACGAGGAGCGACGTCTCCCGGTGGATCGGCTCACCGAACTCGCCGGTTCGGACGGCATCTCGCTGGTGCTCGTCGACGACGGGTCGACGGACAACACCCGTGAACTGCTCCGATCCGTCGCAGCCGCGTCGCCGACCGCGACGGTGGTGGAACTCACCCGGAACGTCGGGAAGGGCGAAGCCGTACGACGAGGACTGATCGTCGCCCGCACCCTCGGTACCGCATGGGTCGGCTACCTCGACGCGGACCTCGCGACGTCGCCCGACGAATTGATCCGCCTGTCGCTGATCGCTGCCGGTGACTCGGAGCTCGACGTGGTGATGGCGGCTCGGGTCGCATTGCTGGGCAGGACCATCGTGCGCTCACCGTTCCGTCACTACACCGGCCGCGTTTTCGCCACGTTCGCCAGCATCGTGCTCGGCCTGCCGGTCTACGACACGCAGTGCGGGGCCAAGCTCATCCGCGCGGGCGACGAACTCGACCAGGCGATCTCCGTGCCGTTCCGCAGCCGCTGGGCATTCGACGTCGAGCTGCTCGGACGGCTGCGCAAGTGCGGGTTGAGCGACGACTCGATCTGGGAGGAGCCGTTGCAGTCCTGGAGCGATGTCGCTGCGTCGCGTCGGACGCTGGCCGCGTCCGTCCGCGGCATCGTCGAGCTCGAGTTGATCCGTCGCGACCTCGCCCGTTGGCCCCACGAGGACTCCCATCGCGGCCGAGCGTCGACCGGAAGTCTGGTGTCGCCGCGACCGTGAACTCGACGACTCGAGAAGGTCGTTCAGGCAGTCGAGCGAGTCGACGCCCTCCGTTATCTACCGCCGGGAGGAATGAGCGGCTCACACCGGAGCGCGCTCGCCTTCGTCAGGTGGACGGTGGCGGATCGCTGTGCGCGACGTTGCCGACCGGGATCCGGGTCGGATCGAATCCGAACGGAAGCTCGAGACGGTGCTGTTCGAGCAGAGTGGTGTCGGCGAGGAGTTCGTGGGTCGGTCCGTCGGCGACGATGCGACCGTCGCTCAGGATGATCGATCGCGGGCACACCTGGAGGGCGAATGGCAGGTCGTGGGTGATGATCAGTTGGGCGAGACCGATGGTGGCGAGCAGTTCGGTGAGTTCACGGCGCCCCGCCGGGTCGAAGCCGGAGGTCGGTTCGTCGAGCACCAGGATCTGCGGGTCCATCGACAGCACGGTGGCGATCGCCGCGCGACGTTTCTCGCCCTCACTGAGGTGGTGAGGCGACCGGTCGGCGAGGTGCGTGGCGCCGACCGCCGCCAGAGCGTCGTCGACGCGTCGGTTGCGCTCGTCGGCCGACATCCCGAGGTTCGCGGGCCCGAAGGCCACGTCTTCGCGCACCGTGGGCATGAAGAGTTGGTCATCGGCGTTCTGGAACACCATCCCGACGCGACGCCGGATCTCGCGCAGGTTCGACGCGTCGACCTTCAGCCCTCCGACCTCGATCGTTCCCTGCTGGATCGCGTTGATCCCGTTGAGGTGCAACACGAGGGTCGTCTTGCCGGCGCCGTTCGGTCCGAGGATGGCGACACGCTCGCCCGGCTCGATGGTGACCGACACGTCGTGCAGCACCTCGTGACCGTCGGGGTAGGCGAACCCGAGGTGGCGTACGACGACGATCGGCGTGGACGTTGGTTCGGTGGTCATGTGAGTGCGAATCCTGCGATGAGAGAGATGATGGCCACGATCGGAGCGATCGCGGCGGCGCACCACTCGCGCATCGATGCCGAGCGGGTGTCGAGTCGCGGCATCGTGCCGGTGAAACCGCGGGACTGCATGGCCTGGTGGACGCGTTCCCCACGCTCGTAGGAGCGGACGAACATCGCACCGGCGCCGGTGGCGATCGGCTTGGCCTGCCAGAGCCATCGGGGGTCGTGGGCGCGAGCGGTCATGGCGATCCGCATCCGGCGCATCTCGTCGACGATCAGATCGAGATACCGGAACATGAACGACATGATCGCCACGATGATCGCCGGAGCTCTCAGTCGCGAGAGGCCCTTGAGGATCTCGGCGACGGGTGTGGTGCTGGTGAGGATGATGCTCGCACTCGTTCCGAGAACGGCCTTGGCCAGGATGTTCCACGTTCCCCAGAGACCCTCGGTCGAGACCGACACGCCCAGGACCTCGGTCTCGGGTCCACCCGCGATGAACGGGATCAACACGGCGAAGGAGACGAACGGAACGACCACGGCAAGTCGAGAGAGCACGGTGCGAGGTCCGAGCCGGGCGAGCGCGAACAGCACGACGACCACCGCTGCGTCGACGGCGAACGACCCGATCGAGCGTCGGGGGGTCACGGCAACCGCGATGACGAAGGCGAACACCGCGACGAGCTTCACCTCGGGCGCCAGACGGTGGACGACCGTCGAGCCCGGGATGAACAGGTTGTGATGATGCCCCGAGCTCACACCTGCGCCGTTCGACTGCGCGCCTCACGCAGGCCGCGGAACAATCCGTACCCGACCAGCGCACACAGGGCGACTCCGGTGAGCCCGGCAACGGCGAGGCTGATCGTCTCGTTTCCGATGCCCGATGTGGCGTAGTCGGCGAACACCCCGCTGCCGAAGGCGTGGTCGCGGGCGCTGTCGATGAAGCCCTGGTCCTCGGCGACCCGCTCCAACCCGTCGGGGTCGTCGAAGGCGAACTGGCTCACCACGACGGCGAAGAACACCGCGGTCAAGGCACCACCGATCACGAACGTGCGAGCACTGACAGGGGTCCGATCGGCCAACTCCTTGCGGTCGAGGTCGGCGGCACCGAACACGAGATCCGGACGAGATGCGAGCACGGCGCCCACTGCGAGTCCGCTGATGAAACCCTCGCCGATCCCGATCAACAGGTGCACTCCGACCATCGCACCGAACACGGTGTCGAACGGGACCGGCGCACTCGCGCCGAACAGCCACTGGAGCGAGAACGCCGCGGCGGCGAGCACGACCGACAGCGCCGACGCCAGCGCGGTGGCGCCGATCACCCCCGACGCCGAACGCGGGAAGAACTTCCGGAACAGCAGGAACAGGGCGAATCCACCGAACGCCGGAACGATGGCCATGTTGATCACGTTGTAGCCCAACGCACTCAGACCGCCGTCGGCGAACACCAACGCCTGCACCAGGACCACGACCGCGACGACGATCGAACCCACCCACGGTCCGAGCAGGATCGCCGCGAGACACCCGCCGAGCAGATGCCCGGTCGTGCCGGAGGCGACGGGGAAGTTGAACATCTGTGCAGCGAAGATGAACGCAGCGGTGATGCCGGCGAGCGGAATTCGATTGTCGTCCAACTGCGACGACGCCATTCTGAGTCCGTAGCCGATGATCGCCACGGCGATCACCGCGCAGACAATGGCGACGGGAGCCTCGAGGAATCCGTCGGGAGCGTGCATCGCCAGCATGGCAGTGTCTCATTTCGAGTGTCGGGAACCGAACGGGACACAACGTAGTGCGATCCTGCTGCAGTGGCGACTCCTTCGCAACAACTCCCGCACACAACCACCCCGAGGTGTCGGTGTGACCGCCGAATCGGGTCTACGCGCGCGCCTCGGAGCGACAGTGCGCGCACCAGCCGGTCAACGCGACGTGATCGGGATCCAGTTCGAACCCGATCGTCTCGAGCACCGAGGCGGCCGCTCCGTCGAGCAGATCGGCCGATGTGTCGATCACGGACTTGCATTCACGACAGACCAGATGGATGTGCGGTCGCGCACCCGAGTCGAGCAGGTGGTACGCGGCGGGTCCGTGCGGCAGGTGCACATGGGCGACGACGCCGACGTTCACCAAGGAGTCGAGCGTTCGGTAGACCGTCGCTCGATGGACGTCGGGCGCACGGTCGACGACCTCGTCGTAGATCCGCTCCGCCGACAGGTGCTCGGTGGTGGACGCGAGGATGGCGAGCACTCCGCGCCGCGCCGTGGTCACGCGCTCGCCGCGCTCCCTCAGGACGCCGATCGCTCGATCCAACGATTCCGTCGGGTCGATCGTGTCCTTCATGAATTCCCTCGTTGCGACATCGCGGCTCCGATCACCTGGCGCCGACGCTAACAGCCTGCACGGAACCCACTCGCGGCGGGTCCGCTCGCTCGACATCGGTTCCGAGCCGCGGACAGCTGCTGCTTCAGATGCGATATCGTCGCATCTCGTGGACACACCCGGCCAACCGATCGTCGTCGAGTGCTTCGCGATCCGGCTCGTGCCGTCTCGACGGCACCGACGAGCACCGCATCGTCGGACGCCACGTCCAGGGGCCGAACGCGAGCCATCCCGACATCGACGCGGCGCGGCTCGCCGGACTCATCGGCACCCCGCTCGACGGAACCGCACTCCTCCACTCGACGTCGTGGCGGTGGGACCCGGCCGTCGGGCTCGTCCTCACCTATCTGTGCTGCCCCGACCCCTGCCCCGACATGGGTGGCACGATGGTTCCGACCGCGGGGCGCCACGCCGGCGTCGAGGAGAACCCCTCTCGGCCCCACCATCCCGACGTCGAGCCGAGTGACATCCTCCATCACGGCATCGACCACCTCGCCTGGCTCAGCGACCACCACCCCCACCTCACCAACGGTGTACGCGAGGTCGCTCCGGCGCTGTGGGACGCCATTCGCCTCGCGGGGCGCCACCGGGCGATCCAGATCGTCGACCCGCTGCCGGCGGCCGCCGTCTGACATCGGTCGCCACGTCCGCCCGGGTCGCCCGACGAGCGGGTTCGGACACGGGCTGTGCATGCGATGTGTCGGCGGCGAGCATCACGACGGCTCCGGATCCGGTCCTGCCTCGGTCGGGAGCGTGATCGTGAACCTCGAACCGGCGCCGGGTGTCGTGTCGAGATCGATCGTTCCGCCGTGGGTGTCGACGATGGCGGCGACGATGGAGAGACCCAGTCCCGAGCTGCGGGAGTCCGCTGCTGGTGACTCGCCTGCCCGGAAGAAGCGATCGAAGACGTGGTCGGCGATGTCCTGGCTCATCCCCGGGCCGTCGTCGGCGACCGTCACGACGGCGTGCGCATGGTCGGGTTGGTCGACCGTGATCTCCACGTTCGCGCCCGGGGCGTGGATGCGGGTGTTCGCGATCAGGTTCGCGACGACCTGCTGGAGAGCGTCACCGTCACCGAGGACTCGAATCCTCCGGCCGTGGTCCGGTTCGAATCGAACACGGTGTGAGGGGTCGGTCACGTGCGCGTCGGACACGGCGTCCTCGACCAGTGAGTTCAGAACGACGGGCCGAGCCTCGAACCCGTTGCCCTGATCCAGTCTGGCGAGCGTGAGCAGGTCGTTGACGAGGCGTCCCATGCGAAGTGCCTCGCTGTTGATGCGGGTCATCTGCTTGCGCACCACCTCGGGGTCGGACGCGGCGCCCAACAGGTAGGACTCGGAGTAGCCGGCGATCGTGGTCAACGGCGTGCGCAACTCGTGGGATGCGTCGGCGGCGAACTCCTTGACTCGATCCTCGGCCTGTCGACGCAGTTCGAGCGACTGTTGGAGCCGGTCGAGCATGGTGTTCAAGGAGTCGGTCAGGCGACGGATCTCGGGGTCCGCCGGCACCATGACGGCACGTCGATCCATGTCTCCGTCAGCGATGGCCTCGGCGGTGTCGATCAGCTCGTCGTAGGGCCGGAAACTGGCGCGTTGCAGGATGAAGATGATGACGCCCAGCAGCGTCACCATCGCGACGAGGGTGGCGGCGAGGGTGCGCGACAGTCCGCGGATCGTGCGATCCACCGAGTCGAGCGGGACGGCGAGCGCGAGGAGGCGGCCGTCGTCGAGGAGCCCGACGACGGCTCGGTACTGCGGTCCGTCGTCCGTGCTGTCGACGGTGAAGATCTCACCGACGCCGTCCACGATCCTGTCGGTCGACAGATCGGCTCGGGCGAGCGGATCGTCGACCGGACCGGCCGGGACCTCGACGAGGACCTCACCCGATTCGGGGTCGACGAGGATCGTGGCGATCGGATTGTTGACGACGTCGAGATCGTCGAATGCGTCGAGCTCGTCGAACTCGGCGAGCTCGAACGAGTTGTAGAGCTGCATGCTGATGTCGAGGTCGTCGGCCAGGCCCCGATCGATGTCGTGGGTCATCTGTCGTCGGGTGTTGACGATCGTTGCGATCGACCCGAGAACGAACACCAACACGAGCGCCAGGACGACCAGCGTGAACGTTCGGCGGCGGGTCACGGCGCCGTCTCGGTGCGAATGGTGTAGCCCACACCTCGCACGGTCTGGATCAGCTTCGGTTCGACGTGGTCGATCTTCTTGCGCAGGAAGCTGATGTACGTCTCGACCGAGCTGGCATCGCCGCCGAAGTCGTACTGCCAGACGTGGTCGAGGATCTGGCGTTTGGACAGGACCCGGTCGGCGTTCATCAACAGGTAGCGCAGGAGCTTCCACTCGGTCGGTGACAACTCGACCGGTCTGCCGTCGCGTGTGGCACGGTGCGTCTCGTCGTTCATCACGAGATCGGCGTACCGGTGGATGTGGGAGTCGGTCGACGTGGTGCCGCTGCGGCGCAGCACGGCGTTCATGCGAGCCACGACCTCTTCGAGGCTGAACGGCTTGGTGATGTAGTCGTCGCCACCCTTGGTGAAGCCGGACAGCATGTCGCTCCTGGTGTCGCGTGCGGTGAGGAAGATCACGGGCACCTGGTCGCCGTCGGCGCGGAGCCGACGGCACACCTCGAAGCCGTCGATGTCGGGAATCGTGACATCGAGCAGGACGATGTCCGGGCGGAACGAGGCCGCTGCGTCGAGCGCTGCGTACCCGGAGCCGGCGGTCTCGACCTCGAAGTCCAGGAACCGCAGCGAGGTCGAGAGCATGTCGGTGATGAATTCCTCGTCGTCCACGACGAGGACTCGGTGCTTGGAGTCGGTGTGGGACGGGTTCATACCACTCGATCCAATCATGCCGACCTCAAAGCGAGCTGAAAGTCGCGTCGAAACCGTCCGGGCCGGACGGCCGTGTCCCTGCGGACCCACGACGACGCGGCGGGCGCATCGAGGTTTGCTCGAACTTCCAGTGCTCTTTGAGCGAGTCTTGAGCTGCGGCCGGCAGCGTCGTCGCCATGACCGAACTCGCCGCCCCCCGTTCCGCTGCGCCTCAGATCCTCGGGTCCGAGGCCTCCGTTCCCGGTGGCGTCACGCTCGCCGCGCGGGCTGTCGCCGCTCACAAGCACTACGGGTCGGGCGACAACGAAGTCCGCGCGCTCGACGGCGTCGACGTCGGATTCGTCGACGGCCAGCTCACGGCGATCATGGGCCCGTCGGGGTCCGGCAAGTCGACGCTGATGCACAACATGGCCGGCCTCGACACGCTCACGTCGGGTCAGGTGTTCGTCGACGGCGACGACGTGACCGCGATGAACGAGAAGCAGCGCACGAAGCTGCGTCGCGACAAGCTCGGCTTCGTCTTCCAGGCCTTCAACCTGGTTCCCACACTGTCGGCGCGCGAGAACATCACGCTCCCGCAGCGCCTCGCCGGCAAGCAGCCGAACATGGAGTGGTTCGACACGGTCGTGCGGACGGTCGGCCTGACCCACCGTCTCGATCACCGTCCGAGCGAGTTGTCGGGTGGCCAGCAACAGCGGGTCGCGGTGTCACGGGCACTGGCGAGCCAACCGCGGATCGTGTTCGCCGACGAGCCGACCGGCAACCTCGACTCGACCACCGGTGACGAGATCCTGACGTTCATGCGTCAGGCCGTCGACGACCTCGGCCAGACCATCGTCATGGTGACCCACGATCCGTACGCCGCCCGATACGCCCATCGGGTGGTGTTCCTCGCCGACGGGAAGATCGTCAGCGAGATGCGTGACCCCACCGCCGACGCCGTCCTCGACCACATGAAGACCATCGGCCACTGAGCCGTCCCCCGGCCCTTCGCACTCTGTCGCGCACTCTGTCCCGCACTCTGTCCCGCACTCTGTCCACCCCTTCGACACAAGGACGTCTCGTCATGTTCCAGATCGCCATCCGCGGGCTCAAGCAGAACCCGTTCCGCTACGTCGCCACCACCATCGCCATCGTGCTGGGCGTGGCGTTCTACGTCGCCACGTCGGTGATGACCACCAGCTTCGAAGACACCCTCAACGGGTCGATCGCCGAAGCATTCGACGACGTCGACGGCGCCGTACGGTCGACCGAGGTCATCGAGACCGACTTCGCCGAGATCCGCCAGAAGATCCCCTACGACACCGGCGAACGGGTGGCCGCGATCGACGGGGTCGAACGCGCCGGCGCGTTCCTGACCGGGTACGCCCAGGCCGTCACGGCGGACGGCGACGTCGTCGACTCGGCCGGCCTGCCCCCGCAGGGGTTCGCATGGCTCGACGACACCGAACTCAGCCCGTACGCGATCGTCGACGGCGCAGCGCCTGTCGACGTCGACGACGTCGCGCTCGACGAGGACACCTTCGCCGACGGTGGTTTCGCGATCGGCGACCGGATCCGCGTCCTCCCGCTCCCTGCGACCCAGGCGTTCACCGTCGTGGGCGTGGTCGGGCCGAACGGCGACGGCGATGGGCTCGGCGGCCAGACGGTCGCATTCAGCATCGACGGTGCCGCGCAGGTGTTCGGCACCACCGACGTCGACCAGATCTTCGTGCAGGCGGATGACGGGCTCAGCCAGGACGAACTGGCCGCGAGCATCGACGATGCGCTGCGGTCGGACGGGGTGAGCGGCCTCGAGGCGATCACCGGTGACGAGCTCGTCGGCGAGTACGAGGACACGATCGGCCAGGTCACCACGATCATCAACGCGGCGCTCCAGGTCTTCGCGTCGATCGCGCTGGTCGTGGGCGCGTTCGTGATCTACAACACGTTCTCGATCACCGTTGCGCAGCGCCGCCGCGAGATGGCACTGCTCCGGGCGATCGGTGCGTCGACCAAGCAGGTGACCCGCAGCATCATCGTCGAATCGCTCCTCATCGGAGTGGGCGCTTCCGCCGTGGGTGCACTCGTCGGTGTCGGACTCGGTTGGGTGCTGCTGCAGGGCCTCGGCACGCTCGGGAGTGGTTTCGACATCGCACTGACGATCCCGCCCCAGACGCTCGTCGCCGGCGTGCTGATCGGGTCGATCAACACGGTGTTCGCCGCGTACACACCGGCCCGCCGAGGCGCGAGCATCGCCCCCATCGAGGCGTTGCGCGAGTCGTCGATCGAACAGCCCGCGAGGTCGAAGTGGCGCACCGTGATCGGTGTCCTGCTGCTCGTCGTCGGGGTGACCATGTCGATCAGCGCGGTCACGGGCGCCGACCTCGCGGCGCTGACCGTCGGGCTCCCCGCCACCGTCCTGGCGATCGTCCTGCTCGGCCCTGCGATCATCCGGCCGATGAGCAGGCTCATCGCGCTGCCGATGGTACGCAACGGGTCGATCACCGGCGAGCTGGCCCGGGAGAACGCGGCTCGCAACCCCAAGCGCACCAGCACGACCTCGCTCACCCTCGTCATCGGTGTCGCGCTGGTCGTCACCGCGACCGTGTTCGCAGCGACGATGAGCACCTCGACCAAGGGTCAGCTCGAGCAGCAGATCACCGCCGACCACGTCGTCACCGTCGGGCCCGAGATCGCGCTGCTCGGCGGCGGCCTCGACCCGACCATCACACCGTCGATCGACGAACTCCCCGGCGTCGACGCAGCCGTGCCGTTCCGTCAGGCATCGGTCGAGATCCTCGACGGCTTCAACCAGGTGACGGGAACCGACACCGGGCAGCTCGAACAGGTACTCGACCTGAACGTCGTCGACGGCAGCGTGACGGGACTCGAGAGTGACGAGATCGCCGTCTCGGAGGCCCAGGCCGAACGCGACGGCCTCACGGTCGGCGACGAGGTCGAGGTCAGGTTCCAACAGCAAGCCGCCGTGATGGTGGTGGCCGGTGTCTACGAGCGAGACGACTTCGTCGGGTCCTGGCTCGTGGACAACGCGGTGCTCGACGCCAATGTGACCCGCAGCCTCGACACCGAGGTCCTGATCAGCAGCCGCGGCGACGCGGGCGACTCGGTCACGGCAGCCGTGGCCGAGGTGCTCGCCTCGAACCCGACCGCCGACATCGAGACCACGGCGTCGTTCATCGACGGCGAGGTCGGACAGATCGACCAGCTGCTGATCCTGCTCTACGGCCTGCTCGCGATGTCCGTGCTCGTCGCGCTGATCGGGATCGTCAACACCATGGCCCTCTCGATCCACGAACGAACCAGAGAACTCGGTCTGCTCCGAGCGGTCGGCATGACCTCACGGCAGCTGCGACGCACCATCCGCTACGAGTCCACGATCATCGCCCTCATCGGGACGGTCGTCGGCCTCGGTCTCGGCCTGTTCCTCGGCTGGGTCGCCAGTCGCGCCGCACAGGACACGTTCCCCGACTTCGCGATCCCCGTGATCTCACTGATCGTGATCGCCGTCGTCGGCATCGTCGCCGGCCTCGCCGCCGGAGTCCTTCCGGCCCGACGCGCCGGCAAGCTCGACGTCCTCGACGCCGTCACCGGCGACTAGCCGATTCAGACCACTGCGAGCTGCGCCGCGCGACGCCGCGGAGGCAGGCCGGTGAAGCGGAATCAAGTGCTCGGTCGCCGGACGCGAACGATGCTTGACTTGCACGGTGCGAGAGGGATCGACGGGAGTGAAGGCACGAGTGCGTCGGGGTGCCTCGGCGTTTGCGCTGACGGCACTCGTCGTGACCTCGTGCACATCGGGCGACCCGTCCGACGCAGTCGGCGACACGGCTGACACGTCGAACGCGGTGGTCGGCGATCCGGTCGTCGATCGGGAAGCGGAGGTCACTCCGACCACCACACCCGACCCGTCCCCCACGCGCGAGACCGAGCCGTCGACCGATGCAACGCCTCCGCCGGTCGCGACGGCTCGCCCCGTCTCCGACACCGCGGTGACCGACACGGCGACGACTGGCACAGCGACGGGCACGGCGACGACTGGCACCGGGACGACCGATGCCGGGTCCCCGGCGGGGGATCCGGTCTGCTCGGCGCAGACCGACCTGCTGCCGGAGAACGACGAGCCGGTCCGGGTGATCCTCGACACCGACTTCGCCCCCGACGTTGACGACGCCGGCGCACTGGGTGTGCTCCATGCGCTCGCCGACGCAGGTGAGGTCGAGATCCTCGCCGTGATGGTGTCGGACGGCGGCGACGCCCGTTCCGACCGGGCGATCGACGCGATCAACACCTTCTACGGTCGCCCCGACATCCCGATCGGTGTGGTCGCAGGCGCGGCTCCCGCCGGAGCGTCCGTGTACGTGGACGAACTGGCCGCCGGGTTCCCGAACGACGTGCAGGAGACCTCGTCGGCGACCGACCTGTACCGACGGATCCTCTCCGGACAACCGGACGCCTCGGTGACGATCCTCAGCATCGGATACCTCACGAACCTGGAGGCCCTCCTCTCGTCGTCACCCGATGCCGCGAGTGCGAGCCCGGGCGATCGACTGGTCGAGCAGAAGGTGGTGCGCTGGGTCGCCATGGGCGGCACCTACCCCGACTCGATCGCCCATCCGCTCGGCGCTGAGTTCAACTTCGAACGAGACGTCACGGCGGCGATCAACAGTGTCGCCGACTGGCCGACCCCGGCTGTCTTCGCCGGGTGGGAACTGGGCGACGTGGTGCTGACCGGCGCGGTCCTGCAGACCGACACGCCACCGGAGAACCCCGTGCGCGAGGCCTACCGCCTCTTCAACGGAGGCCAGGCGCACCGGAGCTGGGACCTGATCGCCACCCTCGCCGCGGTGCGTGGCACGGCCGGGCTGTTCGACGTGTGCACCGGGCGCAACGTCATCGGTCGGGGAGGCAGCAATCGGTGGGAGAACGACGGCGAGAATCGACACGGCTACCTCCGCCTCACCGTTCCCGCAGCCGACGTCGCCGCGGTCCTCGACGGACTCCTCGTCGAACCCCCCGGGGCGAGCCCGTGAGCTCGTCGACCGTGCACCCCACGGACATCGACCCGACCTCCCGGCCCCGCACTCGCGCACCGGCACGGGCGGGGGCCGACGTGGGGACAGCGATGCGGATCGCCACCGCGGGGAGGGGGTGTCGTGGATCTCGGGATCCCCGGACTCGTTGACGCCGTCCCGATCGGTCAGGGAGGGTTCGCCACCGTCTACCGCGCCCGCCAGCCGGCCTTCGCGCGCACCGTCGCGGTGAAGGTGCTGACCGGTACGACCTTCGACGAGGAGCACCAACTGCGATTCGAGCGTGAACTCCAAGCGCTCGGTCTGCTCTCCGGCCACCCGGGGATCGTCACCGTGTTCGAGACCGGATTCACGTCGGACGGTCGCCCGTACCTGACGATGGCGTACGTCGCCGAGGGCACCCTCGCCGATCGGATCCGAACCAGGGGTCCGATCGCGTGGCCCGAGGCGGTGTCGATCCTCGTTCGTCTCGCGGGCGCACTCGAGACCGCTCACCGCAGCAAGATCGTGCACCGCGACATCAAGCCGGCGAACGTCCTGTTGTCGCGCTACGGAGCGCAACTGAGCGACTTCGGCATCGCCCGGATCGCCGGACTCCACGAGACTCGCAGCGGGGTGATCACCGCGAGCGTCGCGCACGCCGCACCCGAGGTGCTCAACGGTGACCGGCCGACCGTCAGCGCCGACATCTACTCGCTCGGATCGACGGCGTACACGATGTTCCTCGGCAGGTCCCCGTTCGAGCGCGACTCCAATGCATCGATCGTGCCGTTGATGGTGCGGATCCAGACCGCAGCACCACCCGACCTGCGCGCGCAGGGCCTGCCGGGCGACCTCGCCGATCTCCTGGCTCGCTCGATCGCCAAGGACCCGTCCGATCGACCCCGTTCGGCGTACGAGTTCGCCGAGAGCCTCCGGGACGTGATGCGGGCCAACGGGCAACCCGTCCCCGAACTGATCATCGGCGCCGACCACGTCACCGGAGCCGACGCCACCCGCGTCCGCACGACCGTCGCGCCACCACCCGCCGCCGCGTTCGGTGGTCCCACCGCATCGGTCGGCGACGACGAACGACCCGCTCGGGTCGCCGGAGACACACACCGCAACACCGTCCCGAACTCGCCTGCGAACGTCGCCTCGCCCACGACGCCGCCCACGACGCCGGCCACGACGCCGGCCGTCGTGCCCGCCCCCGACGACCCGCCGCGTCGACGAGGTCGTCTGGTCGTGCTGCTCGCAGCGCTCGTCCTCGTGGCGGCGGGGCTCGTGGGCGTCGCCCTCGCGGTCAGGAGCGGATCCGACGACACCGCCGACGATCGTTCCGCGAACACCGACCCGGTCCCGACCTCGGAGACGACCCGCTCCGGCACCTCCGACACGTCCGACACGTCCGGCACCTCCGGCACCTCCGACACCGGGGTCCCCCTCGTCGAGCCTCCCGACTCGCCGCCCCTCGTGACCACGACGGTGACCGACCCGGGAACACCGGTGACCATCAGGTCGATCAGCGGAGCACCGGTGGAGACCGCGGCGGAGCCGGTCAGCGTTCCGGCGACCGACGAGTCACAGACGTCGGTCGCACCGGTCTCCGACGTGCCGGTGTGTGGTCCGGGGTCGGGGCTGCTCCCGTCGGGCGGCGAGCCGGTACGCGTGATCCTCGACACCGGGATCGGCGCCGGCGTCGACGACCTCGGTGCCCTCGCCGTCCTGCACGCCCTGGCCGACGCGGGGGAGGCCGACATCCTCGCCGTGATGGTCTCGGCGGGCGGTGATGCGGCCGCCGGCGCAGCGGTCGACGCGATCAACACCTACCACGGGCGACCCGACCTCCCGATCGGCGTCGTCTCCGGTCCGGCACCGTCGGAGCCGCCTCGCTACACCGCCGAACTGGCGGCCGGTTTCCCGAACGATCTCGTGGACGCACCGGCATCGGTCGACCTGTACCGCCAGGTGCTGAGTGGACAGCCGGACGGCTCGGTGACGATCGTGAGCGTCGGCTTCATGACCAACCTGGCCGATCTGCTCGCGTCACCGGGCGACGACACGAGCCCGTCCACCGGCGACCGACTCGTCGACGCCAAGGCCGCCCGCTTGGTGGCGATGGGCGGTGCCTACCCGGAATCGAGTGCACTGCTCGACAGCCCGGAGTTCAACTTCGCCCGCGACGCACCGGCAGCTCAGCGCGTCGCGAACGACTGGCCCACGCCGATCGTGTTCAGCGGGTTCGAGGTCGGCAACTCCATCCTCACCGGGGCGGTGCTGCAGACCGAGTCCCCCGAGCAGGACCCGGTGCGCGAGGGCTACCGCTTGTGGGGTGTCGACGGGAACCAGGGCAGCTTCGACCTCACGGCCGTCCTCGCCGCCGTGCGCGGTACGGCTGACGGCAGCTTCGAAGTGTGCACCGGACGCAACCGCGTCGGTGCCGACGGTGCGACCTCGTGGGAGCACCGCGAGGGCACCCGTCAGGGCTACCTCCGCACCGTGACCCCGACCGATCGGATCGCCGGTGTGCTCGACGATCTGCTCGTTGCTCCACCGAGGACGTAGTCGACGACGCAGGACCCGGTCTTGAACCCCACGGACCGGGGTCGGTGACGCGGCGCCCGAGGGTCATGCGGGTCGAGTGCGCGGCGACGCCATCACGTCGCGCAGCTTCAGACGCTTGCCGGTACGCACGATCGCTCGGGCGTACACGGTCGAAGCGAATCGGCCTGCGACGAGGACCGTGGCGACGAGGATCACGAGGGACCCGACGATCTCGACGGGGCTCGAATCCCCCGTGGCGATGCGGGTCGGCGCCGCGATGGGCGACGTCAGCGGGAAGTAGGCGAGCACCGCGCCGAACACACCGTCTCCGCTGCTCTGGATCGCGATGTACGTGGCGATCAGCAGGTAGGTCAGCGGTGACACCACCTGCCCGGCCTCCTCCTGGCGTTCGACCAGGGCGCCGAGCATGCCGGCCAGCGTCAGGTACAGCGCCAGGCCGAGAGCGAACCATGCCGCACTGGCGGCCAGCGCGCCACCGATCCCGTCCGGGAGATCACCGCCGATCGAGAACTTGACCACCACCGGCAGGAGACCGGCCGACAGGGTCACGACGTTCACGATCCCCACCCCGATCACCTTGCCGAAGAGGAGCGCACCCGGGCTTACGACCGGCAACAGCATCTCGCTGATCCGATTCGACTTCTCGATCGCAGTCCCGTTGGCCACCTGCACCATGCCGGTCAACAGGAGCACGTACAGCACGAGCGAGATCACGACCGACGCTCCGCGTCGTGACTGGCCCGAGACATCGAGCTCGCGGAGCTGTGCGGTCGGCACGGCGAGCGAGTCGGTGATCTGGGCATCGGACAACCCGGCGTCGCCGAGTCGGTCGGTGAGGGTGGTGACGTACAGGGCCTGACGTGCGGCACCGACGAGTGCGGCGTTCTCACCCGCGCGCACGATGATCTCCGGCGAGTCGCCACTCGTCACGGCGATGTCGACCTCCTGGTCCTCCACGAGTCGGGCCGCTTCCGTGTCGGTCTCGACGATCGTGACGTCGACCCGGCTGTCGAGTGCCGGGCCGAGTGCCGTCAGCGCATCGACGAGCGCCGGGTCGTCGCCGACGACCACGACCTCGTCGGTACTGGAGTCGTCGCCTCCCACCACCTCGGGAAGGACCATCGCTGCCGTCGACCCGACGAAGAGCAACGCGAACACCGCCCACAGGCCCTTCTTGCGAGTGGCCTGGCGGAGTTCGCGGATCATCACCAGCCGAACGCTCTCGAAGGAGCTCATCGCGCCACCTCCTCGGACTCGGCGACGGGGTTCTCGACATCGGTCCTCCGGGACGGGACGTTCTGCGTCGCCAGGTCCTCGACGTCGGCGGCCGGCTCTCCGGCGGCATCGAGGAACAGTTCGGACAGCGTCGGCGTCTCGACCCCGAAGTCGCCGACGGGCCCGTGCGACCGGATGTCGTCGAGGACGTCGGCGGCCTGCGCCCCGGGGGCCAGACGGAGGCGCGAACCGGCGGGTCCGGAGGTCTCGACGGCAGCAGCGGACCCGTCGATCCACGTCGGGTCGACGTCGACGTCGACGCGGAGGAAGCGGGCGTCACTCGCCGACTTGAGCGTCGACACGTCGCCCTGCAGCACGACTCGTCCGTGGTTGATCATCGTGATGGTCTCGCACAGGTCCTCGACCAGGTCGAGTTGGTGGCTCGACAGCACCAGGACGCGTCCGCTGTCGACGTGATCGGCGATCACCCGGAACAGGAAGTCGACGGCCACCGGATCGAGACCCGCGAAGGGCTCGTCGAGCACCAGGACGTCGGGTTCGTGCACCATCGCCGCTGCCAACTGGACGCGTTGGGCCATGCCGCCCGACAGGTCCTCGACCTTGTCGCCGGAGCGATCGCCGAGGCCCAACTGTTCGAGCAGGTCCGACGTACGTGACGCGGCTCGCTGCTTGGACAGGCCGTGCAGTCGTGCGACCCAGGCGATCTGTTCGTGAACGTACATGTCCTGATACAGGCCACGCTCCTGAGGCATGTACCCCCATCCACGTCGGTCGTCCGCGGTGGCGGGCCGGCCCTGCCACTCGATCGAACCGGCGTCGGGCTCGAGCACGCCGAAGATGGCCCTCATCAGCGTGGTCTTGCCCGCACCGTTGGGCCCGAGCAGACCGATCACCCGACCCGGTGGCACGGTGAGGTGCACGTCGTCGAGCACCACACGCTCCCCGAAGCGCTGGCTGATGCCCCGTGCGACGAGGCCATCCGAGCCCGCACGGTGCGCATTCGCGGCGCGATGATCATCGACGTCCTGAACCATTCCGGCGTCCATGGGCCGAGCCGTACCCCGGTCCCGTTCGCTCCACGCACCTCCTCGTGATTTCGGATCGTCGGCCCGTCAGCCGTCGGCCCGTTCGACCCGCCGGACTCGGGTCCCCGACCGTGCGATACGGCGTCGGTCAGGCGTTCTTGGGCAGTTCGGAGAAGGGGGTGACCCGATCGTTGTTCGGTTCCTTCGGGAGCCCGAGGACGCGCTCGCCGATGATGTTGCGCTGGACCTGGTCCGTGCCGCCGTAGATCGGCGGGCCTTGCGCGAACAGTGCGAGTTCGGTGATCACACCCAGCATCGGCATCCCGGTCGCCTCGGTGATCGCCGCACGTCCGTCGTCGTCGTAGGAGTGGAGCATCCCGTTGGCGCCCACGATGCGCAGACCGAGGTCGCGTTGCAGCCGGACCAGGTCGCTCATCGACAGCTTGGAGATGTTGCCCATCCCCGGGATCGTCCGGTCGTACTCGCGAGCGCCCTTGACGCGGAGGTTGTTGATGCGGCCGATCTCACCGAGCGTGTGGAGTCGCATCAGGTCGTCACGGATCGTCGCGTCGTCGATGGTGCCGTTCTCCTGTGCGATCGTCGCCAGTCGGGCGGCCAGGCCGGACAATCGTGCCGTCCCGCCACTGCGTTGCTTCGTCGTGTCCGGATCCTTCGACGGCGCCTTCTTGGCCGGCCGTTGGGAGACGAAGTCGCCGGCGCGCTTGTCGAGGTCGCCGGCGACCGAACCCGGCCGGGCCGCACTGACCGCCTGGCTGCCGCCGCCCGCTCCGAGGCCCGCCCGCTCGTAGGCGAGCGTCGAGTTGGCGACCGCCCACCCGTTGCCCTTCCCGCTGATCATCGCGTCGTCCGACACGCGGGCGTCGGTGAGGAACACCTCGTTGAACAGGGCCCGTCCGGTCATCTCGCGCAGGGGTCGAATGTCGACGCCGGGCTGGGCCATCTCGATCGCGAAGTAGCTGATGCCCTGGTGCTTGGGCACGTCGGAGTCGGTGCGGGCGATGAGCATGCCGAGGTCGGCGATGTGGCCGCCCGACGTCCACACCTTCTGACCGTTGACGATCCATTCCTCGCCGTCCTGCTCCGCACGGGCCTGGAGGCCGGCCAGGTCGGATCCCGCCCCGGGCTCGGAGAACAGTTGGCACCACGCCTTCTGGCCGGTGACGATGTCGCGGACGTACCGCTCGATCTGTTCGGGGGTGCCGTGTTCGGCGATGGTCGGGCCAGCGAGCAGGAGCCCGAGGCCGCCGGGCGCATTGAGCGCTCCGTGCTCGGCGATCGCATTGGCGACCAGGACGGCGTCGCCACGTGAGAGGCCCTTGCCGTAGGCGTTCGTCGGGTAGGTGGGTGCCGCCCAACCCGCCAGACCGAGGCGCTCCCACCACTCGGCGACCGTGAGGTCGGGATCCCAGTTCTCCTCGAGCCAGTTCTCGACCTCGGTCAGCATGTCCGTCATGGTGACATGTTGTCACCGATCGGCTCGCGCGTCATATTCGGAGCGCTGTCGACCGCATGCTGACCAACCGCAGGACGCCTCGTGGCAGGTCGGTACCGTCTGACCGTGAAGTGGTGGCAGACGGCACTCGGGCACCTGCTCGGAATCGCCCTCGTGAGCGCAGGGATCGGCCACCTCACCGTGCTGCGCGACACGTTCCAGGCGCAGGTGCCGGACTGGTTCCCCGTCGACGAGGACGTGGTGGTGATCGTGTCGGGCATCGTCGAGATCGCTCTGGGCCTGGCGCTCCTCCTCCTCGCACGACACCGGGTCGTCGTCGGCACGCTGGTTGCCGCGTTCTTCGTCGTGATCTTCCCCGGGAACATCGCGCAGTGGATCGAGGGAGTCGATGCGTTCGGCCTCGACACCGACACGAAACGCTTCGTGCGGTTGTGGTTCCAACCGTTGCTGGTCGCCTGGGCGCTCTCGTCGACCGGCGCATGGAGAGCCTGGCGACGAGGAACCTGGCCACACGACGCCGTCGAGTGAGCTGAACGTCGAGCCGTGCCCGAACCGAGACGGCGCACCCATGCAGTGTCGGTCTCGTCTCCTCCGGATCAGGGTCGCAGCGCGGGAGTGTGGTCGTAGCGGATCACCCACGAGAGCCAGTCGGCCAGGTGGACGGCACCCTCCCGAGTCAGGTGGATTCCGTCCGCCGTGAACCATTCGGGTTGTCCGCGTGTGAACTCTCCGTACTCGAGGACGACGAGCGGCCACCTCCCCGACGAGGCCTCGGCGCGTAGCACGGCGTTCATCCGCCCGTAGACGGCGAAGAGCGATTGCGTGAGCACGGGGAGGCTCGCGTCGGCCTGATCCCGGTACAGGGTCCATGCGACTCTCTCGAACCCGGCCCGCTGAGATGCCTGCATGATCGCGCCGACCTCGTCCCGCAGGCGGCTGTCGGAGTCGTTGTGTCCCGTGGCGATCAGGAGGACGTCGTCGGTGCCCGTCGCACCGCCGGCGCGTGCGATCGCCTGGAGTTCCTCGAGCACGGTGGGAGCAGCCGTTCCTCGACCGTAGGTGCACGATGGCGACACGAGGCGGCGGCACGGTTCCATGCGCACGTCCCACCGGGTGCCGACGAGGCGATCGAGCTCCCCGTGGGCCGAGATTCCGCTCAGCACCGAGTCGGCGACGATCGTCACGCGACCGGGAGCCACAGGGACCTGGTAGACGTTGCCGGCTCGCTCCGCATGCTCCGAGGCCACAACGCTCCCGATGGCCGGTTGCCGGGCCGAACCCGGGGTGGAACCGACGCAGACGAGACCGACGGCGATGACGGTGGCGACACCGATCACACCGATCCGCCGAGCGCCCTCTGTCACCGCATGAGAGTACTCGGCGAGCGGACGATCGTGCAGCCCCACGCTGCGAGACATCGGAGCGCAGATCGCGCGCCGTCCCCGGCTCGATTCACTCGCTCTTGCGACGTTCCATGTCGGCTCGGTAGTCGTCGGCGAGGGAGTTCTTCTGCTCGTCGGTCAGGGCCTTCCCCGCCACCGGGAACACTTCCTTCTCCTCTTCGTCGAGGTGATGGACGAGACGATCCGCGAGCTCCCTGGCGGTCTGGAGCCACTGCGAGCCCGACATGTCGTACCCCTCGAGCTGCTCGACGAAGTCGTCCAGCTCCTTGTGCTCGGCGACCGAGTGGCGTGCGGCGTCCTGGGTGAGGTCGACCTCCATCAGGGGAACGTAGAAGTAGCGCTCCTCGGCAGCGGCGTGCGACGTGAGTTCCCGCTTGAGGCGGTCGAAGAGCTCGTTGCGCCCGTCGCTGTCGCCCTCGGTCTGGACGAGGAGATCGATCAGGGTGCGCTGGGTCTCGTGGTCGTCACGGATGGCTTCGAAGATGGTGGTCATGACCGAGGCGGTTCCCGATCGGGGCGACGCGAAACCCGATCGGGTGACGCGCGCGCGCGTCGTGCGCCGGGCGCCCTGTCACGCGTGGTCGTGGTCGCCGTCGTGCTGGTCGTGGTCGGACTGTCGGCCGGCCACGGGGTCCTCCTTCGCCCAGGCGAAGTGCATCCGACCGTGGTCGGCATTGGCCGCCATGATCCCTCCCACCGTGCCATCTGCCCAGGGGGCGCCGGGGATGGTGGACAGCAGGTCGTCGTCGGACAGTTCGGCGAGCAGCGCGATCGTGTCGGCGCGTACCTCCTGTCCCACTCGAACCAGTTCGACGAACGACTTGCCGCTCTGCTCGGCCTTCCACTCCTCGGTCCACGAGTGGATCGACGCCATGATCTCGTCCATCGACTGCGGTGTTCCGTCGTCGCGTCGACGCGGTTCGAGCCCCTGCTCGCCGCTGACGTGGCGACGGAACATCGCATTCCAGTTCCGCTCGATCAGCGTGGTGTGCACGAAGTGGTCGGCATACGACCAGCGGCTCTCCGGGTCGTGCTCGCTGAACGTACGCGGAGCGTTCAACTCCTCGGTCGACATCGCTCCGAGCCGCTCGAGCATCCACGCCCGGTCGGTGTTCAACTTGATCTCGATCTCGATGCGGTCCATCGTTCGACCGTAGTCACGTCGACGGAATCCGCACGGTGTCAGACACCGAATGCCACACCGACATCGAATGACACGCCGCGGAGTGGCGCATCCGTCGCGCAACGGTCATTCGGTGTCCGACACCGTGTGGTTGCTACTCCGGGAGCGAGACGACGGTGACCGTGCCGGCGTTGCCGTCGACGGTGACGACGGCGCCGTCCGGGATGAGCTTGGTGGCGTCGGTGACGGAGGCGACGCACGGCACGCCGAGCTCGCGCGACACGATCATCGCGTGGCTGCCCATCGCGCCGACGTCGACGATCACGCCGTCGGCCGGCACGAACAGCGGAACCCACGACGGGTCGGTCTGCGGGGCCACGAGGATGTCGCCGGGCTCGAGGCCCTCGGGGTCGGCCGCATCGAGGATCACTCGCGCCCGCCCGGTCGCGACTCCACCGGATCCCGCCGACCCGGTGAGGACCGTGCCGACCTCGATCGTTCCCGATGCCTTCGCGGTCCGGAGGGTCATCTCCGACAGCTCGGGGACGCGTCCGTTGACGATGAACACCGGCTTGCGGTCGAAGAGCTTGCGGAACTGTTCCCAGCGGGCGTCGAGCTCCGCGACGATGGTCTGCGGCGCATGGCGGAGCCGATCGAGCTCGTGGTTGTCGGCCATGAACACCTTGTCGATCTCGTCGAGCACACCACGCTCGACGAGTCGCCGCCCGAACTCACGGATCGCGACGCGCATCTCGTTGATCACGGTGATCGTGTTGGTCTTGGCCCGCTCGCGTCCACTGAGGAACTGCTGGGCGGACCCGAGCGCCGCTTCGAGCAGGCCCGCCGTCTCCGGATCCCCGGCGACCTTCTCGCGGATCTCCGCGAGAACTCGATCGCGCTCGGCGACGGATGCCGCCTGGCGACGGGACGGAGCCTGCGATTCGTCCGACCTGCGCATCAGGTCGATGGCGGCCAGGGCGATGCGCGGCTTGATCTCCCACGACGACGCGTAGATGTCGTACTCGTTCTGCGCGCGGGATCCGAATTCGAAGAGGAACGCGTCGAAACGCTCGAGGAAGTCCTCGGCGTCGGCGGACCCGGTGTCACGGAGCCGGTCGAGCACCAGATCCGGTCCGTCGGCGAACGCGGCGGACACGGCATCGGAGGCGGCTGCCACTCGACCCAGTTCCCACATCGCGTGTGACGGTGCGGCCGAGTCGACCTCGATCCCTGCGAGCAGGCGGATCGACAGCGACGGATCGCCGAGACCTTCGCACACCGCCGACAGAGCGCCCGGTCCCAAGGATGCGAGCGACGACACGGTCATTGCGTTCTCGAAGGTCTGCTGGAGGAGCGGCACCATCGATCGGGCGCGAGCGAGGAGTGCGGAGTCGGTGAGTGTCGACAGATCGGGTCGGTTGACGCGCTGCGCACGCGCCATGTCCCGGTCGGCCTCGAGCATCGGGAGCTCGGTGGCGGACATCGCCCACGCCATGCTCTCGCCGAGCCGAGCGTCGTTGTCCGGCGAGTCGTGCCAGTCCTGGTGGTCGTAGGGCGGTACCTCGTCCTTGTCGTCGAAGAACGCCTTGTCGATCATCTCCGGCGTCGCACCCGGCATGCGGTACCCGAGGACGCGTGTCAGCGTGAGGGGGTTGTAGACGTACCCGCCGAACATCTTGAACAGGTCGGGCGCGTCGGGATTCTCGAACTCGTCGTAGTTCAGCGCGCCGAGTCCGATGTAGGCGTCGCGCAGGCCGGGCGACAGCGACATCAGCAACACCATGCTCTTGCCGAGCGGACTGAACGGGTCCGGGAAGACGTCGGCAGCGTTGCCGCGGGTCCATGCCGGGAAGCGCTCACCCAGTTCGGAGTCGCCCACCCAGGTGTCGTGTTCGGTCATTCGATCCCCCGTGTCTCCTGGTGCCGACCCCCATGATCGACACGCCGAGAACAAAGTACTGATCACGCGATCACTTCCAGCGACCGGACCGCCCACGCGCCGGTCCGTGCCCGGCGCGACACGAGCGGTGCGCGGCTGGCCGGTCACGGCCGGGAGGGTCAGTCGTCGGTGCGTCGCTCGCGGTAGTCGTCGAACTGGCGGTCGCGCTCGCTCAGTGCCTTGCTCACACCGACCTCACCGAAGGACTGCAGGTACTCGATCGAGGGAGGCTGGTGGAAGCCCAGCGCCTGGATGTCGGCACCGGCTCGCAGTCCGTTGCGGATTCCCATCGCATCCATCTGACGGTGAGCGGCCCGCTTGTTCAGGGTGAGCAACTCCAGCGGGATCTTCGCGACCCGTTCCGCGACGGCGAGCACCTCGTCGCCGAGTGACGCGGCGGGGAACGCCCGGTTGGCCATGCCCGATGCCACGGCCTCGACGCCGCTCATCGCATCGCCGGTCAGCAACGCCTCCATGCCGCGGCGCAGGCCCATCAGCCACGGCTGCCACTGCATGTCGGGCGGCGACATCAGACGAACCGGCGGGTATCCGACCTTGGCGTCCTCGGCGACGTACACGAGGTCGCACGCCGCAGCGAGTTCGGTGCCGCCCGCCAGGCAGTAGCCGTGGACCTGTCCGATGATCGGCGTGGCCATGTCCCACATCTCGAACCAGTTGTTGACGACATGGCGGCTCCACCAACCGTCCTGTTTCGCGATGTGCCGTTCGACGTCGTGGTTCGGTGAGCCGAGGTCGTACCCGGCGCAGAACGCCGGCCCGTTCGCCCGGATGACGATCGCCGAGATGCCGCGGTCGCGGTCGGCGCGCCGGAGTTCGTCGAACAGGGCGCCCCGCAACGCATCGTTCAGGGCGTTGCGCTTCTCGGGTCGGTTGAGGGTGAGACGACGCACCTTCGGCAGCGGGTCGTCCACCAGCAACGCCGAGTCGGCGGTCGCTGGACCACCGTTGACCGGAGCTGGATCGTTCTCGATGGTGTGTTCGGCCATGATGGGAGCATCGCGCTCGCCGCCGTCGTGTTCCGAGGCGGGCGCCCGAATCCTCGAGCGTTTGCGTCGATGCCGGCCGGGGAACACACCGAGACCATGGGGGATCGAGGAACGAGAAGTGCCAGCGAGTCTGCAGGCAAGGCAGCAGACTCCGTCGCCGATTCGGTTGACGACGCCGTCGACGACAACCCGTGGGTCGAACGGTTGACCCAGTGGGGATGGATCGCAAAGGCGGCCGTCTACACGTTGATGGGTCTGACGGCGCTGCAGATCGCTCGGCAGTCTGCTCCCGATGACGAAGCATCACCCGAGGGCTCCATCGGTCGCGTGTCCGAAGCCCCGCTCGGCAGAGCGGTGCTGGTCGTTCTGACGGTCGGGCTGGTGCTGTACTCCGTGTGGCGGATCCTGAGCGTGGCGGTGATCCACGGCAACGAACTCTCCGACTGGGCCGAGCGCATCGGGTACAGCTTCTCGGCCGTCTTCTACCTTCTCCTCGCCTGGACCGCCGGCAAGGCGGTTCTCACGGGAGTCCAACCCGAGAAGTCGAACTCGGTCGAGAGTCTCTCCAAGTCACTGCTCGAGATGACGGCGGGCCGCTGGCTGCTCGGTGCCGTCGGACTTGGCACCATCGCGGTCGGCTTGTACTTCATCGTGCACAAGGGGATCCAGCGCTCGTTCGCCGACGACCTCGACGGTGTCAGCGCCACACCACGCAACAACGGACCCAAGCGCAGGGCGCTGCTGATCTCCGGCATGATCGGCTGGATCGGTCGTGGCATCGTCACCGGACTCGTCGGCTACTTCGTCGTCCGATCCGCCGTTCGATTCGACCCCGATGACGCCCGCGGGTTCGACCGGACGCTGCGGCAGGTCGCAGGAACGTCGCTGGGGACCGCGCTCGTCCTCGTCTGTGCCTTCGGGCTCATCGCGTACGGCCTGTTCTGCTTCTTCAGCCACCGGTTCCGGAGCCTGTAAACCGATGATCCCCCTCATCGTCCTCGGTGTCGCAGCCGTCGTCGCCACGATCCTCGTCTCGGTACCAGCCGCGACATCGAGTGGTGGGCCACTCGACGTCGAGCCGGAACTCCACTGGTTGGCGCGCCGCAGTCCGCGCCCCGTGCAACGGGTACTGCACGTCCTCGACCGCCGTGTCGTCGGAGGCGTCGTGGTCGGAGTCTCGTTCATCGTCGTGTTCTCGGCAGCGCTCGTGGTCGGGTGGATCTTCACCGGGATCGACGATGCGACCGGCATCGCGCGCTGGGATTCGGCTGCTGCCGAGTTCGGTCGTGATCGTGCGACGGACACGTCGACGCGGTTGCTCGACCAGGTCACCAATCTCGGCGGCACCATGTACGTGGCGGGCCTGGTGGTGCTCGTCGGCGTGTACCACGGCGTGCAACGCAAGACCTGGGGACCGATGATCTATCTGGCGGCGGTCGGGGTCGGCATCGTTCTGTTGAACAACGGGCTCAAGCTGATCGTCGACAGGGACCGCCCCGACATCGCTCAGCTCGCAGGCCATTCCGGTTCGTCGTTCCCGTCCGGCCACAGTGCCACCGCAGCAGCCTGTTGGGCGGCCCTCGCCTTCGTGGTCACGCTTCGACGCACACGTCGGATCCGCATCGCGGGCGGGGGCCTCGCGGCCTTCGTCGCCGCTGCCGTCGCCGCCACACGAGTCCTGCTTGGAGTCCACTGGCTGAGCGACGTGGTCGCCGGTGTGTTCGTCGGGTGGGCGTGGTCACTGCTGGTGACGATCGCTCTCGGAGGACGTTCGCTCCGATTGGGCGACGTCGAACACGAGGCCGACGAGCAGGCCTCGGCACCCGACGAGACGACCCGGGACGATGCCAGGAGTACATCGACGGAAGCGACCACGAGATGACCGGAATCCGATCCGAGACCGAACCGACGGAGACCGAAGCGGGGTCCGACGACGACTCGTCCTGGTGGGCGACCACGTGGCCTCTCCATCTCACGGACGCCGTCACCCTCGGCATCGCGCTCGTCGTCGTGGTCGCGATCTGGGTCGCCCTGGGTGAACTCCTGACGAACTGGTCGGTGCTCGACGGTCTCGTCGGAACGGACGAGGACATCGCGCAGGATCTCGCCGACGGGCGCACGCCGCTGCAGAACGACCTGGCCCACTGGGGCGCGTTCATCGCGGACACCCCGGTGAAGATCGGGCTCTCGGTCGTCATTGCCGGACTCTTCCTGTGGCGTCTGCGCCGCTGGCGGGAGGCCGTGATGATCGGCCTGCCGCTGATCTTCGAAGCGACGGCGTTCATCATCACGACCTACATCGTCAAGCGTCCTCGGCCCGATGTGGAACGTCTCCTGGACTCGCCCGTGAACTCGTCGTTCCCGTCCGGCCACGTCGCAGCGGCGACCGTGTACGCGGCGCTCGTGGTGATCGTGTTCTGGCACGTTCGCTCGGGCGTCGTGCGTGCGGTCGCAGTGCTGCTCGCCGCGGCCGCTCCCGTGATCGTCGCATGGGCTCGCATGTACCAGGGAATGCACTACCTCACCGACGTCGTCGCCGGCATGGTGCTCGGCGTCGTGTCGATCGCCATCTGCGCACGCGTGCTCGGCCCGCCCGACGACGCCGTCACCCCCGTCTCGACGACGTCGGATGGCCCGGCGGCCATCGTCTCCGACCGGCCTGCGTCGTGAGCTCCGTCGTCGCGATCTGGAACCCGGCGAGCGGGAGCGCGTCTGACGAGTCGAAGCTGCGTGAGGCACTCGGCGGCGATGTCGAACTGGTCGAGACCACTGCCGACGACCCCGGAACGGGCCAAGCCGAACGGGCGGTGGCCGATGGGGCCGCGATCGTGGTCGCATGCGGCGGCGACGGAACCGTGCGAGCCTGCCTGGATCCGCTCGCCGGGAGCGACACGGCGCTGGCCATCGTGCCGCTCGGGACCGGGAACCTGCTCGCCTCGAACCTGGGGATCCCGAGCGGTTTGGCGGCTGGGGCCGGCGTGGGTCGGGACTCGGCGCGAACGATCGACCTGGGTCGAGTCAACGGGGAGGCCTTCGCAGTGATGGCCGGGTCCGGGTTCGATGCGCTGATGATCCGTGACGCGAACACGTCGATCAAGTCACGTCTCGGGACGGTTGCCTACGTGTTCTCCGGTCTCAAGAACCTGCGGCGTGATGCGATCGGCACCACGGTCACCGTCGACGGTGAGATGTGGTTCGACGGGACGACCACCATGGTCCTCGTCGGGAACTTCGGTGAGATCTCCGGTGGCATCGTGGTGTTCCCCGACGCACGTCCCGACGACGGCATCCTCGACATCGCCGTGATGTCCGCGTCCACCATGCGACAGTGGGCGACCGTGGCTTGGAAGCTGATCCGAAAGCGACCGCATCACGGTGAACTCGCACGACTCACGACGGGGTCGCACGTGGTGGTCGAACTCGACCAGCCCCGCGCGTACGAACTCGACGGCGAGGATCGCGAACCGGCCACCCGGCTGGAGTTCGGCATCGAGCCGGGCGCCATCACGATCCACCACAGCATGAGGACGGACACGAAGCGATGACGCTCGACCTGACCACACTCTCGGGCCGGTTTCGAGCCCGACCGGTCGACGGGTACGTCAACCTCGCAGGTTACGACGCCGCCGAGACGCCCTTCCAGGACTCCGAGTCGGACGCCGAGGACGAGCTCGAGGACATGCAGCAGGAACTCTTCGATGCACACGAGTTGATCTACGCAGAGGACGAGCGGTCGGTGATGCTCGTGCTTCAGGGCTTGGACTGCAGCGGCAAGAACGGCACGATCAAGCACGTCGTGATCGCGATGAATCCGGCGGGTGTGAAGACGACGTCGTTCAAGAAGCCGACAGCCGAAGAGGAGGAGCAGCACTTCCTCGAACGGCACCGCGCTGCGTTCCCCGACCCCGGTCAACTCGCCGTGTTCGACCGCTCCTACTACGAGGACATCATCGTTCCGACAGCGCTGCACACCGACGACGAGGACGAGGTGGAACGTCGCATCCAGGAGATCAACGAACTCGAGGCGTCGCTCGTCGACGACGGGACCACGATCGTGAAGTGCATGCTGCACATCTCCTTCGACGAGCAACGCGAACGTTTCCTGCGACGCCTGCGCCGAGACGACAAGCGATGGAAGTTCTCCGAAGGAGACCTGGAGACCCGACGTCACTGGAACGCATTCCAGACCGCGTACGGCAATGCGATCGCCCGGACGTCGACGGATGTCGCACCTTGGTACGTGATCCCCGCCGACCACAAGTGGTACCGAAACTGGTTGATCGCCAAATTGCTGCTGGCGACCTTCGACTCGATGGGGGCGTCGTACCCGCACCCGGACTTCGACCTCGACGACCTGCGCGCCCGCCTCGAACCACCGAACTGATATGACGCACTCGATCGAAGCGTGACCACCGGTCCGTTCCGCCGCACGCCGGTCTCGTCGAAGGTGGTCGCGGATCGGTGTCGAGCCGGACGAGTGTCGTACGTTCGAGTGATGGACCCGATCAGGATCGCAGTCGTCACGAAAGGGCACCCGTTCGAGGCCGAACCGTTCTTCGACGTGTTCGAGTCGATCGTCGGTGTCGAGTGGACGCACGTCGAACATCCGGAGGCTCTCGAACTCGTGCATCCCGAACGGGCCGCCGAGTTCGACGTGTTCGTGATGTACGACATGCCGGGCATCACGTTCAACCGGTCGTCCGATGCCACCGCGTCTCCCGCCGAGTTCCCGTCCCCGCCCGACGGCTATCCCGAGGCGTTCCGTGCCCTGCTCGACGCCGGTCAGCCGATGGTCTTCCTCCACCATGCCGTGGCGGGTTGGCCCGCCTGGGAGGAGTACGCGCACATCGTCGGCGGGCGTTTCCACTATCAGCCGGCGACCCTGGGCGGCGTCGAGTACCCCGACTCCGGCTACCGCCACGACGTCACCCACACCGTCGAGGTGCTGGACCCCGACCACCCGATCTGCGCGGGCCTCGACGCGACGTTCGAGATCACCGACGAGCTGTACCTGTACCCGGTGTTCACCGACGAGGTCACGCCTCTGATGCGCAGTCGCCACCGCTTCGTCGACACCGAGTTCTACTCCGCCGACCGCGCCATCCGAGGGGAACGCAACTCACGGGACGGCTGGAGTCATCCGCCCGGCAGCGACCTCGTCGCCTGGACGAAGACCGTCGGTCGGTCACCGGTCGCCTACATCCAGTTCGGCGACGGCCCCCAGACCTACGCCGATCCCAACTACCGCCGCGTCATCGCCAACGCCATCCGGTGGGCGGCGAGCGACGCCGGTTGATCCCGCCGGAACACCCGCACACCCGAAGATCCGAGTTGGTCCGATCCGTTCAGAACCAGAAGGACCAACTCGGTCAGATGGAGCGGTCGACGCCTTCCCAGTACGGGGCGCGGACCTTGGCCTTCTGGACCTTGCCGGTGCCGGTGCGGGGGAGTTCGTCGACGAAGTCGATGGAACGAGGCCGCTTGAACCCGGCGAGGTGCTCGCGGCAGTGCGCGATCAACGTGTCGCGGAGTGCGTCGTCGGGTTCGACCCCGTCGTTCGCGACCACCACGGCCTTGACCTCCTCGCCGTACTCGTCGTTCGGCACGCCGATCACCGCCACGTCGGCCACGAGCGGGTGGCCGCCGAGCACGCCTTCGATCTCGGCCGGGTAGATGTTCACGCCTCCCGAGATGATCATGTCGATCTTGCGATCGCTGAGCCAGAGGTAGCCCTCGTCGTCGAGGTAGCCGACGTCACCGGTGGTGAACACGCCCGGTTCGAGATGTGAGTCGGCGGTCTTCTCCGGTGCGTTGTGGTACTCGAAGTCGGTGCCGCTCGCGTTGCGGAAGTACAGCGTGCCGGACTCGTTCGGTCCCAGGCGGGACCCGTCCTCGCCGACGACGATGACCTCGACGTTCGCCAGCGGCTTGCCGACGCTGCCGCCCTTGGCCATCCACTCGGTGGAGTCGATCATCGTGATGATCGAGCCCTCCGTCGATCCGTAGTACTCGGTGATCTTGGGACCCCACCAGTCGATCAGCTTCTGCTTGACCACCGGGGGGCACGGCGCCGCACCGTGCAGCACGATCTGCAGTGACGAACCGTCGAACGACGACTTCACCTCGTCGGGCAGATCGATCAGCCTCTTCATCTGCGTCGGCACCAGGTGGACGTTCGTGGCCTGGTACCGGTCGATCAGTTCCAACACCCCGGCGCTGTCGTACTTGTCCTGCATCACCGTCGTGGAGCCGTTCAGCATCGGGAGGAACGAGTAGGCCCACTGAGCCGAGTGGTACACGGGACCGCACAGCACGGTCGTGCCGACGCCCTTCACCTGTTCGGCGAACCCGGCGCCGATCAGTTGCCAGATCGCGGGGTCGGCACCGCCGGGCATGTTGGAGAGCGTTCCGCGTACGCCCTTCGGGTTGCCGGTCGTGCCGGACGTGTAGAACATCGGCCCGCCGAAGCTCTGCGCCTCGGGCTCGTCGGGCGAGCCGCCGGCGAGGAACTCCTCGTACCCGGTGTACCGCGAGTCGGATCCGGCACCGATCACGATCGCGGTCGACACACCGCTCGACCGTTCGTCGGCGAGCGCCTTGGCGACCTCCTCGGCGAACCCGTGGCCGACGATCACGGCCTTGGCCCCCGAGTCGCCGAGCAGGTAGGCGATCTCGGACGCCACGAGGTGCCAGTTGACGGGCACGAAGACCACGCCGTTGCAGGCGCAGGCCAGAGCGGCCTCGAACCATTCGTTGCAGTTCCCGCTGGCGATGGCGATCGTGTCGCCGCTGACGATCCCGGCGTCGCGGAACGCATGGATCAGACGATTGACGCGTTCGTCGGTCTCGGCCCAGGTCCGTTCCCCCGTCTCGTCGGCGAACGCGAGGTCACCGCCTCGGGTCGCGGCGAACCCGCTGGTCAGCGCCGACATCGGTCAGGCCCATGCGTTCTGGAAGTCGGCCGAGAGGTCCTGCGGCCCGCCGTACTGGATCACGAGCTCGCGGCTCGCGAACAGCCAGTCGCCGTCGACGCGGATGTACGCGTCGTCGTAGTACGCGAGCAGGATCCCCTTGGAGTCGTCGGCGCGCCACCAACTCTCCTGGATGTAGCAGCGACCGATGCCCGAGCCCGATTCGTCGTCGAGGCTCGCGCCGTGGTTGACGACGTTCTGGACGACGGCCTTGAAGCCGTCCATCGCGTTGTTCCACAACTCGAGGATCGCCTCGCGTCCTTCGACCCGTCGGCCCTTGCCCAGTTCCCACACGGCGTCGGGCGCCCAGGTGGCTGCCCACTGGTCGGCGTCCCGTCGCACCACGGCATCTGCGTAGTGGTGGACGAGATCACCGACGGCGATGCGGTTCTCGGCTGATCCTGCGTTCTTCATCGGTTGGCTCCTTGGTGTGTGGTCGCCCCGGCGGCGCGACCTTCTTCGATGTACCTCCGCACCGTCGCCTGGAAGTGGCGGGCACGGACCTCCTGGTAGTTGCCGAGGCTCTGACCACGCTTCGCGCTCGCCTTGAAGCCGCGTGTCTGCGCAGCGAGGTTGGTCGTGTCCTGGTCGAGGACCTGGCCGAGCGAGATCGGCAGACCGGGCACGGTCGTGTAGCTGTCGTCCACGTCGAGATCGAACGGTTCGGCGGGCAGCGGAACCTTGCCCGAGCGCGGCGTGGGCCGCATGTACAGCACCTCGTAGATGCAGCGGTCGGGATCCGGACCGTCGGGACGGAACCGGTAGATCAGTGGGACCGCGAGGCCGGGGAAGAAGAACGCGTTGGGGAACAGGAAGTACTCGATCGAGTCGATCGTCTCCGCGACGGAGAGGTCCGAGAAGTCGTTGTCGTAGACCTCGCCGAGGGACGCCTGGACGTGGCGGGCGTAGACGTCGCGGGCGCGCTCGCCCTCGGGGATCGTCGGCACCTCCTCACCCGGATTCTTGCGCCCCATCAGCATGTTCAACAGCGTCTGCTCGTCGGGCCGCTTGTGCTCGGGTACGTGCGGGCTGGTCGTGGCGATCGTGTGGACGAAGCGGCTGACGTGCTCACCGAACACGTCGTACTGGGCGTTCGCGTCACCCGCCGTCATGATCGACTGACTGTGCGTCTCGAGGATGTGGTACGCCTCGAGGAACGCCTGGGCCGACGCCTTCCAGTTGGCCGGGAGCTTCTTGCGGATGTGCACCTCCACGTACCGGTCGGCCAGGTCCCACCCGGCCTCGGTGAAGTGGTCGTCGAGCGCTCCGATGTAGTCGTCGAACGGTTGGGGGTCGTCGGCGAAGTTGACGAACACGAATCCGCCCCAGGTGGCCGTGTGGACCTGCGGGAGGGCGTGGGTCTCGGCGGTGACGTGCGGGAAATCCCACTCGCACGGCACCTCGTCGAGTTCGCCCTCGATGGTCCAGGTCCACCCGTGGAACGGGCAGCGCAGCTTCGGGCTGTATCCGGACGACGCCGGCGGCTTGAGCTGTGTGCCCCGGTGCAGGCATGCGTTGTGGAACGCACGGATCGTGCCGTCGGGTCCACGGACGACCACTGCGGAGCGGTCGCCGACGTCGTAGACCTGGTAGTCGCCGGCCTCGGGGATGTGCTCCTCACGGCACGCCCACTGCCAGGTGCGCGACCACACGTGGTCGTGTTCGGCCTCGGCGAACTCGGGCGACGTGAACTCGTCGTAGGGCACGTCGTCGTCGCCGATGAACGCGTAGCTCTCCGCGAGGAGCGGTGCAGGTGGTGGAACGGAGTCGCCGAGCAGGATGTCCCGCGTCGACGGCCCCGGGCATCGGGCATCGCCCGGAGACAGGGAGACGGGAGTGATCTGGTCGGTCATGCGAAGTCTTTCAGAGCGAAGGGGAGGGACGGGTCGAGGACCTCTTGGAGTTCGACGATGTTGCCGTCGGGGTCGCGTCCGTAGATCGCTCGGAGCCGACCCGGACCGCCACCCATCTCCTCCACCGTCGGAGGCGTGGACGAGAAGGTCATGCCGTTGGCGGAGAGCCGGGCGTGTTCGGCGTCGATGTCGGTCACGTCGAGGCACAGGTGCGTGTAGCCGTGGTCGGCCGGGTTGCGGTCGGGTCGGGCTTCGACGGATGCGGGCGCCGAGTACTCGAACAGTTCGAGGTGGGCGTTCCCCGCACGGAGCATCACCTGACGCGCTGCGGAGTCGGGCAGATCGATCATCCGGTCGACGAGTGGCCGGTCGGACCACGACGTCTCCATCACCGACTCGAATCCGATCACGTCGGTGTAGAACGCGACGAGGCGGTCGAGGTCGGGCGTGGAGATGGCGACGTGGTGGATCCCGCGGATCACGCCGTGACCCCGGTGGTGGTCGATGTCGTCGATGTCGTTGGCATGTCGTGTCCCCTTCGACGGTGCGTGTCGTCCTCCGAGTCGAGTCCGAAGTGATCAGCAGGTTAATTTCTGGACGTCGGAGGTCGAGAGCCGGAGCGTCGGTGACGCGATCTCTCCGACGACCGAGCGGGCAGCACGGGGAACAGCACGGGGAAGAGGGGACACACATGACCACCATCGAGCGACCAGACGAGCAAGCCGTCGAGGTGCGGGGCATCACGCGCGCCAAGGCACCCGAGCCCGAGCTGAGCGACACCACCATCCGTGGGTCGCGCTACTGGGATCCCGCGTTCGCAGCCCGGGAAGCCGAGGCACTGTGGCCGCGCGTGTGGCAGATCGCCGGGCGCGTCGACCAGATCCCGAAGCCGGGCGACTACGTCACCTACGAGATCGGTCGTGATTCGGTCATCGCCGTGCGTGGCGACGATCATCAGGTGCGCGCGTTCTACAACGTGTGCCAGCACCGCGGCAACCGTCTGGTCACCGCCGAGGTCGGCTCGCTGCTCACCGGCGAGTTCCAGTGTGCGTACCACGGTTGGCGGTTCGGGTCGGACGGCAACCTGAACTGGGTGCCCGACGAGGACGACTTCGTGCAGGGCAGCCCGTGCGGCAAGCGCAACCTGGTCGAGATGCCGTCGGACACGTGGGCCGGTTTCATCTGGTTCAACATGGACCCGAACGCGACACCGCTGCGCGACTGGCTCGACCCCGTCGCCGAGCACCTCGACGCGTACCGCATGGAGGACATGAAGCGCACCCACTGGGTCACCATCGAGGGTGACTGGAACTGGAAGTGCGTGCAGGACAACTTCAACGAGAGCTACCACCTCCCGTTCGTGCACCCCCAGACCCTGGCCTCGATGAACGAGCACCACTCGGGGTGCCAGTTCGACCTGTACGAATCGGGCCACGCTCGCATGTTGATGCCCGGCGGCGGACCCGGTCCGCAGTACGGCGGCAAGCCCGAACGCACGCTCAAGTCGCTGCAGGCCGACCTCGACTTCTGGGACGTCGACCCCTCACCGCACCTCGACGACCTGCCGTCGTTGCGCATCGCGCTGCAGCAGGCCAAGCGACGCCTCGGAGCCGAGAAGGGCTACGACTTCTCCCGCTATTCCGACGAGCAGTTGACCGACAACTACCACTACACGATCTTCCCGAACATCTCGTTCAGCATGAAGCCCGACGGGTGCATCTGGCTGCGGGCCATCCCACACCCCGAGGACCCGCAGAAGTGCTTCTTCGACATGTGGTACCTCACCCTGTTCCCCGAGGGTTCGAGTGAGTACTTCTCGAACTCCATGAAGGACTGGGTGTCGATCGACCACCAGGTCGAGCACCAGACCGGCATGGCCGGCGAGGTGTCGTGCGGTCCGGGCATCGACCAGGACGTGGCCATCTGGACCACCCAGCAGCAGGGTCTGCGGTCACGCGGGTTCCGCGGTGACTACATGCCGTGGCAGGAACGACGGATCCGCTACTTCCACGACAACGTCGACCGTCACCTGGCGATGGGGCCGTTGCAGGTGGAGCAACTCGATGGCTGACGCGCCCCACGGTGCCGTCGAACTCGGTGACCTGTCCGATCTCGGCGACGGCGAGATGCGCTGCTTCGAGGACATCGGACCCGACGGCATCGTCGTGTGCCGCGTCGGAGGTGCCCTGTTCGCCCTCGCCGACAACTGCTCGCACGCCGACACCCCGCTGAGCGGAGGGCGTCTGCGCGGTTACGGGTTGACCTGCCCGCTGCACGGAACGTCGTTCGACGTCCGTGACGGGACGCACTCCGGCCCACCGGCGTGGGAGGGGGTGCCGTGCCACCGGGTCACCGAGTCCGACGGCGTCGCCGTGGTCGTCATGGCGAGCACCGACGACGACCGCCCGTCCGACGGTGGACGACTCCAGACCCGCTGACCACCCGTTGCACGAACCGACCAGGCGGCGTCGCGAGCCGTCGACCGGACCGTCGATCCCGAGCACCATCAGACATTCGAACACCGGCTGACATCCGACGACCGGCCGCAGCGGCCAGGAGGGAACACACCATGGCGACACTGCCCACCACGACCGACGAGATCACTGCCGACTGGCTCACCGAAGCACTGTGCGGTTCGGGCGTCATCCCCGCCGGAACGACGGTGTCCGGTCTGCGCATCGACCCACAGGCCGGCGGCGTCGGCTTCATGGGTGAGGTCGGCAAGCTGCACCTCACCTACGACGGCCCCGTCGCGGGGGAGAACGGCGACGCCCCGAGCGAGATCGTCGCCAAGTTCGCCACGCAGAATCCGGAGCTGCGCGAGATGATGCGCCCCACCCGCGTCTACGAGCGCGAGCACCGCTTCTACGAGGTGCTCGCCGCCGAGACGCCGCTGCGCACGCCTGCCGTGTACCACGTCACCTGCAATCCGTCCGACGACCCCGACGTTCCCGAGGAGTACCTCCTGCTCATGGAGGATCTCGGTCATCTCACGCTGGGCGACCAGGTCGCTGGCGTCACGCCCGAACAGGCTCAGAAGGCGCTGGCCGGGCTCGCCGAGCACCACGCCCACTTCTGGAACGGTGCCCACCTGGAGCGGGCGACGTTCCTGCCCGACATCAACGGGCCACTGAACCAGGGCGGCAAGGCGATCTACGAGGCGTCGTACCCCGGCTTCCGGGAGGCGTTCCACGACACCCTCGATCCGAAGATGGCCCAGGTCGCGGCGGCGTACCCCGACTCGTGTCTCGCGATGTTGGATCGTCTGGCGGCGATGCCGACCACGCTCGTCCACTTCGACTACCGCGCCGACAACCTGTTCTTCGACGACTCGGAGTCGGGAGGCGGGTCGGTCGCGGTCATCGACTGGCAGGCGATCGCACGGGGCGGTGGTGCCTACGACGTGGGGTACTTCCTGTCCCAGAACCTCTCGATCGAGGATCGTCGTGCGCACGAACAGGACCTGATGCGCGGGTATCACGACACGCTCACCGCGAACGGTGTGACCGGCTACGCGTTCGAGCAACTGCAGGACGACTACCGGGTGGGGATGATGTACAGCTGGGTCATCCCCGTCCTGGCCGTCGGCAGCCTCGACTTCACGAGCGAGCGCGCCGTCACCCTCTGGACCCGCGTGATCGAACGCGCCCAGGACGCCATCTTCCACCACAACGCACAGGAGTTCGTCGGATGACCAGCACAGGAGTGACCACGGCCGGGACGGGTCGTCTCGCGGGCCGGACCGCCGTCATCACCGGAGCCGCCAGCGGCATCGGTGCGGGGACCGCCCGGATGTTCGTCCGCGAGGGTGCGAACGTGATCGTCGCCGACCTGCAGGTCGAGGCCGGCCGAGCGCTGGTCGCCGAACTGGGTGACGCCACCCGGTTCGCCGAGTGCGACGTCACGAACGAGGACCAGATCGCCGCGGCGGTCGACATGGCCGTCGCCGAATTCGGCAGCCTCGACATCATGTTCAACAACGCCGGCATCGTCGGCGTGGTCGGGAAGATCTCCGAGATGCCGGTCGATGCGTGGGATCACACGATGTCGATCCTGCTGCGCGGGGTGTTCCTCGGAACCAAGCACGCAGCGCGCGTGATGACCGAGCAGGGCTCCGGTGTGATCATCAACACCTCGAGCACGGCGGGCATCCTGGGCGGGCTCGGTCCGCACGTCTACACCGCGGCCAAGCACGGGGTGATCGGGCTCACCAAGTCGGTCGCCAACGAACTCGCACCGCTCGGCATCCGCGTCAACGCGATCTCGCCGGGGAACACCGTGACGGCGATGACCGCCGCGGTCACGACCGGCGACGCCGCCGACCTGGAGGGAACGAACGCGAAGATCGCGTCGGGATCACCGCTCGGGTACGCCGGCACCCCCGACGACATCGCCGCGGCGGCGCTGTACCTCGCGAGCGACGACGCCCGCTACGTGTCGGGCCACACCCTCGTCGTCGACGCCGGGCAGACGACCGCCGGCATGGTCCCGCAACGATTCAACACCGGTGCGTCTCGCCAGTTCCACGAGGCAGGTCGCATCACATGATCGGTCGTGTGCGCGTCACCAAACCTGTCAAACGGTGTCAGACACCGAATGGATGTGATGCGACGGATCCGAGCTTGGTCCGATCGTCCATCCGATGTCTGACACCGTGTGGTTCGTTGACACCGTCTGGTTCTTCTGGTTCGTGTGGTTCAGAGGGTGCGGACCGGGTCGGAGCCGTCCCAACCGACCGAGGCGTCGCGCACCATGTCGTAGAACGCCCGCAGCCTCGCGACCGGTTCGTAGATCTCGATCAGGTGCCCGCGGGTCGGCCCGCCGTCGTGGAATGCGAACCCCATGCCGCCGGCGGTCTCGGCGCGCAGCACCTCGGCGTGACCGTCGACGACGAGTCCGGAAGACACGGCGTCGAGGTCGTCGACGAAGTGGGCGACGTGGTGCAGCCCGCCCGATCCCACGATCCGGTTCGACGGCCGGTTCGACGGCCGGTCGGTCGCCGGCGTGTCGTGCTGGCAGATCAACTCGAACATCAGGTCGCCCCACCAGCCGTAGGCCGAGGAGTGGTCGAACGTCGCCGGCGATCCGTTGATCCGCGTCTCGCCCAACTCGATGTGCTCCATCACGAAGAACGGTCCGACGCCCAGGGGCACCCATCCCGCAGCGGCGTCCCGGACGTCGTCGACCGCATAGGCGAGTTGCACCGGAGGACCCATCGACCGCTCGACCGGTCCAGGCGCCGTCGGGCGTCGTGTTGCGTCGTCGGTCATCGACGGAACGTATCGAACATCGACGAACGGAGTCACACATGAACGACGACATCGCCTCCCTGCTCGACCTCGAGGGTCGAACCGCGGTCGTGACCGGGGCCGCCACGGGCATCGGAGAGGGGATCGCCGCGGTACTCGCTGCCGCAGGCGCTCACGTCGTGGTGGCCGACATCGACCGGGTGGGCGCCCAGCGGGTCGCCGACGACATCGGCGGCACGGCACTCGACCTCGACGTGACGGACCCCGACCGTTGTGCCGAGGTACTGGCGACCGTGGGTGACCGACTCGACATCCTCGTCAACAACGCCGGCTCGTACCACGAGGCCGGCAGCATCCTGGACCAGAGCGTCGAATCGTGGCAGCGCTCGATCGACGTCAACATGGCGAGCCTCTTCAACTGTTCCAAGCCCGCAGCGCAGCGCATGGTGGCCCAGGGTGACGGAGGCGCGATCGTCAACATCGCATCGGTCGACGGTCTGCTCCCGTGTCTCGGCACCGGATACGACACGGCCAAAGCAGGTGCGATCCACTTCTCGCGCAGCCTGGCGGTCGATCTCGCACCGCACGGCATCCGCGTGAACGCGGTCAGCCCGGGTGTGGTCCCCGTGCCGACGCTCGACCGGATCCACTCGGGAGAACTCGACCCGCTCTGGCCGACGGACTCGTCGGTGACCGGCTTGATGGGCCCGCTGATGAAACAGCGCTCGTCGAACGTGCCGATCGGTCGCAAGGGCACGCCCGAGGACATCGCACGTGCCGTGCTGTTCCTCGTGTCGGACGCGTCGAGCTACGTGACCGGCCAGAATCTCGCCGTGGACGGTGGGTGGACGCTGATATGACGAGCATCTCCTCGGCCGACATCAACCGACTGCTCGACGAACGCAACATCGTGGCGGTCGCCACGGCGTACACGTGGGCGCTCGACGAGCACCGATGGGACGATCTGCGCGACGTGTTCGCTCCCGATGCGACCGCCGACCTGGGCACCGCCGACCGACTGGTCGGCATCGACGCGATCGTCCACCGGATCCGAACGGCGCTCGAGCCGCTCGACGACAGCCAGCACCTCGTGGGGAACCACCACGTGGTCGTCGACGGTCGCACCGCCACGCATCGCTGTTACCTACACGCTCAACACGTGCGTCGCGACGCGGTCGGCGGCCCGAACTACATCGTCGCCGGTCGGTACGAGGACGACCTCGTCCGCACCGAGGACGGCTGGCGCATCACCCACCGCTCCCTGGTCGTGATGTGGACCGACGGCAACACAGCGGTGGTCCGCCCCGGTTGAACGCCGCACGATGTCCGGTGCCGTCTCCTCCTCCTTCTCCTCCTGCTTCTTCTCCGACGAGCGGTCGATCTCGACGTCCCGCTCGATGGGACGCGGGAATTGACCGGTTGGTAAGTTTCCTCCGCGATGAGTGACGACGTGTATCCGACACCCACCGTGGACCAGCTCCTCGCGGCCGAGGCCTGCCGCGAGGCGGCACGCCGGTACTCCTACGGGATCGACCGACTCGACGTCGACACCTGCAAGTCGGCGTTCTGGCCCGACGCGACCGACGTCCACGGAGCTCACGACGGCAACGCCTGGGCCTTCTTCGACCGGGTCGTGCCGTCGCACGCACGCTGGACCTTCACGATGCACTCGATCTACAACCACCAGGTCCATGTCGACCCCGCAGGTGACACCGCACGCGGCGAGATGTACTGCATCACCCATCTCTTCGACGCGGACGAGCAGGCGATGTCCACCTGGTACGGCCGGTACCAGGACTCCTACGAACGGCGCGACGGCGAGTGGCGGATCAGCCGACGGGTCTGCGTGCACCACGGCACCACCGTCGACACGGGCGTCGACCCGATGGCGATCGACGCCGCCCCGTACCGCCAGGCATCCTTCGACCGTCCCGCCGGCGGACGACCGATCGGGCCGTAGGAGGGACTCCATGCCACGCTTCTCCACGCAGCGAGCCGCCGAGGACCCGACCGGGTTCGCCCTCGTCGACGTCTCCCCCGACGGCTCACGCGAGATGACCTGGGCCGAGGTCGACGAAGCCCTCAACCGGTGCGCGAGCCGCCTCCTCGCCGCCGGGGCAGCGGGCGAACTCGGACCCGACCATCGCATCGCCGTCTTCGCCGAGAACGCCGCCGAGACGGCGCTCGCACACCTCGGCGGGCTCCTCGCCGGCGCCTCGTCGGTTCCGGTCAACTTCCACCTCACCGCCGACGAGGCGGAGTACATCTTCACCGACTCGGGCTCGGGCATCGTGTTCGTCGGACCCGAGACGGCTGAGCGTGGCCTGGCTGCGGCCCGTGCTGCGGGAATCGACACCGTGGTCGGATGGGGATGTGACGACGTCGAGGGCGTCACCCCGTGGACCGACTGGCTCGCGGCGGGCTCGAACGAGGACCCGCCCGACGCGATCGTCCCCCGTCCCAACCTGCTGTACACGTCGGGCACGACCGGCCAGCCCAAGGGGACCGAGTTGCCGCCGACCATGTTCGCCGGCGGCGGCGACATGGTGGAGCACCTCGAAGCCCTCGCCACCGGTGGATTCGCCGGGTTCGGTACCCATCTGGTGGTCGGTCCGATGTACCACACGGGTCCGCTGTCGGGCATGAGGCTCCTGTGCGCCGGCGTGGCATCCGTGATCCTCACCAAGTTCGACGCCGAGACGACCATCGCCGCGATCGATCGCTACCGCACCGAGAGCACGGTGATGGTGCCGACCCACTTCGTGCGGATGCTCGCGCTCCCCGCCGACGTGAAGTCGAAGTACGACGTCTCGTCGATGAAGATGATCGCCCACACCGGCGCGAAGTGCCCGGTCGACGTGAAGGCCGCGATGATCGAGTGGTTCGGACCCGTCTTCCGGGATGCGTACGGCGCCACCGAGGTCGGCACGGTGTGTTCGATCTCGAGTGAGGAGTGGATGGAACACCGTGGCTCGGTCGGGCGCGCGGTTGCGCCCTTCACCGCCGTGGTGTTCGACGACGACATGAACGAGGTGGCCCCGAACGTCGAGGGACGACTGTTCTTCCGTGACGACACCGGTCGGGGCATCGTCTACCCGAACGACGCGGAGAAGACCGCTGCGTCGAATCCCGAGCCGGGCCTGTTCACGCTCGGCGAGATCGGCTTCATGGACGACGACGGGTTCGTCTACATCACCGACCGCTTCAGCGACATGGTCGTGTCGGGCGGGGCGAACCTCTATCCCGCCGAAGCCGAACAGATCCTGATCGACCACCCCGGCGTGGCCGACGTCGGATGCGTCGGCGTGCCGCACCCCGACATGGGCGAGATGCTGATCGGCCTCGTCACCCCCGCCGATCCGGCGTCGCCACCCGACCCCGCCGAACTGTCGACGTGGCTGCGCGACCGGCTCAGCCACTACAAGTGCCCGCGCGAGTTCCACGTCGTCGACGATCTGCTGCGCAACACGATGGGCAAGATCAACAAACGAAAGCTCCGCGACGCCTGGCTCGCGGGCGAACTGACCACCACTCTCGAACAGACCCACTGACGACCCACCTCGACCCCACCCACCTCGACCCCGGCCGCATCCGACCTCGTCGCATCTCCTCTGAGCAGGAACGACGGGGTGGGCGGGGTGAAGGTGGATCGACCCGACCGGAGACACTCATGACCGACACCCAGGAACGAACCGCACCGCAGTACGACATCGAGGCCGACGTCAGCGTCGACGACTTCGCCGCCCAGGCCGAGGAATGGCTGGCGAGCAAGCTCGAACGCCGTCCTCCACCCACCGAGCAGGTGTGGGGCGAGGGCGACTTCGACGTGTCGGTGTTCCATGCCATGACATACGACGTGGAACGAGCATTCCTCGATTCGCTGATGGAGTGGGTCCAGGCCAAAGCCGAGCGCGGCTACCACGGGATCACCTGGCCCCGTGAGCTCGGCGGGCTCGGCTTGAGTCGCGCCCACTCGCGTGCGTTCGGACGGCTCGAGCGCCAGTTCCTCACGCCCGGAACCCACGAGACCATCGGCGTCACGCGAGGTCTGATCGCTCCGACCATCGAGGTGTTCGGCACCGACGAGCAGAAGCAACGCTGGATCCCGCAGTTCATCAGCGCGGACACACTGTGCTGCCAACTGTTCAGCGAGCCGGGAGCCGGATCCGACCTGGCGGGCCTCGGCACCAGAGCCGTCCGTGACGGCGACGAATGGGTGGTCAACGGGCAGAAGGTGTGGTCGTCGGGTGCCCAGTTCTCCCAGTACGGCGAGCTGATCGCGCGCTCCGATCCGGATGTGGTGAAGCACCAGGGCATGACTGCGTTCATCATCCCGATGGACCTCCCCGGGATCGAGGTCCGACCGATCGCGCAGATGAGCGGCGGCTCGTCGTTCTGCGAGGTGTTCTTCAACGACGTGCGCGTCTCCGACGACATGCGCCTCGGGGACGAGGGCGACGGATGGAAGGTCGCACTCACCACACTCGGCTTCGAGCGTGACCACTCCGAGAGCGAAGGGGGCGGTGCATCCGGTGGAACGTGGGGCAAGGTGCTCGCCACGGCCAACGCGATGGGCGTCGCCGGAGACCCTGTCGTCCGCGACCGCCTCGCATCGATGTACATCCACTCCCGTGTCGAGTCCATGACCAACCGGCGCGCCGCCGACCTCGCGAAGTCCGGCACCCCCGGCCCCGAGGGTTCGCTCGGCAAGCTGATGTGGACCGAGGGGATGTACCAGATGACCGAGCTGATCAGCTCGATCCTCGGCGCGAAGCTCGTCACCGACACCGGTGAGTGGGGCACGTTCGAGTGGGGCGCCCACGTCACGGGTGCGCCCGGCTACCGGATCGCCGGTGGTTCCGACGAGATCCAGCGCAACATCATCGGTGAACGGGTGCTCGGCCTGCCGCGTGAGCCCAAGTCCGACACCGGCCCGTGGAAGGACGTGCCGCGCTGATCGCCGGCGGGAGCGGTCGTGCCTGAACTGTCCGCCGGCATCGTGCTGTGGCGTCGCGTCGTCGAGCGTGGCGTCACGACGCCGGCAGGGGGTGGCGTCCAGGTGTTGCTCGGTCACATGGGCGGTCCGTTCTGGTCGCGCAAGGACGACGGCGCCTGGTCGATCCCGAAGGGTCTCCCCGATGCCGGCGAGGAACCGATCGACGCCGCACGCCGGGAGTTCACCGAGGAACTCGGCCTGCCGTTGCCGCCGGGCGAACTCGTCGACCTGGGTGAGTTCCGTCAGTCGTCGAGGAAGACCGTGACCGCCTGGGCACTCGAACTCGCGCCCGGCGACACGCTCGACGTCGAGGCGATCGTCAGCAACACGTTCGAGATGGAATGGCCTGCGCGTTCGGGCCGGACGCAGTCGTTCCCCGAGGTGGATCGGGCAGCCTGGTTCGACCTCGACACCGCCTGCCGCAAGGTGGCCGGCGGCCAGGCGGCCGTGTTCGACCTCCTCATCGCCGCCGTCGATCCCGGCTGAACGCACTGGTTCGGCTGCACCGGAGAACTCTCGATCGTGAAACTGCTGCTTCTCCATCCGCTCCCTCTCGACGGCTCGATCTTCTCGGATGAACTCCGAGGGCTGACCGACGAGTCGGCGTCCCCCACGCTCTAGGACGCAGGTGACGATCTGGTGGCGTGGGCGCGGGCTGCGCTCGATGCTGTCGGCGATGGACCTTTTGTGGTGGTGGGCAACTCGATCGGCGGTTCGTGCGCGATCGAGGTGGCACGACTCGCACCGACGAAGGTGAAGGCACTCGTGATCATCGGCGCGAAACCGGGCCACGATCCGGACCCGGCGTGTCGCGACGAAGCGCTGGACGTCATCGGAAGAGATGGTCTGGAGACGGCGTGGGAGAGGTACTGGCTCCCGCTGTTCGGCCCGGACCCTCGGAGCGAGGTGGTCGAACGTGCGTGGCGAGTCTGCTCGGCGCAAGGACCCGAAAGGATCGCCCTGGGGCGTGCGAGCGTTTCACTCTCGACCCGACCGGTCAGCGTTCCTCGCATCCTGGCCGGGACCCGTTGTGGCGGCGAGTGGCGAGTACGACATTCGACCCGAGCGGAGCAGACAGCTCGCCAGTCGACTGCCGAACGCGACGTTCCACCCGGTTGCGGGCGTCGGGCACCACGTGCCACTCGAAGCATCGGCGCTCTCGCCGACATCACTGCCGACGTGATCGCGCGAGCAGCGCCGGTCGTTCAGTGACGTCGACGCCGTGACGACCCGGTGGTCGAGCACGACCCGTCGGCTCAGCGTCGCACGGGTGGTCTCACGCGTCCGTGAGGTCGGAGAAATCTCGGAGAATCTCGGAGAATCTCGGAAGGATCTCCGGAGAGGCTGGTCTGTCGAACTCGTGCGGCCCGTGAGGGGAATCGCCCCTGACGAGTCGCCGACGGGCGAGGACTACCGTCGAACCCGTGAACTACGCCGATGTCGCCACCGCCTACCTGACGCCACGCGACACCGATCCCGCGCCACCGGTCGTCCCCGATTCACCGGCGCGTCGGCTCCGTGACGCGGTCGAACCGATCGCCACCATCGGATGGTGGTCACAGGCCGCCGGCGAGCAGTTCACGGCAGCGGGCCTCGACTTCTTCGGCGGATACGTGTGGGGTCGAGCGGCGTCGCTCGGCGCCGATTCCGACGTCAGTACCGTGGTCTCGGCGTTCGGTGTGTTCGACGCCGGGCTCGTCGCCGCGGTTCTCGACGCCGCCAAGCCCGTTGCGTCGCACGGCGAGATCCTCGCGAGTCGAGAGCGGGGAGCGGCGGCGGGGCTCGCAGCGGCCGCGGCGACGATCGACCCGGACCTCGTCGCGTCCGCCGGACGCCGACTCCGTGCGTCGATGGACGACGTCGACGGTGCAGCACGACCGCTCTTCAGCGGCTTGCGTGCCCTGCCCACGCCCTCGGATCCGTACGGTGCGCTCTGGCGTGCGGCGGAGATGTTCCGCGAACACCGAGGCGACGGCCATCTGGCTGCGTGCGTGGCCGCCGGGCTCGACCAGGTGGAGATGAACGTGCTCACGGAACTGTGGTTGGACTACCCCGCCGGGGAGTACTCCGGCACCCGCGGGTTCGCACCCGATCGGATCGAGGTAGCGGTGTCGACGCTGCGCTCGACTGGATGGGTCGGTGACGACGGCTCGTTGACGCCCGACGGCCGGGCGGCGCGCGAGGAGATCGAACTGGCCACCGACATGTCGCAACACCGGGTGATCGCTGCGCTCGGCGACGACGCCGACGAGGTGATCGCCGACCTCGCGACGATCGGCGACGCCGTGGTCACCGCGCACGCGGCTCCGGCCGATCCGCGCAAGCGCGCTGCGGGCTGAGCGACGAACTCGCCGGCGCAGGTACCGATGCCGTGTCCGGGTCGGTCCCCGGACGCGGACTCCGTCAGTCGTTCTGAGCGGCCATCGCCTCGACCGTGAACGCGTGGAACTTGGCGGTGTCGAAGGCGACGACCAGGCGCGCATCGGTCTCGATGATCACCCGGTGCGGGGAGTCGAGGAACTTCGCGAAGCTCTGGACGTAGGGGTCGTCGGGCTTCGTGTCGAGACGCGACAGGCGGGTGTAGAACCAGGCCTTCAGTTCGTCGAAGCCGGGGTCGCCGTTCGCGTGGACGATCGACTCGCCCTTGAAGGTGGCGGTCTTGCCTCCGTTGTTGATGACGATCCCACTCTGGGGTCGCTGGCGCAGAGCGGGCACGCGGGCGCGCCGCTCGGCGCAGGTCGTGAAGAACTTCCCGTCCTGATGGACGAACGCGACGACCACGCCGACGGGGTGACCGTCCCGAGTGGTCCAGTTGAACACGCACTCCGCCGGTCCGGCGAGGAGTTCGGCGAGCCCGTCGTCGTCGAGGCGCATGCTGGTGAGGTCTTCGTAGTCGACCTGGGTTTCATCTGTCATCGCGGTCTCCGATGTCTGTGTTGATGGAAGGTGATGGGGCCGACGGACACGGTCAGCGGCGCGACGGAGGCTCGACGGCGACGTCGGTCGGGCCGATCTCGAGCCACTGGTACAGGTGCTCCCAGAAGTGGCGGATCTTCGTCTCGTTGTAGTTGGCGAAGATCACCTCCTGCTGTTCCTGGTTCTTCAGCCCGGTCTGTACGTGGGGCAGGTTCACGGAGTCCTGCTGGAAGATCTTCGCGGTGGGGCCGAGTTCGGGGGCCAGGGTCCAGTCGTCGTCGGGCCCGAGACGGGTGACCTTGGCCGGATCGGGTCGATTCGCCTGATCGCCCCACGGCACGAACATCATCACTTCGAAGATGCACGAGTCGGGGTCGTTGCCGTTCGGCCGGAACCGGTACTGCAACGGGTTGAAGGTGCCCCACGGCGACCAGTTGGGGAACACCGAGTACCAGATGGCGTCGACGAAGTCGGCGTCGGAGAACTGCGACGGATCGATGTCGCCTCCGGCGCGCTGCATCCAGTCGGCCCGTCGCAACTCGGCGGTCATCGCCCGGGCCTCCACCGCCGACTCGACGTCGGGCTTGCGCATCACCGGGATGTCGAACACACCGTCGGGCGACGGCCCACCGATCCAGATCAGCAGGTGCGGGTCGGCTTGGGTGATCGGCCCCGACACGTGGGTGCCGTCCACTTCGAACAGTGAGTCGTGTCCGTCGAGGTCGATGATGCGGACCCGGCTGTTCGAACCGGGTGAGTCGACGTCGACGCGCTCGTAGATGTGGCCGTTCATCGGGTGGCGGTAGCGGACGTACTGCTTGCCGTCGGGGTCGACCTCGTACTTCGCCATGCCGTCGAGGTGCGGTGAGTCGATCACCTGCGGCGAGATCGCCCGACTGAAGTTGCCCCACGTGTCGTACCGCGTGTTCGCGTCGCCGAGCGACTCCATCAGCGTCGGATGCGTGGCCACCACGTGGTACGCCTCCATGAACGCTTCCTGGCACGCCTTCCAGTTGCACTTCATGATCTTCTCGACGTGTGCGACCTTCACCTTGCGGGCGAACGGATACTTCTCGAAGTGGCGGTCGAAGCCGTCGAGGAACTCGGCGAGCGGGGCGGCGTCGCGATCGGGGTTGATGAACACGAAGCCGTCCCACGTGTCGACCGACGCCTCGGGCAGCGAGTAGTCCTCCTTGCGCAGCGATGGAAAGTCCCACTCGCACGGGATCTCCTTCATCGACCCGTCGAGGTTCCATGCCCACCCGTGGAAGGGGCAGCGGATGTTGCGGGCGCCCTTCCCGTGGGTTTCGCGCAGCAGCCGGCCGCGGTGCAGGCAGGCGTTGCGGTAGGCCTTGATGCCACCGGGGCCGGCGTCGGTGCGCACGACGAGGAACGACATCTCGGCGATCTCGTACACGTGGTAGTCGCCGACGTTCGGGATCTCCTCCTCGAGACAGGCGAGTTGCCACACACGGCTCCACAGCTTCTCGACCTCGAGATCGTGGAACTCGCGCGACGTGTAGTACCACGCCGGCACGCGCGTGTTGCCCTCGGCGATGCCCTCACGGGACTCCTCGCGCAACGCCGCGGCGACGGGGTGGGTGTCCTGGTCGAGCAGCTCGGTCTGGCTCACGCCGGCGGATCGGTTCGTCCCGGTGATCGTCTCGGTCATCACACCATGATCGCGGGATGGGCGTCGCTGCGACGAGTCGAGTCGGGCGTCGTTCCACCGGCTCCGGACCGACTCGACGAGGTGGGAGGGGCGTGTCGGATCGGCTTCGGACCAGCACGACGAGGTCGGGTGCTCGAGGCTACGATCTCGCCACCGACCGAGGGGGAACAAGGAACATGGCACGCAACAGATATCACGACTACCTCCGAGCGGTTCCGCTCTTCGCCGACGTCGAGGAGGACGATCTCGACGCGATCGGTTCGGCCGTGACCGAACTCCAGGTGAAGGCCGGCGACGTGCTGATGCGCGCAGGCAGTTCGGCGCGCGAGATGGTGATCGTCCTCGAGGGTGAGCTGTGCGTGATGCTCGGCGACACCGAGATCGCCACGATCCCGAGCGGCGGGTTCGCCGGCGAGATGGGTCTGCTGGCCGACCGGCCACGCAACGCCACCGTCGCCGCCAAGACCGACACCCGCATCCTGCACATCGACAGCCGCTCGTTCGACAACGTGCTCAACGAAGCGCCCCAGATCGCCGTCAAGATGCTTCCCGTCGTCGCCAAACGCGTCGTCGAGAACAACGCCCGCCACTCCGACTGAACGAGAACCAGCCACACGGTGCCTGTCATTCGGTGTCTGTCATTCGGTGTCAGACACCGATTGCAACGTGTGGTTCTCGACGTAGGGGCCGAGCAACTGCTCCATCCGGAGGTGCTCGGGGATGCGATCGACGCCGATCGTGCGGTCGATCTGTTCGTGCAGGTGCCAGATCCGGCGCTCCTGGTAGTTGATCGGGATGCCGCGCAGCGCCGGTGACTCCATCGAGGCCTGCATCGGTGCCATGTTCATCTCGTCCTCGGCCATGATCGAGTCGTAGGACCGCTTGCGGGTGCGCCACCCTTCCGGCAGGTCGTCCGGGTCGAAGCGGTCCGACCCGTCGCCGGGGAGGCCGTAGTAGATCCAGTCGAGGCGCGTCGTGTGTTCGTCGATCGGCCAGAAGACGTTGATCGGGAACCCGATGCGACCGAGCGGGATGATCACGTTCGGAAAGATGCTCACCGCGCTGCTGGTGCAGTCGACCATGCCCGGCACGCCGTCGATGGCCGGCATCGAGCCGTGGTCGAGTTGCTTCCAGTCGTCCCATCCGTCGAGGCCGAGCCGCGCGACGTTCTGCTTCGAGAACGGGGTGATCATCCGGCTGTGACCGTTCGGGTACAGCCCCATCGCGGCGCCACGGTTGTCGAGCACGCTCACTCCGTCGTGGGAGTGGATGTGGCGGAAGTGGTACACCTCGAGGAACGCCTCGGCGGTGACCTTCCAGTTGCACGGGATGATCCGCGACTCGCGGTACACCTCTCGCAGATCCTCGGCGCGGAACGGATCGAGCATCTCGCGGGCGGGGCCGATGAAGTCGGCGAGCGGCGCTGCGTCGAGGTCGCGGTTGACGAACACGAATCCTGCGTACACGTCGCATCTCGCACGCGGCAGGCATCGCTGCTCCCAGTCGAGGTCGACGAAGTCGCGTTCGTCGGGGACCGACACCAGGGTGCCACCGTCGACCTCGTAGGTCCACGAGTGGTACTGACACCGCAGGCGGCGCGACGACCCGTGGGTGTCGCGCACGACCGGAGCACCCCGGTGCTGGCAGGTGTTGTAGAAGCAGTTGACCGCGCCGTCGGTGCCGCGCACGATCAGCAGTGGCACGCCGAGGTCGTCGAAGGTGAAGTAGTCGCCCGGTTCGGCCACGTCCTCGGCACGACCCGCGATCACCCAGGTGTTCGGCCAGAGGTGTTGCTGCTCGAGGTCGTGGAAACTGCGCGACGTGTGCCGCTCGGTGGGGATGTCGTGGAAGGCGGGAAACCCGACGGGTGGAGCGGTGCGAGCGAACTCGTACGTCATGTCGGCCTTGAGCCGCGTGATCAGCGTGTCATCCATCGTCGGTCGCGTCCTCGTCGTCGGTGCTGTCGTGTGTGCTGTCGTCGGTGCTGCCACCGGTGATGCGGGTGGTGGTCGCTCCGGCCGGCGATCCAGCGAACATCGCTTCGGAGTCGAAACCGATCCGCGTGTCGACGTCGATGCGCACGACGACACGTCCCGGCGAGTCGAGGTGGGCGACGAACGCCGCTTGTTTGGCGGTGTCGCCGGGGCGGACCTTGGCGGCGAGGACCGGAGAGAACCAGGCCAGCGTGGCGTCGTCGTCGAGCACGGTCGCCGTGCCCTTGTACGTGACCGCCTGGCTGATGCCGATGTCGGTGCCCCGGCTGCTCACGGCCACCGCGACGCGCGGGCGGGCCTCGATCGCGGGGACCCGCTTGCGGCGGCGGGTGCACGTGAGCCAGAACGCACCGGCGTGCCACACGAAGTTCATCACCACACCGACCGGGTCACCGTCTCGGGTGGTCCACATGAACACGCACTCGGTCTGGGTGGCCAACAGCGTCGCTTCACGGTCGTCCGACAGCGTGAAGCCCGACACGTCCTCGTAGCTGTCGGTGTAGCCGCCGCTGCCGCTGCCGCCGCCGCTGACGCTGCCGGAGTCGCCGACGGTGTCGTGTGAGTCGTCGTCACCGGACTCGTGGTCGGTCGGTCCGACGATCGCCGTGTCGGCTCCGGTGCCCATCAGGGCCTCGCTCCCCGGCGACGTGGTGGCCCGATCCGCGTCGACACTCTCGGGGTCGACACTCTCGGGGTCGACGCTCTCGGGGTCGGCGCTCCGACCGATGGTGTGATCCCGGACACACACTAAGTTTCGTCGCCGACGTACCGCCACGACGAAGGGGACCGACATGACCGATGACACCGCCGCACTGGACGGCTGGATCACCGACACGGAGATCAGCACACGGTTCCCGTACTACACGCGTGCGAATGCGGACGAGGTCGGTCCCGAACCCTTCAGCCCGCTCGGGTGGAGTCTCGGCTGGATGAAGGGATGCATCCCGGGGGTGGCCAAGGGGTTCATCGCCTTCGGTGTGGTGACGGCGGACGAGTTCGCCGTCGACCCGCCCGAGGTCTTCGGCAACTGGGGCGGCTACTTCTACAACCAGCTGTCGTTGCCGCGGGTGATGGGTGCCCGGATGCCCGGGGCCAGCCCCGACGCGATCGACCAGGCGTACTTCGGCGACCACCCCGGCGTGCCCGACTACATCGAACACCCCGACGACGAGAACCCCGAGCAGAGCGCGAAGCTCGCCGAGACCATGGGCTGGGCGATGAGCACCCCGAGCTTCCCCGAGCAGGAGGAGGCCTCGGCCACCTCGCTGCGCATCGTGCGCGAACGGCCCGACCTGTCCGCCATGTCGAACGCCGAACTCGTGGCGCGCGCACGAGAGGTGGCCGGCCCGAACCTCGACGACGCGTGGACCGTGTACTGCCAGTCGGCGCTCGGATCCTCGCTCGGACCCGGTGCCGTGCAGGCGATCTGCGCAGCGATCGGCCGAGGTCCCGACGCGGTGAAGTTGATGACCGCAGTCGGCGGCATCGAGTCCGCTGACGCGCCGAGTGCGATGTGGGCGATCTCGCGCACGGTGAAGAACTCGAGTTCGCTGTCGGCCGAATTCGACGCAGGGGTCGACGGACTGCTCGACCGTCTCGGGGACGCCGACGACGCCGACACGGCCACGTTCCTCGATCAGTGGACCGAACTGATCGCAACGCACGGGCACCGCGGCCCCAACGAGTGGGACCTCCGCCCGCACTCCTGGACCACGAAGCCGTCGATGCCGCTCGGGATGATCGAGCGGATGCGCCACCAGAGCGACGACCACTCGCCGACGGCCGCGCAGGAACGCGGAGCCGCGGAGCGCGTCGCGCTGACGACCGAGATCCTCGCGCTGGTCGAAGGCGACGCCGAAGCGCACGGCACGCTGCAGGCCGGCATCGCCTCGGCCGCCGTGTTCTACAAGGCGCGCGAACTCGGCAAGAACTCGTGCATCCGACTCATCCACGAGGCGAAGCTGGCGCTGATGGAGGTCGGCGGCCGCCTCACCCGTGACGGCCATCTCGATGATCCGCAGCAGATCTTCATGCTGGTCGACGACGAGCTCGACGCATTCCTCGACGACCCGTCGTCGATGATCGACACGATCCGCGAGCGCGGCGCGAAGTTCGACCACCTGCACACGGTCGAGCCGCCGTACATCGTCGGCAGGGAGGGCGGTGTGCCGCCGATCTCGTCGTGGGGTCCGCGCGGCGGCCGCAAGGCCGAGCCGGGTTCGGTGGGCGACGTGCTGCAGGGGGCGATGGGCTCGCCGGGCAAGGTCACCGGCACCGCTCGCGTGATCCTCGATCCGTCCGATGCGGGCGACTTCGGCCCGGGCGACATCATGATCGCCCCGACCACCGACCCGTCGTGGGTGCCGCTGTTCCTCGCCGCCGAGGGTGTCGTGGTGAATGTCGGAGCCGTGGCGAGCCACGCCGCCATCATGTGCCGCGAGCTCGGCCTGCCGTGTGCGGTGTCGGTCCACGACGCGACGGACCGCATCCCCGACGGTGCCACCATCGAGATCGACGGCTCGACCGGCACGGTCACCATCATCGCCCTCCCCTGATCGATCGGAACCGCAGCCTCCTCGCCCTCCGGCGGCGTCGGTCCTGGCGGTGATCGGGTCTCGGGGAGCGCACGCCCGGCAGGTGCTCATCGCTTCGACGACGTCCGTGGTCGACCTCCCGGTCGATCAGGCGGTGGATCCGCCGTCGATCACGAGCAGGTGTCCGCTGACGAACCGGGCCAGATCGGACACCAGGAACAACACCCCGCAGGCGATGTGGTCGGGCTGGCCCGCGATGCCGACCGGATTGGCAGCGATGCGCTTGTCGATGTCGACGCCGCTCGCGCGCAGCGGAGCCAGCTGTTCCTGCACGCCGGGCGTGTCGATGATCCCGGGCGCGATGGCGTTCACGCGGATGCCCTGCGGGCCGAGTTCGTTGGCGTGTGCCCGGGTCATCGCGACCACCGCACCCTTCGACGCTGCGTACGCCGAGATGTTGGCACCGCCGCCGATGGCGGCCACGGACGCCATGTTCACGATCGCTCCGCCGCGTGGCATCCGGTCCGCCGCTTCGCGGGTGGCACTGAACTGGGCCCGGACGTTGACGTCGAGCATGTGGTGCACGAACTCGTCGCTGACCCGAGCGACGGGGCCGGTGGTCGGGAAGATGCCGGCGTTGTTGACCAGGATGTCGAGTCCGGCGTCGCCGGCTGCGGCGTCCACGGCGCGAGCGAGCTCGGACGCATCGGTGATGTCGCAGCGCGCGAAATCGGCTCCGATCGCATCGGCCGACGCCTGCGCGTCCGGGTCGAGGTCGGCGACGGTCACGTGGGCGCCGGCCTCGCGCAGGCGTGCGGCGATGGCGGCGCCGATGCCCTTGCCGCCGCCGGTGACGAGCGCCCGCTTGCCGCCGAGATCGATGAGGTCCGTGAGTGCAGGTGTGGGCATGGCTCGGTTCCGTTCCGTTCAGTTCAGTTCAGTTCAGTTCGTGGTGTCGGTGCGTGAGAACAGTGCGTCGACCATCCGGTCCACGATGGCGTCGATGGCGTCGATGGCGTCGGGTGGCCCGGCGACGGGTCCGATGCCGGTCACGATCCCGCGTCCGACACGGCCCGTCCGTGGGCCGCTGCGGCGGGCATGATCCCGGCGTCGCCACGCCGCCACAGGACCGTGAGCGTGACGCCGGTGACGAGCCACCCGACGGGACCGAGTTCCGATCGCACGAGCGTGTCGTCGTAGTAGCCGCCGATCGTGAACCACGACGTGGGGTCCTCGGGTCGGTACACGTGGTGGGCCTGCATGTACATCCGGCAGCGAGCGTCGTCGCCGTCGATCTCGGCGATCGGGTTCGTCATCGAGTGCTGCGTGGCGTCGAGTCCGGTGAACAGCGGCACCACGCTCGCCACCCACTGGTCCGCCGTGACCGTTGCGGGTGCGCGGTCGCTGTACGACGAGAAGTCGATGGCGACCTCCGGAGCGAAGATCGACCGGTACAGCTCGAAGTCGCGCATGTCGATCCCGGTCGCGTACCGGTACACCGTCTCCGCGACCGCCAGCCGGTCCGAGACGCTCATGGCAGTTCCTCTCCGAGACTCTCCATCGATCCGGGTACGAACTCGGTGACGTGGACCTTGCTGACCCCGTGGTACGCCACGCCGACGCACCCGTCGCCGGACCGATGCGTCCTGTCGCCACGTCCCACGTCGACCCCCATCGATCTGAATGAATGATCATTCCTACTCGTGCCGGTCCGACCCTCGCAACTCGTCGGTCGACCGGCACGGAGCTCGTCACGAGCGGGCGCGCGCAGGAGGTTCACGCGCCCGGCCGTCGCCGTCACCGTTCTCACGAACGGCGTGCGCCGACGGGTCACCCGGCAGGGCCGACGAGTTCCGATGACAGCGGAGCGGGCCACGAGTTCGAGCGGGCGGTCCGGCGACACCACACGTGTGCCAGGTAGGTGGCCGCGACCACGATGATCACGTCGCCGATGCTGAACACGTTGGCGAGGGGCCAGTTCGCAGGGATCGCGAACACGTCGCCGAGGAACGCGAGGCGGGCGTCGGCGTTGACATTCGAGTTCTCGAACGCGGCTCCGGTCAATTCGGGGAGGCCCGCAGTTCTCCACGCTGCCGGCGATGAGTGCCACGACGGTTCCGCCGACTGCGGCAGCGCGCAGTACGGGCGAGGTGATGCGCCATTTGATGGCTTCGGGTTCTCTTCCTGACAAGCCAGCTGACACATACGGTTGGACCGAACGAGGGAACATGCCTGCCGATCGTGGCTGCGAGCCGCGACGGTCGCAACGGTTGCAACGCTCAGCAAGGTCGCGGGTCCGGGTCGGACGGGTCAGCCGATGAGGGAACGCATGCCGCGAGCGACCGCGTGGACGTGGTCGTGGGCGGGCCGACCCCATGCGGACTCGTTGCACACCTCGAGCCCCCACGGGACGTCGACGCCCTTCGCACGCAGCAGGTCGACGAATCCGGTCACGTCGAACTCGCCGAGGCCGGGCGGAACGCGGTGGCGGAGGCAGTCGTCTCGATAGTCGAAACCCGAACCCGCATCCGGGGCGCGGCGAGGACCGTCGCTCATCTGGACGCCGGTGATCAGCTCGCCGGGGATCGCTTCGAGCAGGGAGACGTCGTCGGCACCGCGGACGTGATGCCAGATGTCGACACAGACGCCGCCGTTCGGTCGTCCCGCCTCCTCGACGATCCTCTGCGCGTCACGGGCGTCGACGATGTTCGTGAAGGGGAGGAACTCGAGCCCGACCACCGCTCCGTGGTCGGCGGCGCGGTCGCACAGGGCTCCGAACCGGACCGCCGCGTCGCGGATCGACCCGTCGTACGACCCGATCGCCTGCACGTAGCGCGACTCGAAGATGTCCACGAGGCTCCACACGACGGCTTCGAAGGCGAGTTGTTCCTCGGTCGGAGCAGCGCGTCCCCAGTGCGCGAGCACCTCGATCTCGGCGAGACAGATCGATGCCGTGTCGAGTGCGTCGCCGAGTCGGGACGGCGACCAGCCATCGTCGGCCAGTGCGATCCACTGCCCTGCGAACAGCCCGATCCCCGCGAACCCGGCTGCACCTGCGGAAGCGATCCGATCGTCGAGATCGTGGTTGCGTTCGAGGCTGAAATGACTCAGCACCAGGTCGTCCCCGGTGAGCGACCGTGGTGCACGCGCCGTCACGTCCGAGCTCCGAGTCCCGCGTCGAGGGCGGCGAGCTGGCGTTCCGGTGGCCACGTCTCGGGGTCGAACAGTGCCTGGAGGGCGATCCCGTCGACCAGCGCGATCAGTCGCTCGGCCTCCACCACGTGATCGTCGGGCGATCGGGCATCGTCGGGGCTCGCCGGATCGCCGCCGACTTCCCGGTCGGCCACGAGGCCGACGAGGTGCGACCGGAACTCCCGGTAGGCGTCGCGCTGCACGAGTTGCAGTTGGGGTTCGGCCGACGCGTGGGCGGCGAACGCCACGGTGACCGTCCAGTGCAGGCGGCCCTCGTCGTCGAGCGGGAGTGCGTTCGTGAGCGAGGTCCGGATCTCGTCGCCTCGGTTCGAGCTCTTCGGGTCGCCGCGTCGGGCTCGCCGCCGTTCGAGCGACGTCTCGAGCGTGAACGCGAGCAGGTCTCGCTTGTCGGTGAAGTAGTGGGCGAGCGTCCCCGTGGTCCAACCGGCCTCGGCGGCCACGGTGCGCAGCGACGCGCCCGCGACCCCGCGTCGGGCGATGACCGCCGCTGCGGCCCCTGCGAGTTCGAGTCGGCGCTGGTCCACGTCCACGATCTTCGACATTGACGCAAGATATCACAGCTGTTATATCTTGGGGAACGACACGAACGATGGAGAGATCTGATGGTGCACATTCCGACACGCGGTGACGTCCCCGTCCGCCTCGGCCCCGGCGTCCGGCTACTGCCCGACCACGGCCCGAGCACGATGCGCGCCGACGTGTACACCGATCCCGTCCGCTTCGAGCTCGAACGTGAGCGTGTGCTCGCACGGCACTGGATCCTGGCCGGCCGGTCCGAGCAGATCCGTGAGCCGGGTGACTGGCTCACGTTCGAGGGTCACGGCGAGACCGTCGTCGTCACCCGTCAGCAAGACGCCACCCTCGCCGCGTTCCACAACGTCTGCCAGCATCGTGGTCCGGCGATCGTAGGCGAGGCGGTCGGCTGCGGAGCCAAGCGTTTCACGTGTCCCTACCACGGCTGGGTGTACGACACGACCGGCCTCGTGGTCGGCGTCCCCGATCGCAACGACTTCGATCCGCACCATCTCGACGGGCTCCGGGCTCCGGCGGTCGCAGCCGACGAGTGGGGCGGCTGGGTGTGGATCAACCTCGCCGGACCCGACGATGCAGGGTCGCTGATCGACGCGATCGGCCCCGAGATCTCCGCCGACCTCGGCCGCTTCGCCATGGAGGACATGGTGCTCCACGACGTGATCGAGTTCGACGTGCCCGTCAGCTACAAGGCGATCGTCGACGGGTTCAACGAGATCTACCACACCAAGCAGTTGCACGGCGTCGACGCCACGTGGGTCAAGGCGGCACGGGAGACGTCGTTCCACATCGTCGACGACAACTACATGTGCTTCGTCCCGCGTGCCGACCACCTCGACGAACTCGCGGTCGACCGTGACCACCACCAGCACGCGATCTGCCACTACCTCGTGTTCCCGAACACGGTGTTCAACTGCAACCCCGAACACATCCAGGTCTTCAACCCGATCCCGATCGACGTCGATCGCACCCGCTTCCTGTGCTGGGAGCTGATCTACCCCGGCGACCGCGACGACCCAGAATACGCCGAGTACTTCGACCGCACGATGAAGCACTGGAAGGGGTTGCAACGGGTCGTCGGTGAGGACATCGGCATCTACGAACAGTTGGAACGGACGAAGCGATCGTCGGGGTACACGCGACACGTCCTCAACGACCGAGAGTGCAAGATCGCGCACTACCACGAGAACATGGACCGCAAGCTCCGCGACTGACACCGTTCGACTCCCCGGCGCCGAAGCAGCGGCTGTGCAGCGAGGCGCTCCCGGTCTGTTGCGCTGCGAGCCGCTCGTTCGTTGCGAAGTACCTTCGAACGCGACATCGAAGAGGGGGGAACAGGGGGATCGAGGATGACCGAACAGGGCATGAGTGAGAACTGGGCGACGCTGTGGGAGGCGTTCGCCGACGCCCAGCCCGAGCACGTGGCCGTGGTGATCGGTGACCACGAGCGGACCTGGCGTGAGTTGGACGACCGTGCCGCCCGCCTGGCCGCTGCGCTCGCGTCCCGCGGTTCGGGCCTCGACACGCGGGTCGCCCAGTTGATGTACAACTGTCCCGAGTACCTGGAGTCGGCGTACGCCGCGTTCAAGTTGCGGGCATCCCCGGTCAACGTCAACTACCGGTACAAGGCGCCGGAGATCGCGTACGTCTGCGACAACGCAGGCGCCGAGGTGCTCGTGTTCCACGGCTCGCTCGCGGATCGTGTCGACGAGGCCCGCTCGATGATGCCGACCGTGACCACCCTCGTGCAGGTCGACGACGGGTCGCCGCTGATCGACGGTGCCGAGTGGTATCACGAGATCGTCGACGCGACGGGGCCCGCGCCGCGGATCGAACGGTCCGGCGAGGACACGCTGATGCTGTACACCGGTGGGACCACCGGGAATCCGAAGGGCGTCGTGTGGCGCCACGTCGACCTGTTCGGCGCTCTCGCGTACACATCGTACGCCTCGGCGGGCATCGAGATCCCGACCACACCCGCCGACGTCGGTCGGATCGCGGCGGAGTTGCAGGCCGATGGCAAGTCTCCGGTGATGCTCTGCGCCCCACCGCTGATGCACGGCACCGCCCTGTTCCTCGCGATCGGCGCGTTCGTCATGGGTGGCACGGTCGTGTTGCTCGGCGGTCGGTCCTTCGATGCCGACGAACTGTGGAAGCTCGTCGATCGGTACCGGGTCACGCAACTCTCGCTGGTCGGCGACGCCTTCGCCCGCCCGCTGAACGAATCGGCTGCTCGGGCCGGGAGTGAGGGTCCGGATCTCTCGTCCGTCGCACGCATCGTGTCGACGGGCGCCACGCTGTCCGCCGAGCAGAAGCGCGCCTTCCAGGAGGTGATGCCCCAGGCGATGATCTTCGACATGATCGGGGCGTCGGAGGGCGGACCGTTCGCGATCTCGATGACGATGCCGGGAGCCGAGCCGCCCGAGACGGCGGTGTTCACCGCCCCGCCGAACGTGGTCACGATCGATCCGCTCACGAACGGGGTCATCCCTCGGGGCAGCACGGAACCCGGCATGCTCGGCGCCTCGGGACCGATGCCGCGCGGGTACTGGAACGACGAGGCCAAGACCGCCGACACGTTCCGCACGATCGACGGTGTGCGCTACACGGTGCCCGGCGACTTCGCGACGATCGCCGAGGACGGCACCGTCACGCTGCTCGGCCGTGGGTCGGTGTGCATCAACTCGGGTGGCGAGAAGATCTACCCCGAGGAGGTCGAGGTGGCGGCGCGCCGGCATCCGACCGTGATCGACGCCAACGCCGTCGGCGTCCCCCACGAACGATTCGGCGAGTCGGTCGTGCTGGTCTGTTCGGTCTCGGAACCGACCGGCGCAGACGAGATCATCGCCACGATCAAGCAGTCCATCGCCGACTTCAAGGCGCCTCGCCAGATCGTGTTCGTCGACGAGGTCTACCGGGCCCCGAACGGCAAGGCCGACTATCGCTGGGCCAGGGCACAGGCCCTCGCAGACTGACCACGTCCCTCAACTCTCGCCGATCGACGCGTACCGGGAGTCCGAGTGGAGCCGACCCTCCGGCAGCCCCAGTGCCGAGGTGGTCCAGACCCAGACCCGCCACATCAAGCGGTCGACGTCGCGGTACGGGTCGCGGCCGTGCATCATCCGGTAGTTGTCGAACACGACGACCTCGCCGGTGTCCACCTTGAAACGCGGTGCGACCTCTCCCGCAGCGGTGACCGCAGCGTGCCACCGTTCGATCATCTCGGAATCGGCCACGGCATCATCGCTGTCGGCAGCGGGCCTCTGGAACGGGAACCGCCGCAGCATCAGCCGACCCCCGCCGTTGTCCATCACCAGCGGCGAGAGAGCACCGTGCATGTCCGGTTCGGTCTGGTCGATCGGGACCAGCGACATCCGGTGCAGCAACTCCTCGCCACCGGGGCGTGAGCGCAGTTCCTCCAACACACGGTGGCCGTCGACGGCGTACGACTCGCCTCCGACCCCCGATGCCTGCGCACACGAGAGCAGGAAGTAGTCGGGGTACAAGTCCCCGTAGGCGAATCCGTCGGTGTGCGGTGGGAGTGGCGTCGTCTCGTCGATCATCGCCGCCGTCCGGTCCTTCACTCCTCCCGCCCGGACTTCGGCGGGTTCGGGGATGGCCACGACGCGCTCGGCGAAGATCGACCGCGCAGCAGCGACTGCGGCGTCGGCGTCCGGGTCGCATCCGACGAGGACGGCGACGCCGTCGCGCTCGACGGCGCTCATCACCTCGGAGGGGTCGGAGCTGCGACAGGGGGTGGTCATGGACGTCTTGCTCACAGGGTCTCCTCGTTCGACTGATTGAACCGCTCGATTCAACAAAGGTAGACATCGTCGATGTCGCAGGAGTGTCCCGAACGTGACGACCGCGTGTCGAGCGGTCCCGACGCCTCGGTTACCGTCGGCGCCGTGCAGAACGAGATGCCCGAGCGCGATCGACTCCTTTCGCTCGTCGCCGACTACTGCCTCCTGAACGGCGTCGCCACGCTCACCCTGAGGAGTCTCAGCGATGCAGTCGGCACGAACAACCGCATGCTGCTCTACTACTTCGGTTCGAAGGAGGAGATGATCGCCGAGGCGCTCACGGAGGCGAAGGCGCGTTTCCCCGGCGTGGAGAGGGCATTCGAGACTCTCGCCGATCGCGAGCTGGGGCTCGTCGACCGACTGCAGTCGGCGAGGCGGTCGATCGCTGCGCCCGACAACGTGGAGTACCTCCGACTCTTCTTCGAGGTGTTCGGGCTGGCGGTCCGTGAACCGGAACGGTACGCCCACTTCATCGACGGCGGCCGATCGTGGCCGCGCCGGATCGCACGCATCCTCCGCGCCGAGGGCGTGCCGACGGCCGAGGCGCGGTCGATGGCGCGTGAACTGGTGGCGCTCTGGCGAGGGATGCAGTTCGACCTCCTCGCGAACGGCAACCGCAAGGCGGTGGAAGAGATGCACGACGATGCGGCCGAGCGGTTCGCTGGGCGGGTGGCGCTGTGCGTCGGAGTCCCCGCACACGTGTGAACCGTTCGGTTCATCATTCACATTCTCGAAACCCACGGCTCCGTCGGATCTGGTATCCCTGGCGCGATGACCCAGTCAGCAACCGCCGCCGCCCTCGTCTCCTCACTCGACGGAGTCGCCATCTCGATCCCGGAACTCGCCGCCGACTTCCGGCGTGACGGCTACGTGAACGTCCGTGGCCTGCTGACCGACACCGAGATCGACGAGTTGCAGGTTGCGCTGGTGTCTCTCCAGGACGCTGTGGCTCGCGGTGAACTCGACCGCGCGCGCTATTCCGGTGACGACCTCACCTCAGCCGACGATGGGTCACTGCCGTTCGTGAACTACGTCAAGGACGTCACGCACCTGTCGGACGTGGCCCGTGACGCATTCCACCATCCCGTGCTGCACGAACTGCTCACCGCGTGCTTCGACGGGATCGAGCCGTGGACGTGGAGCGAGGCCCACGGCCGCAAGTTCGGGGTGGTGTACCAGGACGCTCGACCCGGGCAGGAGAGCGGCTACACGCGGATCGGTTGGCACTCGGACCATCAGGCCTTCCCGACCTCGGACTTCTTCCCGTCGATCGCGCTGACGTTCCACCTCGATGCCACCTCTCCGGCGAACGGCTTCCTGCGGGTCGTGCCGGGGAGTCATCGCCGCCGAACCGACGAGATGCCGCTCGGGTTCGAGAAGATCGACGGAGAGATCGGCGTCTACTGCGAACGAGGCGACGTGCTGCTCCACCACAGCGACCTGTGGCACTCGGCGGCTCGAGCGACCGAGGACCCGCCCGGTGGAGTTCGACGCCACATGCGCGGAGGCTGGAACGCAGGGCGCCGCCCCGCCGACGACGAGGAGCTCGAGGCGTTCAACAAGAACGCTGCCCGCTGACGCTGCGGAACGCGACGGCTCGGCTCTGACAGGTCGGAGCGTGATCGCAGTTCAGGCGAGGGCGGCGCCCCACCACTGTTCGAACGCGGCTTCGACCGTGCGGTCGACGAGCTCGACGATCAGTCCGGTCGGCGGGCGGATGTAACTGAACACGCCGTAGCCCTCGCCGTCGCCGGGGTCGCGCTGGGCTCCGAGCAGAGTCCATCCCGCGTCGACGAGCGTCGTCGTCTCGGCGGCCACGTCGTCGACCCAGATGCCGATGTGGTGCGCGCCCGGTGCGTCGTTGCCGTCCCAGAAGCTCCCGGACGGGCCCTGGAGCAGTTCGAGGTGCTGGGGTCCCTCGGCGGAGTAGGTGAAGCGGAGGTGGTGGTGCTGCAACCCGGCTTCGGGCGTCCACAACGCCTGCTCGGCCACGTCTCGCGCCTCGGCCCACGTGACGTTCAACCCGGCACCGAGCTCGTCCATGGCTGCATCGATGTCGGCGACACGGATGCCGATGTGGAACTGGTCCTGGTAGTCGATCATGACGTGCTGCCCGTTGCGTCGAGGGCGGCGGGGTCGCCGAGGAGGGTGCAGATCGTGCGGCAGAACTCCGCCGCCGGTGCCCCGTCGAACGCTCGGTGGTCCCAGGTGAGGCTCAGCGTCATCCGCTTGACGGTGCCCACGTTGCCGTCGGCATCGAGCACGATGTCGTCACGGAGTCGGCCGACTCCGAGGATCGCCGTGTTCGGTGGGTTGATCACCGGTGTGAAGCCGTCGACGCCGTACATCCCGAGCGTCGACACCGAGAACGTCCCGCCCTCCAGGTCGGGCAGCGCCAGTGCGCCGTCGCGTGCGGCAGTGGCGAGACGTGAGGTCTCGGCACCGAGGTCGGCGAGGTCGCGACCCAGTGTGTCGCGGATGACCGGGACGATCAGGCCGTCGTCGAGGGCGACCGCCAGTCCGACGTGCACCTCGGGGAGGAGAGCGAGGCCGTCGTCGGTGATCTGGGAGTTGACGTACGGGTGCGTTTGCAGTGCCCGTGCGGCGGCGGCGATCACGTAGTCGGTGTAGCCCGGTGCGGATCCGGCTGCCTTGCGTCGGTCGCGATCGGCGACCACGGCGTCGAGGTCGGCGTCCATGTGCAGCGTGAGCTGCGCCATCGATTGCAGCGACTCGTGCATCCGCTTGGCGATCGTGCCGCGCATCCCGCGCATGGGCGTGACGCTGGTGGGTGTCTGCAACGCTGGCGGCAGGGAGGTGGCGGAGGACGAAGCAGCGGCGGCGGGAACGGCCGGCCTCGGCGAAGCGGTCGGGGTTGCCGCTGTGCGGTCGTCGAGCATCGTCCGCACGTGTTGCGCGACGGTCTCACGGGTCACGCGTCCGTCGGACGGTTCGATCGCCACGTTCGCCACGTCGACGCCGAGCAGATCGGCCAACTGGCGAGCGGCAGCGGTCGCGGGCACGTGGCCCAACGACGGCGCGGGTGCGACGCTGTGCGTTGCAGTGTCGGCGGTCGATGGGGTGATGCCGTCGAGGTCTTCCGACGTGATGCGTCCGCCGGGGCCGGTTCCCGCAACGGTCGACAGGTCGATGCCACGCTCCGCCGCGAGCCGCTTCGCGAAGGGCGACGCGATGATCCGCCCACCCGGCAACGTTGCGGCCACGGCGATCACGGCGGCCGGAGCGGCCGTGGACGACGAAGCCGGCGCTGCGGCCGTGCTCCCGGGGCCGGGCGCCGTGGGCGCCGCCTCGGTCCCAGCGGTAGTCGAACCCGAGGGGGCGGCTTCGCCGTCGTCGAGGATCCAGCCGATGCGCTCACCACACGCGAGGGTCGAGCCGACCTCGGCTCCGATGCTGATGCGCCCGGTGCCGGCGGCCTCCACTTCGGTCTCGGTCTTGTCGGTCTCGATGACGAGCACGGCCGCGCCGGCGCGTACCTCGTCGCCGTCGGCCACCAGCCACTCGGTGATGGTGCCCTCCTCCATCGTGAGGCCGAGCTTGGGCATGAGGAACTCAGTCGCCATGGGTGTCCTTTCGGAGGGGAGCGGTGGGTCGAGAAGCAGACCCGGGAAGGGGTCGAGATGCCGACGTGGTCGATCGTGATGACGCGACGTCGAACCTCCCGTGGTGGGCCGCTGCGGTGAGGATCGATTCCACGTCGATCAGTCGCGGACCGGACGGGGTGATCGACACCCGGATGGTCGCATCGGCCGAAACCGGCGTGTCGCGTTCGCCGTCGTACGCGAGCACACCACCACCCGGGAGTTCGATCGTGGACGACTCCGCGATCGGATGGATCGATTCGACGTCGAGTGTGGCGAACGTTCCGGGGGAGAGGGGCACGCGCACCCGCCTCGTCCCGCACGTACCGGGGGCGGCGAGGCGGATCAACACGCCGCCGGGTGCGTCACGCCGCACAGGGTGGACCCGACCGGCGATGCTCGCCAGCCCGGTGCTCGCCGGGTTGGCGATGCACGCCACGACCCAGCGGATCGACGCCGGATCGTTCACGGCGCGTGCGCCGACGAACGAGGTGCCGATCAGCGCGGCCTCCACCAACGCTGCATCGTGGGCGACGCACTCCCTGCCGGGTTCGTCGATCGTCAACTCGACGCGCTTGGCCGGAGTGGCGAACGACTCGATGGCACCGGTCGCCACGAGTGCGGCGGCCACACCGGCGGTCGTGCCGTCGACGTTCGACGGGAAGACGTTGTTCGTGCCGGTCGAGATCGCGATCAGCGGCACCTCGGGCCACCCGATGGTGACGTCGCGACACGTTCCGTCACCGCCCAGCGCGACCACCGCTCCCGCGTCGGCCTTCCACATCTCGCGTGCGGCGGCGACCGTGTCGAGGTGCGACCCGGTCCGAGGGCCCTCGACGAACTCGATGTCACCGTCGAGACCTTCGACGGCGCGCTCGGCCAGGTGGTGTGTGTCGGTGCTCATCAGCACGCGGTCGACGCCCTGTTCCAGCGCTCCGGCAGCGACTCGCCGCATGATCCCGATCTTCACCGAGTCCGACGTGTGGCCGGCTGCCGACACCAACCTGCGGATGTCCTTGCCGGCGTGAGGGTTGACGATGATGCCCACCGTCGAGGCGACGCGACTCGCCACTTCACCACCCCCTGCGACGACGGACGACACGCGGCATCGCGGAGATCAGGCTCCGGGGCGGGCGAGCACCGCGCGGATCGCTTCGGTGATCCGATCCGGGGAGGGCTGGTAGTGCGATTCGAGCACCGGGCTGAACGGCACCGGCGAGAACGGTGCGGCGACACGACCGACCGGGGCGTCGAGGTGGTCGAACGCGTCCTCCTGGATCTGCGCTGCGACCTCGGCGCCCAGGCCGGCGAAGCGGACCGCTTCGTGGACGACGATCACCCGGTGGGTCTTCTTGACCGACGCCACGATCGTCTCGGAGTCGAGCGGCTGCATCGTGCGCGGGTCGATCACCTCGACGCTGATGCCCTCGCTCGCCAACCTGTCGGCCACGTCGACGCAGTCGTTGGCCATCTTGGCCCACGACACCACGGTCACATCGGTGCCCTCACGCAGCACGTTGGCCTTGCCGAGCGGGATGGTGTACGGCTCCTCGGGCACTTCGCCCTGCATCCCGAGCAGACGCTTGTGCTTGATCATGATCGTCGGGTTGTTGTCGCGGATGCACGACGTCATCAACCCCTTCATGTCGAAGGGGTTCGACGGGTAGACGACCTTCAGCCCGGGGATGTGGCAGATCAACGCTTCGAGCGACTGACTGTGCTGCGCCGCTGCCGACAGGCCTCCACCACCGCCCGTGGTGATGGTCATCGGGACCGTTGCCGAGCCACCGAACATGTACTTCAGCTTGGCGGCCTGGTTGATGATCTGGTCGAACGCAACGGCGATGAAGTCCATGAACATGATGTCGACGATCGGTCGCAGCCCGGCGACCGCAGCGCCCACACCGAGGCCGATGATCGCCTGCTCGCTGATCGGCGTGTCGACCACTCGTCGCTCCCCGAACTCCTTCTGCAACCCGGCGTAGCTCTGGAACACGCCACCGAACCCGCCGATGTCCTCGCCCGCACAGAAGATGTCCTCGTTTGCCTGCATCTCCTGGCGGACGGCTTCGTTGAAGGCCTGGACGTAGCCGATCTTGCGGGTCACGAGGCTGCTCCTGTCATGTGCTCACGCATGTCGGTCGATTCGGGTGTGTCGGAGTAGACGTCGACCAGCATCTGGTCGACGTCGGGAACCGGTGAGTCCTCGGCGAACTGGATCGCGTCGGCGATGTCGGCACGCAGGTCGGCCCACACGGTGTCGAAGTCGTCTCGCGTCGCGTTGCCGGCCTCGATCATCCGATCCTCGAACGTGAAGATCGGGTCTCGTTCCTTCCACACCGCGACCTCGTCGTCGGTGCGGTACTTCAACCCCAGGTTCTGCACGCCGTGGTGGTTGTAGAAGCGATAGGTCTTGGCCTCGATCAGCGACGGGCCGTCGCCGCGAACGGCGCGGGCCTTGGCCTCGATCGCGGCTTCGTGGATGGCCACCACGTCCATGCCGTCGACGATCACGCCCGGCATGCCGTAGCCGGCAGCTCGGTCGACGATGTCGGTGATCGCCATGGTCTTGTCGCGTGGCGTGAACTCGCCGTACTCGTTGTTCTCGCAGATGAACAGCACGGGCAGCTTGAGTGCGCAGGCCATGTTCGCCGCCTCGTGGAACGCACCGATGTTGGTGGAGCCGTCACCGAAGAACGCTGCTGCCACGTTGCCGTCGTCCCGGTACTTGTTGGCGAACCCTGCGCCGACGGCGATGGGCGCTCCCGCGCCGACGATCCCGTTGGCCCCGAACATCCCGACGTCGAGGTTCGAGATGTGCATCGAACCGCCCTTGCCCTTGTTGTAGCCGGTGGACTTGGCCATCAACTCGGCCATCATCGGCCGGAACTCGCCACCCTTGGCCACGAGGTGGCCGTGACCGCGGTGGGTCGAGGTGATCTGGTCGCTGTCAGTGAGCGCCGCACACACGCCCGAGGCCACGGCCTCCTGGCCCACGTAGAGGTGCAGGAAGCCGGGCAGCTTCGCGGCCTCGGCGAGCTTGCCCGCCGCCTCTTCGAAGAGCCGGATCCGCACCATGCGCCGGTGCATGTCCATCAACACGTCGTTCGAGAAATCCATGTGAGTCCTTGGTTGGTGTGTGTCTGGGTGATCGGTGTCAGACGTCGATCACCCGATTCGGTCGTGACGTTCGCTCGATCTGCGGACTGGGGTGATCGGCGTCTGACACCGATCACCCCGATCACCCATGCGTCAATCGGTGTGCGACACCGGCTAGCGGGAGAGGATGGTGACGCCGGAGATGCCGGGGGCACCGTAGACGTGGGTGTAGGCGACCTTGGGGTCGTTCGGCACCTGGCGTTCGCCGGCTTGACCCCGCAGCTGCAGGACGTTCTCGTACACCTGACGCAGGCCCGACGCACCGATCGGCTCGCCGTTGGCGAGGCAACCGCCGTCGGTGTTGACCGGCAGACGCCCGTCGATCTCGGTGTCGCCACGAGCGAGCATGTCCTCCTGCTCGCCGTGCTCGCAGAACCCGTTCTCGGCCATGTGCATGATCTCCGCACCCGACTCCGTGTCCTGCAACTGTGCGATGTCGACGTCCTCGGGGCCGATGCCGGCCATCTCGAACGCAGCCTTCGACGCGTCGGCGGTCGGCCCGGGGTCACGATCGATCGCCGTCGACGGTGCGAGCACCTCGAACGACCCGAACTGACGGGTGCGCATGACGGCGGCCTTGAGGTAGATCGGCGTGTCGGTGTACTCCTTGGCCTTGTCGGCACGACACACGACCATCGCCACGCCGCCCTCGCCCGGGGAACAGAACATGTACTGGGTGAGCGGCCACGACAGCATCATGGACTCGAGGACCTGTTCTTCGGTCATCGGCTTGCGCCGCCAGGCCATCGGGTTCTTCGCTCCGTTGCGGAACGCCTTGGCCGACACCCGCGCCAGCGAGTCCTGGGTGATGCCGTGCTCGTGCATGTAGCGGGTGATCTTCATCCCGAAGAACTGGGTGGTCAGTGCGAGACCCGAGCCGCCGTACCAGTCCTTTCCGCGCGGGCCCTTGATGCGGAACGCGCCCTTCTCGTGCTTGTCGAACCCGATCGCGATGCCCACGTCGGCCGCCCCCGACTTGATCGTGTTGATCGACTGCGACAGTGCGGTGCCGCCGGTCGCGCAACCGTTGACCACGTTCGTGAAGGGCAGCCCGGTGAGGCCGATGCGGCTGACCATGGTGTCGGCGGCTCCGGCGTCCATCGAGCCGCCGACCGCGAACTGCATGTCGGACCAGTCCTTGCCGCAGTCGGCGAGTGCACGCCGCACCGCGGTGACTCCCATGTCCATGCCGGACACGCCGTCGTGGCGCCCGAACTCGTGCATGCCGATGCCGACGATCGCGACGTCGTTCATGATGCGTCTCCGTTCTGTGTGGCCTCGTCCGAGGCGGGTGCGAATGCGTAGGTGATGACGTCGTTGCCGTCGTCGTCGGTGGTCAGGACGTGGGCGACGATCTCCATCGCCATGCCGATCTCGAGTCGATCGGGGTCGCCGATCGTGAGTCGGGCTTCGACACGCACCTGGTCGCTGAGCTCCACGTACCCGACGCCGTACGGCTCGAAGTCGGTGCCGACCGGGCCGAGGTAGGGAGGGGCCTTGGGCGGGAAGGCCTGCACGGTCCAGGTCCAGAGTGTGCCGGTCTGTGCGAGCTCGATGTCCTCCTGGGTGTCGAACATGCACCTCGGGCACCCGGACTGACGCGGGAACATGTGGTTGTCGCAGTTCGTGCAGCGACTCCCGAGGAGCACGGGTCGTCCGTCGTCGTCGAGGCGGAAGATGCCGTCGGCGACGAGCGTGTGATTGGCGGTGATGGTCATGCGTCTCCGGGTGTTCGATGATGAATTGATCGTCCGATCAGAAACGTACCGGTCGCTCGTGTCCGCAGGAGAGTCGAGAGAACGCGGACCGCTCCGACTCTGACCGACTCCGACCGACTCTCGACGGCGAGGTGCGTTCGCTCAGGCGGTGGCGCCGCGGGCCCAGCGCAACGAGCGGCGCAGCAGCTCGTGGTACGCCGGCTGCTCCCACGAGCCCCGCTCGATCGTGGGGTAGTAGTCGACCACGGGCACCATGTCGTAGTGGCCGCGACAGTGGCCGAGGGTGTTGTAGAGCACCGCGCCGTCACCGAGTGGGCGCAGGTACATCACCAGGTGCTGGTCCCCGAACGGGCCGCTCGTGTCGGTCCAGTCGTGTTCCACGAACCCACGGGCCTCCCCGCTCCAGTTGGTGTGGAGCAACGGCTCGAGCGAGGCGCGATCGGTGTACTCCGAGCAGTACAACTCGTCGTCGGTCTCGAACGGTTCGATGCCCTCGACGAGCCAGTGGTCGTCGGTGCTCCGCTCGACCCGGTACGGCATGATCGGCGGGTGCGCGACGAACTGCGACCCCAGCGTGTCGGCCCACAGCGGGAACACACGCGGCGCATCGACCCCGTTCGGTGTGCCCACGTCGAGTGCCGAGTTGGTGCCGTGCAGCGCGACCCAACGGCCGCCGTTCGACACCCAGTCGCGGATCGTCTGCTGCGCGATCTCCGACGGGCGCACGTTGCACGTGTAGCTCACGAGGATCGACCCGGCGACGATCGCGTCGGTGTCCTCGTAGTCGGGTTGCACGCGGACGCGGAACTCGTCGTGCTCGGCGAGCAGGCCCAGGAGCTCGCGCCGTGCGAAGTCCACGTCGTGGTACATGCCGCCCGCCACCAGGGTGACGTCGATCCGGGAACCCGGTGCGTCACTCACGTGCGTTGCTCCTGATGTCCGACGCCCACGGCCACACTCAGAAGTCGACGCGCTTGAGGAAGCCGCCGTCGACGGTGAGGTTGACGCCGTTGACGTGCTTGGCTGCGTTGCTCGCCAGGAACACGACGGCGTTCGCGACGTCCTGCGGCGTGCCGAGTTCACCCTGAGGATGCGTCTTCTGCGTGGCGGCGTAGAAGTCGGCCATGTTGTCCTTGATCATGTTCCAGTCGCCGCCCTCGACGTAGATCGGCCCGGGCGACACGACGTTGCAGCGGATGCCCTGGGCACCGAGCACCTGGGCCTGTCCGAGCGTCCAGTTCGTGACGGCCGCCTTGAACGCCGAGTAGCTGCCCGAACCCGAGGCGAAGTGCTCGTTGACCGCGGTGGTGCTGATCGAGATGAGGGCACCACCGCCGTCGGCCAGCGCTTCCTTGGCGGCGTCGGCACCGTGGATCAAGGACATCAGGTCGATGTCCATGTTGTTCTGCCACTTGTCGAACGAACGGGCCGGCTTGCCGGACGTGTTGTGGACGTAGATGTCGATCCCGCCGAGAGCCTCGGACGATTCGGCCACCCATGCCCGCACGGCGTCGGCATCGGCTGCGTCGCACACCGAACCGACCACCTTGCCCGTCGCTCCTTCGGACATCGCAGCGACGGCGGCGTCGACGTCGTCCTGGGTGCGTGAGCAGATCGCCACCGACGCGCCTTCGGCGACGAGCGTCTCGGCGATCGCACGACCGAGCCCCTTGGTCGAACCGGTGATGAGTGCCTTCTTGCCGCTGAGTCCGAGATCCATGATTGCTCCTGTGTTCGAGTCGGGTGGTCGCGATGTCGATGTACCGACACGCGCAGAACCGAAACTAATCGCACGATCAATACGACGACGTAGCCGGAGCACTGCGCGCATCCCGATCCCGTCGGTGCGGTGAGTCCGGGTCGGCCTGGCGTCGACGAAGGCTCACCGCACGGAGTGCGCGGACGGCGCCCGGATCGCCGTCGACACGGCCCACCTCGTACGGTCCGATGATGGCTGGAGACGCACACGACACGATCACGCGGTTCTGGGAGATCCAGGATCGCGGCGACTACGCACCGCTCGCCGACCTCTTCGCCGACGACGCTCAGGTGGTCGATCCGGTCTACGGCACGTTCACCGGCGGCGAGGCGATCGCAGGGTTCTTCACGATGATGAACACGGAGATGGCCAAGGTCGGCGCCACCTTCCGCCTCGTCGACCTCGCCGGCGACGACGAAGCGGCGTGGGCCCAGTGGGAGGTCACCACCACCGACGGCCGTCCACCCCGTCAGGGCGTCGGCGTCTACCGGGTGAGCAACGGGCGGCTCACGTACTACAAGGACTACATGAACGCATGAGCGGGGCAGAGCGGGTTGCGATCGTGACCGGTGGCGCGTCGGGGATCGGACGGGCGTGCGTCGAGCGTTTCGTCGAGCAGGGGTACGGAGTCGTCGCGGTCGATCGCAGCGTCGACGCGTTCGCATGGCTCGGCGACGACATCCTCGGCGACGTCAACGACGTCCACGTCGTCCCGCTCGCCGGTGACGTGACCGACCGTGGCACGAACGACCACGCGGTCGCCGTTGCGGTCGACCGGTTCGGTCGCCTCGACGTGGCGGTGTTCAACGCGGGGGTGTCGATGGGAGGCGACCTGATCGACCTCCCGATCGAGGAGTTCGACCGGGCGATGGACGTCAACGTCCGTGCCGTCGCCCTCGGGATCCGAGCGGTCACGCCCACATTGCGCGAGCAGGGCGAGGGCGGTCGGATCGTGGTCACCGCGTCGACCTCGGGGATCGGGGCCGACCCGCGTATGTGGGCGTACAACACCTCCAAGGCGGCGGTCATCAACCTCGCCCGGGCCGCGGCGATCGACCTGGGCGCCGACGGCATCACGGTCAACGCGGTGTGTCCCGGGCCGACCGAGACCGCCATGACCAGCGGCCTCGCCGCGATGCCCGACGTCCACGACGAACTCCGCCGGCGCATCCCGTTGCAGCGGTGGGGTCGCCCCGAGGAGGTGGCAGCGATGATCGCGTTCGTCTCGTCGCCCGAGGCGTCGTTCGTGAACGGGGCGGTCATCCCGGTCGACGGCGGGATCACCGCCAACACGGGCCAGTTCTCGCCCGGAAGTCGCGGCTGACGACGTCGCGAGTCGCGTGACCGGTGCGCATGTCGTCGCCTGTCTTGCGCATACTGGGTCCGTGTCAGCCGCTCCGATCCCTCGTCGACGACCGAGTCGCCGGATCGGAAGACCCCCGGACACCGACTCGGCCGAGACCCGTCAGCGGATCCTCGACCGTGCCCGCGTCGCATTCGCGACCGACGGTTTCGACGCTGCGACGAACCGGAGTCTCGCCGACGACGTCGGTGTGACCGCCGGTGCGCTCTACCACTACTTCGGGTCCAAGCTGGACCTGTACCTGGCCGTCGACGCCGACGTGCAGCGACGTGTCTACGTCCGGATGAACGAAGCCGTCGACGCGGTGGACGGATTCTTCGCCAAGTTCGAAGCCGTCCTCGACGTGGCCCGCGAACTGAACGCCGAGGATCCGTCGCTGGCCACGTTCCTCGGGGCCCGACGCACCGACATCCGTCGTCACCCCGAAATCGCCGCGGCGATGCCGGTCGAGCGCAACCGCGAACGGGACTTCTTCGCCCGGATCGTCGCGGCAGGCGTCGACGCCGGTGAGATCGCCGACGAGCACTCCGGGTTCGTCACCGCGTTCGTGGCCACGTTGCTGACCGGTCTCACCGACAGCGAGTCACACGATCCGCAGGTGCACGCGCGGGCGATCGAGGCCATCAAACTCGTCCTGCACGGTCGCCTCTTCTCGCCCGACTGAGATCTCCCGGCGGCGGCGGTCCGCGTCCTGATCCGGATGGGTCGGCTCCGACTCCCGACTCGCCGAGCGCGCGGGTTATCTTCTCGACCGAGCACGGACGAGGGGGTAGCTCATGGGGACACTCGACGGTCGCGTCGCCTGCATCACAGGTGGCACGCGAGGGATCGGACTCGGCATCGCACGCGGGTTCCTGGACGAGGGCGCGAAGGTGGTCGTCAACGGCCGCGACCCGGAGAAGGCGCAGCGCACGCTCGACGAACTCGACGTCGGCGACCGGGCGCAATACATCGCCGGTGACGTCAAGTCGCGCGACGACTGCGAGGCGATCGTCAACGGCACGGTCGACCACTTCGGTCGCATCGACATCCTGGTGGCGAACGCCGGTGGTGGATCGAACCACGCGCCGATCGTCGACCTCACGGACGAGGCGATGCAGGACTCGCTGGTGTGGAACTTCTGGCACACGTTCTGGACCATGCGCGCAGCGTTCAAGCACATGATTCCCCAGGAGTACGGACGGGTGATGTGCGTGAGTTCACTCGAAGGCAAGGTCGGCAAGCCGGGTATCTCGATCTACGTCGCGGCCAAGCACGCGATCAACGGGCTCGTGAAGTCCGCTGCACACGAGGTCGGCACGCTGGGCATCACGGTCAACGCACTGTGCCCCGGCGGCATCGAGACCGACATCATGAAGGCCGAGGGTCCACCCGCGGCGGAGTCGATGGGCATGGACTACGAGGGCCTGCTGAACATGTTCGCCTCGGAGTCGGCGATCAAGCGACTCAACGAGGTCGAGGACGTCGCCGCGGTGGCGACGTTGTTGGCGACCGATGCGGGCGCCGGAATCACGGGCTCGCTCATCTCGATCGACGGCGGCACGGCTCCCTACTGAGCCGGGAACAGGGAACGGAGAACATCATGGGGAAGCTCGACGGAAAGGTCGCCTGCATCACGGGCGGCACACGCAGCATCGGTCGCGCCATGGCCGAGGCGTTCATCGCCGAAGGCGGCAAGGTCGTGGTCAACGGACGCGACGCGGACAAGGGGCAGCAGTGCCTCGACGAGATGGGTGCGGGCGACGACGCGGCGTTCTTCGCCGGTGACGCATCGACGCAGGAGGCGGTCGAAGGACTCATCGACTTCACGATCCAGAAGTACGGCCAACTCGACGTGTGCTGCCTGAACTCGGGTGGCGTGCTGATGACGGCGCCCGTGTTCCAGATGACCGACGAGGAGTGGCAGCTCGAGATCGACTGGAACCTGAACCACGTGTTCTGGGGGATGCGCCGCGCCCTGCAGCACATGATCCCGCGCGAGTCGGGGCGGATCATCGTCACCTCGTCCGTGGAGGGCAAGCTCGGCAAGCCCGGCATCCCCGGGTATGCGGCCACGAAGCACGCCGTCAACGGCCTGGTGAAGGCAGCCGCCCACGAGGTCGGCACGATGGGGATCACCGTCAATGCGATCCTGCCGGGGATCATCGAGACCGACATCGTCCGCGCCACCGGCCCGGACTCGGCGATCGCGATGGGCATGGCCGGCTACGACGAACTGATCGAGGCGTTCAGCTCCGAGTCCGCCATCAAGCGACCCAACAAGGTGGAGGAAGTCGCGGCGGTGGCGGTGTTGATGGCATCCGATGCGGCACGGAACATGACCGGATGCATGTTCCCCGTCGACGGCGGGACGATGCCGTACTGACCACACCGGTCCGGCCGACCACACCGGCCGGACTGACCACATGGTCTCGGCTGACCACATGGTCTCGGCTGACCATACCGGCCCGGCTGACCGCAACACGTGAGGTGACCGCACCGTCGTGACCTACTCGCACCTGGAGCACGCGAACGACGTCGAACCGTCGGTCGGTCACGCTCGCCTGCGCGCAGAGTGCCCGTTGCACACCGAGACGTCGCACGACCCGCCGTTCCACGTCGTCAGCCGGCACGCGGACGTGTTCGACCTGTTGACCCGGCCGGAGGAGTGGCGCAACGGGTTCGGGGTGGGCGTCCACCCGCAGCCCGCTGGCGTGCTCGGTACGGCCGACGATCCGGACCACCGGCGTCATCGACGCGTCCTCCAGGACGCCTTCCGTCCTGCGGCGATCGCGAAGCTCGACGACGACGTGCGTGACGTGTGCGACGAACTGTGGACCGACGCGTTCGGCGAGAGCGGAGAGGGTGACTTCGTGCGCCTCTTCGCCTTCCCGTTCCCGGCGATCGTGATCGCCGTCCTCCTCGGCGTCCCTCGGGAACGGCGCGACGACTTCGGCCGCTGGTCCGACGACATCGTCAACACGCTCGGCGGAGCCGACCCGGCGCTCGCCGAGGCAGCGAACCGTCACATCTTTGCTCTCGTCGACGAGTTGGTCGACGTCCGCACGGGACTCCACACGCGGGGCGATGCACTGCCCGACGACGTGCTGAGCGTCATGACGCTCGCCGAGATCGACGGCACGCTCAGCCATCACGAGGTCCGCCGCTTGAGCCAGCAGCTGCTCGTCGCCGGGCACGAGACCACGGCGAGCCTGATCTCGCTGATGCTGTACCGACTGATCGAACAGCCCGAACTGATGGACCGGCTGCGTGGCGATCCGGAACTGATCCCGGCTGCGGTCGAGGAGTTCCTGCGCTACGACTCGCCGGTTCAGGGCCTCTTCCGCACGAACCCGGAGGCGAGCACCGTGTGCGGTGAGGAACTGCCGGCGGAGTCGCGGGTGCAGGCGCTCTTCGCCTCGGCGAACCGCGATGCCGACGTGTACGACGCTCCCGACGAGATCCGCCTCGACCGGTTCGTGCCCGGACGTCGATCACACCTCGCGTTCGGGTGGGGGGTGCACCACTGCATCGGGGCGGCGCTCGCTCGCACCGAGGGTCGGGTCGCACTGAGTCGGATGGTCGAGCACTTCGACACCGTCGAGCGCACGGGCGAGGTGGCGATCAACGAGCCGTTCATCCTGCGCGGCCTCACCACGCTGCCCATCCGCTGGACGGTCCGTCGCTGACGACGCACGTACGTGCCACGGCGCAGCGTGTCGGGTTCGGGCCACCGGTGGGCTGCAACCGGTCGATCGCCACTGGCCGTTCGCTACCGGCCGAGTGCATCCTGCGTGGTCGCCAGCACGTGCCCGGCGCGTTCCACCGGATCGACGAAGTCGCGGCGGAGAGCAGCGGACCGGATCTCCATCGACAACGCGGTGCTCGTCGGCAACGCGTCGACCAACTCGCTGATCGGCAGTTCACCGGCGCCGAGCGTCAGGCGGAGATCGAGTGCCTCCTCGACGAGACCGGCGACGTCGAGCGGCGCGGCGGTCGGCGCATCGCACAGCTGCACGTACGGGAGTCGCCCGGGATCGATCGCCGCCACGTCCGCAACGGTTCCGCCGGTGCGGGCGAGGTGGAGGTGGTCGATCAGGACGTGGCCGTTGGGTCGGTCGACGGCGTCGAGCACCCCGAGCGCCTGGGGCAACGTCCTCACGGACATGAACGCCATGAACTCGATGCTGGCGCCGATGCCGTGGGGCAGAGCTGCGTCGCACAACTCGGCGAAGCGTTCGGTGAAGCGGTCGTCGTCGACCCCGCGTGACACGACCAGCAGGTTGCGCGCGCCGATGGCGGCGGCCGCCTCGATGATGCGGTCACCGTGGTCTCCGTCGGGCGTGACGAAGATCGGCTCCATGTCGAGGGCGACGAGGCCGGTGTCGTCGAGCCGTCGTCGGACATCGCGCGCGACGGCATCGGTCCACGTGTCGGGATCGAACCAGATGCCACACGCCGGCCACCCTGCGTCGGCGCAGGCCGACACGAAATCGGCCGGACCCGTCTCGGGGCACACACCGGCGGCCAGGGAGATCAGTCGATCCATCCTCGACACCGTACGAATCGTGGCTCGTCCGCTGGCAGTCGAGGGCCGCCGAACTGAGAGTCTTTCGGTCATGTCCGACAGTTCGATTCTCGACCGTCGCATCGCCGCCATGGCGTGCCCGGTCGACCACAGCATTCTCGACCCGAAGGTCCAGGACGACCCGTACGACTTCTACCGCGAGGCGCATGCGACGTGTCCGGTCATGCCGGTGCCGGAGGTCGGTGGCGTGCTCGTCACCAAGTACGACGATGTCCGTTTCGTGCTGACTCGGCCGGACCTGTTCTCCAGCAGCGGCCGCGGTGGCGGTGCTCGCAAGGGCCTGCAGGTGGAGAACTCGCGGAGATATCGCGACATCATCAGAGAGCGCGGTTGGGGGCACGTCGAGACGTTGCAGCGTTGTGACCCGCCGGAGCACACGGCCTATCGGCGACTGGTCGGCAAGGCATTCCTCCCGAAGCAGATCCGCGCCATCCAGCCACAGGTCGACGACATCAGCCGCGAACTGATCGACGGTCTGATGCCGTCCGACGGTGGGGTCGGTGAGTGTGAGTTCAACCTGGACTATGCGATGCCGCTGCCGGGCACGGTCATCGCCGAACAGCTCGGTCTTCCGCGCAGCGAGATCCACACGTTCAACAGGTGGGCGCATGCGATGCTCGCGTTGGCGATGAAGCCGGTCACCGATCAGGAGTTGCTCGAGACCGCCGAGATCGAACTCGAGGCCCAACACCATCTGGCCGGTGTGTTCGAGCAGCGTCGTGCCGAGCCGACCGACGACCTGATCTCTGCGCTGGTCCACTCCCACGTCGGTGAAGGTGACGACGGGGACGACGCCGAGCCGCTCTCGGTGGCGGAGTTGCAGAACCTGATGCACCAACTGATCACCGGTGGGTTCGAGACCACCACCAGCGCGTTGAACCACGGGATGTGGCTCCTGGTGAGACGGCCGGACGTGCAGGCTCGACTGCGCGCCGACCCGTCGCTCGTTCCGGCGTTCGTCGAGGAGTCGCTGCGCTACGAGAGCCCGGTCCAGGGGTTGTTCCGCACGGCGACGCAGGACGTCGAGGTGGGCGGCGTGACCATCCCCGAGGGCGCACTGGTCATGGTGCGCTACGCCGCCGCCAACCGTGACGCCGACGTGTTCGACCACGCCGACGACTTCGACCTCGATCGAACCGGCGACGCGAAGCACCTCGCATTCGGAGTCGGACCGCACTTCTGCGTCGGCGCCGCGCTGGCCCGTCAGGAACTCGTCACCGGGTTCACGCACTGGTTGGAGCGCACGTCGAACATCGAGTTGGCACGACCGTTCGACGGCCCGGTCCACGATCCGTCGTTCATCCTCTTCCCGATGCGCGAACTCCCGCTCCGTTTCACGCCGGCCTGAGTGCGTTGCGGTCGGCGCCGGGCCCACCTGACAACATCGGTCGATGGCATTCGAGACCGTCACCGGGTACTGCTGGCCGCAATCCACGGCTGCGGGCCGCCCGTTCTCGCTCCACCTGTCGTCGGCCGGTGGTCGCCCGGTCGCTGTCGAGATCGCCCGGATCGGCGCCGAGCGGACGGTCGTCTGGAGCGGGACCGTCGAAGCCGGCGATCACCCCACGCCGCGTGACGCCGACTCGAACGGCTGCGACTGGCCGGTCGCCGCGACGATCACACCCGGTGCCGACTGGATCTCGGGCTACTACGAGGTGCAACTGACGATCGACGTCGACGGAAGGACGCGTCGCAGCCACGCATTCGTCGTCGTCCGTCCGCCCGCCGATTCGCCCAACACGATCCTGCTCCAATTGACGACCAACACGTGGCACGCCTACAACGACTTCGCCGGCCGCAATCTCTACAACGGTGGCACCCACGCCTCGCTGCAGCGACCGATGGCCCGCGGCTACCTCTTCAAGCCGCCGGGTGCCGGGCGTCGCGTCACCACGACCCACCCCCCGGATCGGGACATGAACACCCATGTCGGATATCTCCGACTGAACCACCTGTCGGGCTGGGCGGGTTCGGCTGGGTTCCCGGACTGGGAGCAGCCGTTCCTCGCCTGGGCCGAACGGAACGGATACGGCATCGACGTCGTCACCAACGCCGACCTCGCCGAACACCCGAACATCGTCCACGGCTACAGGCTCCTCCTGTCGGTCGGCCACGACGAGTACTGGTCGGGCCCGATGCGCGACACCGTCGAAGGCTTCGTCGCGGCGGGAGGCAACGTGGCGTTCTTCTCCGGCAACACGTCTCTGTGGCAGGTGCGTCTCGAGGAACCGGTCGACGGTGTCGCATCGGTGATGGTCGGCTACAAGGGACGGTTCAAGGACGACCCGGTGTACGACACCGACCGGATCGGGGAGTTGACCAGCATCTGGTCCGACCACCTCATCGGCCGGCCCGAGAACCACATGACCGGCGTGTCGTTCACGCGCGGGGGATATCACCGCATCGGCAAGCGGGTCACCAACGGTGCCGGCGGGTACACGGTGTTCCGACCGGAGCACTGGATGTTCGAGGGCACCGACATCGGCTACGGCGACGTCCTCGGTGCATCGGCGACGGCGGTGGGGTACGAGTGCGACGGATGCGAGTGGACCGTGGTCGACGGGCTCCCGGTGCCGACCGGTGCCGACGGCACGCCGGACGACTTCGAGATCCTCGCGATGGTGCCGGTCGCCCACTTCACGCGCACGACCGCGCAACGGCCTCCGAAGCCCGACGAACCGTCCGAGATCGAGTTCCTGTCGGCGCGCGTGTTCGGCGAGCGGAGTGAGTCCGCCGTGAAGCGCATCGCAGCGGGTCAGGCGATGCTCGGCACGTTCACCTCGCCGGGCGGCGGCGTGGTGGTCACGTCGGGTTCCACCGATTGGGCGCACGGACTCGCCGGCCGCGATCCGCAGATCGAGCAGATCACCTCGAACATCCTCGACCGCCTCGGATCACCCGGTGGAGGATCAATCGGAGCCGGATGATCCCGCCGAACGTTCTCGGGGGCGCAGCTCGAAGTCGCAGATCGAGGCTGCGGTTCGGGGTTGCGGTTCGGGCTGCGGATCGAGTGTCCGCGCGATGGGCCGGCGGCGTGGTGAGTGGAATTGATCAGCTGATTGGTTCCACCTCGTCCTGCGGTCGACCGTCGTCCTACCGTCGGGCGATGACGAAACAACTGGCAGACAACTACGAAGACGTCACGGTCTTCGGGCTCGAGGACGATGCCGAGGCCGAGATGCTCGCACTGCAGAAGGAGTGCACGTTCATCTGGTCGAACAAGGAGGGCTGGCCGGTCGGCGTGATCATGTCGTACGTGTTCCGCGACGGGAAGTTCTGGCTGACCGCGTCGAGCCAGCGTGCGCGGATGTCGGCCGTGAAGCGCGACCCGCGAGTGTGCATCGTGGTCACCTCGACCGGAACCGAGATGGGCGCGAACCGCACGGTCACCTACAAGGGAACGTGCAAGCTGCTCGACGATCGGGCGACGAAGGACTGGTTCTACCGCGAACTCGCGCAGACCATCCGACCCGACGACGCCGAGGCCGCCGACCTCTTCGAGAAGTTCCTCGACTCTCCCCGGCGGCTGGTGATGGAGGTGACGCCCACCCAGCGAATCGGCTACGACGGTCGCAAGATGGGCAAGGCGACGAGGGAATGGATGGAGGCCCAGAAGTCCGGCGAGACCGGCGGGGCACACCCCGAGGGCGACGCGTAGCGCTCTGAAGTCGGCCCGGCACCTGCCCGTTGCCCGGTCACGAGACGAAGAGTGCGAGGGCGGGTCGGCCGACGGAGCCGGTGGGATCGCGTCGTCCGACGCGGGAGTATGGTCGAGGGTGGTGCTCAAGGCATGCGCGTTTCTTGCCGAAGACTCGACATATGACAGTGGTCGAAGCCCGCCCGATCCCGGGGCGCCGACAGACAAGCTCGCTCAGATCCAGCATGACATCGCACTCCGAACCCACATCAGCGCCGACGGCTCCGGTCAGCGCGTGGGTGGCGCCCCCCGCCGTGCGTTCCACCCCGCTGGCGCCGCCACCACCGCCCCCCGCGACGTCATCCCCCGGAGCACCCCCTGCGACGTCGACGTCGACGACGTCCCCTGCAACCTCACCGTCAGCGACAGGCCCCGCGACGTCAGCGTCCGCCCGACCACAGGCCGTCGGCCGTCCGGTCCCGACCACGCCGACCCAGGCGCTCGACGAGATGACCGAGGTCATCGTGGGTGCACGCGGCGCCCTCCTCGCCTCGGTCGACGGGTTCGCACTCGCGCAGAGCGAGACCATGCCGAACGAGGCGGCCCACGCCGCGATGCTCGCAGCAGCCATCGGACTCGCGCACCAACTCGTCTTGATGGGCAACGGCACGCAGTTGCGCCAACTCGTCGTCGACCACGACAACGGCCTGCTGCTCCTCTGGCCGATCGGCACGGCACGCGTCCTCGCAATGGTCACGGACTCCAACGTCGACCAGACCCGCCTGCGCCGATTCGTGCGCTCACGCGCGTCGCTCCTGGCGGGCACCTCGTGAACGCAACCGATGCCGATGTCGGCGGCGACGCCTCCACCGACACGCGCACCGGCGTGGGCACCGAACCGTCGCCACGACGACCACTGGTCGAGCCCAGCGTCGACGACCACGTGGCACCGTCGCGTCGAGTCGACACCAACACCGACACGGACACCGACGTCGAGGGAGAGAGAGCTGGAGTGGGAGAGGGAGTGGCCGACCGAGCCGACGACGGCACCCCTGCGCCGACCACGCACACGTTCAAGATCCTGGTGACCGGACCGTTCGCCGCAGGAAAGACCTCGCTGATCCGGTCGGTGTCGCAGACCGAAGTGGTCTCGACCGACGTGGTCACGAGTGGCGAGGAGTCCGACGTCAAGGCCCACACGACCGTCGCGATGGACTTCGGCACCTATCAACTCGACGAGGACGGCGTCAGCCTCCTGCTGTTCGGCACGCCGGGCCAGCCGCGCTTCCGGTTCATGACGAACATCCTCAAGGGTGACGTCGACATCGTCGCCTTCGTGATCGATGCCGAAGCCCGTCAGACCCACGCCGCGGCCGGCGTCGAGTTGCGCTCCTTGCTGTCCGAACTCCGTGTGCCTGCGGTGATCGCCGTCAACCGGTGTGACGACCAGGACATGGCCGATCGGATGGCCCGCTCGCTCGGGGCACTGGCCGGCGAAGCGGTCGTTCCGTGCCAGCTGATCGACTCGGAGTCGGGGCGAGAGGTGATCGTCGAGATCCTGCTCACGTTGCTCGACTCGATGGAGAAGGGCCCGGCGGATTGAGATGACCTCGGAACCGCCGCCCGTTCACCACTCCGCGACCGCTCCACCCCGCGCTGCCGCGAACCTCGGCCTGGCGGAGCGTTACGCCACGTTCGCCGACTACGCGGTCTCGACGGTCGCCGTCCCGCAGACCGCCGCCACCTCGCTCGACGTCGCGCGCTTCCATGCCTTCACCGGCGAGATCACGTTCGCGATCGATCCGGCGGTTCGCCTGTATCTCGACGGCGGCTCGATCTACCACGCCGAGCGCGACGGTGACCCCTCCCTCAGCCGTCTGATCCTCGACGCCGGAGCGATCGACTCGGTGCAACTGCAACGAGGGGTGATCGGCGTCGGCGGGGCCGAACACCTCGGGCGTCTGTTCGATCGAGATGCCACGGTGGATCGAGATCTGGTCATGGTGATCGTCGAGAACGCGACCGACGCCATCGTGCAGCAACTCGCGAACTCGGTCACCGCGACCATCACGGTCAGCGCATATCGCCACCATCCCTCCGGGATCCACCGCTGGTTCGTGGCGTCCTCGGAGCCAACGGGCGTCCACCGACCCTCGAGTGGAGTCATGCAGGTCGATCGCTCGGTGGTGGAGGAACTTCCACGGCTCGGCTCGGGCGGCCAGTTGCCCCACCCCAAGGTTCCCGTTGCGCACGACATGCGGATCGAGTGGGCCGAGCCCGATCCGTCCGGTCTGGGCATCGCCGCACCGCCGGACGGCCGGTCGACGCACGAATCGCGCGACGACGCCACCTTCGACATCCAGGCCGAACTCGACCGATTCGACGCCGACCGCGCCGACTGGACTGCCGGGGGAGGCGACGTGCCCGAAGCATCGGAGTCGGTCGCCTCACCGCTCGGGGAGTTCCGCATCGTCTGGCCCGACGGCACCCGGGACGACTCGATCATCGACGCGCGATGGAGTCCAACGGCCGGACCGACCACCCAGTCGGAGCAACCAGCCGACACCGCACAGCCGACGGCGCCACCGTCCTTCCCGGATCCACGGTCGGAATCGACCACGACGGAATCGACCGCGACCGGCGCGGCGACCACCGGTCTGTCGGGTGCGGAGCCACCCGCCGACGTCGGTGATCCGTTCGCCGCCGACCTGATCGAAGTCGTGCCGGTCGCAGCGATGCCGTTGTCGGATGCCTCGCCGACGACCTCGTCGACCACTCCACCAACGACCTTGTCGACCACTCCACCAACGACCTCGTCGACCTCCCCGTCGGTCGACGAGACGATCGAGACACGCGAGCCAGGACGCTCGACGCCGAGCGACTCCCCGTCACTCGACGCCCCGGGCCCCGGTCCGCTCGGCTTCACGATCGAGCCGCTCCAGATCGACCAGATCCCCGAACCCGATGCAGCCGTTCCCGACGACGTCGCCGCAGCGGTCCGCCGTGCACTCCAGGCGATCGAGAGCGCAGCGGCGCGACCTCGGCCGGCCACCGTCTCCAGCGTCGAACTCGCCCCGGTGGTGCCGCCCGAACTCGCGCTCGCGCCTCCGACGGCCACACCGGCACCGGCGCCGACACCGTCACAGGCCCCGACACCGGCTCGGGCCCCGGCCGCGACGGAGACGCCGACACCCGCTGCGTTCGAGGCGCCGAACTTCGCACCGCCGACGGCGCTCAGCGCACCGACGCCCCTCGCACCCGCTGCCCAGCCGAGCCCTGCCGCTCGGAACGAGCCGCTCGGCTTCGCACCGCCGACCGTCGACATGCGCGCCGAAGCGGTCTACGAGCGGGCGGCCGCGCAGGCGGGAGCATCGGGTGTCACCGAGTCCGGTGTCGCCGATTCCGCATCGAGACACCCGGAACCGGGCAAGGCCTCGATCGTCTTCGTCGACGACCAGGACGACATCCAGAGCGAACGTCGCAGCGCGCTGCGTCGACTGATCGGCAGCCTGCGCAAGAAGGACTGATCGCCCGTTCCGTGGCCGGACCACCCGCAGCCGACCGGGAGCAGCCGACGGGGACAGCGGGAGACCGGCCGGGTGACGGCGTCAGCTGCGGCGGGAACGGAAGAACGTTCGGAGCAGATCGCCACACTCCTCGGCGCGTACACCGGCCACGACCGGGACGCGATGATTCAGCGGGGCGCCGTCGAGCAACCCGAAGTGGCTGGTCACCGCTCCCGCTTTCGGGTCGGCCGCACCGAAGACGAGCGAACCGAGTCGGGCGTTGACCATCGCCCCCGCACACATCGCGCACGGCTCGAGCGTGACCACGAGGGTGCATTCGTCGAGCCGCCAGTTGCCGACGACGCGTGCTGCATCACGCAGCGCAAGCACTTCGGCGTGCGCGACCGGGTCATCGGACAACTCGCGTTCGTTGTGTCGCGCGGCGATCACCGTGCCGTCGCGGACCACGACGGCACCGACCGGAACGTCGTCGTGTGTGATCGCTGCACGAGCCTCGTCGAGCGCGACCTGCATCCAGTCGTGGTGGAGCGGATTGCTCTCGTGCGTCATCGATGAGGAGTCTCGCAGTCGCCGGTCCGGCCGGGGACGGGGCGGCCACGAAAATGACGACGGCCCACCGGAACGAGCCGGTGGGCCACATGGGAATCTGGCGGAGAGGGTGGGATTCGAACCCACGGACCCGTGAAGGTCACACGCTTTCCAAGCGTGCCGATTCGGCCGCTCTCGCACCCCTCCAGATTGTTCGGCAGATTGTGTCGTACCTCGCACTCGCCACGCTATCGGCGAGTGAAAGTGGTGGTGACCAGGCGATCTGCGGCACACAACCGATGCCGATGAAGGCTGCTACCTTCCGGTCCTGACCTGGTTCACGGGCGGTCGTTGCACAGGACCCGGTCACCACCGCCGGGCAGCGTAGCGCCGCCTGGGCGCAACCTGGTCACTCCGGAGCCACGCACGTTCGCGCCTGTCGAGGCACCGGCGTGGCGCAGCGGATCGCGACGTCAGGTGGGGGTGAGACGGCCGGCGTACTGGACGAGGTCCGGTGAGCCGAGCTCCTCGGCCACGAACGCGAACCTCTCCGTCGGGCCTGTCCATCTCCAGTCGTCGACGGAGCCGACGTCGATGTCGATGTCGACGGTCGCGATGCGTCGGAAGAGGAGCGCGTCCTCGTAGTTCTCCTGCAGGGTGGTCGCGAGCTTGGCGGCGCCACGCAGGCCGTCGACGTCCCACTGGCCGGCGGCGGCGGGGATGTCCTCGATGTGCCCGTACCGGGCGAGGACCTTCGCTGCGCTCTTGGCCCCCCAGCCGGGAAGCCCGGGGAACCCGTCGGCCGAGTCGCCCACCAGGCCCAGGAAGTCGGGGATCGACGACGGGCCGATCCCGAACTTGGCGATCACCGCCGCCTCGTCGAGGATCTCACGTTTGCGGCGGTCGAACTGCACGACGCGCTCGCCTCGCACGCACTGCCCGAGGTCCTTGTCGGGAGTGACGATGAGCACCTGTTCGACCCGCTCGTCGGCGTCTCCCACTGCGGCCGCCGCGGCCATGGCGTCGTCGGCCTCGTGGGTGACCATCGGCCAGACCGTGAAACCGGCGGCCGCCAGAGCGTCCTCCATCACGGGGATCTGTCGCAGGATGTCCTCGTCCATCCCGACCCCGTCCTTGTACCCGTCGTAGAGGTCGTTGCGGAAGCTGGTGATGGTGTGGTCGGACGCGACGCCGATGTGGGTGGCGCCGTCCTCCACGAGTGCCAGGGTCGAGGCCACCACGCCGGCTGCGGCCGCCATCGGATGGGTGTTCGAGTGGCGGGCGACCTGCCCGAAGTGTTGACGGAAGAGTTCGTAGGTGCCGTCGACCAGGTGCACGCGCATGGCCGAACCGTACCGCTCCGCACGAATCCCACCGAACGTCCTCCCGTTCGCCTCGACGTTCGGTTCGTGTTCGGACCGCACGAGGTCCTCGACGTTCCGGTTCGTGGACGGGATCGGACCAGGTCCTGTCGTCCCGGTTCCGGACGGATCCCGAGTCGTGACGCCCCGTGCTGCGCCGAACCGGAATGACGACGACATCTGGCGGTCTCGCCGGCACAACACGCGTCAAGTATCAGCAATTCCTCAAGACGCGCAGCACACGGGTCGATACATCAACGAGCCACCCGACCGATTCCCTCACTTCGGAGGGCGAGGTTCCGAGGGAGAGAACCGGACATGAGCGAAGAAATCCAGGAGATGCAACGACAGATCGTCGCTGCTGTGCAACAGGAACTGACCCGCTTCAGCGGCGAGGTCGCCATGAACCTCAAGGCGCTGAGCGACGAGGTCGCTGCGGGAGCCACCGCACGTGCGGAGCTCGAACGTCAGGTCCGCTCGCTGGCCGGAGCGCTGGAGTCCAGCCAGGCCGCGAACACGCAGTACCAGACCGAACTGCAGAACGTCCTCGAGTCGCAACTCAACGAGTTCGGCTCGGCCACCAAGAAGCGCCATGACGAGATGAACACGCGGCTCGGCCGGGTCATCGACGAGGCCAACGTCGGCATCGCATCGGCCGTCGAGTCCGCCGCCCGACCCGTCGTGAAGCAACTGGAGCACCGCCAGGATGCCGTCGAGGCCGAGGTCCGCAACCTGGACAGCAGCATCCGCAAGTTCGACGACCAGGCCGGCCAGATGGTCAACCACATCAACCAGGTCACCGCAGCGATCGACGCACGCCTCGAACGCGTCCAGTCCGACGTTCTCGGCAGCTTCGACGACCGGATGACCTCGATGGTGATGCGGATCGACGAAGTGTCCGCGTTCGCAGCTCGTCAGCAGTCCGAGGTGTCGAACCTGATCGGCGACCGCGTCGACTCGAGCGAGACCCGGATCAACGAACGGATGCTCGGCCTCGAGAACCGGGTCAACGAGGAGATCGGCCAGCGCGTCGCCGACATCGACGCCCACGTCGGTCGGATCGGCGCCGGTCTCGATGAGGCAGTCGACGCGTTGAACGGCCGGATCGCCAAGGCCGATGCCAAGTTCACCGACGTCGAGACGAGCATCGCCTCGTTGCGCCAGCAGATGGAGAACGTCGACGAAGAAGCGATCGACGAGATGAAGGACAAGATCTCCTCGGCACTGGGCCAGGCAGAACTGGTCCGCATCGAGATGGAGCGCTTCCAGGAGACGATCAACGGCAGCCTCGAGACCACCGCCGTCCGCCTCACCGAGATCGAGACGACCGTGCAGGAGCAGAGCATGGACGTCGCCACCGCCGTCCAACTCGAACGACTCGAAGAGGTCGAGCGGGCCGTGCTGATGCTCGACCCCGACATCATCCGTGGCCGTGACGACGGGGCCGACGACGCCACCGTCGCCATGTCCCGGCCGGCCGCGAGCGGCGAGGATTCGAGCCGCTCGACCACGCCGGTGATGCCGTCGAACGACCGCCTCGACGCTCCACCTGCGTCGTCTCCGCTCTCTCCGCCCACCGCCGACCCGACGACGAACGGCGACTCGTCGCTCACCTCGGTCGGACTCACGATGAGCCTGGAGCCGCCGGTCAGCTACTGACCGACGCCTGAAGAACTCCAATCCCGCCCGACGACGACACGACCACAGAACGCAGAACGGAATCCACACTCATGGCACTCGGACGCAAGAAGGACGACGACGCACCCGAACAGAGCGGTGGCGGCGTGGCCCTGGCGGAGCGCAACGCTCCCGGACCGAACCTCGACGAATGCATGGCCGCCGGCCAGGCACTCGTCCAGGCGAACTACCTCACGGCCGAGCAACTCGCCCAACTCCTGACGGATGCCAACGGCGACCTGTTCAAGTTCAGCGAGTACGCGATCAGCCGCAACAGGGTCGGTCGCAACGAACTCGCGCATGCCGTCGCTGCCGCGTGCCAGGTGCCCGCTGCGGACTCCAACGTCGGCCAACTCGACCCGGAGGTCGTCCAGAAGCTGTCCGAGCAGGTCTGCCGTGAGCACAAGGTGATCGCGGTCGCCGAGGGTCCCGAGGGGTTGATCGTGTACGCGGTCGATCCGTCGGCGCTTCGGCGCCAGCAGGTCGAAGCAGCCGCCGGCGGGCAACGCCTGTCGTGGCGTGCGTCGGACCACAACACGGTCACGTCGTTCATCGAGCAGATGTTCCGCAACTCCTCGAACCTCGATGCGATCCTGTCCACGTTCGCCGGCGAGGACGAGCAGCGGATGGCCGCCGAGAAGACGATCGCCGAGGTCAGCCTCGACGACCAATCGCCCGTCGTGCAGCTCGTCGCGAAGATCGTCGGCCAGGCCCTGCGCGACCGCACGTCGGACATCCACATCGAACCGCTCGACGATCGCCTCCGCATCCGCTACCGCGTCGACGGCCAGCTGATCGAGGCGTTCAGCCTCCCGCTGACCGCGCACAACGCACTCGTGTCACGCCTCAAGATCATGTCCGAGATGAACATCGTCGAGAAGCGTGCGCCCCAGGACGGCCAGTTCTCCACGAAGGTCGACGGCAAGGATCTCGACGTCCGCGTGTCCTCCGTGGCGACGGTGTTCGGTGAGAAGATCGTCATGCGTCTGCTCGACAAGTCCAAGTCGATGGTCGGCCTGAGCGAACTCGGCATGCCGAAGGAGACGTACAACACGTACGCCAAGCTCGTGCACGCGCCGTTCGGCATGGTCATCTGTGCCGGTCCGACCGGCGCCGGCAAGACGACGACGCTGTACGCCACGCTGCTCGAGATCAACAACAACGGCAAGAACGTCACCACGGTCGAGGACCCGGTGGAGTATGTGTTCCCCGGCATCAACCAGGTGCAGACGAACGAGAAGGCGGGCCTCACGTTCGCCACCGGCCTCAAGGCCCTCCTGCGTCAGGACCCCGACGTGATCCTCGTCGGCGAGATCCGTGACGAACCCACTGCCCGGATCGCCATCCAGTCCGCACTCACCGGTCACTTCGTGCTCTCCTCGCTGCACGGCACCGACGCCGTCGCCGCACTGCACCGCCTGCTCGACATGGGCATCGAGGCGTTCCTCGTCGCGTCGGCGATCGTCGGCGTGGTCTCCCAGCGACTGATCCGCAAGATGTGCGACAACTGCAAGGAACAGTACGAACTCGGCCCCGAGGAACTCGCCGTGTTCCGCCAGCACTCGGGCGGCAGCGAGAAGACCGTGTTCTGGCGTGGCGCCGGATGCACCTACTGCTCGATGACCGGCTACCGCGACCGCATCGGCATCTACGAACTGCTCCGCATCACCCCGGAGATCCGCCGTCTCATCGTCGGCTGGGCCACCACGGAGGAGCTGCGGCGCCTCGCCGTCGCCCAGGGCATGCGCACGATGCTGCGCGAGGCGATCCAGCTCGTGGAGGACGACACGACCACGGTGTCCGAAGTCGTCCGCACGCTGTTCGCTCACTAGTTTCCAGGTGTCGCTCGGAGCGCTCCAGGCTCGGCGTCGCCGTGTGTCGCTTCCGATCCGGGCGGCCGCGACATCGGTTCCCGAGGTGGGGCTGCTGCCATCCTCCACCTGCTGACTCGATCGGGGTGCGTCGCCACGACTCGAGCGACCGGCCTCTCGCTGACTCGACTCCTGTCAGCCGGCGATGCCGGGGTGCGGGTGGCGTTCGCAGAGTGGGATGTTCGGGTCGACGAAGGTGACCCAGCGTCGATCGAGTCGCTCTCCGATGGGATGTTCGTACGTCCCGTCGATCGACGGCGGTGGACCGCCGGGCGGGGTGGGGCTCGCGCCTGACGCGCGGATGGGCAGACCGTGATGATTCGTGAACACGAGGGAATCGGGATCGTCGGCGTCACCGGTGATGCCGAGTCGTTTCCTGTGGTGCATCCGGTGGTGTCGGGAGCACACGGTGATCAGGTTCGACGAATCGGTCGGACCACCTCGTGACCAGTGCACCACGTGGTGCAGATCGAGTCCGCGAGTCGCCGTGCAACCCGGCACCTGGCAGCAACCGTGGTCGCGGTGCAGGACGGTCCGGCGCAGTCGCTCGGGAATCACCCGGGACGTACGGCCGATCGAGACCGGCGTCGCCCCGTTGACGAAGATCGGATCGATACGTCCGTCGCACGTGAGCAGGTCGCGTAGCGAGTCGGGCAGGGTGATGTGCTCGGTGGTGCCGATCGTGCCGTCGATCTGGAGGAACAGGTTCACCCGGAAGCGATCGCGGCGGTCCTGCGATTCGATGCCGTCCATCGCCCGACGAGCGATCTCGACGAACGCTTCGGCATCGGACACGGGAACCAGCACGTTCGGGTCGTGCTCGACTCCGACCTCGCCGGGGGTGTCACCGTCGGCGCGGGCGACGGAGTGGTCGTGCTCGCTCCCTTCGTCGTCCTCGACACTCGGATCGGAGTTCCCCGGTCGCGCGGTCTGAGCATGGTTGCGGTCGCGGAAAAGCGCGTCGCGGGCTTCGTCGAGCGACTGGTGGATCTGAGCACCCAGATCGGTGTCGAGGTCGGCGTGCAGATACCAGCGGCCGTTCTCCCCGAAGCCGTAGTTCACCCGGTTCTGGTTCGGCTCGGCCTCGTCGGCGTCGTCGGAACGAGCCGGGCCGTCGTGGCGTTCGACTCGAGAACCCGGTGCGGCCTCCTCGTCGATGGGACCAGGGTCGGGGCCCTGATCGGGCATCGGTCCCGGCATCCACGCCCAGTTCGTCTCGCTCACCAGTCGGCGGATCTGGGACACCGTCAACTTGTGCGCGAGCGAGGTGACCTGGGCATCTGCCCATCCGGGGACCGTGCGGACGATGGGCATGAGTTGATCGAGCGACATCTCGCCTCGACGGACCTTCTCGATCGCGACAGGGAACTCGTGGGAGCGTTCGGCGACTTTCACCAGGTTCGATGCCGTGGTCGGACTCACGCCGGCGCGCCACGCCAGGTACTGGGCGGGGGTCCACACGCCGTCGCCCTGCCACTCCTGCTTGTTGGCGAGGAGCCAGATCGTGACGTCGATCAGTCGGCCGTGCTGTGCGTTCAGGTGACCGGCTACGTCGTCGACCAGCGCATCGACGCCAGTCGAAGTCACAGAGATCGTTGGCACACTCATACCATACGCCTGTTCGCGTTGTCTGTCAAGTCCTGTCGCAGAGATTCTTTCCACGGCGATGGCTGGACCTTTCCTGCAGAACGCGCTCAACACCGGCTCGTCGCGTGCCGAAGAGACAGCGAACGAATCCTTGACCTTCCGAACAGGAACCACCCGACATGCCAAAGTTCGCTTACGCCGCCATCGATGCACAGGGCACCCCGGTCAACGGGGTCACCAAGGCCGACACGCTCGGCGGTGCACGCGCTCTTCTTGTGGGACAGAACCTGTTCCCCACGAAGATCGAAGAGTCCCGCGGGTTGCTCGACTTCGAGCTCACTGCAGAAAAGGTCAAGAAGAAGGAGTTGATGCACTTCACGCGTCAACTCGCCGTGTTCGTCAAGGCCGGCATCCCGATCACTGACGCGCTGATCACGATCGGCGACGAGACCGACGACGTCGCATTGCGTCGGGCCATCAGTGGCCTCACCGACGACTTGCGAAACGGCGGCCTGCTGTCGGTCTCGGCGGCCGGCTTTCCGCACGTCTTCCCCGACTTCTACATCGGCATCCTGCAGTCGGCCGAGCTGACGGGACAACTCGATACCGCGTTGGAGAGCCTCGCCGAATACCTCGAGCGTGCCCTTGACACCCGGGCCAAGGTGGTCGGTGCACTGTCGTACCCGATGGTCGTCATGGTGATGGCTCTGGGAACCGTCTTGCTTCTCGCCGGCTATGTGCTGCCGCAGTTCAAGCCGCTGTTCGAGGAACTCGGCGCCGACCTGCCGCTTCCGACGCGGATGATGCTGTTCTTCTCACGCTTCTTCACCGATCTGTGGTTCTTCACGGCTGGATTCATCGGAGTGTTCGTTGCCTCCATGCTCTTCCTGGCCAAGCACCCGACGGGCAAGATCTGGCGGCAGCACCTCGTGCTGAAGATCCCGATCGTCAAGGGCATCATCGACTATGCCATCCTCGAACGGTTCTGTCGGATCCTCGGGGCAATGGTCCAGGCCGGCGTGCCGTTGCCCGAGGGACTGAAGACCGCCACCGATGCGACAGCGAATGTCATCTACATCGAACGTCTGGAGATCGCTCGCGCCCAGATGCTCGAAGGGCGCGGTTTCGCTGGGCCGCTGATCGAGACCGAACTCTTCCCCGGTGCCGCGAGGCAGATGTTCAAGGTCGGCGAGGAGACCGGCACGCTCGACGATCAGCTCGAGATCTGTGCGATCTACTTCGACCGCGAGCTGGAGAGCCGCATCAAGAAGTTCACGAGCCTCTTCGAGCCGATCATGATCGTGTTCGTCGGCGTGATCGTCGGCTTCGTCGCACTCGCTCTCGTGTCTGCCATGTACGGCGTACTCGGCGGTGTGAAGGAAGATGCGGCTCCGGTCGACGCTCCCGCGCCGATCGTCCAGGTCGTCGACATCGAAGGGCCCGGCGCGTTCTGACCGTCAGGTCACGAACGACTCACCGCCCGAGCACGAGGTCCACGAAGTGCTGTCCGACGAACACCGCCACCACGGCACCGAGGGCCAGGAACGGTCCGAACGGAAGCTGGGTCCTCGTGGTCGCCCTGCGGCCGACCATCGCCGGGATCGCACCGAGCGTGCCGAGGACGAAACCGAAGAACAGGCCCGGCGCCACGATGCCCGGGTTCAACCAGCCGAGGAACATCCCGAGCAGCGGGGCGAGGATCACGTCGCCGAACCCGAAGGCCACGTCCTTGCCGTAGTACGCGTTGCTCCCGAGGTAGATGCCGCCGATCAGGCCGAGTGCGATCATCGCTCCGAGCGCCGACATCCAAATGCGGTCGGGCTCGCCGACGATCAGCGCCGCCACGATCAGCGCCACGCCACCCAGCACCATGCCGGTGAAGGTGATCTCGCGTGGCAGGCGCTGCTCACGGATGTCGATCCAGGTCTGCACCACCAGCACCGAGCCGAAGATCAGGAACGCGGGGAGGACGGCGATCGAGTCGTCGACCATGGAGTCGTCAGCGAACCTCAGTGCGAACACGACCCAGACCGCTACGTTCATCAGCTCGATCACGATCGGCTCCTTGCCGATCGGGTTGCGGCACCGGCGGCACTTGCCGCCGAGTGCCAGCCAGCTGAACACCGGGACGAGGTCGAGGGGGCCGAGGCGCAGCCCGCAGTTCCCGCATGCACTCGGCGGCCGGTTGATGTTGCCGCCGCGGGGCACCCGATCCGCCACCACGGTCAGGAACGAGCCGATCAGCAGGCCGAACACGACCACCAGCGGAATCAAGAACAGAAGACTCATCAGATCCAATCAGCCGGCACCCGTCGGTTCGTGACCGGAGGTTAGACCCCCATGCCCGTCGAATCAGCCATCAACCCCGACCCCATGCTCGTGTCGCTCGCGACCGCAACGGTCCAGTCCGGAGCATCCGACCTCCACCTCACGGTGGGGCGCCCGGCGACGGTTCGCCGCGACGGTTCGCTCGTGTCGTTCGAAGGCGTGCCCGTGCTGACCTCGAATGAGATCGACCGGATGATCATGTCGCTCATCACTGTGGAACAGAAGCAGGAGCTAGAGGACGAGAGTCAGGTCGACTTCTCGTTCGGTCTGCCCGGTGTGGGTCGATTCCGCGCGAACGCCTTCAGCCAACGCGGCTCGTATGCACTCGCCCTGCGAGTCGTGCCGTTCCGTGTTCGCACACTCGAGGAGCTCGGTGCTCCCGTGGCATGCACCACCCTGTCGTACAAGCCGTATGGCATCGTGCTCGTGGTGGGCCCGACCGGTTCGGGCAAGTCGACCACGCTGGCCGCGATGATCGACCGGATCAACGAGACGCGTCCCGTGCACATCCTGACCATCGAGGACCCGGTCGAGTACCTGCACCACCACAAGGTGGCGATGATCAACCAGCGTGAGGTCGGTACCGACGTGCGGTCGTTCAGCCAGGGCCTCAAGAGCGCACTGCGTGAGGACCCCGACGTGGTGCTGCTCGGTGAGATGCGTGACCTCGAGTCGATGGAGATCTCGCTCTCGCTCGCCGAGACCGGCCACCTCGTGTTCGCCACACTGCACACCAACGACGCCGCCCAGTCGCTCGACCGCATCATCGACGTGTTCCCGTCGGAACGACGCGATCAGATCCAGATCATGCTCGCCGGTGCACTCCAGGGAGTCATCTCCCAGCGTCTGCTGCCGGGCATCGGCGGCGGCCGAGTTGCCGCGTACGAGATCATGGTCGCCAACGAGGCGATCAGGAACCTGATCCGGGAGGGCAAGTCGCGCCAGATGCGCAACATGATCGCCACGGGCGCGGCCGACGGGATGCAGACGGTCGAGATGGACCTCGCCCGTCTGGTGGCCTCGGGCCTGATCAGCCTCGAGACCGCCATGGAGTCGTCGGCCTACCCGAAGGAGATCCAGGCTCAGCTCGCCACCGCCCGCTCCCAACTCCAGGCACAGGCGACCATGGCGGGCGGCCAGGCCGCCTCGTCCGGCTCGGGCGAGTACGCCGACCGCTCTGTCGGCGTCTGATCGTCCACCGGAGTCGAGAGGAACGTCATGGTTGCCAAGAAGCTCCCGTACAAGAACCTTGCCGGCATCACCACGTGCCCCGGTGGCTGGCTGGTGCTGCCCGCCCGCATGGCGGGCATCACCGTGGCGGCCGAGGAGGCATTCGTGGTGAAGAACCTGTTCGACGTGCTCGACTACCGACCGTCGTTCGACGCAGCGGCGATCAACGCTCCGATGGGCCTGAAGGATTTTCCAGACGGACCGTGGCGTGCATGTGATGTCGACGCTCGCCAATACGTCGGATGGCCGCGCGCTGCTGCGATCTACGGCGTACCAAGTCGGCAATCCTTCCAGGAGCGGTCCGGCGAGGCGGCGGCACGCACCGAGCCGTGGATGAACGCAGCCGACAAGCGTCGGTTCCACCGGATGCGTGAAGCCGCACAGGAACTCCAGCCGTATCACGCACGTCGATTCGTGCCGGCCCATCCGGACGTGTCGTTCACGGCGATGAACGGCGACGTGAAGCTGAAGACCTCGCCGTGGCACGAGGACGGTCGACTCGAACGGCTGCAGCTGATCAAGGACCAGCTTCCCGGCGTGGACGACGTCGTCACCCGCACCCCGCCCGTCGGCGCACATCCGAAGATGTTGATCGACGCCGCCGCGATGCTGTGGACGGCACGCCGCCAGTCGGGTCGAGCGATCTCGCGGTTCCCCCTCGACCCCACCTGGGATACCGAAGGCATGCGCACCGAACTCGTTCGCTGACGACTGGAACGCCCGATTGCGGCGTTCCGCAGGTTCGTCGTTGCCGGACGGCAACGTCCTCACTGCGCGCCTTGCACTCGAACGCCCCAGCCGCCAGCGAACCGAGGTGAGGTCTGTCCGGACGCCGAGTGAGGCGACGGGTCGGACTCTGGGTGGCTGTTGTCGCGGATTGCGGGACGGATCGCACCCGGACCTGCGCACCGCGGCCGCTCCACTCGTGTGGGCGCTGTCGAATGGGCGGGCGGGGCAGACTGAGCCGATGTGGACGAGAGCGTTGGTGACCGGGGCGTCGTCGGGGATCGGTCGGGCGATCGCCGTCCAGCTGGCAGCTGCGGGATCCCACCTGGTCGTCGTCGCCCGCGACGAGGCGAAATTGCACGAGCTGGCGGACTCACTCGACGTGCCGTGCGACGTGCTCGTCGCCGACCTGTCCGATCGGGCAGCGCTGGCATCGGTGGAGGAGCGACTCACCGGCGACGACGATCCGATCGACCTGCTCGTCAACAATGCGGGCTTCGGATTGCACGGTCTGTTCCACGAGCTCGACGCGGAGCGTGCCGCTGCGGCGGTCGAGGTGAACGTCGCAGCACTCCACCGATTGGCGGCCGCCGTAGCGCCGGGGATGGTGCGCCGGGGGCGAGGAGGCATTCTCAACGTGTCGTCCGTGGCTGGGTTCACGGCCACCCCGGGCGGGGCCACCTATTCGGCGACCAAGGCGTTCGTCACGTCGCTGTCCGAGGCGCTCCACACCGAACTGCGGCCGCACGGGGTCCACGTCAGTGCGCTCTGCCCCGGCTTCACCCGCACGGAGTTCCAGGCACGCGCCGACCACGACGTCTCGTCGGTTCCCGACTCGGCGTGGCAGAGCGCCGAGGATGTCGCAGCGGCAGGGTTGCGCGGGATCGCGAAGAACGCACCGATCGTGGTTCCGGGCGCGGCGAACAAGGCGATGGTCGGCGTGATCAACACGTTGCCGGCACGGCTCAGACGCGCGGCGGTCGCCCGGTTCGCTCGTTGACGATTCGACCGGGGCCTGCCCGACGTCGGTGAGGTCTTTGTCTGCTCAGGCGAGCGACAGGCCGTCGATGGGCCCTGCGAAGCGAGCCGTGTCGATCGGCTCGATCGCCACGAGGTCGTCACTCGCGAAGTGATCCGAGCCGATCGGATCGGACGCCAGCTCGGCCCGCATGTCGATACCGAGTTCCTGGAGTTCCCGATCGAGGTTGTCGAAGGAGAACGCCTCGACCGGCGGAGGCGGGAGCGACGGGTCCTGGGACGACACCGACGGTGCGGCCATGAGCAACTCGGGGGCCGGCGATCCGAACGACAGTGCGGGGGGCATGTCGGTCGAGGGAACCGCCGGCGTCACCGGCTCAGCGATGGTCGGGTCGGGTCGTGCTGCTGCGGGAACCGTCGGCACGGTGTGCGCCGGGGAGGCGCTGGGGGTGAAGAGTTCGGTGATCGCGTCGGCGAGCGCCTTCTGGTTGGACAGGCACTGCTGGAGGCCGTCGCGGATCTCGGCCACCTGGGCGTCGAGTGAATCGAGACGGATCGACACGTCGGTCCCGCCGCCCGACGACGACTCGATGCGGTCGGCACGTTCCCGCTCGATCAGGCCGACGACTCGCTGCTCGCTCCGCTCGCTCGCATGCTGGGCTTCGGCGCGGACCAACTCGACCTGCTCCTGCGCGATCTGCGCATAGGCGGCGAGCGAGGTGAACTGACTCGAGATCTGCTGTTCGACGTGAGTGACCCGCTGGTGCAGTTGGTCGACCCGGACGGCTTCGGCGACGGCGGTCTCGTCGCCGAAGAAGTCGTCGATGGCGATGCCGTGCTCTGCTCGCTCGTCGATGTCGCTGGATTCCTTGGTCTTGCCGAACATGTCGTGTCCTGGTCCGCCTGCCGCAGCGCGGCTGCATTGTCGATCGGGTGGGTGTCGTGCGTGCTCAGCACGCTCCCTGTCTCTTTCGGCGGGTTGTTCAGTTTCTTGAGCAACCTGCTGGCGCAACGTCATGCACCTTGACCGGTGCTTCGGATCTGAGTGTGGGTTGAGGTAGCTGGAGGGGTCCGCGGGCGCGGGCAGGGGCCCGACGAGTCTGGGTGTGTCTTACGCATCCAGAACTCGAGGAGCCCCTGTTGGAGACCAACCCTACGCGCATGTGCGAACTGCTTGTCGGCTTGCCCGATGTCAACGTCGATGGAGTCGGTGACTGGCCCGGATGGCTGCGCATCGCGATCACCAGCCGTGCATCCAGGCCGCTGTGTCCCGGCTGCGCGGGGAGGGTGTGGGGCCATGGTCGTGTCGAGGTCGAACTCGTCGACTTGCCGTGCTTCGGTCGGCGAACCCGGCTGGTCTGGTCGAAGCAGCGTCGGCGTTGCCCGAACCCGAACTGTGGTGTTGTTACCTTCGTCGAGTCCGATGATCGCATCGCTACTGAGCGTGCGGGGATGACGGATCGGGCGGGTCGGTGGGCGACGTTCCAGGTCGGCCATCACGGCCGAGCCGTGTCGGAGGTGGCAGCCGATCTTGGCTGCGATTGGCACACGGTGATGGACGCTGTGAACCACCACGGACGACCGTTGATCGACGACCCGAACCGCATCGGCAAGACCGTCGCCGTCGGCCTCGACGAGGTGTTGTTCTGCCGGTCCGGCAAGTTCAAACGTCGGTGTTGGTCGACCCAGGTCGTCGACGTCGCCCGAGGCCAACTCCTCGACATCGTTCCTGGTCGTGACGCTGCGAGCTGTTGTCGATGGTTCGCAGCCCAGCCCGATGAGTGGGTCGATGGGATCGTGTGGGCGACGTTGGATCTGTCAGGTTCGTATCGGTCGGTGTTCGACACGATGCTGCCTCATGCGATCCAGATCGCGGACCCGTTTCATGTCGTGAAGCTCGCGAACTTCGTGCTCGACGAGGTCCGCCGTCGGGTGCAGAACGAGACCCTCGGCCATCGTGGTCGCAAGACCGACCCGCTCTACCGGAGCCGCAAGTTGATGACCATCGCCCATGAGCGTCTCGACGACGAATCGAACCTGAAGCTCGTCGGGCTGCTCGAGGCCGGCGACCCGCGAGGCGAGGTCCGCAACGCATGGCACGCCAAAGAGGTCGTGAGATCGATCTATGCGATCGACGGCCCGGAGACTGCTGTCGAGTTCGTCTCCCAGCTCGGCATCGACCTCCAAGACGACTCGTGTCCGCCAGAGATCCGCCGCCTCGGACGCACCATCACCAAGTGGCGCCAACAGATCGCTGCGTGGCATCAGGCGAGGTTCACGAACGGACCGACCGAAGCCGTCAACAACCTCATCAAGCGAGTGAAGAGGGTGGCGTTCGGGATCACGAACTGGACCAACTACCGCACCCGATCCCTGCTCTACGCCGGCAAACCCGACTGGACGATCCTCGGCATCAACCCACGCTGAAATCCGAAGCGCCTGATTAGGACGGTCGCTCGCTGTGAAGTCGCATGACGAGTCAGCCCGGCGGTTGAAGTCCGTCTCCGGTCGGTTCCGCAAGCGTCACGAGACGGGAGCCTTCCCGGCGATATGGGTCACCGTGCGGCTCACCTGGCGCGACCACTATCTATCGACCTCACCACCCAACAGCTGGAGTCGCAAGCCCCGATTACGACGGGTCGGTCCGAGGAGTTCCTTCAACCGGGCGCTGCCTACGATCGATACTGGAACCGTGAAGCGAGCACTCATCCCAGTTCTGATGGTGGCGGCCGCATGCTCGTCGACCGGCGACGCCACCCAATCGGCGGACGTACCCGGCGCCACCACCACAGAGTCTCGGCCAATTGCGTCATCATCAGATGCGACCACCACGCAGCCGGCGCAGTCCAATGCGGCTACCTCCGTGCCGCCTTTGACGGTCTCGTCGTCTACACCACCGCCAGACGATGACGACACTTCGGCCACCCGGCTCGGCGTTGACACGATCGAATTCATCGAGGTCACCCTTCAGGATCCCCCGCCGTTCCCGCGTGTGGACGGGTACGAAGCCGTCGGGGAGCCAACAAGCCAGTCGCTGCGTCTGTTCGATGACGGGATTCCGGTCACCTACGGAACCGCATCGGTGAACCGATGCGGCGAAGGAGTGTGGGTGAGTCGATGGCGCGTCCTCGACCTCAACCCAGTGCCCATCGTCGCTACCCGCGCACCGGGCGGCCTCGCTCTTGACCCTGTTGCATCAGACCTACCTCCCGCTGAGGCCGGCTTCCGAGGGCACCTCGGCGGCTCCCAGTGCGAGGTACCCGCTTTCTACCTCCAGACGCCGGGCAGCGGGAACCTCGTCGACGTCCTGGTCGAGTACCAGCGCTACGAGATCTCCGTTAACGAACCCGGCGTGACCGATACACCCGTCGGCCAACCCTCCGCCCCCATATTCACGCCCTGCTCGACCTACGAGATTGCCTTCGATCTCCCGCTGCGCCAATGCAGCGAGGGCCGTACGGTCCGCTACGCCCAAGAGCAACTCGCTGAACGTGGATACCTCGACCCGCTTGCCGTGGACGGCCTGTACGGCGCCGACACCGCCTCTGCGGTGTTCCGGTTCCAACAAGACGCCAACCTCGTCGCCGACGGAACCATCGGCACCAACACCTGGAACCTCCTCCTGGTCGGCGTCGGACTCCCCGGTATCGACCTCAACGGAGACGACGTCATCCAGCCGGACGAACTGGGCGAGTGACACGAACGCTCACTGATCTCCCCGGCAGCGGCGAACAGGTCACTTTCCACGTGCTGGGCAGGGTTAAGCCGCTGTTACCGCCCGCACGATGATGGTCTCGCCGTCGTTTCGAGACGCCCAGAACCCGTCTAATGTCTCGGTGAGCGCACGGAAAAGATGCGGGCGGTAGAGCGCGGGATCTCCAGCTGGCTCTTCACTCGTAACATCTTGGCGAATCCAGAGTTGTCGACCTTCGAGATCGATCACAACATGACCGGTGACGCCGGCATGTACAACGGACCCGTCGGGGTTAAGGAACTCGTACTCGTAATCTCCACGTAACAGCGTGAAGATCTGATCCGAAACCTGATCGCTGACCACTTCCTCGCTGCGGGGACGCTCCAAGCCAAACAGCACGCGGTGCCAGTCGCCGCGGCGTACTTCGAACGGTTCGAGCGCAGCCATTTTACGGTTCGGCTTCAACTGGTCGATCGGACTCGAGTAGCCAGCTCGTTCCCAGCTTTTCGTTTCGGTCCATCCGAGCTCTGTCGCAACCGCGACCGCCTCAACGAAAGTGGTGCAGAACACCCGCGCCTCCGACGGCTCGTGAACATTCCACACGTGAACGATGCGGAGACTCGGGAACTTCTCGTACTTGCGATCCACGCCGAATCGAGCCCCGCTCACCGCTTTCACCTGGACGGGAACAGCGCGAAACAAGCCAAGGTCGGCGTACGCGATGAGATCGACACCACGATCACGACGGGGATCAGCGACCTCGATGCCGTCTGCAATCATCATCGAAGTCAGCAGTGCTACGCCTGCCAGTTCGACTCGTTGGCTGTCCACCTTCATCTGTCCTCCTGGCGTCTAGCCGGACTCAGCGCGGGCTTCTCCAATCGACAGTAGCTGTGCCCTCAACCGTGCAACTCACTCTGGCAGCACCCGTGGAACCAGGCCCTTAATGTGTCCCTGCGCGACGGACCCGAATACACGGCCGAGTTCAAGGAGCCGTCGGTCCGATTCGTGTTCGAGCACATCAAGGCCGACGAGTCGCGGTACTCGGCATGTCAGCGCCTCGGCCCGAAGCTGAACGTGAAGCCGGTGACGCTCTACAACTGGGTCAAGATCGCCACCCCGAAACCGTCGAAACCGTCAGCTGCGGCCGGCTCGATGGAGGATCTGAAGGCGCAACTCGCTGAGGTCCGCAAGGAGAACCGCGAACTTGCTCGGGCGAACCAGATCCTGCAGGACGCAGCGACTTTCTTCGGGGCGGCGCTCGACCGTCGATCACGCAAGTGAGTGAGTTCGTCAGAGCGTTTCCGCATCACGGGGTCGAGCCGATCTGTCGTGTCCTCTCCACCGAGGACCACCCGATCGCCCCGTCATCGGTTCGCTCCGCGCTGCGCCGACCAACGTGCGCACGCCGACTCGAGGACGACCAGTTGAAGCCGGTCATCGCTGCGGTCTTCGCCGGCGACTACGAGGTCTACGGCGCCCGAAAGATCAAGGCTGTCCTCGCCCGCGAACACAGCCTGATCATTGACCGGGCGCGAGTCACGCGTCTGATGTCTGAGCTGGAGATTCGAGGCGCAGCCCGCTCGCGAACGATGCGCACGACACGACCGGACAAGTCGTCGCCTCGCGCACCGGATCTCGTGAAACGCCGCTTCGCCGCCGATCGCCCGAACGAACTGTGGGTGTCGGACTTCACCTACGTCGCGACCTGGTCGGGGTTCGTCTACGTCGCGTTCATCATCGACGTCCACTCCCGCTTCGTCGTCGGCTGGCGAGTCAGTTCATCGATGACCACCGACCTGGTGATGGACGCGTTGGAGATGGCCGTCTTCAACCGGCGCACCCGACTCATCGACGACGTCATCGCGCACTCCGATGCCGGCAGTCAATACGTTTCGATCGCCTACACCGAACGCCTCGCCGAGATCGGCGCCCGCCCCTCGATCGGATCGATCGGCGATTCCTACGACAACGCGCTCGCCGAGTCGATGAACGGCCTCTACAAGACCGAACTCATCCGCCGACGCGGCCCCTGGCGCAACGCCGAGCACGTCAAGATCGAGACGCTCGCCTACATCGAATGGTTCAACCACCGACGACTGCACGGCGAACTCGGCCAGGTCCCACCCGCCGAGCACGAAGCCGACTACTACGATCGGCACCGGGCGATCACGACAGATCAAACACCAACCCTGATCTGACGCAATTGCCCGGCCGATTCATACACATTTCTGATGTGAGACGTAGGTGGTCAAATGATGGGCGGGTCGGTGTATTGCTGACCCACACGAGAGACATGCTCGGTCCAGGCAAGGCCGTCCCAGAACCGAACTTCGAAGCGGCCGGACGGATCGGCGTACCATCCCTTAGGCACCCCAGACTCACTTGACTCATCGGCAGCAGCGACGGTAAAGACGTACCTCACCGGAGCATCGGTGTATTGCTGACCCATACGAAAGACATGCTCGGTCCAGGCAAGACCGTCCCAGAACCGAAGTTCGAAGCGACCGGACGAATCGGCGTACCACCCCTCAGGCACCCCAAACTCACCTAAATCATCGGCAGCCGCGACGGTTTCGAAGTACGTCACCGGAGCATCGGTGTACTGCTGACCCATACGAGAGACATGCTCGGTCCAGGCAAGACCGTCCCAGAACCGAAGTTCGAAGCGGCCGAACGAGTCGGCGTACCACCCCTCGGGCATAGCGCGCTCCACCTTTTGCGGCGGTGTTGATCTCTGAGCGGCCTCTGGTAGGGCATGGTTCGACGGGGGTGGCGACCGACGCGCAGGCTCGGCCGTTGATTGTGGGCGAATGCCTGTCCCATCCTCAAGTGTCATGGCTAGTAATTCCCGGAGCCGTTTGGGTCGAAGCCCGACAGAAATGGCGTACCCCGCCGCCTCCTGCAGGTATTCCCCGCTAGTTTTCCCGCCAGCTGCTGCAGCCGCAAAACAGATGGTCACGAGGGTCTCGGTACCGACTACGTCGTTGGTGAATGCTGCAGCGGTGCGGGCGACGTGAAACAGATCCGTAGCGTGCCGCAACGTCTCTACGGTGCGCGAAGCTTTGTCGATCTCGGCAGCAATCCACCGGCAGTCTTCCGCCGTCGGAGCATAAGAATCGCTTCGTTCCGGAAAGGTCGTGAAGAGTGGTACTGCACCCGGCGATCGGCGAAACAACTCCGCAGTCACTCGTCCGATCCGCCCCACGTCAGCTGGGTTGCAACGGCCGGAAGAAATTGCGGCCTCCACCGAACGCGAGTAGTCCGGGTCCGCCGCAATGTTGGCAAGTTTTGCGTACCATCGCTCCTGCAGCTCAGCTGACGGCTTGGCTCCCATTTGATTTGGAATCACGGATTGCGCGATCGGATTTATGGGATCCCGGTTCGGGCGCTCTGATTGCCGAGGTGGGCTCTTAAGCCGTGGAGGTTGTCGTGGCGCTGGCGGCCGGGGGGGCCCACTTCCTTGTGCCCCGTCCTGGGCTGAGGCGCGTCGTCGAAGATCGACCGCCGTCGAGGTTCCAAGGACTGTCGTCGCCGGTGCACCGGATCGTTCAAGAAAGCCTGACCTCGGAAGGTTGGACATCGATAGCGAACGAAGGCGAGCGTCGGCAAGCGAACTCCGCTGCCCGTCGCCCGCAAACTTGAAGTACAAGGCCGCCTCGCTCAGGTGTTTCGCAGCTTCTTCGAGCGCTCCGCCAGCAAGTGCGGCCTCGCCAGCTTCTTCGAGAGCCCTGGCCCGCAACGTCCGACAACCGGTTTGGTCGGCAAGGTCGATGTTGCACACGTGCTGAAAGACCTGTCCAGCCTCCACCAAACGTTCAGCGGCTCCAACTGAGTTTCCCCGAAGTGACTGGGCGATCCCCGCCCACATCAGGAGTTCACCGTGCTTCTTCCGTGCGGACAACGCAGCCATTTCCGCTCCTACGCGTTCGATTCCGAGCGACGTGGGAACAGACGCGAGCGGAGCACAGGACTCGGCAACGGCGATCGCATGGTCGATCCAACCCAACGGCTCAGGTGACTCGGTTGTGAATCGCCCTGGGTTTGATGGAGGCTCGTTCTATTGGTTTCCAACCCCGGTCGGGGCGGTCTGTTGTGCAGCGTAGAACGCTGCTTCGAACTCGTCGGGCGGGACATCGCCTCAGTGGCTGTGGAGGCGGTCGGTGTTGAACCAGTGGACCCAGCCGAGCGTGGCGAGTTCGAGCTGGTCGACGTCGTCCCACGGTCGTGGTGCGTCAGGTCCGAACACGCACTCGGTCTTGTAGAGCCCGTTGACGGTCTCGGCGAGCGCGTTGTCGTAGGAGTCCGCGACGGTCCCGATGGAGGGGCGAGCGCCGATCTCGTCGAGGCGTTCGGTGAACCGA
>NZ_JBDVNU010000015.1:0-18679 GCF_039969435.1 Ilumatobacter sp.
GCCGTGTCACGAGCACGATCCCCGGCGCCCCCCCCCCCACCCCCGGCCCCGCCCCCGCCGCCGCCGCCCCCGCCACCGCCACCGATCCAGCGAACTCCACGAGGACCACAGATGACTGACACCAGCGACACCACCGACGACGCGCCCGGCTACGCCGATGCGCTGCGCGAACTCGACAGCATCCTGCGCGAACTCGAAGGCTCCGACGTCGACGTCGACCATCTCGGCGAGCGCGTCGCACGCGCATCGGAACTGATCACGGTGTGCCGCGACAAGATCAGCAACGCCGAACTGCAGATCCGCCAGGTCACCGCCGACCTCGACGCCGCCGCCGACCTCGCACACCAGCCGGGGTCGGACACCGACTGACGACCGTCGTCCGAGACCGATCGACGTGTTTCGGCGGTCGTCGAGCGGCACCGTGAGTAGCCTCGCCTGCAATGGCCGGAGCTCCCGCATCACTTCGACGCCTCGCCGAGCGGGTCGACGCCCGACTCGACGAGTTCCTGGCCGCCGAACGCGACCGGTGGGCGTCGTTCGACCCGGAACTGGCCCAACCGATCGACGAGATCCGACGTCTGGTGCTCTCGGGGGGCAAGCGGCTCCGACCCGCGTTCTGCCACTGGGGGTACGTCGGCGCCGGCGGTGCAGAGAACGACCAGGTCGACGTCGACGCCGGTGCCGCCTTCGAGTTGATGCACGCGTTCGCGCTTTTCCACGACGACGTGATGGACGATGCCGACTCGCGTCGCAACCAGCCGACCACCCACACGGTCGCCGCAGCGGAGCACGCCGAGAAGGGTTGGGCGGGCGAGTCGCGCCGCTTCGGCGAGGGGGTGGCGATCCTCGTCGGCGACCTCGCGTTCGTCTATGCCGACCAGTTGCTCGAGGAGGCCACCCCGCAGGCGGCGAGGATCTGGAACGAACTCCGCATCGAACTGAACATCGGCCAGTACCTCGACATCCTCGGTGGCGTGAGCAGGACACGTGACGTCGTGCGGTCGGAGCGGATCTGCCGGTACAAGTCCGGCAAGTACACGATCGAACGGCCACTCCACCTCGGCGCCGTGCTCGCCGCTCCCGAGCGGATGGACGAGCTGCTCCCCCATCTGAGCAACTACGGCCTGCCGCTGGGCGATGCGTTCCAGATGCGCGACGACGTCATGGGAGCGTTCGGCGACGAGGCACTCACGGGCAAGCCGGTCGGCGGCGACCTGATCGAGGGCAAGCCGACTCCGCTGCTCGCACGCTCGACCCGCCTCGCCACCGACGTCCAGCGCGAAGTGCTCGAACTCGTCGGCGACCCCGACATGTCGCCCGAGACGGTCGCTCGGATCCAGCAGGCGATCGTCGACACCGGCGGGCTCGCCGAACTCGAAGCGCACATCTCGAGTCTGACCGAGTCGGCTGTCACGTCGCTCGACGCAGCACCGATCACCGAGGTCGCCAAGACTGAGTTGGTGGAACTCGCCGAATTCGTCAGTCAGCGCACCGTCTGATGGCGGGCCGTCACCCGTTCTCCGGTGAGTCTGCGTCGCCCCAGCGCCGAGGGAGCCTCACCGGCGGCCCGCATCCCACCCGAGCAGTGAGTCTGCGTCGGCCTCGGGGCGACGCAAACTCACCGCTGCGCGGTTGGAGCGGATCATGAAGGTCGTCGTCATCGGAGCGGGTCTCGGCGGCCTGTCGGCCGCAGCGCACCTGACCAAGCGCGGCCACGACATCACGATCGTCGAGCGCGAGGCGATCCCCGGCGGTCGTGCCGGGATGATCCGCTCCCACGGGTTCAGCCTCGACAACGGCCCGACCGTGCTGACCATGCCCGACCTGTTGGAGGAAGCGTTCACCGCGTGTGGCGCGACGATGGCGGATCACGTGACGATCAAGCCGGTCGACCCGATGTACCGGGCCTGCTACGCCGACGGATCGACGCTGATGGTGAAGCACGGGCGCGAGGCGATGACCGAGGAGATCGCCCGCTTCGCGAACCAGAAGGAAGCCGACGCGTTCGGCCGTTTCTCGGACTGGCTCGAAGGCCTGTACAAAGCCGAGATGCGGTCGTACATCGACACCAACCTCGACTCGCCGCTCGATCTGATCAAGCCGTGGCGCGACGGCCTGGCGATCCTGAGGATGGGTGGATTCGGCAAGCTCGACAAGAAGGTGGCCTCGTTCTTCGACGACCAGCGCCTGCAGCAGATCTTCAGTTTCCAGTCGATGTATGCCGGCCTCGCCCCGTACGAAGCGCTCGCGATCTACGCCGTCATCACCTACATGGACTCGGTCAAGGGAGTGTTCGTCCCCGAGGGCGGCATGCACCAGATGGCGGCAGGCCTGGCGGAGGCGGTCGAGAAGGCCGGAGTGAAGATTCGGTACTCGTCGCCCGTCTCGCACATCGTGCGGCACTCGAACGGCACGATCCGTGGCGTGCGCATCGGTACCGGCGAGGGTTCCGAACTGGTCGAGGCCGACGTGGTCGTGTGCAACCCCGACCTACCGGTCGCGTATCGCGAACTCCTGGGTGACGTCGAGGCGCCGAAGAAGGCGCGCACCGGCAAGTACTCGCCGTCGTGCCTGCTGTGGGTCGCCGGCGTGAAGGGTCTGCCGCCGGCCGATGCCGCGCACCACAACATCCACTTCGGGCAGGACTGGGACGGCTCGTTCAAGGCGCTGATCGAGGACGGCGTGCGGATGCCCGATCCGTCGATCCTCGTGACCCTCCACAGCCTCGACGATGCCTCGCTCGCCCCCGAGGGTTGCAGCAGCATCTACGTGCTGGAGCCCACACCGAACCTGAGCGGCACGATCGACTGGTCGAGGGAGCGCGACCGGATCATGGGCACGCTGCGCGACAAGGTCACCTCCCTCGGGTATCCGACCGACGTGGTGGTCGAGCAGGTCTACGACCCTCAGGACTGGGAGCGGATGGGGATGGAGCAGGGCACACCCTTCGCGCTCGCCCACACGTTCTTCCAGACCGGACCGTTCCGACCGAACAACGTCGACAAGCGCGTCCCCGGCCTCGTGTTCACCGGATCGTCCACGCTTCCGGGCGTCGGTGTGCCGATGGTGCTCGTGTCGGGCAAGCTCGCCGCCGAGCGCGTCGACCAGTTCGCCGCCCGCTGACGGCGGAATCTCCGGCCGGTCCACGCATCCACGTGGTGTCAGACACCAGATGACGCACTCGCTGATCTGCGAGCGTGTCGAAGCATCCTCACGGCTCGTCGCAGGGAGCGCTCTACGATGCTGACGATGCGTGTGTCGAACCTCCTCCGTCGCAAGCCGCCGGTCCCGACGACGCACCTGCTCCCCACCGGTCCGGTCACCCTCGACGAGAGCTACGCCCTGTGCAAGGAGTTCAACAAGCGCCACGGCACCACGTACTACTGGTCGACGAAAGTGCTCCCGCGGGTCAAGCAGCACCACGTGCACGCGCTCTACGCCTTCGCGCGCTACGCCGATGACATCGTCGACGAGATCGAGTCCCAGGGTGGGCGCGACGTACCGACCGAAGTGCGTGCGTCGACCCTGAAGGACTTCGGCGACCGGTTCTTCGACGACCTCGACGCCGGGAAGTCGAACGACCCCGTCCTCAAGGCCGTGGTGCACACCGTGCGCGCATTCGACATCGACGTCTCGGCGTTCGAGCGGTTCCTGCGGTCGATGACCATGGACCTCACGATCGAGTCGTACGAGACGTGGGACGACCTGCTCGTCTACATGGACGGCTCGGCTGCGGTGATCGGCGAGATGATGCTCCCGATCCTCGAGCCCTCCGACTACGACGTCGCACTCCCCCACGCCCGAGACCTCGGCAACGCATTCCAACTGACGAACTTCCTGCGCGACATCGACGAGGACCTCGACCGCGGTCGTCAGTACGTGCCACTCGAGGACTCCCGCAAGTTCGGGGCGGACCTCACCGAACGTCGGGTCACACCCGAGTTCGTGGAACTGATGCGCTTCGAGATCGAACGATGTCGCGCCCTCTACCGCTCGGCGGAGATCGGTGTCTCGATGCTCCCCGACCGGTCGGCGAAATGTGTCGATGCCGCCCTCACGCTGTACGGACGGATCCTCGACAAGATCGAGGCCCGGCAGTACGACGTGTTCGAGTCGAGGGCATCGGTGTCGACGGTCGAGAAGGCGCGACTCGTCGCCTCGATGCTGCGATGACGCCGGAGAACGAACCGCCCGCCGGCCGTCACACGGAGAGGACCCGATGACGGGATTCGGACCCGAGCGGACGGCGAACCGGTGGGCCGACCGGGTGGCCGCCGCGGCCGGGGTCGTGACGATCGCCGGGATGATCGCGACGCCACTGGTCCCGCAACGTGGGCAGGCTCGCCGAGTGCTGTCGAGCGTGGTGGTCGCCTCGATGTTCGCCACGTCGACCGCCAATGCGGTGAGGCGGTGGGGCACACGGCGATCGGGCGGTGCGGCGGGCGCGACCGCCGTCGCGACCGGCGTCGTCGAGAGGGTCGGCACCCGGACCGGACTGCCGTTCGGCCGGTACGCCTACACCGACGCCCTCCGACCCCAGATCGCGCACGTCCCCGTGATCGTGCCGCTCGCCTGGTTCGGGATGGGGCTGCCGTCGCGCGAGGCCGCACACGCTGCGCTCGGTCCGCACTCGACTCCGGCCCGACGCATCGCACTCGGTTCGGTGGCGATGACCGCATGGGACCTCTTCCTCGATCCGCAGATGGTCGGCGAGGGCTACTGGGCATGGGTCAAGCGAGGTGCGTACCGCGGCATCCCGCTGTCGAACTTCGCCGGTTGGTTCCTCACCGGACTCGGCATCATGGCCCTCTTCGAGTGGTTGCTGCCACCGGCGCGACGCGAGCCCGATGTTCGACTCGTCGGTGAGTACGGGTACATGTCGGTGATGCAGACGCTCGGCTTCGCCAGATACTTCCGCGACCCGCTGGTGGCGACCGTCGGCGGTCTGGGCATGATCCCGATCGCCCTCACCGCAGCATCCAGGTTGGTGCCGGGCACCAACCTGTCCCTGTCCCGTTCGCAACGACCCCACTCGAACGGCGGAGCGCGATGAGTCGGCACGTGGTGGTCGTCGGCAGCGGCGTCGGGGGGCTCGCCTGTGCGATCCGGTTGCGCGTGGCCGGACACCGGGTGACCGTGCTGGAACGCAACGACGTGGTCGGTGGCAAGCTCGCACTGTTCGAGCGTGACGGGTTCTCCTTCGACGTCGGCCCGTCACTCCTCACGCTGCCCCACGTCCTCGACGAAGTGTTCGGCCTGGCGGGCACGTCGCTCGCCGAGCAGATCGATCTGGTCCGTCTCGATCCGCAGTTCCGCTACTCGTGGCGCGACGGCTCGACGCTCGACGTCCACGACGATCCCGTCGCGACCGCCTCCGCATTCGATGCGTTCACACCCGGTGCGGGGAGACAGTGGCGCGACTTCGACGACCGCGGTCGCGTCGTGTGGGACGTGTCGGAGAGGACGTTCTTCGCCGGCCCGATGTCGGGTCCACTTTCGTTGTTGAGGCGGATGGACTCGCCGGCCGATCTGTTGAAGATCGACGCGCTGCGCACGCTGCGCCGCGCCGCACGCGACTCCTTCGACGACGATCGCCTGCGACAGTGGGTCGGCCGGTATGCCACCTATTCCGGCTCGTCGCCGGCGAAGGCCCCGGCCACCTTGGCGTGCATCCCCCACATCGAGTCGCGGTTCGGATGCTGGTACCCGATGGGAGGACTCCGCGCGCTGCGCGACGCATTCGAGCGCGTGGCTCTCCACATCGGTGTGGAGATCCGGACGTCGTGCGAGGTCACGTCGATCCTGTCCACTCCCGACCGGGTCACCGGGGTCCAACTCGCCGACGGAACGTACATCGACGCATCGATCGTGGTCGCCAACGCCGACGCCCGACACCTCTACGACGACCTCCTCCCCGACGAGGACGCGCTCGCCAAGGTACGCAGGGCGCCACGGTCGACGAGCGGCTTCGTCCTGTGCATCGGCGCCCGCGGCAAGACGCCCGACATCCTGCACCACAACGTGTGGTTCTCGGGAGACTCCTTCCAGGAGTTCCGTGCGATCGATGCCGGCCAACTGGCGATGGATCCGACCATCTACGGATGTGTGTCGTCGACCACCGACCCGAGCCAGGCTCCCGAGGGTGACGAGAACTGGTTCCTGCTCGTCAACACCCCACCGGGCGTCGAGGTCGACCGCGAGGCGTATCGGGACACGGTGCTGGAACGACTCGCCGACCACGGAGTCGACCTGCGGCGCCGGATGAAGTTCTGTGCCGTGATGACACCCGGCGACATCGAGCACAACTACCGGGCTCCGGGCGGTGCGATCTACGGCTCGTCGTCGAACGGACGACTGACTGCGTTCCTGCGACCGAAGAACCGCGGCACGAAGGACGGTCTCTATCTCGTCGGAGGGTCGAGCCACCCGGGTGGAGGTCTGCCGCTGGTGACGACGAGCGCCCGCATCGTCGCCGACATGGTCGCGTCCGACCTCCGATGACGGTCGGTCGAGTGTGAGGAACATCGTCACATGACGCCGTTGCGATCACGACGTCGTGGTGCTGCCCGACTCCGACGGTGGGCTCGTCTCCCGGACCCGGGATCGGGCACCGCGACCAGGCTGCTCGGATGGTCGTCGATCGTCGTGCGTGCCGGAGCAGGCGCCGTGGCGATCTCGCATCTCGCGCGAGCGGCTCGGACCGCGCCTCCCCTCTCGGCAGTCGTCCCCTCCGCCGCCCACCACGGCGACTCGGATGCCGTCTCGATCAGCGTCGTCGTCCCTGCGCGTGACGAGGCCGGGCGGATCGGTCCACTGCTCGACGCCGTCGTCGGAGCGCCGGGCGTGGGCGAGGTGCTCGTCGTCGACGACCAGTCGAGCGACGACACCGCACGTGTCGCGACCGCTGCCGGAGCCCGTGTGCTGGACGGATCACCGCTTCCCGCAGGGTGGGCGGGCAAGGCGTGGGCGCTGCAACAGGGGATCGAAGCGGCATCCGGCGACTGGGTCGTGACCCTCGACGCCGATGCCCGTCCCGACCCTGCCCTCGCCACCGCCGTCGTTGCCCGTGCGCGCGCCGACGGCGTCGACTTCCTCACCGTCGGGGGACGATTCGAGTGCCCGACGCCTGGAACCCGGTGGCTGCACGCGTCGATGCTGACGACGCTGGTCTACCGATTCGGTCCACCCGGAGCGGCGGGACGACACAGGGCGAAGCCCGACCGGATCATGGCGAACGGTCAGTGCATGACGTTGCGGCGATCGGCGTTCCTCGATGCCGGCGGGATGTCCCTGGTGGCCGGTGAGGTGGTGGAGGACATCGCACTCGCCCGGCGTCTCGCGGATGACGGCTGGAGCGTCGGCTTCCTCGACGCCGCCGACCTGCTCACGGTGCGGATGTTCGAGTCACTCGGCGACACGTGGACCGGATGGGGCCGGTCGCTCGCACTCCCGGGCGTCGAACCGCTCGGACGTCAGGTCGTCGACCTCGCCGTGGTCGCCCTCGCGCAGGCGATGCCACTCCCCCGACTGGCGATGCGACGCGGCGACGTCGTCGACGTCGTGCTGCTCGCCAACCGGTTGGGCACGCTGGTCGGCACCCGCAGCGCGTACGACCGCATCGACGCCGCCTACTGGGCGAGCCCACTCGCCGATCTCGCTTCGGTGGCGGCGATCGCTCGAGGCATCTTCCGCCGCGGACCTCACACGTGGCGCGGGCGCACCTACGACTGAGCTGCAGCCCGACGTCGATCCTCGACCGCAGCCATGGCGAACCGCACCCCGATGAAGGTCATCAGGACGCCGGTCGCCGCCGTGCGGAACGGCCCGTCGATCACGATCTGGACGAAGGGGAGGGCGATCATCCCCGCCTGTGACGCACGGGCGAACGATCGGGTGATCACGAAGACGACGAGCAGGAGTACCACAGCGAGCAGCGTCGGCACCGTCGTGGCCACGAGCACCGTGCCGACGAAGGTCAGGATGCTGCGGCCGCCGGCGAATCGGGAGAACACCGGGAAGGCGTGGCCGATCATCGCCGCACCGCCGGCGACGTACGCCACGCCCCACATGCCGTCGTCGGCGAGGAGCGCACCGACTCCCGCAGCGGCGAGGCCCTTGGCGACGTCACCGACGAACACCGGAACCGCAGCCTTGCGCCCGAGTGTCTCACGAGCGTTCCAGAAGCCGGGGTTGCGGTCACCGACGTCGCGCAGATCGACCTTCGCGCGTCGGCGAGCCACCACGTTCGCGATCTGGATGCACCCGAGGAGGTAGCCGACCACGATCGCCACGGCGACGTCGATCGGCGTCGAGGTCAGGTCGGCGAGCCAGGTCATCGCAGCTCAGCTTGGCGCATTCGTCCGCCGCAGTCGCGAACAGCCGTGATCAGGAGGGTGAGTGGATCTTGGGCGCTCGCGGGAGCAGGTCGGACAGCACCGCACGCTCCGTCACCCCGTCGGTGTCGACAGCGATCACCACCAGGTCGGCGCCGCCGATCTCGAGCGCCACCTGGAGGCATGCGCCGCAGGGGAAGGTGAGGTCTCCTCCCGTCCGTTTCGAGCACAGAGCGAGCACCGCCGGCTCGATCCCATCGGTGACGGCGGTGAAGATCGCGACGCGCTCGGCGCACATGGCCAGGCCGAGCGACACGTTCTCGATCAGGACGCCGCGTCGCACCGCGCCGTCGAGCGACACGACCGCGGCCCCCATCGGAAAGTCGGAGTAGGGCGAGTACGCGTCGTCTCGTGCGGCGGTTGCCGCCTCGACGGCGAGGTCCGCGAGTTCGTCCATCGACAGTGGCATCTCGCATTCGTACCACGCCGACTCCCCGTCGGATCGCACCGCGAATCCGACCTGGCGGCCGCCCATCGCTCGCGCTGCAGACCGCGACCGCGTTCGATCGAGTACGTCGATCCTCGCGGCCGGTCGTGCGGTTCGCCGGGTGCGGAGGCACGATTGACGGCGATGGCCCGCATCGCATCGTTCCACCTCGTTCGCGAGTCGCGTTCGAAGATCCCGTTCGTCCTCGCACGGCTGGGCCTGGACCGCGCCCGGCTCGATCGTGTCGACGGACTCGCGTTCTGGCGACTTCTCGGAACGGGTCGCGGCAACGACACCGGACCGGGCGCCGACCTCTCGCGCTCTGCGGTGTTCGCAGTGTGGAACGAGGAGTCCGACCTCGACGACTTCCTCGGCACCCACCCGATCGCCCGCCGATGGGATCACGCCGCCGAGTCGTGGCACGTTCGACTCCGGTCGCTGGGCGGTCACGGCCGATGGCGTGGAGTCGACCCGCTCGACGGGATCGAGAAGGGCGAGCGTGGCGGGCCGGTGGCGATCATCACCCGCGCCGACGTCCGCCGGTCCGCAGGCCGTGCGTTCGGCCACGCTGCCCGTGAGGTGGACGCCGAACTCCACACCGCGGCCGGACTGATCGACGTGGTGGGGATCGGCGAGGCGCCGATCGGCAGGCTCGCCACGTTCAGCCTGTGGGAGTCGATGGATGCGGCCAAGGCGTTCGCGTACGCAATGCCCCGGCACCAGCAGGTCATCGATCAGACCCGCGCGGGCAGCTGGTATTCCGAGGAGATGTTCGCCCGCTTCGAGCCGTACGGATCGATCGGGAGATGGGACGGTCGTGATCCGCTGGCCCGGCGCTAACATTGCGGGCGCTGTGGCTCCGGTCGCAGCGGTTGCCCAGATAGCTCAGTTGGTAGAGCAACGCACTCGTAATGCGTAGGTCCCGAGTTCGACTCTCGGTTTGGGCTCTGAGAAACACCTGGTAGATCGGTGTTTTTGCGAGTAGCTGCGGTTGACCGGAAATGTCAACCAAGCAGCCAACCAAGCTTTTCGGTGTACGGTTTCCACATGCGGGGATCGCTGCGTCAGCGTCATCCAGGAAACTGGGAACTGATTGTTCAGCTGTCGCGTGACCCTTCAACCGGTCGCCGCAAGCAATTGAGCCGGACTCATCTCGGCACCAAACGCGAGGCTCAGCGTGCTCTCGCGGCGCTTGTGGCCGACGTGTCGGCAGGCAAGATCTCGTCGTCAGCAACGACGCTGCACGAGTTACTGCACCAGTGGCTGATGGTCGTCGACGACCAACTCTCGCCAACCTCGGTTCGCGAGTACCGCCGCTTGGTCGACAAGAAGATCGGACCCGACCTCGGCAAGCTCCGCCTCAGCAAGGTCACGACACAGCGCCTCGACAGCTACTACTCGGAGCTCATCCATGCAGGCGGACTGTCGCCAGCGTCGGTCCGCCACGTTCACGCGGTGCTTCGCGGTGCACTTGGCCAGGCCGTGAAGTGGGGATGGATCCCGACGAACCCGGCGGTGAGTGCGTCGCCACCCAAGATCGTTCGCAAGGAGATCAGGCCGCCAAGTGTTGCGGTCACTCGACAGCTGCTGGATGCCGCCGACGAGCACGACCCCGAACTCGGGACCCTGTTGCGAGTACTCGCCGCGACCGGCGCACGCCGTGGCGAGGTGTGCGGACTGCGGTGGTCCGATCTCGACACGGGCTCACGGACGCTGTCGATCCAACGATCGGTCGCGTCCATCGCAGGTGGCACCATCGTCAAGGACACGAAGACCCACGCCGCCCGACGCATCGCACTCGACGACGACACAATCGACATCCTCGAACGACAACGAGCCCGACTCGAGCACCGCGCCGAGACGTGCGAGTTGGCCTTCAACCAGGACGGCTACGTGTTCACCACGACTGCCGACGGCACCGACCCACTGCATCCCGACACGATCACCGGAGCGTTCAGTCGGGTCTGTCGGTCGCAAGGGGTGAAGGGCATCCGCCTCCACGACCTGCGTCACCTTCACGCCACGCAACTCCTGGCCGCTGGCGTGCCGGTCCGAACGGTGAGCGGCCGACTCGGCCACGCCAACGCGTCCACGACGTTGAACGTGTACGCACACTTCCTCGAAGCCAGCGACCGCGAAGCCGCAGACGTCATCGGGAACCTGCTGGGGCCGTCCGAGTGACCCGATCAGCCAGCAGCTACCCAGGGAGTACCATCGTCGATATGTCGGACGCAGTTGCGCACGACGACGATCAATCCGAGCTGATCGTTGTCGGCCCGAAGGATGCGATCCGACGGGCGCGTCCGCTCCCGCCCTTCGGCCAGATGGGAATCGAAGACCTCACCGACGAGGAGTCGGACGCCTTCATTGCAGCCCTTGAAGCGTTGTGACCGCGAACGCGGACCTTGCCGTCGTCCTCGACACGATGGCGATGTCCGCGATCGTGAATGAGTCGAACAAGCCGGACAGGTCGCTCGACGTCCGCAAGGTGATCGGCGATCGTCGCGTCGTCGTCTCGTTCGTCACGGTTGCCGAACTCCGGTTTGGAGCGATCAATGCCGGATGGGGCGAGCTACGACAACGTTCGCTCGAACGTCGAATCAAAGCGGTTACCGTCATCACTCCCGATGACCGGATGATGACCGGGTGCGCCGAGTTCCGCCTGCTGTGCGAACGGAGCGGCCACGCTCTCGCCCAGAAGGTCCACGAGGCTGATCGATGGATCGCAGTGTCCGCGCGCTATCTCGATGTCGACCTGGTCTCGAACGACAAGGTGTTCGAACAGGCGCCCGGCCTGGCCGTCGTCCGCACTCCCCCTGCCTGAGAGCCAGAACGCGCCTGCCGCGCGCTCCGCTCGCGATGACCCTGCCCCCCCCCTGAGCCATCGATGTCCCGTTCTGGACGCCCGCCCGCCTTTACGTCAGTAGCGGTCGTGTATCGAAGATTCTCCGTTTCGCCTTCGAGCGAACCGTTGGGGTGCACCGGCCGTCATCCACGACGGCTCGAAGGAGGTGCACAGCATGAACGATTCGATCGATGCCACCGGCCAGGTCGGTGTGCCCGATCTGCTCGGCGTGCCCGAAGCGGCCGCGTTGCTCCGCGTCGGGCTCACGTTTGCCTACGAGTCGACGGCACGGTTCATCGCCACAGGCAGCAACGACGAGATCCCCGCCATCAAGGTCGGGCGCCTCACTCGAGTTCCACGTGTGGCCTTGGAGCGCTTCATGGGCGTTCCGATCACGTGGCCGATTCCCGTCGTCGCCATGCCGGCGGTTCGCCCGTCGGAGTCCGTCGGGTCTGGTGTCTCGTCCTCGCGTGCCGCTGGTCCTCGTCGTCGGCCTCGGCCGGCTCCGCCTCAGTCCGCTCCTCGGTTGTTCGAGTCCTGAGTCCGTGTTCTCTCCAGGTCGTGTCGTTCGTCGGGTTGCTTGTTCCAGACATTTGCACCAGGGTGATCGTGCGGGGGTCGTGTCGTGTTGACGGTCGGCAAGGTCCTCCCCGGCACCGCCGACTACTACCGGTCGGCGGTCGTGGCCGGTGTGGAGGACTACTACGCGGGTGACGGTGATGCGCCGGGTGTGTGGGTTGGTCGGTGTGATCTGGTGGGTGCTGTCGCTGGCAGTCTGGCGACTGCTGTTGACTCCAAGTTGTTGCTCGAAGCGAAGTGCGCTCCCGACGGGACGCGGCTCGGGAAGACGACGGTGTCGGAGCGGTCGGTGACGGCGTTCGATCTGACGTTCTCTGCTCCGAAGTCGGTGAGTCTGCTTCACGCTCTGGGCGGACCGGAGGTGGCGGCTGCGGTGGATGCGGCGCAGACGGCTGCGGTGGAGCAGGCGATCGAGTCGATCTCGTCTCGGATCGGTTTCACGCGTACCGGTCATGGCGGTGCGGCGGTGGTGGACGCTGATGGTGTGTTCGGTGTGCGGTATCGGCATCGCACGAGTAGGGCGTTGGATCCGCAGCTTCACGATCATGTGTTGGTCTCGAACGCGGTCCGCACGGTGTCGGATGGTGTGTGGCGCACGCTCGACGCCCGTGGTTTGTATCGGAATGCGAAGGCGGCTGGCGTCGAGTTCCAGGCGTTCCTCCGAGCCGAGCTGACTGCCCGGTTGGGTGTCGCGTTCGACGAGGTCGACGCGAATGGTCAGGCCGACATCGTCGGCATCGATCAAGAACTGCTCGACGAGTTCTCGACTCGGGGCGTCGACATCGAGACGGCGCTCGATGACTGGACGGCCGAGTTCGTCAACCGCGAGGGCCGCAACCCGACATCGGCTGAGGTCGGCAAGGCGCACAAGACGATCACGCTCGCCACACGACCTGCCAAACCCGACGACGCCGGCCTACCGACAGCGACGCTGCGCGCCGGGTGGCGCGCCCGAGCCGACCGGATCGTCGATGTCGATCGTGTCCTCGATCGTGTGCTCGCACATGTGCCTTCACCTGGGGTGATCGTGTGTCCGCGCGTCGATGAGGTGCTCGAGGCGGTGGAGACACGACATGGCGAGTGGTCCGAAGCGCAGCTGATCGAGCAGATCGCGATGCGCACGACCGGCCCCGACTCGCGCACGATCGCGGACACGATCGAATCGGTACGCGCTGAGGCGATGGCCTCGGGCGCAGTGGTCGATTTGTGTCCGCCGGTCGAGCCGGGCGACATCGTTCGTGTGTCGGATGGGCGCCCGGTCGGGTTGGCGCCGTCGGCGGTTCGGTACACCACGAGCAGTCATCTGCGTCGTGAGGTCGAACTCGTCGAGTGGGCGACGACCCCGGCAATGGCAGGCCATCAACGACGCGAGCCGAAAGGCGATGCCTTGGCGGGTCTCGATGCGAGCCAGGCCGAAGCAGTGACCGCAATGCTGGCCACGACGCGCCCGGTTGTCACGGTCGTCGGACCGGCCGGTGCGGGTAAGACACGCATGCTCGCCGCCGCTGTGGACTCGTGGCGACACGCCGGCATCGAGGTGTTCGGGGTCGGGCCGTCGGCATCGTCGGCCCAGCAGCTCGCCGACGGCGCCGGAACGCCGGCGGACACGCTCCACAAGCTCGTCTACGAGAATCACACGAAATGGGTCGAACGGCGCGAGCTCCCGGACTGGGCATGGGCGTTGCCGGCAGGGTCGATCGTGATCATCGACGAAGCCGGAATGGTCGACACCCGACTCCTCCATACCTACGCACAGATGGCACAAGGAAAGAACTGGCGGACGATCCTCGTGGGGGATCATCTCCAGCTCGACTCGGTCGACGCCGGCGGCATGTTCGCCGAACTCGTCGAACACCCCGACGTGATCACCGCTGAGCTCGACACACTCCACCGCTTCGACCTCGACTGGGAAGCCGACGCATCACTCCAACTCCGCGACGGTGACACCGCGGCGGTCGTCGCGTACGACGACCACGACCGAATCCACGGGTACGGCGGCGAACAAGCTGCGATCGAGGCAGTCATCGACGCAGCGTTCGTCGGCAACGTCGAGGGTCGAGATGTGCTCGTGATGGCACCTACCAACCGGGTGGTCGAGCAGATCAACGAGACCATGACCGACCGGCTCCTCGCCGCCGGCCATCTCGATCCGGGCAACGCAATCCACATCGGAGGACGCAGATTCTTCGTCGGTCAGCCGGTCGTGACCCGCGCAAACGACCGCCGGCTCACCCACGGACCCGATGAGAGGGAGTGGGTGCGCAACGGCGACCGTTGGACCGTCCTCGCCGGAACCCGAGACGAGCTGTACCTCGAGCATCGAGACACCGGCGCCCGACAGGCGCTTCCAGCCAGCTACGTCGAGGACGGTCACGTGGCCGTCGACTACGCGTCCACGATCCACCGAGCCCAAGGCGCCACCGTCGACGAAGCACACCTCGTGCTCTCCGAGCACACCGACGCCAAACAGCTCTACGTCGGAACGACCCGCGGCCGCACCGCCAACCACATCCACACCCACCCGCCAGCCATCGACGACGACCACCACGGCCCGAGCGTCGCAGTGGCCGAGTGGACGCCGACAGACGCCGTGACCGCAGCACTTCAACGAGCAGGTGCGAACAGCACAGCACTCAAGCGACGCCGACAGCTCCGCGACGAGGTCGCCAGCGTCCGATCACACGACGTCGACTCAGCGTCGACTGCAGCGCAACAGCGACTCGCCGCACTCCGAATCCCACGGCGCAGCACAGGTCGAACCCTGTGAATCGACAGGGCACGGATCGCCACACTGCACATTCTTGAGCGCCTCCCCGAGCACCGACGTGCCGTTCTGGAGCGCTGCGTCAGGCCTCGCCGACATGTTGATATGCGTAGCTCCGACGACGCTGTGATGCCGTGCGTCACCTCCGAATGCGTCGCCTTTCCGGCGGTCACACCAGTTCAGGGACTGTTCTGATCGCACGGAGTTTCGGACCCGTCGGAGTTGAGGATTCGGATTGTGTCGAGGTCCGTGATGCTGGTTCCTGTGAGATCGACCAGGCCGGCGGACCAATCTGACAGCGTCGTCGGCATCAGGTCGACAGCTTCGTTAGCTCCATCAGCGAGGTCTACTTGCGCGGTCCGGTCTCCGCGCGCGAACACGAGGGCGTAGCTGCGACCGGTTGCGTCGTAGGCGAGGAACACCCCGCGTTCTCGACACATCACCGATGAGGAATCGGCGATGAAGACCTCGGCGGTGGCCGAGAAACCTCCGTACTCGCCTCCCCAGTTGTTCGTCCCGACTTGGACCGCGGCGACACGACCGTCGAGCCAGTCGAAGCGGGCGAGTTCGACGACGCCGCTGTCAGCAATCGACGCGTCCAGGAACCGGTCGGCATCAAAGCCCGCATTCACCGGGTCGACTGTCGCATCGGAATTGGGGAAGAGGTACGAACGAAGCTCGGCACCCAACGATTCGGTGTCGTCTGCGAAAGCCGACACCTTCCAGAAGTCGTCATCGACTGCGAGGCTTACGCCTCCTGAACCGTCCAACGGTCCAGGGCATCCACCGCTCTGCAGCAACTCGACGAACGGCTCTGCGTCGTCGATCCAGCCGTAGCGGCTCCGTACCTCGACGCATCCGCCGGTCTCGTTGACCTCAATGTAGTCGAGTGACCGATTCGCCAAGAGATAGAGCTTGTCGATTGCTGGGAGCTGATCCGAGCGCAGTAGTCGAGGCAACGGGAGCAGCGGGTCGTCGATGTCGCCAACATCGACGGTGGCGGCGAGGTCGGACACGGTGACGGGTTCAACGCCAGCCGAAGAGTCCGACACTTGTTCTGGATCGACGGTGACCGCAACCTCTGTCGTTGCGGCGAGGTCATCGGGAACGTTGAGCACGACCGAGCACTGATTCGCCCACTCAGACGTCGTCTCACTTCGACCGGCGTACGCCTCGATTTCGTCCTGCGGCACGGCGTCCAACTCCAACGGAATGGCGAACGAACCTGCCCCAGAAACTGTTGCGGTGCCACCCCACCCGGTTGCGATGTCGCCCGTGCGAAGTTGCAACCCGATCTCGAGCATGACCGGATCGGTCACGTCGCCGTCGGGTTCCCATCGAACGTCGAACTCGAAGGCGCCTGGTCCGCGCCAGCGACAGGCCTCCAGTTCGAGGTCGCCAGACGCCGATCGATCAGCGACATTGAAATCCTCCCACGGCTGCCAATCGACCAACACGCTTCCCGAAACGGTTTCCGCAGCCGAGACATCGATCGCGACCGCCGAGTCGTTTACTGGTGTGGCCACCGTCGGCTCGACGTCGACTTCCGAGGTCTCTGGCATTGCAACGTTGGATTCGTCCTCGATGCGCTCTCCACACGATGCGCCGACCAACATCACCGCGCCGACAAGGAACCCGGTCGCGAAGCGCATCACTCATTCGACGCTACTGACCCCCGATCGGTTCCCGCTGCATACGGTTCGTCACCCGCGACCCTGATCAAGGAACGCGAATCTGGAGCGGGGTGGCGCCCTCCGACGTGCCGATGCAGAGCGGTTCCCGGGACGAATGATCGCTGTTGATATCGAGTGGGTGCCGACCTCAGCGCGTGTGCCAGTGGATCGACGGTGGCTTGATTGTTCCGCTCGCGGGTTGACCCTTCGGGTTGGTTGCCTGCAGCTCGGCCATCAGGGGTTGCCCGTTGTTGACGGAGACGTCAAGGAGGGCGACGGGGATGCTGTCGAGCTTGATCTTGGCGCGGGCGAACATGACGAACGGCTCGGAGGGATCCGGCAGGCCCCAGGCGAGGTAGACGAAGCGATCGCCGTGACGACCGTGAACGTGTTTGCCGGCGAAGTCGACGCCCGAGTTGGCGGTCCGGATGATGTCGATCGTGGTGTGGAACTCGGTGGTGACGCACGCTGGGCGTGGATCGTCGACGTCGTGTCGGGACTGCACTCCGAACAGCACGCCGTCACCGGCGGTGAAGGGCGGGTCGAGCGCAACGATCGTGACTTCGAGTGGGATCCGTGTCGGGGGTGTCATGTGCCCGGCCTGCTTCCTTGCACGCCTGCGTGGATCAGCACGTCGATGATGGCGGTGTGCCCGGCAGCGTTGGCGAGTTGCCACGGGGTTTGTCTGGATCGACCGACCGGCCGGTTCAGGTCGACGCCGAGTTCGGCGAGGAACCGCATGCGGTTTGGAAGGCCGCGGTGGGCGGCGACTTCGAGTTCGTCGTCGAGCAACTGATCGGGGGCGGTGAGTCTGGTGCCGAAACGTTGGTACCAGGGTCCGTCTGTCGGTGTTCCGAGTCCGAACTCGACAAGCAGCTGCAGATGGGACGCGTCGTCGTGAGCGGTGCCGGCGAGTCCGTTGTTGTAGAGAGCCTGTCCGTCGTTCGGGTCGGCGCCCGCTTCGAGCAGGAGCCGTGCGAGTTCGGTGGCGTCGTGATGGGGTGCTTGGTCGGCTTCTCCGCGACCGAACGCTCCGGTGAGCGCGGTGAACGGCGGTACGAGGCCGTGCCATAAGTACCCGGCGTTCGGGTCCGCACCCGCGTCGAGCAGCACCTGAGCGGTCGCGAGGGTCGACCGGGCTGGGTCGGAAGAATCGAGGCGGGAGTAGCAGCAGTACAGCAGCGGCGGCCAGCCATTCGGGCCGCACGGCTCATTGACGAGCTTCGGATCCTGTTCGATGAGTTCGGTCATCGCCCGGTGGTGTCCACTCACGGTGATCGCGGCGATTGATGCGGTTGCGAGATCAGGGTGAGCGACGAGCATGCTGCGAGCCAGTTCGGTTCGGGCGGACGGATCATGGTCACCGTTGTAGGAGACGCACGCGAGCGTCACCAACCGATCGACGTCGTCGTCCGGGTCTACATCGGCTGGGTCGGGCCGCGTGAAGGCGTTGACCAGTCCGACCTGGTCGCGCAGCTTTGTCCAGCTCGCGAAGCCGTAAAGACGTGCGACGACCAGTTGCGCATCCGAACGCTTGAATCCGACCGTCGCTTCCTCTGACGCCGTGGCGAAGCGAGGATGGAACTCGCGGATCAGATCAAAAGCACCACTGTCGCTTGACGCGACGAGTTCCTGGACCAACTTGGCTTGCTTCTTGAGGTGTTCGAACGAAGCGTTCTCGGGCAGTGGGATTGATGGCACGATGGCCCCTTTCGACGCGCCCGTGTCCGCACGATCGGGCCCGAAAGAGGATCATCGAGACACGAACAACACTGCTCAGGTGGGCTTCGCCCTTCCCGCGGACCGGTAGCGCCCTGAAACGCTGAGCCGAGACTACGCCACGAGCACCACGAAATCGGGCGCTTCGGATTTCAGCGTGGGTTGATGCCGAGGATCGTCCAGTCGGGTTTGCCGGCGTAGAGCAGGGATCGGGTGCGGTAGTTGGTCCAGTTCGTGATCCCGAACGCCACCCTCTTCACTCGCTTGATGAGGTTGTTG
>NZ_JBDVNU010000016.1:0-33469 GCF_039969435.1 Ilumatobacter sp.
CCGGCAACACTGCATCACCGACCTCGGCAACGGAACCATCGAGGTCCGCATCGACCAAGGAACATCCACATACGTCCGCCAAGTACCCGGCACCTTCCCACGCAACGCCCGAGTCATCTTCGAAGACCACAACTACACACCCGACAAGGACAACGACACCAACGGCCACCACACGTGGCACTGGGACAACCTCATCGTCCGCTGACAGGTCGTTCTCACGAAACGGAAATCGAGTCCCCTCCAGCTCAGGTCGAGTAAGCTTCCCTCCCGCGTGCGGCGGGTGCGAGAGCATTCAATCCGCCGAATCCAGGAGATCTGATGTCCCGAATCGCACTCATCCGCCTACTCGAGACCTTCTTCCGTCGCCCGTGGCTCTATTTGATCCCACTCGTCTTGGCCATCGGCCTCGCAGCGTTCACGGTGACCGGCAGTGAGGACGAATTCAAGTCCGGCGGGGTCGTGTCCGTCAACAGCGACACACTCCTCTCGAACCTGTCCGATGTGACCATCGAAGCCCCGTTCACGTTCGAAACGCCTGCGAGCGTGACGAGCCGTCGAATCAACGACCTTCTCGGCTCGACAGGCTTCGTCCTCACGGTCGCTGAGGCGGCTGGCCTCGTCGGCGCCCTGGAGAGCGGTGTCATGACGCTCGATGACGTGAGAACGACGGTCAGTGCCGCACCGGTCGGCGACGCTTTGGTGAGCATCACGGCGACCACATCCGATCCCGAAGCTTCATTTCGACTCGCCAATGCCACCATCGACTCGTTCATCGCTCTCGTCGTGGACGACGCCGTGGAGCAGAGCCGTTCGGCCGCCGAGTTCTACGACGACCTCGCCGCCGACTACCAGACCGCCCTCGCCGCAGCCAGCGAGGATCTCGACAATTTCGTTCAGGAGAACGAGGCGCCCGTGATCGGCGAGCGCCCGATCGACCAGCTGAACGCAATCGCTCGACTCACCGCAGCCGAAACCTTCGCGCAAGACCAGTTCGCGAGCGCTCTCGCCAAGGCCGAGGAGGCCCGCCTGGTCGCCGAGCAGACCCGCTTGGACATCGACCAGCGAGTGAACATCGTCGATGAACCTGGTCTGCCGTTCGCTCCGGAGCCCAACCTCCGCAGGATGGTGCTCACCGTTCTGCTCCTGGTGGTCGTCGGGGTGATCGGTGTCCTGGCGCTCGTGGCGCTCGCCGCAGCATTCGACCGGTCGGTACGCGACCGTGAGGGCGTCGAAGCCCGGCTTGCGATTCCGATCTTGGGGTCCGTCCCCATCGATCGCTCGACGACGCGAAGGCGGCGGCCTGATCGCCGACGCAGCAGCGGAGTCGCGGCATGAGAGCCCGTCGAAAGCCTTCGGCGGCGGGATCAGCGATCATCGTCGCCACCGACGATCTTCAACTACCGTCAGCCTCGTTGCCCGTCGCGTCGGCTCTGCGATACGTCTCAGCTCATCTGGCCAGCGGAGACGACCTGCCACGACGTCTCGCATTCACATCCGCACTGTCAGGTGAAGGGGTCTCGTTCATCAGCACGGCGTTCGCCGCAACGCTCGCACACGACACGCGCAAACGGGTCGGGCTGGTGCAACTCAACTGGTGGAAACAGGACGCCGAGGTTCGAGCGGCTGCTGGTCTCAGCGATGTCATTCTCCGGGGCGCTCAGATCGAAGATGTGATCCTCAAGACGAATGATCCGTGCCTCGAGGTCATTCCGGCGGGACACGCCAACAGCCTCGACCGGGCGGTCCTCGTTCACGACGGAACGTTGGAGAAGCTTCTCGATGTGCTCGGAACTCAATTCGATCACCTCGTCTTGGACTTTCCTGCGGTGCTGCTCACCAGCGACTCGGTTTTCCTCGCGGAGCTGGCAGACGACGTGGCGTTCGTCGTGCGACACGGTGTCACATCCTTCGATCAGGTCGAGGAGGGCCTCCGACAGCTCGGCACGGGCCGAGTCAGCGGCATCGTCCTCAACCAGGAGCAGAGTCGGATCCCCCGGATCATCCGACGCCGTCTCGGGCTGTGACCGCCTCGGGAGCACGATCGTGATCCTCCTGCTCGGCTTTTTCTTCGCCGTCTTCCTCGTCAGCCTCACGACCCGGCGCAGTCCACTCTCACCCAGGTCGACCTGGCTCCTTCTCGGTTGTACAGCGATCGTCAGCACTGCATATCTCCGACTCGGGTTCTACTAACCGTGCCCGACACCACGAGCACACACCGGCGGAGCCTGCGACGGATCACGACGGTCAAAGACCAGCGGCGCCACGTCGGCGCAGCCTGGTGGCAGCAGTATCTCTGCGCGAGTTTCGTGCTGGTGATCGTGTCCCTCGCCGCCGCCGCGACGGCCCCCCAGCCATTCGCCGTCGCTCTACTGGCACTTCTGCTGTGCACGAGCGCTCTGCTGTTTAATCCCGTGATCGGGGTGTATCTGATCGCCTTCTTCACCATGGCCAGCGATGCAGCCGTGGCGCCCTGGTACCCGTTCGTCAAGAACTTCTCGAGCGCAGAGTCCATCCTCTACGTCGCCGACCCCTTGACGTTCAGCCCGCTCGAGGTCCTGGTGATTGCCACGGCGACGTCGTGGCTCATCCGGAGTCAGGTGAACGGGGCGAGAGTGTCGTTCCGCGGCGGCAAGATGTTCGTTCCACTGACACTCTTCACCGGAATGGTCGTCGTCGGGTTTGCCAACGGCGTCATCCGTCGAGGTGGAGATCTGAGAATCGCGATCTTCGAAGGGCGAGCTCTTTTCCTGATCCTGGTCGTCTACCTCCTGATCGTCAACGTCTTCACGAGTCGTCGCCACTACATCACGCTTTTCGTCGTGGCGCTCGTCGGCGTCTTCGTACAGTCGATCGTTGCACTGATCTTCTACCGCAATCTCGAGGACGGTCTTCGAGGCGACCTCGACTCGCTGACCGAACACGGCGCGTCGGTCCATCTGGCGGTCCTCTTCATTCTCACCCTGTGCCTGATCTTCCTCCCGAAGTGTTCGAGCCGGTTTCGCTGGACGGCGCTGACGTTCTGCATTCCTGCAATCATCGTCTTCGCGCTGTCGCAGCGGCGCTCGGCATTCAACGCATTCGCGATCGCGATGGTGCTGTTCCTCGCGGTCCTGTTCATCGAACGGCGCCGCGCTTTCTGGTGGCTCGCGCCGACCCTGACGGTCTTCGGCGTCGGGTACGTGCTTGCGTTCTGGAGCGTCACCGGTCCACTCGGGTTCGGAGCCCAGGCGGTGAAGTCGTTCATCGCTCCCGAACAGCTCGATGCAGTCGACCGGAGCTCGGACCTCTATCGGGAGATCGAGGCCACGAACATCTGGTTCACCATTCGGGCCGAGCCGGAGCTCGGCGTCGGATTCGGCAACCGCTTCTACCAGCCATGGGCACTACCGGATCTTGGGCCTGGGTTCGAGTTCCGCGACTTCCTCCCTCACAACTCGTTGCTCTGGATCTGGCTCAAGACCGGCTACGTCGGATTCGTCTTGATGCTGTTCGTTCTCGCACGGACGATTCAACTCGGGACCCGTTCGATCGCTCGTGTGAAGGACGGCGACGAACGGGCCATTCTGGTTGCGTGCCTCAGCTACATCGTGATGTACACCGTCTTCACCTACGTCGACATCGGCTGGGACGCTCGAAGCGTCGTGTTCCTCTCGATGGCCATGGCATGGTGCGCGGACTCAGCCGACGTCGAAGCAAGGGAAGCGGTCGACCCACCTGTACCCATCACAGAACACACGCTGCACCTCGTCGCGTCGATTCAACCCGCCCCGCCGGAATCCATCGCTGCACCGGTCGGATCACGGCCGACGAGCACGGGTCCGCATCTTTCCAATCGGTCATGAACACCACGCTCAAGAACGCCTTCTCGCTCCTCTTCTCCCAAGTCGGCACGATCTTGATGTCATCCATCCTGCTCGTCTTCGTGCCGACCTATTTCGGTGAGGAGGACTTCGGGAAGTACACCTACGCCGCAGTGTTGATCGCCTTCTTCGGGCTCGTCGGCGCAGCCGGTACCGGAACATTCCTCGTCAAGACGATTGCCCGTGACCGAACCCAACTCGCTTCATACGCGGCCAACGCTGTGACTTTGAAGCTCACGATGGGCACGCTCCTCTCCGTGGGTGCTGCGCTGCTCGGTGTGGTCCTCGATCTCGACCGGACGACGCTGTTGTTCGGCGCCGCAGCGCTGATCGTCATGAACCTGACGATGGTGAACGAAATTCTGGTGTCGTGTCTGCACGGCATCGAACGGATGGGCCGCCCGGCCACCGTCGGAGCAGTCGCTCAGGTACTGGCGGGAATCGCAACACTGATCCTCATCAGTGCGAAGTTGGCACCGACGTCGATCGCCTTGCTCGCCGTTCCGTTCTCTGCGATTCCGATCGTCGTCAATGCGGCCGCGATCCGCGCCGAAACCGCCCCCTTCCGACACATCAGGATCAAGTGGTCGGTCTGGAAGGTCCTCCTCATCGGTGGGCTTCCGTTCATGCTCTACCAGATCGTGCTGTACGCGTACGGAAGCGTCGATCTCTTGATGCTGCGGCCGATGACCGACTCACAGACAGTCGGGTGGTACGCGCTGGCGTACCGCATCATCTCGCTGCCCGTTCTCCTGGCCGCCACTGCCCTGCTGGCAATGTTCCCGTCGCTCTCGGTCCAGGCGCAGGACGATCCTGGACGGCTGGCCAACCAGGTGAATCGGGCGCTGCGCTTCATCTCGTTCGTCACGTTCCCGCTCGCGGTGGGAACGATCGCGGTTGCGCCAGCACTGATCGATACGTTCTACACGGCGGACTTCGAACAATCGGCGGTGTTGATCAGGATCCTCGCGCTGTCCATGCCGATCGTTGTCGTCGACGTCATTCTCGGGATGGCGCTGTTCGCAACAGACCGTCAGAGTTCCTTCCTCGTGATCGGGGTGATCGCCGCAATCATCAACCCGGCGTTGAACTACGTTGCGATTCCCTACACCGTCGAGCGCTTCTCCAACGGTGCCATCGGTGCGGCGTCCATCACCGTGCTCACGGAGTTGGTGATCATGTTCGGAGCGATGCGCATTCGCCCCACCGGAGTGCTCGACAGCGGCACCGCAGGCTTCCTCTTCCGGTGTGGCGCATGTGCCGCCGCGATCGCGCCCGCCGCCATTGTTGTCGGCGCATGGGGGCTCCCGGCGATGGTACTGTCCGGCGCTGTCGCCTACTTTTTCACGACCCGCATCCTTGACGTCATCCCACGTCAAGAATTGTCTCACCTTTACTCCCAGGTTCGCCGAAAGACTTCACGCACAACCGATGAGATCCGCGACGATTCCCCGATACAGCCCACGGACGACGCATCCTCGGGCGTTGGTCGTTCGGGCCCTCCCGGCGTTCCTCCCAGCGAAAGTGAGACCTCCACATGACGACCCAGCAGCCGCCGGTTTCGGCGATCATCTGCACCCGGAATCGGGCTGACAAGATCCGCACCGCAGTGGAATCGGTTCTCGCAAACGAATATGAACCGTTCGATCTGACGATCGTCGACCAGAGCACCGATGGGCTCACCCGGCCGATCGTCGAGAGCATCATGGAATCCGACGGCCGGGTGAGATACGTACCGATGACGACATCAGGACTCTCCAAGGCCTACAACCGCGGAATCTCGGAGACCACGAGTGAGATCCTGGCGTTCACCGATGACGATTGCATCGCTCCCTCCGAGTGGTTGGACCACGTCGTTACTGCGTTCGAGAACGATCCCGAGGCGGACCTGCTGTACGGCCAGGTGGTCGCCGCGTACCCCGACAACGACGGCGTCGCACTCACGCCCTACCTGATGATCGACAAGGCAGAGCGCCTGAAGAAGGGCGAAGGCTTCCGCGTCTTCGGAATGGGCGCCAACTACGCAGCCCGTCGCCGACTCTTCGATTCCATCGGAGGGTTCGACGAGGTGCTGGGAGGCGGCGGCCCACTCAAATCGTCACAGGATTTCGACCTCGCGTACCGGGCGTTCGCTGCGGACCATGTGATCGCGCTCCGGCCTGAGGTCGTGATGCGCCACGATGGCCGGCGCGAGTCCGAAGACTGGCCGACCCTGCTCACCGCCTACGGCTTCGGTGATGGGGCGTTCTATGCAAAACACGTTCGATGTCGTGATCCGTATGCGACATGGCTGTTCGCTCGCCGCTTCGCCTCTCAAGCGTCTCGTTTCGTCGTGAAGCGAGCGCTTCGGCGTCCTGCCAAGTCGCAGTACGTCACCGGGATGATCCAGGGCTTCCGGGGATCCTTCGAGTTCCAAGTGGACCGAACGTCGCGAATGTACGTCGATCATCGAGCATCTCACGAGACCCTCGCTCCGCAGGCCGTGGCGGTGGAGAAATGAGCGACCGCATCGTCGTGCTCGGTGCTGGGCCGACGGGTCTCGGTGCGGCGCACCGGCTCGCCGAGCTGAGACATGAGGATTGGGACGTCTACGAGCGCACTGACCACGTCGGCGGGCTCGCATCGAGCTACCGCGACGACCAGGGGTTCATCTGGGACCACGGCGGACACGTCATGTTCAGCCACTACACCTACTTCGACGACCTCGTGGAAGGCATGTTGCGCGGCGACTACGACCAGCACATGCGCGAGGCCTGGGTGTGGATGTGCGACCGCTTCGTGCCGTACCCCCTTCAGAACAACATCCATCGCCTTCCCGACGAGGTGTACGTCGAGAGTCTGCTCGGCATCATCGAAGCTCAGCAGAACGAGCTGCCGAAACAGAACTTCCACGAATGGATCCTGGCGATCTTCGGCCGAGGGATCGCCGAGCACTTCATGCTGCCGTACAACTTCAAGGTGTGGGCGCACCCCATCGAGATGATGTCGACCTCGTGGCAAGGAGATCGCGTCCCAGAGGTCGACCTGCGCCGGATCATCGAAAACCACGTGTACGACCGCGACGACGTGTCGTGGGGACCGAACAACAAGTTCAAGTTCCCACTGCTCGGAACGGGAATGTTGTACGAACGGATTGCCGAGGCCCTGCCCAAGTCTGTCGAGTTCGACCACGAGGTCGCCAAGATCGACGTCATCGGCCGAGAAGTCCACTTCGCCGACGGCACCACGACGGCGTACGACAAGCTCATCACGACGCTGCCCCTCAAGGAACTCATCAAGCGCATCCCGGAAGCGCCGCCGGGAGTCGTCGACGCGGTCACCAGCCTTCATCACACCGAAGGCCTCTTCATCGGGATCGGCGTGGCCGATCCGTGCCCGAGCACCAAGTGCTGGATGTACTTCCCCGAGGACGACTCTCCGTTCTATCGTGTCACCTATCTGTCGAACTATTCGCCGGAGATGACCCCCGGACCAGGCCACTTCTCGCTGCTTGCCGAGGTGTCGAAGTCGGAGTACAAGACGGAAGACGTCGACGATGTCGTGGACCGCACGATCGAAGGTCTCGTGTCGTCACAGCTCCTCACACGAGAGCAGGCCGACACGAAGATCATCAGCAGAGAACTGATGCATGTCCCCTACTCGTACCCCGTTCCAACGCTCGGACGCGACGCGGCGTTGGAGATCATTCAACCATGGCTGATGTCGCACGACGTCTTCTCCCGCGGTCGATTCGGCGCCTGGCGATACGAGATCGGCAACACGGACCACTCGGTGATGATGGGCGTCGAAGTGATCGATCACCTCGTCGAGGGGAAGGACGAGACCACGTGGTCACTGCTTCCCGGCGAAGAAGCCCGTGCCACGATCTCATGACGGCGCCGCGACATCGACACCATTGCGCCGGCTGACAGCCGTCGTACTGACGTACGCAACGGTCGGCGCCGGTTGTTCACCGACCGGCGGGTCCGGCGGTACCGCCGAGTTGGCCCACCGGCCCCCGATCAGCGTCGACGTGGCGGGGACTCCGCAACCCATCGACCCGCATGTGCTCGGCACGAACCTGCCTGCATGGATCGGCCCAGAGCGACTCGCTGACGACGCTTTCCGCGCCGAGATCATCGCGAGCGGAACGACGATGTTGCGCATGCCCGGCGGGAGCTGGAGCAACGACTACGACTGGTTGAGCTGCGAGCTCGACGACGAAGCGGGTTGCTTCGCCACGTGGGCCGCTGCTCCGAGCGACTTCGCCGACGTACTCGATGCGACCGGGCTCGACGGGATGTGGACCGTTGCATTCAATCAGACCGCCGAGAGCGCCGCCGCGCTGGTGGCGTTCTTCAACGGCTCCGTCGACGACCGCACGCCGATCGGAGTCGATCGCGACGGCACCGACTGGGAAACGGTGGGAACGTGGGCATCGCTGCGAAGCGACCGCGGACACCCGGATCCGATTCGCATCGAGCACTGGGAGATCGGCAACGAGGTGTTCGGCGCCCGACCCGACACCGGCGGATCGGACTGTGCGTCGTTCGGTTGGGAGCACGTGTGGACGTGCCAAGGCGACGAGTACGTCCTGGGCGACGACGAACACGACGGATTCGAGGACTTCCGTCGTGCGATGAAGCGCGTGGACCCGACAATCGAAATCGGCGCAGTCGGTGTCGCCGATCCGTCGGCATGGGGTGATTGGTCGACCGAGGTGCTCGAGGCCTCGGGCGGGAACTTCGACTTCTTCATCCTCCACGACTACGGCTTCTCGGAGTCGCCGGGCTCGGTCGACGCCGTGGGTCGACCTGCCGAAGCCTGGCCAGGGCTCATCTCGACGACGAGAGAGATGCTGGCGGATGGCACTCCGATCGCAGTGACCGAGTACAACCTCATCTCGTTCGAAGGCGGCGACGATCGCGGCACGATGAAGACGGCGCTCAACGCTCTGTACATCGCCGAAACCATCGGACAACTGGTCATCGCCGATGTCCCGATCGCGACCCAATGGAACTTCGCGAACGGGACCACCGAGTCCGGAACGGACTACGGAATGCTGAGCCTCGACGGTGAGGGTCGGCTTCCCCAGTTCCATGCGATGGCAGCGTGGGCGCAGGCCGGAGAATTCCTTCATTCCGTCCCAGCGAGCGACGACTCGACGCGGATCTACCCGACAACTCGTGCCAACGGTGAGCTCATCATCGTGGCGCTCAGCTTCGATGACCGACCAACCAGCCGAGTCGTCGAACTGCAGGGCGTCGGAACATGGACGTCTGGTACGGTCACGTCTGTACACGCAGATGACCACACGTCGACGGACATGACCACATCACCCCCACGACGCATCGACGTGAGTGGCTCGCAGTTCGAACTCCTCCTCCCGCCATGGTCGATCAGCGTGATCGAGATCGGCACCCCCGTATGACTCGTCGTCGACCGGTTCTCCTGACCGTGTCAGGCCGTATCCCCCTCGACATCGACGAGCAGGTGCAATCCGGGTCGCGCCCGAAGGCTGACTACTGCGTGATGCAAGATGCTTTCGATGCGGATCTGGTCGACGTGGACACGGCCCTCGGACAACTCGGTCGTCCGGGACGGATCATCCACCGCGTCGCCGGTACCGGAGGCCTCCTCGCCTGGTACTGCCATCGAAATCGCAAGCGTTACGAGGTCATCGTCAGTGACGGCGAGCAGGTCGGCCTGCCACTTGCGATCCTCCAGCGCTTCCTGGGGCGCGGCACGGCGCGCCATCTCATGATCGTCCACATCATGTCGGTGCCGAAGAAAGCGGGCCTCACCTCCGCACTCCGACTCGCCCGGTTGATCGACTGCTTCGTCGTGTACTGCTCGTTCCAGCGCGAGTTCATCATTGATCGATTCGGTGTGCCCCCTGATGACGTGGTGCTGACGACCTTCCAGGTCGACACGCAGTTCTTCGATCCCTCGAAGGTGGAGGGGCCGGACGTGCCGCTCATCAGTAGCGCCGGGCTCGAACGCCGCGACTACGCAACGTTGCTCCGAGCCGTCGACGGGCTCGACGTCTCCGTGCTGATCGCCGCGGACAGCCCGTGGTCGAAACGAGAAGACTCGACACAGCATGGCGCTCGCCCTGCGAACGTGGAGTTCGAGCGATTGAGCCTGCACGATCTGCGCGACCTCTACGGGCGGTCGAACTTCGTCGTCATGCCACTCGAGGCCGTGGATTTCCAAGCCGGGATCACCACGATCCTCGAGGCCATGTCGATGGGCAAGGCCGTCATCTGTTCTCGAACCGTCGGCCAGAACGACACGCTGATCGAGGGGGAAACCGCCGTGTACGTCGAGGCTCACGATCCTGCCGCACTCCGTCAGGCGGTCGTCGCACTCCTCGACGACGACGCTCGCGCCACCCAACTGGGAGCCAACGCACGGCGATGGGTCGTGGAGAACGCCGACGTCCACCGATACTCCGACCGGCTCGCAACCGAGGTGCAACGTCTGAGACAGGTCGCCCGCTGATGCTTCTCACCATTCGCCGTCGCGACGCCGGCCGGAACCGTCCGAGACACAGCACATGTCTCGGACTTCTTGTCGCGATCGCCTCACTCGCGGCCGGATGCGCCGAACAGGATCGGATCGTCTTCGACTCCCCGACCACCACCCAGACCACGACGACCGTCGCTCCCTCGACGACCACCTCGAACCTCGATGAAGATCCGCTTCTGACGACAACTCCACGGACGCCGGAGCACGGCACGCCGGATGCCTCCGCACCGACCGTCACCACGCCACCGGTCACCACCTCACCACCGACATCGGAACCGATCGAGGCACAGGAGCCGGTCACGATCGCCTGGAACGGGAGTGAGGTGTATCGGCACGGTGCGAACCTGCCTTGGGTCAACTTCGGGTGTGATTTCGGTTGCGGCCAGCAAGGTGGTGTCAGTTCTCCGTCGGCCCGAGTCACCGCATCGGATGCGCTCAATCGAGCCCGAGACGCGGGGATGTCCACCGTTCGGTGGTGGGTTTTTCCCGAGGTCCGCCCGCACGTCAATGTCGACACGGCCGGGTTGCCGGTGGACTTCACCGCCGCGGTGTATGAGGACATCGACACTGCGCTTGCCCTGGCCGAGGCCGCCGATGTCGATCTCGTCCTCACACTCTTTCCGGGAGCGATCGAGATCCCACCCGAGTGGCTCGCCACTCCCGAGGCGATGACCCGGTTCGTCGATGTCATCGACGACTTGTTCATCCGCTATGCGAACCACCCTCGGATCATGACGTGGCAGGTCATGAACGAACCGGAGTGGGCGATTTGGAACAGCCTCATCGATGGCGATCTGGTACGGGACTTCGTACGCGAGGTTGCCGAGCGTGTGCACGCGACGACGTCATCGCTGGTCAGCCTCGGTGCCGCTCGAATGGACGGCCTACCACTCTGGACAGACCTCGGGCTCGACTATCTCACCGTCCACTGGTACGACAACATGACCGGCAAGTCTGAGTGCGTTCCCTGTGTGTCGTACGCCGAACTTGCACGGTCGCTGGACACCGACCTTCCGATACTGATCGGCGAGTTCCACCACAACCCCGCCGAGCCGGTCGAACGCCTCCAACGATTCCGCGACCTCGGCTACGCAGGAGCGCTGGCTTGGTCGCTTCTGCCGAACCGTACGGCCGATGGGCTCGACATCGTGGATGACGCAAGTCAAGGGTTTGCCGCCGAGCTCGGAACCGTCCCGTGACCCGGGGAACACAGCGCAGACTGATCAGCGACGGCACAGCACTCGTCCGGGCGCACTGGTTCCTACGCCGCGCGTCGCTCGGGGAGCGCGTCAGGGTGAGGGGCCGTCCTCGCGTCGTCGCCCGCGGCGAGATGGTCATCGGGGACCGCGTCCAATTGGTCTCGACGGTGGCGAAGCTCGAATTGGTCGCAGAGCGCGGCGGTCGTCTCACCGTCGGCTCACGATCGCTGATCAATTTCGGCTGCTCGATCGTGGCCACCGAGCGCGTCTCGATCGGCGCCATGTGCCACATCGGACCGCACTGCATGATCATGGACACGGCGTTTCACGAACTCGACCCTGATCGGCGTCTCGAATCGCCGGCGCCGAAACCGATCGAGATCGCCGAGAACGTGTGGATCGGGGCCCGGGTCATCGTGATGCCGGGCGTCACGATCGGAGCAGGTTCAGCGGTGGGTGCCGGCAGCGTCGTGACCCACGACGTTGCACCCCGAACGCTCGTGGCCGGCGTGCCCGCACGCTTCATTCGTGACATCTGATCGGGCTTGTCAGATTCGGTCGGAGGTGTTCCTCTCGGTACGCGTCCAGCCGATTTCCGATCCGCCGATCACCATCCTGCTCCAGAGCACGACCTTCCAGACCACCAATCGAGGTGCCCTCAGCAGAGAGCGGTACACCTGTGCGGGGGCTCCCACCATCACGAGCGCAGCGATCACATGCAGGAGGTGCCCGCCCAGTGAAGCGATCGCGATGCGGTTCCGGGCGCGAGCGCACGCGCTGGTGGGACGACAGGCACGGTCGATCCCCGTTGCTGCTGCGGTCAGCGTCGAAAGGGCAACCGCAACGGACAACGGTGGTGTCAGCAGGTCGAGCGTTGCGTCGAGTCGTTGCCCGATGCCGATCGGCCGGCCACGACCGCTCGCGGGTCGGAGGAACTGCGGCACAAATCTTCGAGCCAGTTCGATTCGTCCACGTTCCCAACGCTCGTGTTGCGTCGTCGAGCCATCGATCGAGTCCGGCATCTCGGCTTCGAGTCTCGCGTCCGGAGCAAACGCAATCGTGACGCCGCCCAGCGCGAGCTGACAACCGAGCTCGAGATCCTCCGTCAAGTGGTCGCTGATCTCCAGCGTGCTCAGCGTGCCGACACGGAACCCCATACCGTTTCCGAACAATCCGGACGACGATCCGAGGGCAGTTCGTCCCAGCGGGCGGAGAAAGTGACGCGCCGCGAGCGCGGCATACCTCAATGACGTCGCCGTCGAGGCCCCGGGTGAGCGAACCGTGTAGTACGCCTGGACGACATGCACGTCGTCATCGAAAGCTGAATCCAGCGCCGAGAAGAAACCCGAATCGACTCCGCTATCAGCGTCGACCACGACGACGACGTCATCGGACGAAATGTCGTCCCGATCCAACAGATCAGCGATCGCCCATCTGAGGCTCGCACCCTTGCCACGCGGTTCTGGGTCGTCGTGTTCGTGCACGATCGCGCCGCCCCGGCGAGCGATCGCAGCGGTTTCATCCGTGCAGTGGTCGGCGATCACGTGCACCTCGAGGAGTTCCGCCGGGTACGCCGCCGACATCAACCGTTCGACCGTCTCGGCAATGAGGACCGCCTCGTCGTGCGCAGGGATCAACACGACGAACTTCGTCGATGGCTCACTGGGCGCCGTTCTCGACGGGCGCCTGCGGCCGGCCGACGACCAGTATGCAGCGCAGCTCAACGTCACGAGATATGACGACGGGATCGCGGAGATCCCGACCGCAACGGAGATCAACGATCCGCGCACGAGGCGAGCGGCCGCGAGGCCCGAGGTGGTTCCGCTCACCGAGGGCAGCGTACACCTGCGTCACGGGGCTCGAAAGCCGTCTCCCGCGGGCAGCAGAACGTAGGATCCCCTCATGCCCGAACCACGGACGACATGACGCAGACCACTCCGAATGGGCCTCGCGTCGCATTCGTCATGGAGCAGACGTTGGGCCACGTCACGCATTGCAGGAATCTCGAAGGACTCCTTCCTGGAGACGGGCGCATCGACCCGGTCTTCCTCCACGTGCCATTCGAAACGACAGGAGCGATGCGACACATGCCCGGCTATTCGAACTGGACCGTTCGGGCATCGCTCCGCGCTGGTCGAGCCATTCGTCGAGAAAACGGCCAGGCTCCTCTCGACGCGCTCTTCGTGCACACCCAAGTGCCGGCGGTGTTGAACACGGATCGCTTTCGAGGAATCCCGCGTGTCGTTTCACTCGATGCGACTCCACTGCAGTACGACGAACTCGGCGACGTGTACGGGCACGAATCCGGGAGCGATCGTCTCGAACGTCTGAAACACGCGCTCAACACGCGCTGTTACCAGCGCGCCGATCGTCTGGTGACGTGGGCCGAGTGGACGAAGGCCGGTCTGGTGGCGGACTACGGCGTCGATCCCGCCGACGTGGAGGTCATTCCTCCGGGCGTCGATCCACAGAAATGGTGGTTTCCGCCGAGAACTGGGACGACCGACGACTCCGAACCGGTCCGGGTGCTCTTCGTGGGTGCAGATCTGAGACGGAAGGGCGGATTCGACCTCGTCGAGGCGGTTCGTGAGGTGCGGCGCCGGTTGACGGAGTCGGGATCGCCGGCAGAGCTGGAACTGCACGTCGTCACCACGGCCGAGCTGTCGCCCGAGCCGGGGGTGTTCGTGCATCGCGGTCTCACACCCAACAGCCCCGAGCTCATCGACCAGTATCGGCGAGCCGACATCTTCTGTCTGCCGACCTACGGCGACTGTCTCCCGATGGTGTTGTCCGAGGCGGGTGCAGCCGGGCTCCCACTCGTCGCCACCGATGTCGGAGCCATCTCGGAGATCGTCCACGACGAGAAAACCGGACGCCTGGTGCGACCTGGTGCGATCGGGGAATTGGCCGACGCACTTGTCGATCTCGCCGAGAACCGCGAACGTGCCCGTCGACTCGGCTCCGCCGCCTGCGAACTCGTCCGCGAACGCTACGACGCTGCGAAGAACGCTCGGCGCATCGTCGATGTGATGTTGAACATCGGGAAGCGACGTCGATGACGAGATCCGCGAGGTCAACGCAGGTGCCGAGTCGCTGTCTATAGTGCCGACGGTGATGCAACTCGGCTTCGGATGCGCAAACCTTGCAAGCATGCGTGCCGGAGCAGGCGGAGCAGCGTCGACTCGCCTCGTACAACTCGCGCACGACGAAGGTGTGCGCTTCTTCGACGTGGCAGACGCGTACGGCGACGGCGTCGCCGAGCAGGTGTTGTCCCGGGCATTTCGGTCCCGCCCCGATGATGTCACCATCGCCACCAAGGCCGGCTTCCGCTTCTCGCAGCGACCGATGTACGAGCGCATCGCGAGGCGTGTACTCCGCCCAGTGACCCAGCGCACCACGCCGTCGGCGATGTCACGGCTCGCGGAGACGACACGAGGCCCCGCCTACACGGCACAGGACTTCTCTCTCGACTACCTGTCGCAAGCTCTCGACGGCAGCCTGCGCCGGCTCGCAGGACTCACCATCGACTGCTTTCAAGTGCACGAGCCGGGCGACGTGGCGATCGACGACATCCTCGAATGGGCGCAACGATCGATCGACAGCGGAAAGTTCAGACGCTTCGGTGTGTGCCTCCGACCAGGAAGTGATGCGCGACCGTGGCTCGCGTCACCGGTCGTCACGGTGGCCCACGTCGCCTACGGCCTTCTCGATCAGTCAGCGGACGACCAACAGATCCCACTGGCCGCCGAACGTGACGCAGAGGTGATCACCCATGGCGTTCTCGGCCAAGGGCTGCTGACGGACAACCTCACCGCAGCCGACCTCGCCGAACGATCACCGGATTCGGAACGACTGCTCGAATTCCGCCGACTCGCCGCATGCGCTGGGGTCTCGTCGGCACAAGCTGCCATCTGGTTCGTCCGCGCTCATCCAGCGATCTCCGTGGCGCTCGTCGGAATGAGTTCCCGCGACTCCCTGCAGGCAACGGTGCGAGCATTCAACACTGACCCGATCGACACCGATCTCGTCGCACAGAGCAAGGATCTCCTCCGTCCAGAACCGCCGCAACCGAGCGCATCGTGACGTTGCTCGCGGCCGACGGGGTCGAGAACGGCGCACAGCTCGACACAGATGTGTGTGTGATCGGGAGCGGAGCTGCGGGGATCACGATTGCCCGCCGTCTGTCCCGATCCGGACTCCGCGTGACAGTGCTCGAAGCCGGGGGATTGCGTCACGATCGGAAAGCGGAAGCCGGCGCCTTCAAGTTCTTCCCCACCGGGCGGCCGTTCGACAATCCGATACCCGACAGAGGGCGATGGTTCGGCGGATCCACGAACCTGTGGTTCGGCCGGTGCACTCGACCGACAGCGATCGACTTCGACTATCGCCCGTGGGTCCCGCACAGCGGGTGGCCCATCTCGATCGAAGAACTCGAGCCGTGGTTCGGCGTCGCGTCCGAGATTCTTGACGTGCCGCACGCCGACAAGTTGCGGATCGAGGAGTGGCCGTCGAACCCGACGATTCGAGCATTTTGTTCCGAGCACTCGGCGTCGGCCCTGGAAGTGTTCCTCTGGGCGCAGGCACCGGCAATGGGACCGGCCGCCAAGCAGCAACTCAGCGACGCGGCGAGCGTCAAGGTGATCACCGACGCCACGTGCGTCGGGCTGACGTCCGTGTCTCACGACCAAGCGGAGGCCGCATCGATCATCGGACCGGGCGGGCGGAGATTCTCCGTTCGCGCTCGCACGTTCGTGGTCGCCGCCGGTGGACTGGAGAACCCTCGGCTCCTGCTGCTGTCCAACGATGCGCAGCCCAATGGTCTGGGAAACCATCACGACAACGTCGGGCGCTACTATCTCGACCACGTTCGAGGCGCCGGGCTGGCACGAGTCGACGTTCGACCCCTCGACGACTCGCAGCTCGCAGTCCTCCAGATGCTCGACGAACAGGCCGATACTCCATACGGGCCGGCCCAGCTGCGCGTCGTCTTCGACCAGAAGACGCAGCACGACGAAGAACTCCTGAATCACGGCCTGCACGGCTACCTGGTGTCCGAGCTCGAAGAGAGCTCCGGATTCGAGGCATACCTCGCTGTTCGTGCCCAGTTGGGACGCCGGACCATCACCGACCACCGCGTGTTTGCGCGACAGCTCGCAGCGTTGGCGGCGAACTCACCCCAACTCGCTCGCCTGCGTTGGAATCGTTTGCGCAGCCGGAACCGGCCGACGAGCTTCGTTGTCATCGACCAGCTGGAGCATGCTCCCGATCCGGAGAGCCGCATCAGCCTTCGGCATCGCGACCTCGACCGCTTCGGAATGGCCCGACTGGAGGTCGATTGGCGGATCGGATCATCGACACTGCGTTCCCATCGACGGTTGCACGAGATCTTCTTCGACCGGTTGGCGAGCGTCGGCATCCGGCAAGGCGTCAGCGAGATTCTCGGGAGCCCATCGTTCCAGCCGCATTATCAGGACATGAAGCATCCGTCCGGCACCACTCGCATGAGTTCCTCGCCGAAGGACGGTGTCGTCGATGCCAACTGCCGCGTGCACGGGTCGAAGAACGTGTACGTCGCCGGGAGTTCGACGTTTCCCACGAGCGGCCATTTCAATCCGACCCTCACGATCGTTGCGTTGGCGGCCCGACTGTCCGACCACATCGAGCGCTCGTTCGCCTCACCAGGCACCCCGTGAGTTGTTCCGTGCCGCTAGGTAACCCAGTCTGACCGCTCGTCGAGCAATGCGGCCAGCTCGGCCGCGCCACCGACCTCGTCGCACACGCCTTCGTAGTATGCGAGGTTGTACACCACACTGAGGATCGCCTGCTCGACCCGTTCGAGACCCAGCCGTCCTGCGAACGACGAGACTCCACGACCCAGCTTCTCGAAAGGGCGATGCAAAGCCGGTCGAGGGACGATGATCGGGGTGAGTATTCGAACGAGACGGTGGCGGCTTCGGAACTGGTGACCGATCAGCGGCAGCATCCAGTCTTGATCGCGATCGCGACCGAACAGGACATCGTTGCGGCCGTACAGGTAGGCGTTGGCACGCCACGAGCGATACGAACGTGAGGCGTAGTGATAGCTGATCGCCTCGGTGAGGAACTCGAAATTCAGGCCGTGATCGTCGAGTCGATACGCGAGCTCGACGTCCTCGGCCCGACGCAGCGATTCGTCGAACCCACCCAGCTCGACGAGGTGCTGCCGGGCGATCGCCGCGTTGCCCGTGTAGAACTGGCGCGACGAGGTCTCGAGTTCACCGGAGGTCATTGCGTCGTACTGCTTGTACAGCATTCGCTGCTCCCAAGCGACGAGGCGGCCAAGTTCGACATCGGTCGGATTCAGCATCGGCCCAATCGTCACGAGTCGCCCGTCAGCACGCTCGTGTGCGTCGACATGCGCCTGGAGCAGCCCGACGGCCGGCAACACGTCGTCGTCGAGGAAGACGACCAACTCACCTCGTGCCGCCTCGATCCCCCGATTCCGAGCCGCCGCCGGCCCGCTGTTCTCCTGCACGATCGCGACGATCGGCAACGGCGTGGACTCGCTCGTCAGGTACTCGTTCGTGCCGTCCGTGGAACCGTCGGAGACGACGATCGTCTCGAACGATCCGTTGCGCAACTGTTGGCGAGACAGGCCGTCCAGCGTGCGACGAATGCCGTCCTCGCGGTTGAAGGTCGGCACGATCACGCTGACCAGAGGTGGGGGACGATTCTGCATCGGACTCTCAGGGGCGGCGGTCTGACACGCGGTCTCGAACTGTGCGAATCACGGTGCACTAAGGTACCGCGATTCTCCAGAATGCTCGCCACCATCCCGAGGGCTCAGTCGTCGAGACCGATGTGTGCATCGTCGGCGCCGGTCCGGCCGGACTGAGCATCGCATCCTGCTTCGTCGGTACCTCGATCAGAGTACTGGTTCTCGAACGCGGCGGCCGGCCAGGACGGCCCGACGGGATGCACGACGGCGACATCGGTGAAGGAACACTCGACTTCGAGCGGCCGCCGACTCCCCCGCCGAGGTTCGGCGGTGCTGCGAACGAGTGGATCGTCCGCCTTCCGTGGCATCGGAGAGGCGTGCGCATGGTCGGACTCTCACCGATCGACCTGGAGCGCCGAGCCTGGGTTCCACACAGTGGTTGGCCGATCTCTTGGGACGGCCTTCAGCGCTACTACCCTCGCGCACGCTCCCTCCTCGGCCTCTCGGACATCGACGATCTCGCGGCGGGATCTCGTCGAGGTGACGATCGCGATCTGCACCTCGATGAATTCGGGTTGACGACAGGACTCGAGCGGTTCGCGTTGTCATCGGTTTTCACCGACGACATGTGGAATCTCGTACGGGACTCACGAAATGTCGACGTGATGCTCGATGCGTCGGTCGGCCAGATTCGGGGCGAGGAAGGTCGAGTCACTTCCGTCGACGTCGATCATCGACGTGCCGCACGGTTCTCGGTACAGGCGTCGGTGTTCGTCCTGGCCGCAAGTGGCTTCGAGAATCCGCGACTCCTGCTCGGAGCGAACGGCGGAGATGGCATCGGCAACCGACATGACAACGTCGGCCGCTACCACATGGATCACTTGCGAACGGTTGGCGGGCGACTGACTCCCCACGACCCAGCACTGATCGACGGGATGGGCGAGTTCGACATCCGCGCCGACGTCGACGATCCCACGACATGGCGGATGGGTCGACTCACCCCGACGCCGGCTGCGATGGCGCGACTCGAACTGCCCCACAGCGCCGCACAACTTCTTCCGAAGCTGGCACAACCCGAACTCGAGGCGGTTTCTGCGGCGAAGGACGCGGTCCGTTCCCTCCCTCGGCTCCGGCGGCCGATCAGGACCGCAGGACTTCGCGACGTTCTCCCCGGCCTGGCGCGGGTCGCCACCACCGCCGCCCGGATGTCGATCGCTCAGCGCCGGATCCCACCCCGCACCGATGCCGGCTGGTCCGGCCTCGCCGGGTCGAGGGGGCCGTGGGGTTCGTTCGCCGTGGAGCACCAGGTCGAGCAGTTCCCCGACCCCGACAACCGTCTGTACCTCGACGATCGCTGCGACGAGTTCGGTCGACGCCGGATCTCGCTCGACTGGAAGTGGAGTCGCGCCGAGATGGACGGCCTTCAGCGCACCCAACAACTCTTCGTCGATGCCTTTGAGCGCAGCGGCGTGGCCACGTACGACCCGGTGCCATGGAGCACGCCACCAGAACTGACGACGCCGGGCGGTTCGTTCCATCCCAGTGGCGGCACCCGCATGCATGCCAGCCCCCGCCACGGTGTGGTCGACGCTGACTGCCAGGTCCACGACTGGAGCAACCTGTTCGTGGCCGGAAGCTCCACCTTCCCGACCGTCGGCTATGCCAATCCGACGCTGACGATCATCGCTCTGTCGCTCCGGCTCGGTGACGAGATCAGCAGACGACTGCGAAAAGCTGCGCCAGCCACAGATCGCTGAAGCCTGCCGTCCGACGACACAGACCGGGACCTTCGACCGGTGCGCGCAGAAACCAGTCGTGGTCGGTGAGCGGGATGATCGTCACGACGCGCCGAGCCGCTTGAGAATCGACCGGAACACGGGCCCCGGGAGTTCGGGAGCCGTTTCCACCGTGCATGACAGTGAGAGGATCTCGAGCGTTCGCGGACACGCCGACTCGGAGTAGTCGTACACCGCATCGCTCCACTTGTACGGATCACGATCGGGGTGATGCGAATGCATACCGGTCACGGATTTCCAGTTCGTGTACACGTGGCGACCCGTGTCGCTCAGCCGCCGGGCTCCTCGTGTCGCCCCGAACCTGGCTGCCTCGTCGGGATCATCGAACCGCAATCCGATTCCGACCGCTTCATCGGGAGCATGGTGATGCGACACGGTCACGGACAAGCCGGGGATGTCGGCCACGTGGTCGAGCACCATGCGGCGACGGCGTTGACGCAGCGCGATCTGACGGTCGAGCCGTCTCAATTGCGGTCGAAGAATCGCCGCCGACAATTCCGGCATCCGAGCGTTGATGCCCGGAAACAGTGTCCCCTCGGCGGCTTCGTGACCGACCCGTTCATAGCTGCCCACGTCGTGGTACATCCCTGCGCGCTGATGAAGAACGGCGGACGAAGTGACCATCGCTCCACCTTCGCCGCACTTGATGTTCTTCTGTTGATTGAAGCTGTACACGCCGGCATCGCCGATCGTCCCCGTGGGTCGCCCGCGATAGCGCACCCCGATGGCCTGGCAGGCGTCTTCGACGACGACCAGATCATGGCGTTTCGCAAGGGCTGTGATCGCCGCCATGTCGCACACCAGGTTCAACATGTGGACCGGGATGATCGCCTTCGTGCGATCGGTGACCTTCCGCTCGGCATCGATCGGATCGATCGTGAGACTCTCGTCGATCTCGACCAGTACCGGAATCGCCCCGACCGCGAGCGGAGCCGCCGCAGAGGACACCCACGTGTACGCAGGGACGAGCACCTCGTCGCCCGGACCGACCCCAGCCGCCACGAGCGCACAGATCAGTGCGCTCGTACCGCTGTTGACCCCGAGTGCGTAAGGCGAATCGAAGACAACGCTGAGCTCCCGCTCGAACTTGGTCGTCTCCGATGTCCTCGTGGTGCTGTATCGGGCCAGGTCCCCACGCGACAGGACTCGCAAGGTTGCCAACGCTTCACGCGGACCGAGTGACAGACTCATGCGGCGCCACTCCCCCGCTCTGCGGCTGCGGGATCGCTCACTCGACGGACGAAGTTCACGAGTCGCCGAGCGTTCGTGGTGGCGTCGAAATCACTTTCCGCCCGAGCGCGGGCTGCGGCGCCCATCCGCAGGCGCAGGTCCGGATCGTCTCGAAGCCGCCGAAGCCGATCGGTGAGGCCAGCGGCATCGCCCACGTCGATGGCGTAGCCGGTTTCGCCTTCGACGACGAGATCCGCGAGGCCACCCACTCTCGTCACGATGCACGGCAGTCCCGCAGCGGCTGCTTCCACGGCGGCGATCCCGAACATCTCCGAGGAACTCACGAGCACGAACACGTCGCTGCGCACGAAGAGGTCTCGCAGCTTGTCGTCGCCGTGCGACAGGCCGCGATGCACGTCGACTCCCGGCTCGGCTGCAACGTCCGAGCGGGTCACGATGTCCAGTTGGACCGTCCCTGGATCGAGCGATCGAACGGCCTCCAGCAACAGCGGTCCGCCCTTGCGTTCGAAGTCGCCGCCCACGAACAGGATGCGCAACACGCGCTCCGTCGACGGCGTCGAGGTCTTCCACGATGCGACGTCGACGCCGGGAGGAATCACCAGGATTTTCTGTGGGCTGATCCCGTAGTCCTCGATCAACGACGTCCGCACCCAATTGCTCCAGGGGGCGATCCCGGCTGCGGCGTGCAGCAGACGACGATTCCAGCGGTGCTTCACAGCGCCCAGCACCCGGCCGTCCGGGTGGTGGCCGTAGTCGTCGGCCATCGAGTCCTTCAGGACCGGTGTGTCGTCCATGCACACGACGAAGGGGCGTCGTCGGCTGGCGCGCCCGCCGAGCACGGCGGGCACCTGCGAGTTGAACACGTACGCAGTCGCGTCTCCATGTTGACGCAGGCCCCGGACGACCTCGTTGCGGCCGCGCAACGCGGATCGAATTGCCTCTGACGGAATTCGCTCCCACCATTTCGACGTCGCCGCGTAACTGATCGGCACCCAATCGGTGTGAACGTGCGGCTCGTCGCACAACGATCCACGCAGATTGTCCGCAAACGTGAGGTGCCCGAGATGCTGCTCCATCACGAAGGTGATCGAGATCGGGCGGGCCGGAACGGCCGAAGCAGCGGACGAAAGCGACGCAGCCCCCAGCAGCCTTGCGCTCGTCTGCGTCACGTCCGGAGCATAGCGAAGCGACCGAAAACCACGGCAAGCATGGCGCTACCCTTGGACAGATGGTCGGATCCTTCTTCACGAGATGCAAGAACGTGGTGTACGAGGTGTCCGCCGGACGCGCAGTATTGATGGACACCGCTGGGCACGAGATGATCACGCTGAATCCCGTGGGAACGAGCGTCTGGGAGCAGTTGGTGGAGCCACGTCGTTTCGAGGACCTCGGCGATGCCCTGTCGGTCGCTCACCCGGACGTTCCGCGCGAAACCATCGACACCGATGTCCAGGCGTTCCTCGACGAGATGATCGACGCCGGTCTCCTCGAGCGCAATGCTCCAGGTTGATTCGGTCAGCAAGATTTTTCCGCGCCAGCGTGGGATTCAGAAGGCATTCGCGAGAGCAGCGTCCGAGGACGACGTCGTCGCATTGCGCTCCGTCGGCTTCTCGGTCGACGCCGGGCGCATCGTTGGCTTGGTCGGTCCGAACGGAGCTGGCAAGACCACGCTGATGCGAATCATCTCGACACTGCTCGATCCGTCGACCGGCTCCGTCGAGGTCAACGGCTACGAGTCGACGACAGCAGCAGTCGACGTACGACGCAACATCGGGTTGGTTCTCGCTGACGATCGGTCCCTCTACTGGCGGCTCACCGGTCGCCAGAATCTCGAGTTCTTCGGCGTCATGCAGGGACTGTCCCGATCCGATGCGGTTGGCCGATCCGACGAACTGCTCGAACGGCTCGGCCTCGCCCATCGTGACAAGTTGGTGTTCGGTTACTCGTCGGGGATGCGCGCTCGGCTGTCGCTCGGACGCGCGATGATCGGCCGACCGCCGCTTCTCCTTCTCGACGAGCCGACGCGGGCACTGGACCCGATCGCCGCCGACGACATGGCCGATCTGCTTCGTCAGACAGCCGAAGCCGGCGTCGCGGTCCTCTTGTCGAGTCACCGACTCGACGAGGTCGAGAACGTCTGCGACGACGTCGTCGCTCTGGTCGACGGCGGCATTCGTTTCGATGGCACGGTCGAGGAACTCCGCTGCAACGGAGGCTTTTCCGCTGCTCTGCGGGCGATGCTGGTTGTCGACCCGGCACCAGCCGAGGAGCAGAGTTGATGAACACCACTCATCAACTCACGCGGCTCGCGGCGATCACTCGCCGTGACTGGCAGATCGAGCGGTCGTACCGATTGCGATATCCGGTGAGGATCTTCCAGGTCGCGATCACGATGGCGATCTTGTACCACGTGAGCCAACTCGTGACCGACGCACCCGAACTCCAGGCGTTCGGTGGAGACTATTTCGACTTCGCCGTCGTCGGTCTCGCGGTCGTCTCCATCTCGCAGCTCGGCATCTCCACCTTCAACGCCAACATTCTTCGGGAGCAATCGCTCGGCACCATGGAGGTGTTGCTCTCGACACCCACTCCGATCTGGGTGTGGCTCGCAGGTTCCTTCGCATTCCCGATGATCCTGACGGCAATCAACGTCGTGATGTACGTCGGCATCGGCATCGGCGTCATGGGCAACGGCCTGTCGATCGGCGGGTTGCTGATGGCGCTCGTCGTACTCGTTCTGACGCTGCTCTCGTTCTGCGCGTTCGGGATTGCCGGGGCGAGCTTCGTCCTGCTCCTGAAGCGTGGCGACCCGTTGGCAGGACCCTTGGCGCTCTTCACGTCGATCGTGAGCGGTGCGCTCTTCCCCGTTTCGACGATGCCCGCCCCGTTCGTGTGGCTCGCGCACGCATTCCCGGCCTTCTACGGGATCAACGGCTTGAGAACGGCACTGCTCACCGACGCGGCGCCGACCGATGTCATCCCCGACATCTTGATGCTCATGGCGTTCGACGTCGTGCTGCTGCCGGCGTCTCTGCTGCTGTTCAACCGTGCACTTCGCGCCGCGCGCACGGCCGGGACGCTCGCGAACTACTGAATGCCTGGCTCGGCGAGGTCGCTCAGTGGTCGCCCGGACCCGGTGAGGCTCGGCCCGATCGTTGCGAGGAACTCATCGACGGCTGCTGCACGCTGCGTCGGGTCGCGGTCGTGAAGGTACTCGTACACAGGCATCCGGGCCATCGCTCCAGAGAGACGAAAGATCTCACGGAGATCTCCGCTCAGACGCCCGATGCCGAGCGAGAGTGCGAATCGTTTCAACAGTGTCGGAGAGTCGCCAAGCCGCATCCACGCCGCCGCGCCGCCGGAGTGGTCGACGATCACGATGCCAGCGAGCACTGCGCTCCCAGGTGTCAGTCGGCCTGCAGCGGGAAGCCTCCATCGGTTACGAGCGTCGTCGTCGATCCGTTGGCCGTCCGACGGGATGTGCTCCATCGCATCCGTCGGAATGTTGAGGGCCTTCGGAAGCGCCCAGACACGAATCTCACCATCTGCGCCGTGGCCGAGGAATGCCAGGTCGTCACCGAAGGCGAGCCAACCCGATCGCAATGCAGCCGCCGCGAACGTGGACTTCCCGGCGCCGGTCGGTCCTGCAGCGAGGAGGGCGTGGCCATCTGCCGCGAGCACCGCTGCGTGAAGCGGATAGCGGCCTTGCAAACTCAACGCGTCGACCAGCGGATACTGGAGAGCGAGACGGACGGCCCGATCGGTGTCTCCGAGTCCGGTGGGCGTCCAGACGACGACGCCAGAACCTCGACGCTGCCCGCTTGCACCGCTTGCGTGGCGCGTCACTACGCCATCAGCAGTGTGCCATCGCTCGACATCGTTGATCGAAACGTCCGCCAGCCGATCGGGAACCGACAGGGGCCTGGACGAGAACTCGATGTTGATCGTGGGCGACCCCGTTGCACTCGGGCACGCTCCGAACATCGACTCGACAGCCCGGGCGACATCGCCCTCGACCTGCGCCACCTCGACGATGACGTCAGCGAGCAAGAACCGGCGACACATGTCTCGCTAACCTACTGGTCGATGCCCGGCAAGCCTGTCACGCATGCCGCTCGCCTCGACGAGACGCATGACGCCGAGCTTGCGACGAGTGTGTCCGCCGACGCCAAGATCGCAGTGCTCAAACAGCGCGTCTCACATGCTCCCCTGTGGATCGTGGCTTACGGGATCTCGATGGGGAAGTCGATCCAGACCGGCACACGAGTCCGCATCGTCCAGCACCGCCGAATGCGGCGTGGACGCGTCTACGCATTCATCGCGACGAGCGGGACACTCACCGTCCATCGGTTGCGCGGAGTGTCTGCCGGTCGGGCTTGGCTTCGAGGCGACGGAAACGCTCACGACGATCGGCCCGTGAGCACCGAGTCGATCATCGGGCGAGTCGACAGAATCGAGGGTGTCAGCACTGCGGCGTTCGTGGCTCGTGACGTCATCGGACGAGTACGCCTCGACGTCGACTCCGTTCGACGTCGTCTCCGACGCTGGCGTCGCACTCGGCGCCGGTGAACTCCGCACGCAGTCGGTCACGAGCGACACCTCGAGGCAGACCGGCCGCAGCTGTGGACAAGCAGCGGAGGAAGAGGTACCCTCGCTCCTGGCTGCACAGCACTCGGCGGGCAGCGCATCGACAGGAGTAGTAATGACGTACGAAGCACCGGCAATCGAGCAACGAGAAGCGATCGACGGTTCGCTCGAGGACAAGCTCCCCGAGCTCGGCGGTAGCTGAGAGGTTTTCGACGAGTTCGAGAGAGTCCCGAGGCGTCGCCTCGGGACTCTTTCGCGTCGTGGCCGACTTCCCGCTCGTCAACACAGATGGGAGCCGACCTCAGAGTTCGGTGATGTCGACCGCCCGAAAAGTGGTGACGGGTCGCGACTCGATCGGCCCGATCCGCTCGACCAGTTTGCGGAGACGCCCGTGCCCCCTGAACCGGTGTCGTCGACGCAGTGCCACCCGGTACGCATCGCTCTGGAGACGGTCGATGCCACCGTCCCTTTCGAGACGCATCGGGTTGCTCGGTGCGATGGCGCCGAAACCGCCGACGCCCAGCGCATCGAAGTACGCCGCGAATCGGGCGAGCAGCGCAGTACCGACGCCACCGGAGCGCGCTTCGGGCAGCACGCTCAGCGCATCGATGTAGCCGTATCGCCGTGTCAAGGCACTCATCATGCACGCACCCACGAGCACGCCTTCATCATCTCGACAGATCGCAATCGATTGGTGGGTGAGTCGATGGCGAATCAGTTGTCGTAGCTGCCAGATCGTCTTCACCGAGTTGAGGTCGTAGTTCCTGTAGTGCTCCACCAGTTCATCGAGGTCCAGCAGCGTCGCCATCCGCGTCCGACTCTCCACCACGCCCAGGACATCTCCGATCGGAGCTTCCGCGCGAAGAACGGGAAGCTCGTAGATCGCGCGAGCCCGCACCAGACCGGCGACCAGCGGAGTGACGTCGTCGCCCGAGCCCGCGACGCCTGACGGAGCATGTCGATTGACCAATCCAGCGATCGCGCGAGCCGACTTCGGGTCCGAGACGAAGGCGGATGCCTCGAACCGGTCGAAGGCGAGCCGTTCGAAGTCGACTGCGCCGAGGAGCGTGCCGTCGCGATCGAGCACGACGTACGAGCGATGCCACCCCTCCCAGCGGCTTCGAGCAAACGCACTCGCAACACGTGTGGTGCGTGGCTCGTGAGCCTCGATGAGCTTCGCCCAGCGTGCGTCGCCCCCCCAACACCGCACGACACGTACCTCGCCGTCGCCTCGCCGACGAGGGACACGAACTCTCATGACGCTGCGACCAGTCCGAGGAAGTGATCGCGCTCGTCCGCGTCGCTCGTCTCGTGAACGGGCGGTTGGATCACTCGCCGCCTCACGGCACTCCACATGCGGGGCACAGCCGCCTGCACCGTGGCGCGCGCCGTGCCGTGTACCGAGCGTGCAAGGAGACGTGCGAGTGTGTCGTGCTCGTGGAGACGGTGCGGTGACGAGATCGCCCTGACCCGACGCTCGGCGGCGAGCAGGGATCGGTCTGCGAGGGCCGCGAGGACCTTCTCCGGCACCTTCGCCCCCACCAGCCGCGCACGATCGAGCGCCACGGCGACCGATGGGCCACACCCGTACCGTCGCGCTCGGCGAACCAACTCGGTGAGGTCCGGTGTCTCGATGGCCAGGCAGCGTTCGATGTCCTTGAGCCACACGAGGCGATGAGCACCTGACCGGGAGGCGTGAAAGGCGAGGTGGAGCAGCATGTCCACCGAATCGAACGTCGGCACGCTGAACCCGGCAACGTCGTGCTCTTCCGATCGATCGATCATCTCGACAGGATCGAGATCGAACCGGCGGCGATCCGGAGCCGAGTACACGAAGTGCCAGTGGACGTCGATGTCGATCGGGCCCCGGCACATGTTGAACTCCGATGCCATGAAGCGTTCAGCCAAGGGCCAGTTCTTGAGGTCGTGCTCGTAGCCGGACTGTTCGAGCAGGGCCACCACGCACGGGAGATTCGTCGGCCGGATCAGCAGGTCCAGATCGCCGTACTCGCGGTCGCCCGAATCCGAGTACAGCGAACTCGCTAGCACCGGTCCCTTCATGACGACCCAGGAGACATCGGCGGTGCGGAAGTCGCGGGCGACCGCGTGCAACGCTTGTGATGCCCTAAGGTGATTCACCCTGGCCAGTCGACGGCGTCCCGCCAGCGACTCGAGCGTCGACTCCGGAACACCCGGGACGCCGTGCAGCGACTCGAGCACGACACCGGACACTCGGTGCAGAGCGGCGGCCTCGGGGAGAAGTTCCACGGGAGCACGGGCGATCAGTCGGCTCAGGTCATCCCGGCGGTCATCGAGTCCGTACGCCCGGACCGAGCCGACCAGGAGGTCGATGAGCGAACCGGCTTCTCTGCGAGACAACGCAGCGAGGCGTCGGGCGGGCACTTCGTCGGACATGCAGTGCTTCATGCTAGTCAGTGACCCGACACTCGATGCCTGGACCTCCACACGACCCGGAGTGATCAGCAGTCGTTTCGCGGTCACCCCCGCTGGTCGTGAGATACAGTCTCGCTGTGGGTTGGACCATCGGCAAACCCCAGACCGAGGAGAACCCGGCACGTTCGGGAACCGGGTTCGACATGATCGCAAAATCGACGCCTCGATGACCGGCTCACAGCCGGTGCCCGGGTGTGCAGTCGCGATCGCGACCCGCGACCGGGGTCACAGGATCACGCCACTGCTCGAGTCGCTGCGGGCCAGCGATTTCACCGATTTCGAAGCAGTCATCGTCGACCAGAGCACGAACGACGAGACGGAGCAAGCGGTCGCACCGTTCCTCACCGACGACCGGTTCACCTACGTGCGATCCGACCAGCGAGGCCTCAGTCGAGCTCGCAATCTCGCGGTCTCGATGACGACCGCGCCGATCATCGCCGTGACCGACGACGATTGCATCCTGTCGAACGACTGGCTCGACTTGATGCTCGAGTCGATCAACACCGACGACCGGGTCGCCGTCGTGTTCTGCAACGTCGAGCCGGTCCCGGTCAGTGAGCCCGGCTACACCCCGCACATCCGGTTCGAGGAGGCGCATACACTGACCACCGCTCGCCAAGCGTGGAGTCGTGCTCGCTCCGGACTCTGCTTGGGCGCGGGTATGGCCGTTCGACGAGAGGCGATCGAGGGACTCGGTGGATTCGACAACGAGTTGGGTGCGGGCGCACGCTTCGGATCGACCGAGGACAACGACCTGTCCTGGCGGGCCCTGATCGCGGGGTGGAAGGTCCGCCACGACCCTGCACCGGTCGTTCTCCACGACGGCTTCCGGAATTCCACCGAACTCCGCGCTCTTGTCGTCCGCGACTTCTTCGGCGTCGGCGGGGGGATCTCGAAGCACGTCCGGACTCGACAACCGGGAGCACTGATGTTCCTGTTCTCGTGGTTGTGGAGGTTCGGGATCGCAGAACCGGCCCGACAGGTGCTGTCGGGCCGTCGACCGAACGGATTCCGCCGCCCGGTGGAACTGATGAAGGGGTTCACTGCGGGTCTGAGATCACCTTTCGACCCGGCGACCATCAAGTTCATCGATCCCGAGCAACCGGCGTGACGCCGCGCCGACCTTCGAGCGATCACCGGCTTCAGCGACCGGATCGGGGCGACTGGCATCACTCGATGCTTCGCCGTCGGTTCATGGAGAACCTGAAGGACGCGAAGTACATGGGGCCTGGATTTCTCAAGCGTCACCTTCTTGTGCTCGGAGTGCCGGCCACACTGCGAGGCGTTGGAACGATCGATCTTCGTGCTGGAAGCAGCGACGTCGATGTGTTCCGTCAGGTGTTCAGGCAGTTCCAATTCGGTCTTGGTGAGTACCCGCAGGGCCGCTCGGTGATGGACCGCTATGACGAGATCGTCGAGGACGGTCGGACGCCCCTCATCATCGATTTGGGGTGCGAACAACGGCGCCTCGGCACTGTGGTTCAGATCCACGTACCCGGCAGCGCACATCGTCGCCGTGGAACCGGAGTCGTCGAACGTTCGCGTATTGCGGGACAACACCGAGCGCTCCCGAGTGGCGGTGATCGAGGCGGCGATCGGCTCGCGGTCGGGGTCGGTCGACATCGCCGATCATGGCCACGAGTGGGGCTTCAGGACCACTCGATCCGACACGGGTACGACGCCGATCGTGACGATCGACGACATCGTCACCGGCTGCCCAAATTCGGACCTGTTCATCGTGAAGGTCGACATCGAAGGATTCGAGAACGACCTGTTCTCGGAACACCTCGAATGGCTCGACGACGTGTTCGTGGTCATGATCGAGCCGCACGATTGGATGTTGCCCGGATCTCGCTCATCAGCGGCTTTCCAGGAGGCATTCGGCCAACGGGACTTCGACATACTGCTGCGCGGTGAGAACATCGTGTACGTCAGACGATGAGGCGACACGAATTCGGTGGATCGGTCGTCAGGTGTTTCAGTCTGGTTCAGCCAGCAATTCCACGACGCCCTGCCATCGAGCGCTGAGATCCGAAGGATCGAAACGGGCACGTGCCGACTCCGTCGCCGCCGCTCCCATCTTCTCCCGCAGCAAACGGTCGGACACCAGCGACTCGAGCGCCTCGGCCAATGCTTCCGGATCTTCGACCGGAACGAGGAAACCGTCCTTCGCCTCGCGCACGATCTCCGGGACGCCGCCGGAGCGGCAGCCGACCACGGGCAGCCCCGACGACATCGCTTCGATGAAAACGAATCCGAACGCCTCGTTCACGGTGGGCAGGCAGAAGATGTCGCTTCCGGCGAACAGCTTCGGAAGGTCGTCGCGGAAGCCAGCGAAGACGACTCGGTCACTCGCACCCGATTCGTCGGCGAGGCGACGGAGTTCCGATGGGTAATCAGCACGCATGTTCGTACGCCCACAGACGACGACGATGAGATCGGGATGGTCGGCTTGCATTCGAGCAAACGCACGCAGCAGTGTGTCGACTCCCTTGCTCGGATCGAGGCGGGCGGCAGCGATGATCACGATCGCATCCGGATCCAACCCGAAAGCTTCGCGAACGTACGCCGGGTCTCTGGCCTCACGGAAGCGGTCCAGGTCGAGAGGGTTGTGCACGGTGTGAATGCACGCCGCCCCGACTCCGTGCTCGATGGCGCCCAGTCGGACGAACTCCGAGACCGCGATCGAACGTTTGCTCGCCTTGGCGATGCGCAACGCAGCCGGATTGAGCCACGGCCCGATGGGATAGCTCAGATGGATGATGTGCGGTCTGCGGATCAAGGAACTCAGCACGCGGGCGACGATGAGGTCGATCGTCTGCTGCGACGTGTACAGCACGTCGGGGCGAACTCGGCGCGCCCATCGCCAGATGCGCACAGCACCGCCGGGAAGCCGCCGTCCCATCAGCAACGCGCGGCGCAGACGTGTGAGTCGGTGCGGCATCGAGAAGTCTCGGCCGATGTCGATCAGGGTGTGCCTGGTCCGGTCCACTTCATCGGCGCTCGATCGGCTCCCTTCGACGAACGCCTCCGGACCGCTTGCCGCCGACTGCCACAGGAACCATGCGTCGATCTTCTCGGGATCGGCATACTCGGCGAGTCGCTGATGCAGCGGATACTCGACCGATGAGTTGCTTGCGAGGTGAACGAAACCTACTCGCACTGCCATCGATCCAAATGTAGCAGTGGCCCCTCGGCTGAACCGGCGACGCGCTGCGCCCGCGGACCGGGCGCACACGAGGATACTGACGACACCAGGATGATGGACTCGGATACGCTTCGCCGTGGCGAGACGACATGGGAGGCCACGTGCAGGGCACACACCGAACACGGATTTTGATCGCAGGCGGAGCGGTACTGCTGTTCGCCACCGGCGTCACAGCCGGGTTGGCCATCAGCACCGCTGAAGACAACGACGCGTCCGGCGAGTTCGTTGGGGCGCTCGTTCCCGCTTCTGAATCGACCCAGCCGTCCGACACGCTCCCTACGACATCGGAGATCGCGGCCGCCGAAACGACCCCGGCCGCAGTGCCGGACGACCAGCCAGCACCTGACTCGAATGGATTCAGCGGAACCTTCGACGATCCTTCATCGCTTGACGCATTCGACTTCGAGGTGCACCACCGGTCCGATCACGATCCGGATGTCGACTACCCGGCATCGAGGAATCAGAAGCTCGGAACCGAGACCTGGCCCGGGGATCACGGGCTCTCATGCGGTCCCCCCACCGAGAAGCGCACACTGTCCGCGTCCGACAGGGCGGACAGTGTGTACCACTGCAGGGAACATCTCATGACGTCGATGGGTGACGTCGACGGCTACTCGACGATTGCATTCTCTCCGAAGCAGGTCTTCGAGCGCGTGTCGCAAGTCTGCTGGGACCAGAACGTCACCGACATGGGCGGCCGCCAGTGGACCGAGGTCGTCATCACTCCGGCTGACGCCATCGCAACCATCGACGGTGAATTGCATCTCGCCCACACCGGACCAGGCACGATCGGAGTCGACGACACCGGCTCGCTTCATGCACCGGAAACCTTCGGCATCAAGCTTGCAGGTCCGTACGACGGACTGTCAATCTGGCAGAGCGGCGGGCTCGCCGACAACGACCCGTACTACGCGCACGCCGATGCCGAAGGACTGGCATCGGTCGCCGTTCGCCGCCAGCACTGCATCACCGACCTCGGCAACGGACTCGTCGAAGTGCGTATCGACCAGGGCGCATCCGAGTACGTCCGGGAGGTCCCAGGATTCTTCCCGACCGATGCCCGCGTGATCTTCGAGGACCACAACTACACACCCACGAAGGACCAACCGTCGGACATCACGTTCACCTGGCACTGGGACAACGTCGTCGTCACACAGTAGGACCACGGGCGTCTATCCCTTGGTCGCCCGGTTTGGGGCTCCGGGCGGACACCGACGAGCGGCGCCGGCCCGGACGTGATCCGAAGAATGCCCAGTCAATGAGAAGTCCTCCGTGCCTCTCCTCGAGGCGAGTCTCTTCGAGATCTGTTGTCACCGAACCCCCTGACCTTGTTGGATGGTCCCCTTCGCGACACCAATCGTCTCAGTTGCACAACCGCAGCACGGTCACACTCCAGAAGCGACCCGACCCGATCCCGACGGAAAGTCAGCAAATGACGACACGAGAAAGACTTCCTTGACGTCAGGGCAGGGACACTCTCCCGTTGACGATGAGCGGCGTTCGACCACTGACCGCGGCGCCGTTGCGGTCTGCGGCCGGTCGCCCTCAACAGTGCATCAAGTTGTTCAAGTCGCGTGCGGCGGGGCCGAAGGACCGATCCACCAATCGAAGCGGACTCGAAACCGCTCGGCACAGGGGACGCTCTCATGAACCAGATGATCGCAACTGCAATCGTGGCCGCCAGTATTGCGACCCTCGGGGGGATCGGTGCGACTGCGACTCAGGGAGCGAGCGCGGACACTGGTTGCTGGGACGAGTACAACGTACGGGGTTCCAGGAAGTACTCGGTGGTGACGCCACACAACGTGGATCTGAAGGACTGCACGCCCGCCGACAGCTGCCTGTTCAGGTACCGGGCGCACGACGGCAGAAAGATCAAACTCCTCGTGCCCTACGGCATGAATCCGACGGTTGCGTGCAAGCCCGGCACGTCTCCCGCGACCACCATCGCCCCCGCGACCACCATC
>NZ_JBDVNU010000017.1:0-442560 GCF_039969435.1 Ilumatobacter sp.
CACCCCCTCCTCGCGGTTCTGGGCGACTCTCACGACATCGTCGCGGAACTCCTTCGGGTATGGCTTCGGCACAGCAACATCCTTCCAGGCCCACCCCGAGGGCAAGCCAGATCAGATGTCACCGAACCGTGCAGCAGCCCCCAATCCGCTCGGAATGCTCTAGATATAGCGTCCACACAGACGCTCGTGAACGGCACCTCGGCGCTCGGGCAGGCGCTCGATATGAACTCGATGCGGTGACGTTTCCGTGTCACCACGGAGAGGGTTCGGTGAAGGGCAGGCGGTCAGCAAGACGGCATGGATTGCTTCCACGGGCGAAGCGGCATTCAGGCGTCGCTGTATAGTTCAGGCTGTGCTGACGCTTACGGATCGCCATGAAGCGCTGCATCGGATTGGGCGAGCGCTCGCTGACCCTGGCCGCTGCAACATCCTCGTTGCCCTTCTCGACGGGCCGGGCTACCCGGGTGAGTTGGCCGCAACGCTCGGCTTGACCCGATCCAACATGAGCAACCATCTCGCGTGCCTGCGGGGGTGCGGGCTCGTGAGCGCAACCGCCGAGGGACGCCAGATCCGTTACGACATCGCCGACTCGAATCTCGCTCATGCGATCCGCAACCTGCTCGAAGTCGTCGTGGAGACCGACTGTGAGCACTGACCTCGCCGCCGTCGACACCGTCGACCGAACGGTGACCCTGCAGCGCCGGGTTCGCTGGCTCGTCGGCGCCGTGATCGTCTACAACGCTCTGGAAGCGGCGACCGCGATCACTGCCGGCGCGCTTGCGTCGTCGACTGCGCTCATGGGTTTCGGCCTCGACTCCATCGTTGAGGTGACATCGGCCCTCGCGATCACGTGGCAGTACGCCCACCACACACCGGCTGATCGCGAAGACCGCGCCCTGCGCATCGTGGCGTTCTCGTTCTTCGCGCTCGCCGCCTACGTCAGCATCGATGCTGTGCTGTCCTTGGCGGGAGGTCGCGAGGCAGCGCACAGCTCGCTCGGGATCGGCCTTGCTGCGCTCAGCCTCATCATCATGCCGATCGCCTCGATTCTGGAGCGCCGCACCGGTGAGGAACTGGGGTCAACCAGCGTGGTCGCCGACTCCAAACAACTCCTGTTGTGCAGCTACCTGTCCGCCGTCCTTCTCGTCGGCCTGGTGATCAACTCGAGGCTGGGGTGGAGTTGGGCCGATCCTCTGGCCGGGCTCGTCATCGCTGGACTCGCAGTGCGCGAAGGGCGCAACGCGTTGGGAGGCGATGTTTGCTGCGCCCCGCCCACAGCGTTGCTGACAGAGTCCGCCGACGAATGCTGCTCATGAACACCGACGGGGCCGATCAGCGCGCCGCTTACCGGAACGAACGAGATCGTGCTCGTCGAGCGTTCGCTCGAGACCAGACAGCGGACGGATGGCACCATCTGGAGCGGGCACACGTTCTCGCTCAACCTGACGCGATCATTCACATCAGCAGTCACCTGGCGATGCTTCGCCGTGGAGTCATCGAACGCGATCCGACAGAGATCGTCGGACAAGTCGTGCGGGCGCTCCTTGCCGGGCCAGCGTCGCTGACCGGCCGAATCCCGATCGGGAACGACGGACGAGCCCGAACTCCACTCTCGAAGCGAGTGACCATCCCTGCCGACCTCGAACAGCACGCCGTAGACCGCGCCCTGCCGCCCCGGTGACGCCGACGCACCGGCAAGGAACGCACCCATCGGGTGGCAAGCCGTTCACGCCGCAGCCGACCGAGACTGGCACGCCAAGATCGAGCAACTGCTGGGCATGAATTGGGCCGTCGAAGATTGTCAGGCACCCACGCACAACAACACCGTCAGGGATTGGCCATGACCCCTCAGGATCGGCACCTCGGAGCTCGGCCAAGTGCTCGAGATTGTGCGACGACCCGACGACCTCATGGATGCGATTCTCACTGCCGGATCCAGGATGGGTCCGATCAGGGTCGGTCGATGTCGATATGCGCCCTGATCCGGCGTCATCCACGTCAACGTCGTCGAAGGTCAGGTGTGGATCGTGTCACCGGGCCAAATGTCACGAATTCGTCGCCCCTGCGGCGGATCTAGGGTCTCGATGCTTTCGCTCAGCTCCTTCGCATCCGGTCCGATCACACGGTTCCGACCTGACTTCTTGGCGCTGTAGAGCGATGCGTCGGCCCGGGCGAGCACCTCATCGATCCCATCTGATCCGACGGCAACACCGAAAGAAGCGGTGACGCTGATTCCATCGGCCAAGGTCGTTTCGATGCTGCTCCGAAGCTTCTCCGCGATCGTCAGTGCATCGACGGGCTCCGTGTCGGGCAGCACCACGACGAACTCCTCGCCGCCGACTCGGAACATCAGCTCAAACCGTCGAAGTTGTTTACGAGCAACGTACGCGACGTTCTCCAGCACGTGGTCGCCCGCAGCGTGGCCCCATTGGTCGTTCACCGCTTTGAAGTGATCGATGTCGAAGCTGATGATCGCCACCGCTGCACCGGTCAGGCGGGCCTGCGCATCGAGCTCAGCAGCGTGATCTTCGAACGAACGCCGGTTGAGGCAACCCGTGAGAACGTCGAGGACGGCGCTGCGACGTTGGATCTGCTCGACCTGGACCAGTTGTCGAACGATCAGCGGCAGGTATCCGGCAATCACGGCCGCAGCCGTGAAACCGAACGGTTCGATCGCCTCGCCGCGGGCGAGGTCGACAACGGCGATCATCAAGAACGCAACGAGGCCACCGACTTTCGAGAACAGGACATTCGGAAACGTGGCTTGCGCGAACAGCCCAATGAGACCGGCGAAGTAGACGACGGGACTGCCGAGCCCGCCCGACGTCGCGGCGCCACCCACGACCGACGCGGTGATGATGCTGATCAGTGCGGCGTTCCACCTGCGAAGTCCGATCAAGCGTTGCAGGCGGAGGAAGCGCCGCCCGATCCACCACAGCAGTGGAAGGGACGCGAAGGCAAGGAACTCCGCACCGAAACGACCGAAGAACAGCACGGCAGCTCCGGCCACTACGACGGCAATCGTCATGTTCAAACGCTTCAACGCAGAGTCGATCTCGACGAAGCGTCGTTCGTCGACGCTCTCGATCTCTTCTGCTCGCATGTCTGTTCATCGGACACGAAGAGCTCGGCTTGAATCAGACTCGCTTCAATCCGCAACTGGCTCAGACGTGAGACGTTCAAGAGACGGCGCAATGCCGGGTTCCGACGACGAACACAGCGTCAGCCCGCCAGTAGTGGCCTGCGCTCGGCCATTTCCGATCGCATCCACCGACACGCGACCCGCTCGATATCGCGCTCCGATCTCAACGCACCACTGCTCGCGATCGGCAGCTCGGCGAGCGGGTACCCGCTCGGTCGTGGTCGTCGGCGGGCGCGGCGAGAAGTGTGTGAGATCGCAGAACCGGTGGGTGCTGGGGAACGTCTGAGAAGGGGCGCCCCGACTTCGACATGCTCGAGTCACCGCGACGATGCCAAGGCGGAGGGTCGTTGGCTGACGGTCCGATGTACACGACAGTTGATGAGATCGTCTCCGACGCCCGACCGGACCAAGAGGTGGCGATCATGCAGGTCGTGTCAGCGAGCGATGGAGTGATGCTCACATCGATGCAAGAAGTGGACGCGATGCCTGACGTTGCTCCCGATGAACTCGGTGTCGACACCGTCGACGTTGTGTACCGGGTCCTCGAGTTGCTGTCGCGAGATCCACCCGTGAATCCGGGCGACACGCTCCGGATGGCTTTGGCCAACGATTCTCGTGACAACAACGACTGCACCGGTGACCAGCCCGACGTCGGAACCGTCGAGATCAACTTCTTCACCCGCGACCTCTCGAGTTGCAGCGGGGTCAGCCCGGCGGTCGATGCCGATGCGATCACACTCTCGCGTGTGGCGATTCACTGCGGCTCGATCAACGCCTTCATTCCGCTGATGTTCAGGTTTCAGTCGATGGCGACCTTCGACAGGACCAACGCCGCAGACTTCGTCGACGATCTCGCTGCCGCACTCGCAACAACGTGATTCGTCGACGATTGTCACCGAGAGCCCAAGGCCGCCTACGCCGTGCCGCGACACGAGGTCAGGTCCGGCATTCGCTGACTCTGCTGGTCACAGCCTGATTGACCGAACCCACGCATGTTCACGTCTCTCCGCACGGCGGTATGCCGATCAGTACGGCACGTCGGTGCTCGGCCGGGCGCTCGGGAATGCGCGGGAGCTGCGTGCGGGTTGCCGGTTGGACGCCGTCGGGCGACTGAGCTCTGACGAGGCAGGTCGACTCGTCGAGACGCTGCCGAAGTAGCTCTCACGCACGCTTCGTCACTGATCGCTCGACGCGCAGGGCGATCAATCGCGGGGCCATCCCACACAAACTTGGCCCTGGCTGGCGGATACGACGCCGAAGCATACGTTTGCGCAACCGTATGCTTTCTGTTATCTTCACATCTGTTGCCCAGCTCGGCCCCTGAAATTGGGAGGTGCTGGAGCGGCGATGGGGAAGCTAAGGGGAATGTGCGATGGGGAAATCATCGACTTCGGTCATCGATTCGAGCCGGAAGACGAACCGTTCGACGCGACCCGTCGCCGGGGTGCGCGACGTCTGGAAGATCTTCGGGCCGACGGTCGCTGTGTCCGAGACGACATTCGACTTGTACCCGGGCGAAGTTGTTGCGCTCGTCGGTGAGAACGGGGCCGGCAAGAGCACGTGTGTGAAAATGCTCGCTGGCGTGTATCCGCCCGACGTGGGCAGCGTCACCCTGGACGGCGACGACGTCTCCTTCCACTCGCCGCTCGATGCGCAGGCACACGGCATCGCCATCGTGCATCAGCACCCGAGCCTGTTCGGTGATCTCAGTCTCGCCGAGAACGTGTTCGCTGGCCACCCACTCACCGATCGCTTCGGCCTCGTCGATCATCAGGCGATGCGCGTCCGCTCACAAGAACTCCTGACGATGCTCGGCGTCCGCTACGACCCGTCAACGCCAGCCCGTCAGTTGCGCACATCGGAGCAGCAACTCGTCGAGATCGCCAAGGCCTTTGCCGCCGACGCAAAGGTACTCGTGCTCGACGAACCCACGGCAGCGCTGACCTCCGGTGAGGTGGAACAGCTCTTCCGCGTGGTCTCGCAACTGCGAGACAAGGGCGTGGCAATCATGTTCGTCGGCCACCGCCTGGAGGAGGTGTTCGCCATCTCAGACCGCGTCACGATCCTGCGCGACGGCACGTTCGTCACCGAGCTCCGCACTGCTGAGACCACCCGGAACGAGGTTGTTCAACACATGGTCGGGCGCCACGTCGATCTTGACGCCAAGCGTGCCGCGTACGCCCCAGGCGACGTGGTGCTGTCGGTCGATTCGCTGTCTGTCGACGGCGAATTCCGCGACGTCTCCTTCGAAGTTCGAGCCGGCGAGGTGCTCGGTCTCGGTGGGCTCGTCGGCGCCGGTCGCACTGAGATCGCTCGGACCATCTTCGGAATCCAGCAGCCCGATGCCGGGACCATCCGGCTGTTCGGCGACCACGTCCAGATCACCTCGCCCGCCGACGCAATCCACCGGGGAATCGCCTACGTGTCGGAGGACCGGCGCGGCCAGAGCATCATCAACGAGTTCCCGATTCTCGACAACGCCTCGCTGCCGATGATCGACCACACGACCCGGCAGGGTCTGGTGCGCCGCTCGGAGGAACTCGACCTGGTCGGGGACTCGCTCGACCGGATGAAGCTCCGCTTCCACAGCTTCCTGCAGCCAATCAGTGCGTTGTCGGGAGGCAACCAGCAAAAGGTGGTGCTGGCCAAGTGGCTCGCTTCGAATCCGAAGCTGCTGATCCTCGACGAGCCGACCCAGGGCATCGACATCCAGGCGAAGGCCGAGGTGCACAAGATCATCGACGAACTGGCGTCGACCGGAATCGCGATCATCGTGATCTCGTCGGACATGCCCGAATTGATCGCCAACTCCGACCGGGTGCTTGTGCTCAAGCACGGCGACGTGACCGCCGAGTTGGAAGGTGACGACATCACGCCGATCAACATCGGGCTTGCCGCCACCGGCTCCGCGCCGGACGACCAACTCGACGACCTCACCGGCGTCGCCGATCGTTCATCGTCAACTACCGACCCGGTCATCGACACACCCGACACGGCATCGTCGTCGAGCGCTGAAGCGACGTCAACTGCGACATCGCTGGTTCGTCGATTCGTCAAGCAGCGCGAGTTCGGCCTTGCCGCCGCCCTGGCGGTGATCGTCGTTCCGCTCACGCTGTACAACACGAACTTCTATACCGGCGCCAACGTACGTGACTTGTTCATCTACGCCTCGCTGATCGGCATCGTCGGCATCGGGGAAATGATGGTGATCATCACCCGCAACATCGACCTGTCGGTCGCGTCAACGCTCGCGCTCGCCGCGTACGGCGCTGCGGCGACCATGCGGAGCTCACCGAATTCTTCGATCTTTCTCGGCATCGGTGTCGCACTGGCGATCGGGCTGGCGGCCGGCCTCGTCAACGGCTTGCTCGTTGCATACGGCGAGGTTCCATCGATCGTGGTCACACTCGGCACGCTCGCCGTCTATCGAGGGATCCTCTCGGAGTGGTCGAGTGGGGACCGTGTGACTCCGGGAGACGTCGAATCGGGTGGATGGCTCGACTGGACCCGCCACGAACCCTTCGGCATTCCGATCATCGCCATCATCGGCCTCGTCGTGTTCGTCGGTGTCGGCTTCGCCATGCGCCGATTGCGACGCGGACGTGAGACCTACTGCGTCGGATCGAATCCGGAGGGCGCTGCACTCGTAGGAATTCGGGTGAAGCGTCGAGTGCTCGGCTCCTTCACCGCCTGCGGTGTGCTCGCTGGCCTTGTCGGAGCGATGTGGGCATCGTTCTACCCGTACGTCGACGGTCAGGTCGCCTACGGGCTCGAGCTCACTGTCATCTCGGGTGTCGTCGTCGGCGGCGTTGCGCTGCGTGGTGGTGCCGGCACCGTGGTCGGTGTCGCCGTCGGCACGCTCGGCCTGCTCGCCATCCGCAAGTCCCTCACCATCGCCGGAGTCGACGACCAATATCTCCTCGCGATCTACGGTGCGGCGATCATCGTCGCCGTCTCCGTCGACGGGATCATCAAGTGGTTCAGCGACACGAGAAAGGCGGTCGCGCGATGAGCTCCGACACCCCGACCGTCACCCCGCCAACAGCCACCCTGCCCGCCGATGCGGAGACCCCCGCCCGGGAGGTCCCCCGAATCGGTTTCGTCGAGCGAGCCACCTCGTGGGACTGGCTACTCGGAGCGTTCGCGATCCTCGTCATCATCGTCGCCGTCTTCACCACCGACAACTTCACCAACTCGTTCAACCTGGAATCGTCGCTCACCCGAATGGCGGCCAAGGCGCTGATGGTGCTGCCACTCGCAATGCTCATCATCGCTCGCGAGATCGACATCTCGGTGGCGAGCATCGGTGGCCTGTCGGGCATCTCGTTCGGGATGAGCGTCGAGGCCGGAGCACCGTTCCCCCTCGCCATCGTCGTCGCCCTCCTGACGGGAGCGGCGTGCGGCTCACTCAACGGCGTCCTCGTCACCAAGCTCAAGTTGCCGTCGCTCATCGTCACCCTCGGCACGCTCGCGATGTTTCGTGGACTGTGCTACGTCCTCGTCGGTGGCAGCCCCGTCAGCGGGATGCCCGAGCCACTGACCGACTTCGTCAACGGGTCGGTGCCCGGCACGTTCATCCCGTACGCGATCGTCCCGTTCCTACTCCTGCTCCCGATCGCCGGGATGATCCTGCACCGCACGGTCTTCGGGCGGCGGGTGTATGCGATCGGTGGCAACCCCGACACAGCCCGCTACTCAGGCGTGCGCACCGAATCTGTTCTGTTCCGGCTGTTCGTCGCATCCGGCCTCGCCGCCGCGATCGCAGGAATCATCCAGACCGGCATCACGTCGTCAGCATCACCCGACGGACTGTTCGGCTTCGAGCTCGACGTCGTCACCGTCTGTTTCCTCGGTGGCATCAGCTTCCTCGGGGGTCGTGGTCGCCTGACAGGGGTCGCCTGGGCACTCGTGGTCGTGATCGTGCTGCGCAGCATCCTGCAACTCCGAAACGTCGCCGCCTTCGGCCAGGCCGCCGTCGTCGGCGTGGTCTTGATCGTGTCGCTGTTGCTCGTCAACGTCGCCGCGAAAGTCGGCGCCGCTCGCGCCACCAAACGAACCGTCGCCGAGCGTTCGTTCGACAACACCAGACCGCATGACATCGGACCTGATGTCGCGTCCACCGCCACACCAACCCATAACCAGAGGAGCACCTCATGAATCCCACGAAACCACACCGGCGCCGGCTCAGCGGAGTCGCCGTCCTCGCCACGCTCGCACTTGCGGTCGCAGCGTGCGGCAGCGACGCCGACACCGCCACCGAATCATCCGACGCTCCCGCCGACGACGTCGAAACCACCCAGGAGCCGGCCGACGACGCAGGAGTCACCGAGGAAGCAGGAGACACGGAGGCCAGCGGGGAATGCGAGTCCGGCCCGATCACGGTCGGGATCATCCCGAAACTCGGTGACGACCCGTACATGACGACCGTGCGTGACGGGATGCAGAAGGCGGCGGACGAACTCGGCCAGGGCGACGAGATCATCTACACCTCGCCGAGCGAGGCGACCGGCGCCGCGCAGATTCCGTTCGTCCAACAGTTGATCAGCTCCGAAGTCGACGTGATCGCAATCGCGGGGAGCGACCTCGACAGCGCCAGGGCAGAACTCGCCGAGGCTCGTGAACGTGGAATCGACGTCATCGCCTTCGACTCCGATGTCGCCACCGACTCCCGGACCCTTTTCATCAACCAGGCCGAGGCGTCTGAGCTCGGGACGAAAATGCTCGACAGCATGAACGAACTCCTCGACGGTGAAGGACAGTTCGCGATCCTCTCGTCGACGCAGACCGCAGTGAATCAGAATGCCTGGATCGCCAACATGGAGGAACGTCTCGCGGCCGACGAGTTCCCAGGCCTGGAGTTGGTCGACGTCGTCTACGGCGAAGAGAAGGCTGACCTGAGCGCCACCCGCGCTGTCGAACTGGTCACCCAATATCCCGACCTCGGGGGCATCATCATCCCGGCCGGGATCAGCCTGCCGGCAGCGGCGACCGCCCTGTCCGACTCCGGAGACCTCGGTGACGTCAAGCTCACCGGACTCGCTCCAGCCTCACTCATCTCGGACTTCATCAAGACCGGCGACGTGCAGGACATCTGGTGGAACGTCACCGACCTGGGCTACCTGACGATGTACGCAGCCAAGGCGGTCTCACAATGCGGCGTCGACGGCAGCGCCGGCACCATGTTCGACGGCGGCGAACTCGGCGAATTCGAGGTGGGTGACGACGGCGAGGTCATCCTCGGCCCGGCTCAAATCGTTACTCCCGAGAACGTCGACGAATTCGCCTTCTGATCGAGACGATCCTGCAGCCCACGAGAGGGTCGACGGCGCAACTGCGCCGTCGACCCGTCAGGCTTCGACCCACATGACACCACCCCCCGACATCAGCGCACTGATCCACCGACTCACCCGGCTCGAACCACATGAACGCCATCTGATCGGCCTGACCGGGGCGCCGGGTGTCGGCAAGTCAACCGTCAGTGCGCGTCTCGTCGACCAACTCGGTTCGAAGCTCGTGGTGGTGCCGATGGATGGATTCCACCTGGCGTCGTCGGTGATCGCAGGCACGCCGCGCGACAGGCGTCGCGGCGCACCCGACACCTTCGACGCCGACGGATTCGTCGCTCTACTGCGTCGTCTACGCGATCAATTCGAGCCGGTGGTCTACGCCCCACGGTTCGACCGAGGAATCGACGACCCCATCGCCGGGTCGATCGCAGTGCGCAAGGAGGTGCCCATTGTCTTGGTAGAAGGCAACTACCTTCTCCACACCGCTCCGCCATGGTCAGACCTCTCAGAGATCCTCGACGAGACCTGGTACCTCGAACTGAACGATGACTCGAACCGAGTCGATCGGCTGATCGCCCGCCACGTCGAGTTCGGGAAGACGGTCGAAGAGTCGGAACACTTCGTACGGGGCAGTGATCAATCGAACGCCGATCTCGTCGCCGCCACACGCAGCCGCGCGGATCTCGTCATCATCGAGCACGGAGATGGCACACTGACTACAGCGAGACCAACGTCCCCGAGCGACGAACGACAGGGATGATCGAGACAACCAAGCGGAACGACATCGGCACTGCGACGGAACATCGGTAGGAGACAACGGCGAGATGGTGACAATGCACGACGTGGCCAAGCGCGCAGGCGTCTCCCAAACCACCGTTTCCCATGTCATCAACGGGTCCCGCCATGTCAGCCCCCAGGCATTGGAGGCAGTACAGCGCGCAATCGAGGACACCGGCTACGTCAACGACAGCATTGCCCGCTCTCTGCGCACGGGTAAGACCGGCACAATCGGGTTGAGCATCTCCGCGATGTCGAACCCGTACTTCGGGACCTTCGTACACCTGATCGAACGTCAGGTCACCGACGACGGGATGAGCTTGATCCTCGTCGACACCCACGACGATCCACAGCGCGAGTTGAAGGTCACCAGTGAATTGTTGGCCCGGCGCCCTGACGCAATCCTGCTGGCACCGTCAGCCGAACCGGAACGCACCATCGACGCAATCGCCAGGCGCTCGATCCCGATGGTCCTCATCGACCGGGTGCCTCCCTGGGCGCCCGACGATCGGTTCGACGCAATCGGGGTGGAGAACACCGAAGCGATGTCGGCAGTGGTGGAGCACCTGGTCGCACTCGGCCACCAACGCATCGGTCTCATCGCCGGCAAGCGCGGGCTCTACACGACCGAAGAACGCGTCGCCGGATTCGAAACGGGTCTGTCAGTAGCCGGCAGAGCATCGCAGGGCACGGTGGAAAACGGTGTCGAAGATGACGAACTCGACACCCACGCGGTCGAGCGACTGTTGGCGTCGGCCGACCCACCGACAGCGATCATCGGTGGAAACAACCTGATCACGATCGAGGTCGTACGTCAACTGGTATCGCTCGGCAAGAAGATCCCGGACGACATCAGCCTGGTGTCGTTCGACGACTTCGAATGGGCCGACCTGTTCCACCCGCGCCTGACTGCCGTCCGCCAGCCCGTCGAGGAGCTTGCGGAGCGAGCGGTCCAACTGCTCCGCGATCGGTTGACTGAACCCAATATGGCCGGCCGGGTCGAGCGCATCGCGCCTCAAATGATCGTACGCAGCTCAACAGTGCCGCATCCGGCTGACGCCTGAGTGGTCGGCCAGACGGCGTCGACTGGTGGTGATTGGCTGATCGGACAACAGTCTGATCTGCGTATCGAGCCCTCGATCGTTGGAATGGAGTTGACCTGATTCCTTCGCACCGACTCACCGAACGCCGCCACGTCACCCGACCGCGGGCGCGACAACAGAACAGGGTCCTCATACTCAGCAAGTTCGACAGGACGCACCAGTTCTCACAGTCTGATACCCATCCGACACCACCACCAGCCCGCCGGTTCCCAACGAGTCGACCATCGCCGCCGACGCAGGAGCGCACAGCAATGCGACCGAAAGAAGTAGTGCATCTTCGCGGACGCCACATCCCCCGCCGACCGAGCTCGTGGACGTCTCGAACCGCAAGAGTGACGGGAAGGTCGGTAGGTGTGATGCCGTAAAGGAGGTTCGCGTCGAGGACCGCGGTGAGCCGACTCACTGTGGAGTGGCTGCCCACAGGTCCATGCCGGTGTCGTCGGCGAGCTGCTGAATCTCTGCAAGCGCGACCCAGCTTGCAGCGTCTCGTGGCGCCTTGCACGGGAGGCCGGGCCGTCCGGCGTCACTGGACGGCGCATGAAAGCGGACGGCGAACACCCGGCGATTCAATGGAGAGCCCCATCCGACGCCTTCTACGCAGCGATGTCTTCGCGGGCCTCGATCGGCGGGTCTGGTCAGATTTCGCAGACGACGTCGAGGTCGCCGAGATCACTCAGCGGTCCGGTGATGTCGTCGCTGTTTCCTCGTAGTGTCGCATCGAGGAAAAGCAGCGTTGCACGCGATGTGATGTCGTGCGCGTGGCGTCTTCCGCCCGAGCCGATCAGAGAAGGGAGTGGTGGCAGGATCATCGGTGCATCGGTGAATGACAGGTGAGAGGCCCCGTCGACGGTGAGGCAGAAGCCGCCGCCGTCGCTGTTGCGGAGCACGTCGTTGAGCGTTCGACGATACGTGGCGTCGCTTCGTTCGTTGCCAGTCCCGCGGCCTGCGACGACGGCCAGTATCGGCTGCGGGAAGCGTTGGGGCACGACGTTGCGAGGGAGTCCGTCGAGATTGATGATGGCATCGACGCGTGGGTCCTGCTGTGCGACTTGAATTGCGGCCGCACCGCCGACCGAGTGTCCGACGGCAGCGATTGATCGAGTGTCGAGCAGACCGGTGAAGGATGATCGAAGCGCACCGCCCTGCAGTGCGTCGATCTGGTCGAGCACATAGCTCAGATCTGCGGCTCGCACGTCTGTCAGCTGATCGGTGACCTGATTGTCGGTCGTGCGGTTGCCGGTGCTGCGTACGGTCGTGGCGATGACGCTTCCGTCGTCGAGGACCACCGCAGGCGAGTCGTACGGGTGGTCGACTGCGACGACGAAGTAGCCGTGGCTGGCCAGTTCCTGCGCCCAAGCTGTGTTCTGGGCGCGCGAACCAGCGAGGCCCGGTGAGAACAGGACGATGGGCCACCGCTGCTCATTCCGCTCGGGTGCGGCGTCGAGGTAGGCGCGGGTGCGAGCGACAGCGGCTTCGTGGAGCAGCAGAGCGGGCACACCGTAGGTTGCTGCGATGCCAGCCGCTGTCGTGGCGGCTTCTTCAGATGTCCGGCCGAGGTACAGCGCACGACGGTCGTCTGGGCGCGGGCGGGCCGGGTACCACGCCTGCACGACGACCGTGCGGTGATCGTTCGGGTTCGATGTCGCAGGCTCGCCTCTGCTCTCGTCGGTCCACTCGAACCGGGTCGTGCCGACTTGGGCTGGACCCGTCGTCTGCGGAAAGGTGACGCGTGGCAGCGCCCACAAACCCAGAGCAGCGAGAGCCGTCAAGACGACCGAGCCGGATACGGCGAGCGCGCGCCGCACCCGGTGATGGAGCCTGAAGGCCGCCAATGCGGCGACGAGCAAGCCGACGGCGAGGAGGGCGAGAGGGAACCGGAGGCGATCGATCACCGCGACAAGGACTCCGATCACGACCGCACTTCCAATCGCGAACGCGCAGACGCGACGGCGAACGGCAGCGCTGAGGCACCCCGAGGTGCCTGCAACAGCAGCACACAGCACGATGAGAACCTCCGCCACGGTCATGACACACCATCCGCGAGTTCGAGGTCAGCAATGGGCAACGGACTGGGACGCCCGTCGACGGGCGGTTCCGAGCCGCCCTGGTCGAGTCGGAACGGCGGGTAGTCGTCCGTCATCAGCGCCACATAGATGACGACGCGGTACGACCAGCGCATTGCCCCCATGATCAGGTCGTACAGCCCGATCGGAGAGCGTCCCGTGAAGAGGAGGATGAACGCGGCGATCGTGACCGTCAGACCGAGCAAGCCCCCGCTGAACACGAATGGCGCTTCGTCGTCGCCCCAACTGGTCGTCGCTGCCCACACGATGAGGAGGTGCGGAATCGCGAGAAGCCATGACTTGACCAACACGAGAGGCCGTGACAGGCGCTCCGGGTAGGCGACATCGAGCGTTGCCGGGTACTCCACGTCCTTCAGGGTGAAGGGCGGATACCGATCGGTCCCGAGAACGTTGGTCGCGTAGTACGCCACCCGCCAACTCCATCGCAAGACACCGACATTGAACTCGAAGATCGAGCGCGGATATCGACCCGTGAACAGGATGGCGAAGAATGCAACCAAGGTGAGCGCCACGAAGGCGGCCCAGAGGAACACGAGTACCACGAAGTGGGGGATGGCCAGGAACCACTTCACCAGCCATTTCCAGCGGCTCAGGTCAGGGTCGAGTCGGCCCTCAATGCGTAGCGGGGACGCGACCAACGATGTGTGTCGAGCAACAGGCTGAGCCGTTCCGATGGGCAGCGGGACAGCCGGTTCGGTGTCGGAGGCCACCTTGGCGCGCCCGACGCCGACGATGATCATCGCCGCTGCCATCGCGAGCAGCACGATGCCGCCGATCACCAGACCGATCGCGATCGGAACGAGGTAGCCGACCTGCCAGCCGAGTTCGATGTCGGCGACGACACCGGGCGTCGCATCTGGGTTCATCACCACGATTGCCCATCTGCCGGGCTCGAGGTCCCAGGTGAGGCTGTGGCCGGGCTCGCCCGTCGCCTGGGCAACCCAGAATGTCTGGTCGGTTGGAGGTGCCGGCGTGGAGGTCCCACCGCCGTTCTCCCGGCGGTAGTCGACCGAGAACGGATCAAAGCCGACCTCGGTGATGTCGTCGTGGGGGATGCCGGCGAGGAAGGCCTCCACATCGGATGCGGGTCCGATGCCAACGAACACGGGGCGAGTGGCGGCGTCGTCGACGGTGATCCGAACCGTCGCGAGGTGGCGGTCGGCCCACCAGTCATCGCGACCTGGCTGACCGAGGTCGATCTGGTCCGAGGTCAGCGCGTAGCTGTCCGTCTCGAACCGCTCGTTGGATGTCGTGAAGAATCCGGCATCGTCGCGCTGGGTGCCGTACGCCCAGCCGACGCTGGCCCCCGCAGCGAGCAGCCCCGATCCAACCACCGCGATGATCGACGCCAGGACAAGTGCGATGACGCGTCGTGGTTTCATGAAGTAGCTCCTACTGTCGTAGCCCGTCGCCGGTCAGGGCTGATTGGTCGTGACGTACTCGACGTTGTCGAGGCGGGGCTGCCGGCCGGCGAGTGCGGCCCGAGCTTCGGAGTCGGCGTCGGGCGTGTCGCGATGGAACGCGGTGGTGTAGTGCGCGACGATGTCGAGAGGTCGTTCGTCCCAGATGGCATCGGTGCACATCGCGTCGCCGTAGACCGAGTTCCGGACCCAGGGCAGGTTCTCGCACGGGTCGACGAAGAGAAAGTGGCCGGCGCCGGGAAAGGTGATGAGCGTCTTGTTGTCGCCTGTTGCGTAGTCGTAGGTGGGTTTCGCACCCCACGAGTAGGGAGTGCTTCGTCGACGGTTCCGCCCATGGCCATGACGGGAACCTCGAGCTCGGCGAGGCCGCGTTGGTCGAAGAGGTATGAGTCGCCGGCCATCGAGATCACGGCCGTGATTCGCGGGTCTTCGAGCGACGGCCACAGACCGGGGGGACCTCGTCGAGTCCGGCTCGCATGGCCATGTCCGCCTCGTTGGGAACGGGAGCGCAGAAGAAGTTGAGGGGATCATCTGTTGCCAGTGCCGCGCAGCAGACCGTGAAGGCGGCGAAGTCGAACCGTGCACCCCCGGCCGCGAGTGCGGTGCACCCGCCGTAGGAGTGGCCGACGACGGCGACGTTGTCGATGTCGATCAATCCGGCCAACGGTGCTCCGGGCTCGGTGAGTCGTTCCGCCTCGTCGATGGTTCGACCGATGTCGACAGGCCTGTCGATCAGTTCCTCACAGAATCCGTCGAGCGACCCGTCGAGGGTCTCGTTGTGTTCGGGAGCGAGCACGACGTAGCCGTTCGACGCGTAGTGCTCGACCAGCGTGCTGTGGACGATCGGGCTGAGCGCGTCGCCGTGGGAGAAGACGACGAGCGGGTACGGCTCATCGGTCTGTTCCGGTTGAGCGTCGGCGATCGCGCAGCCGACGCTGGTGATCTCCTCGCCGGGCGTGATCTCTTCGCCGAACTTGTCGGGCGCCGTGTACGTGATCGTCGCAGGCTGATCGTCGTCGGGACGAAGTGCCGGGTACCACGTGCGCAGCGTGAGGGGTTGCTCCTGGGCGCCGGTGGTGGTGAGGACCTGATAGCCGACCGCATGCGTGCCCTGTGTTGCGTAGGTGAGCGAAGGCGTCGAGGGCTCCGCCGTTGCTGAGGTGGTGGCTGATGTGGCGGAGAGTTCGTCCGATCCGCACCCGGTCAGAAGCGCGAGGGCTGCGAGGCCGTAGACGGCTGCGACGAATCGGTCGCGGTGGTGATTCATGGGTGTCCCTTCTGGGCGATCGTGTTGGAATGGAGTGGAGATGCCAGAGGTGGAGTCGGTCGGTGACACGAACCCGTCGATCAGGGCTGCTGCAGACGAGACGTGCGACGCGTGATTCGTGTCGTCGAGTTCCGTGCCGAAGCACAGTCACCGGCCGTTCAGCAGTCCCCTAGTCGTCGGAGCAGCCGAGGTCGAACACGCCGCCGTTCGTGTCGAGGCTGATCGTGAAGGTGCCGTCGACTTCGTCCACGCCGAGGTCGATATCGCCGAGGTGAATGTCCTTCCAGTCGAATCCTTCCTCGGTGAACTCTGCGCTGAGCTCGCAGTGACCGTCATCGGTCGTGAGGTCGAAGCTTGCCTCGCCGTGGAACACGTCGTCCGGGTCGATGCCTTCCCCGAGCGCGACCCCGAGGTCGCATTCGACACCTTGGAACTCGGCCGTGAAATCAGCATCGTCGTCGAATGACACGTTCGGGTCGTCGATGGCGACGGTCACGGCGTCGATGACATCGGAGCGGCGGGTCTGGTCGACCTCGACGACGATGTACGTTGCTGCGCTCCACAATGCTCCGACGGACACCCGGTCCTGCTCATCGACGATGGAGAGTTCGACGCCATCGTGGACGATCGATTCGGTGGCCTCGGTCGACATCGCCGCACTGAGTTCACGTGAAGCGTTCCCGCCGGCGACGGTGACGCTGTACATGCAGTCGGTGTCATCGATCGCGGCAACGTCGCTGGTGCGGGCGATGTCGGAGCTCTGCGTCGCACTGGCGGTCGACCTCGTACCCGATGACGCATCGGCGGCAGCTGCGATCGAGATCGAGACGATGGCGGCACCTGCGATCAGCGGAGCCCAGCGTGTCGCGTTCTGCCGCAATGATCTTGCCGATCTCGTCGATTTCGGGTGTTCGTACATGGTTCGGTCTCCTGAAGGTCCGTTCGGAGCCGTGTGCCCCGTTGCGTGCCATGATCCCGGGAGGCCCGGCAGTGCACATCAGCCGATTGGTCAGAAGGCTCCTGGCCGGACGGCCAGGAGCGCCTGTTGGTGGTGATCCGTTCGAACCCTGCGCCCAGCAGTGCGCGAGTACCCGGTCCGGTGAGTCCCGATGACGCCGACGACACCATGATCGGCTGAGAGTCCCTCCCGATCGACGTCAGCCGGGCCGGTCGGCGGTCGCGTCCCGTCGATGGGGCGTCGATCTTGTCGTGAGCGGCCCGGGAGGCGGCGAGCTCAGTCATCTGAATCGTGCCGACAGGCTGCGGCGGTGTCAGGCCTCGGGTCATTGCCCCTCCTGGCCGATCGGCCAGAGCGGACCCTGCACTTTTGGCCGATCCGCTCGTCATCGGAACTCTCTACTCTGGAGTCGTGGTAGCGAACATCGTGCGCGACGTGTGGGCCGAGCCGGCTGCGCCTGACCCGCCGGGCGCATCTCGCTGGGACACGGTTGTCGTTCCGGGTCTGATGGCTGTCGGCCTTGCCGAAGGACTGCTTTCCTCGGAGGTCGCGTGGCGTGCGGCAACGATTGCGGTCGTCGTGCCGATCTCGGTCGCATTGCTGTGGCGGCGAACTGATCCGCTGCGCACCGCCGTGATCGTGTTCGGCGCGTACACCGTCCTGTACGGCGCGATGCTGGCAGCGGGCGTGACGAGCACGTTCGTCAACTTCGGCGTGATCACGCTCAGCGTGTACTCGTTGGTGCGTTGGGCCTCGGGACGCGACGCGATCATCGGCCTGAGCGTTGCCAGCGTGGGGACGGGGGTGGTGGGCAGCACGGGGGATCTCCGTCAACAAGACGGCGCAATCGGTTTGCCGGTGGTGTTCATCCTGATCGTGCTGACCGGCTTCGCGGTCCGCTCGATGCGCGACAGGCGCGCGGCTGGGATCCGTGAGGTGAAGATGTCGGAGCGCAATCGCATCGCTCGGGAACTGCACGACACCGTCGCCCACCACGTGTCGGCGATCGCGGTGCAGGCTCAGGGTGCTCAGGAAGTGCTCTCGAGCGATCCACAGGCTGCGGCGCGGGCCTTGGCAGTGATCGAGGAAGCGGCGTCACAGACGCTGGCCGAAATGCGAAAGATGGTGGGCGTCCTCCGCGACGGTGAGCGACCCGAACTCGTTCCTCAACCCGGTCTCGACGACATCGTTCGCTTCGGTCAGAGCACCGGGCCCGGGCCTCGCGTCGATGTCGAGTTGTCTGGCGATCTGGGCAACCTGAGCCAAACACTCGAAGCGGGCCTGTTCCGCATGGTCCAAGAAGGGGTCACGAACGCCCGCCGCCACGCCCGCCACGCGACCTCCGTGGCGGTTCGCGTCGTCGGACGCGCCGGTGACGTGCACCTGACCGTGTCCGATGACGGCGACCCGAGCATGCGGAGCAGTTCGGGCTACGGACTCATCGGGATGGCGGAACGAGCCTCACTGCTCGGAGGCACGTTCCAGGCCGGACCGTCACCCAACCGCGGTTGGACCATCGAAGCAACACTTCCTCGAGCGGTCGTCTCCACGTGACGATCCGGGTGCTCATCGCCGACGACCAGGACATCATCCGCAGCGGGCTCAAGATGATCCTCGACGGCCGACCCGACATCGAAGTCATCGCAGAGGCCGACAACGGCCGCGAAGCTGTCCATCTCGCTCGCAAGCTGCGCCCCGACGTGTGTCTGTTCGACATCCGGATGCCGGTGATGGACGGAATCGAAGCCACCAACCAGTTGGCAGGTCGCGACGTCGATGACCCCCTCGCGATCATCATCATCACCACCTTCGACCTCGACGAACACGTCCACGGCGCCCTCAAGGCCGGAGCGAGAGGCTTCCTGCTCAAGGACGCCGGCAAGGAACTCCTCGTTCAGGCAATTCATGCAGCTGCCGAGGGCGACGCACTGATCGCCCCCAGCATCACCGCCCGTCTGCTCGCCACCTTCTCCCGAACACCGACCACGACGGCGCCACCGCAGCCGATCGAACCACTCACGGCACGAGAGGAAGAAGTACTGACAACAGTCGCACGGGGCCGAACGAATGCCGAGATCGCCGACGAACTCCACATCAGCCTGAGCACCGTCAAGGCCCACCTCGCCAGTCTCATGAACAAGCTCGGCGCCCGGAACCGCGTCGAGATCGCGATGTGGGCGTCCGAAACCGGACGGACGCAAGCCCCGCCCGACTAGGTGTCAGGGGCCGACGAGCCAGCATCTCGCCGCACCTGGATGCGGCGGCACCTTCGCTCGACCGGTTGGCCGAAAGGACAACTCCGATGGGGCCGATCAGCCGATGTGTCGACGATCCCACCTCGTGATCATGGAACCCCATGATCACCGTCTCGTCTCTCACCAAGCACTACGGCGACCGGGTCGCCGTGGACGACATGTCCTTCGACGTCGCAGCGGGCCGTGTCACCGGCTTCGTCGGTCCGAACGGCGCCGGCAAGTCCACCACGATGCGCATGATGGTCGGGCTCACCCGACCCGACCATGGCGGCGTCCGGTATCAGGGCGTCGACTACACCCGGCTCCTCCGCCCGGCAAGGGTCGTCGGTGCCGTGCTCGACGCTCGGTGCATGCACCCGGGCCGCACCGCCCGGAACCACCTGCGCGCGACCGCAGCACTCAGCGCCATCCCCGTCCGGCGAGTCGACGAGGTACTCGCCGAGGTCGGGCTCGAGAAGGCCGCCGACCAGCGCGCCGGCACCTTCTCCTTGGGGATGCGCCAACGTCTGGCGCTCGCCGGGGCCTTGCTCGGCGATCCCGAGGTGCTGTTGCTCGACGAGCCGTCCAACGGTCTCGACCCCGATGGGATCCGTTGGCTACGCAACTCGCTCACGGCGTTCGCGAAGGCCGGTGGGACCGTGTTCGTGTCGAGCCACCTGATCGGTGAGCTCGAGATGTTCGCCGACGACCTCGTCGTGGTCGGCGGTGGACGGTTGCTGGCCGCCGAGCCCGTCGCCCGCACACTCGCCCGGGGCCACTCAACGGTAATGGTCCGCACACCCCGGTTTGCCGAGCTCGCCGAACTGCTCGAGCGTCGCGACCTCGAGATCGAGGCGATCGATGTGATCGACCAGCGACTCTCGATTGGCGGTACCACGACCGCCACGGTGTCCCAGATCGCGTTCGACCATCGCATCCACGTGATCGAGATCAGCGAGACCTCACGCTCGCTCGAAGAGATCCTCCTCGACATGACCGGCACCACCGCCGAGTACGCCTCCGCGTGAACCCCCACCCGAAACAACCACTCGAGAGAACGATGACCATCACCACACCCCCCACCATGTCGTCGGCGCCACCCGACTCACTCCCGTTGCCGAAGCACTCAGTCGGCGAACGTGACCGACGCGACGAGGTCGCATCGATGCCCACCGCCCTGCGAAGCGAGTGGATCAAGCTCACGACGCTCCGGTCCAACGTCAGGATCGTCGCGCTGACACCGGTCATCGGTTTGCTCCTGTCGTGGATCCTCGCCGTGTTCGTCGAGATCGACCCCGACACGGACCAGCCGTACAACATCGCTGAGACGTTCGTCTTCTCGACGTGGCTCACGATCGTGCTGGCGGCCGTCGCCGGCGCCTTGATGTTCACTTCCGAAGTTCAGCACGGCACGATCGCGACGTCCATGACCGCGCAGCCAGCCAGATGGGTGAACGTCGCCGCCAAGGGCTCGATCGCAGCGTGCTTCGGCCTGACGATGGGCGCACTGGGAATGATCGGCGGCCTGAGTGGAACGCTGCTCGGCGGCCTCGGCAGCGGCGACACCTCCACGATGCCGGCCAAGGCACTATGGGGGCTCTTCGTCGCCGCACTCGCCCCGCTCCTGGGTCTCGGGATCGGGATGATCCTGCGCCACAGCGCATCGGCGGTCTCGATCCTGCTCATCTGGGTGTTCGTCGTCGAGATCACCATCAGAGCCCTCATCCCGGCCGACGTCCACCGGTTCCTGCCGTTCAGTGCCGCCAACGGTCTGCTCGGCACCGCAACAGGAACCGACAGTCCCGAGATGATCGCCGCCGAACTGAGCAAGTTGCAGAATGCGTTCCTGTTCGGTGGCTACGCAGCATTGGCACTGGCGGCCGGGACGGTGCTCCTCTACCGACGCGACGTGTCCTGATCACGGTCGATCGGTGCCGAACCTCTGGGAAAGCCTCCCGCACCGCCACACGGTGCGAACCCTGGTTGTGGAAGCACGCGTCATGACGAGCCGCAAGAAGATTCGCTCGAAGGCGACCGATGCGACACCGTCGACTCGGGGTTGGCTCGTCGATGGCATCGCATGGGAAACTCACACGACACTGGTTGCCATTCCAGCGCTCATCGTGGCGGGAATCGCAACGTTGCTGTTCGATGTGTCGATCACCATGATCCTCGTCGTCGCAGTTGGCGCAGCGCTGGTGATCCGCTTGGTGCTGGATGGTTGGCGGCGACTCGAGTCAGCTGACCCCGACCGAACTCGGACACCGGACGAGGATCGGTAGCGCATCGCCGCTCACACGTCCGTCGCCGGGCCCGTCCGACCGGATGGTTCGAATTGTCGACCGGCTGTGGGCCAGTGACCCGACTGCGTCTGCCGCGTCGCTGTCCAGTGTCGCCGAGTTACCCCTCAGGTTTCGAGCCGGCATCGTGACGTGCACCATCACCGTGACCCTCCCGAGGGTTGCAGCGACGGTTTCGTACACGCCGTTCCACCCGTGGCTCGACGACGACGGCTGGGGCAAGTTGCCGCTCAGCGGCACCGTCCAGGCGATCGGCTTGAGTTGGCGCTGGTCGACGGGCTGGTTCCGGCCGGCCCTTTGCTCGCAATCGCTTCGCTCCGCGTCATGATTGCGTTCGCGCGCGCTACGGCCGCTTGACGTCGCTCTCATTGGCCCGGTGAGGCTCGGGTCATCGGCACGACCGGGCAGTTCTGACGGGCACACCGGCGAGATACGCGTGCGAAAGACGTGAACGATCCGACCGGTGAGGAGCCGGGTGATCCCGACGCTGCTACGACCTGGCTGTGTGTGAGGTGAGCGGTTGGCGATGTCAGCCCGGTTGCGGGGCACCGGGCTGATCGATGCCGGTCAGCGTGCCGTTGTCGAACGTCAGAAGGAAGCCGTAGCCGCTGCTGAACATGAAGCCGTCGGGCGCGGACGGTGAGGCCGTCGATCCGTTGACGAGTGCGATCAACTCCGTACCGGAGATGCGGTAGTTCGCATCGCTTGCGACGTTGCGAACCGAAATGGGGATGTCGGTGACTGCGAGGTCGAGTTGATCGACCCGTCCGGTGACGTCGGTGCCGAACGGAGTGCAGACATCGGGTGAGTCGTCGCCGAACCGGTCGATGCAGGCTTGACCTGAGTAGGCCTGGACGACGTCGAATCGGAGTTGCAGCGGACCGTCGGGCATCGGACCTTCGTGGAGGTAGGCGAAGTGGACGCCGTCGTAGTCTCTGCCCAGCGCCGGAATCGGTTCGGTCGCTTCGGGGAAAGTGGGCGACGGGACGACCTGGTACTCGCCGCTCGGGCTCGGCTCGAGCGCTGTGACCGGGGGGTTGCTGTCGACGGGCTCGACGGACGCGATCGACTCGGTCGATGTGACCGGGTCCGGGCTTCCTCCGGTCTCCTCTCGGATGAGGATCGGTTCGGAGTTCTCCGCCGTTGGTGTCGTGGCGGCGGACGGTGCTGTCGTGGCGATCTCGGACGAAGAGGGCTGGTCGGAGGTGGAGATCGTCGGGGCGGGGCCGTTGCGCTGTGTGTACGCGACCATTCCGAGTGCGGCGACGACCAGGACCGACGCTGCGACGGCGAGGAGTCTGGTGCTGCGTGGTTCGCGGTCGGACGTGAAACGCACGATGGGGCTCGGAGCCGAGGGTGGTGGGGGAGCGGCGTCGACGAGTTCGTCGAATGCGCGGCGGATCTGGTTGTCGAGGTCGTTCATCGAAGGAGCGCTTTCATGTGGCGGCGGGCGGTCTGGGACTCGCGTTGGACGGTTCGGGTGGAGAGGTCGAGCCGGTGTGCTGTCTGGAGAACGTCGAGATCGAGCCAATAGAGACAGAACAACACGGCGCGTTGGCGTGTGGTCAAGGCGTTCATGACGGCGAGCACCTCGGGTCGGACACCGCTGTCTGACGTGTCGTCGGTCCGGTGCGTCGTAGCTTCTCGTCGTTGCCGACGGCTGTTGCTGCGGTGGCGGTCTCGGACCTGGTTGAGTACGGCCTGGTAGAGGTAAGCGCGTCGGTCCTCGATGGCGGGCCACCGCGATGATGCGAACGCGGCGGCGAAGGCGTCGGCGACGACATCGTCGGCGTCGGTCGGGCCTGCAATCGCAGCGGCGTAACGGGTCAGTTCGGCGGCGTGTTCACGAAACGTCGCTTCGTCATCGGTCATCGTCATCGATCGCATGCCTGTTGGAACGGCACCGCCAGGGGATCTGCGCCAAACTTTCTGAACGTGGTGTCGCTGGCCACGGTCTACCGCTCCTTCCACGAAGTCGACCGCATCGTCGATGTCGCCTTCGTCGCACGTGCAGATGCCTCCACCAAAGTCGTGGAAGCAGGCTCTGGCGACCCCCACCGACTGTTCGCCTTGATGGACCTGGGGGCCTGACCATCGAGTCGGCTCGTCCCTTTGGATCTATCACGAAGTGACTGCATGGCCGATCGGCCGTAGCTGCACGTTCCATCGCATGGAGTTCGTGGTCGACGAGCTCGAGACGCCGGTCAGCGGGTTCCTTCCTTCTCGCTCGATGATCGTTCTACATGGAAGGACAGCGTCTGTGCGGAACAGCTACTCTCACAGGCGACTCTGATCGCGGCGTCGGTGGAGTCCGAGAGCTGCGCCCGCAGTCGCGAGCAGTTTCCAGATCACCGCCCCCGATCAAGGCCGGGTCGAGCAGCCAGATCAGGAACAGAACTGGCGCACCGCTGATTGCAGATCCGGTCAGAACGCGAAGGGCGATCGACGATGGGGATGCCTGCCGCTGTGAGACAGAGAGCAGCGATGACCAGTCGGTTCGGAATCCGGCCGCTCAGTTCATCGACGAGCGCCGCCGCGAGCACGACAGTGGACACTGCGAGCAGCGGTGCGACGACGAGGCCGAGCCGGAGCAACAAGAGTCCGAACGAACCTGCGATCACGACGCCGATGGAAACGAGGCGAGGCGACACGACGACACCCGAGGGTGCGGTAGTTGTGGTCTCTGGGATTGGTCGAACCGTCATCGCTCCTCCTGCAACCCAACATGAACGTCCTGCGCCCGTCAGATCTGAGAAGGGAATTGACTATCGGCTTCCCACGAGCCGATCGCTTGGCACCTCGGCAGGGTCCAGCGAGATGTTCGCACGCTCGACGGTCCGGTGCAACCGGGAACCCGAAGAAGATTCCGGGTCGGTTTCGAGCGAGAGACAGTGCCAGATCGTGCCTGTACCGATGGCTCTGCCATCGGTTCAACGCCTGGTCACAGCACTACTGATTGGCGGAACGGGGGGGATTCGAACCCCCGGAGCCTGTCGACTCGTCCGCTTTCAAGGCGGGTGCATTCGTCCGCTCTGCCACCGTTCCGTCCACCACGCTAACGGCTCGCAGTGGCAACCTTCAGAGGAGTTGACCGACGGCGTGGATGACGAACCCGGCCATGCCGCCGACGATCGTGCCGTTGATCCGGATGAACTGCAGGTCGCGGCCGACCTGGAGTTCGAGCTTGTCGGCGGTGGACTCCGCATCCCACCGCTCGACGGTCGACGAGATGATCTCGCTCACCTCGGTGCGGTAGTTGACCACGAGGTGTCCGAGCGCCGAGGCGACCCACTCGTCGACCTTCGTCTGCAACTCCGGTTCGGTTGCCAAGCGGTGGCCGAGTTGCTGCAGGCTCCCCACGATCCGACGTCGCAGCTCGCTCTCGCGGTCGTCGGCGGCCGACAACATCCCCTGCTTCACCTCGCCCCACAGCGATTCGATCCAGCGCCGGACCTCGGGGTGGTCGAGCAACTCCTGCTTCCACACCTCTCCCTTGGCGTGCATCTCGGGGTCGTGTCGGAGGCGATGGGCGAGATCGGCGACCCGGACGTCGACGCTGCTGCGGAGTTCGTGGTCCGGTGAGGAGCGGACATCGGTGATGAGGCGCTCGGCGATGTCGTAGACCTTGGCGAAGACGCGGTCGTCGATCCGCTCGGGCACCCAACGCGGTGATTCGTCGTGGAGGCGCTTGCGCAACGTCTCCCGGTTGTCGTCGAGGTACTTCCCCAGCCCGCTGAGCACACCGTCGAGCAGGCGTTGCACGTACCCGCCGTCGGCCGTCAGCTCGACCGCCCGACCGACGAGGGGCGCGACCTGCGTGGCGTCGATCCGCGTCCGCACGACGTGTTCCAGCCCGGCCTGGATCTCCCCGTCGTCGAGCACTTCGAGCCCACCGCGCACGACGTCGGCGATCGCGTCGCCCGCGCGCTCGGCGTGGGACGGGTCGGCGAGCCATTCGCCGGCGCGCCGACCGATCTCGGCGCCTCGGAGTCGCTCGTCGATCACCTCGACGGTCAGGAAGTTGGACTCGACGAAGTCGCCGAGGCTGCGGCCGATGTCGTCCTTGCGCTTGCGGATGATCGCGGTGTGGGGGATCGGGAGTCCGAGCGGGTGGCGGAACAGAGCCGTGACCGCGAACCAGTCGGCAAGTGCGCCGACCATCGCCGCCTCGGCCACCGCCCGGACGTAGCCGACCCAGGTCGCGGAGTCCTCGTTGATCTTGGCCACGACGTAGATCACGGCAGCGACGACGAGCAACGCGGTGGCGACTGTCTTCATGCGACGCAGATCGTGGCGACGACCTGCGTCGACAGGACTGTCGAGCAGAGCCTGATCGGAGGTCGCGGCCATCGAGGCGGTCATCGCCCGGACGGTAACGGCGAGCGGTACACTCGCCGCTTCGAGTCGTCCCTCGGGTCGGCCCGATGGAGAGGTGCCAGAGCGGCCGAATGGGATGCCCTGCTAAGGCATTGACCCTCCGGGGTCCGTGGGTTCAAATCCCACCCTCTCCGCTCCAGGCGAATGACATCGATGTGGTGTGTGTTTCTGTCAAATGACATCCATGTCGCGTCGGTGTCAGCCGCGTTGCGGTTTGATGACGAACCGACTAGACATCCCGGAGCGCACGCGACTCAGCGGCCCGAACGGGGCCGGGAGCGAGCGTCATTCGAGACCCACCCCATGATCGATGTTGGGCACGAGCAGGCAGCAGGTGACGAGATGAAGCACGAAGACATGGACCGGAACGCAGCAACGGGTCGCGACGAGTTCTGGGGTGGCACACCCGACTGGAGCAACACGCCGCAGCGTCCCCGACGCACGAAGCGTTCCGGTGACGTGACCGGCGCGATCAAGGGCCTGTGGGCGAGTGCGATGTCCGCCGGAGCGGACGGCACCCGCGAACATCGTGTGCTCGACGCCACCGCTCCGCTCCCCGCCGACGAGTTCGAGGTCGGCCCGCAGATGTTCGACGACCTCGACGACGACTCCTCCGATCGCTTCTCTCCGAGCGACTCCTTCCACCGGGACGTTCCGCACGCCATCCCGAGCGAGCGGGCGGTGCGGAACACCAGAGATCTTCCCGTGATCGACGTGTTCCGCGACGAACACTTCGACGACGACCGGTTCGACGACGACCGGTTCGATGATGACGCCGTGGCCGCGATGACGCCGGTCTCCGTGAGCGAGCGGGAGGCTCGCACGAGGCGGTCGAGCGCGATCGACCCGCTTCTCGTACGTGTCGGCGCCGTCGCCCTCGCAACGACTCTGCTGGTCCCGTTGGCGATGGGACTCTCCTCGGGCGGCGACGACACGGGTGACACGCTGGCGTCCGCAACGACGCAGGTCGCGGCGACCACCGAGACCCTCGACACCACGCCGATCGCCGATGTGGCGGACACAGCCGCCGAGGTCACCACCACTCCCGCCGTGCTCGACCCCGAGTCGCTCCCTCGGGCGGTTCCCGTCAACGGTGATTCGACGACCTCGTCGACCACCGACGCCTCCGCGGAGTCCGACGCGGCCGACGAACTCGCGACCGAATCGTCCGACAGCGACTCCGCCACGGCATCGGTGGGAGTCGACGCCATGCAGATCGAGTCGGCGAACACCGACGACGCGGACATCGACGAGGCGGCGAGCGCCGGCGACGGTGCCGAGCGCGTGACCAACTGTGCGACGGAGTACACCGTGGTCGCCGGCGACTTCTGGTTGCGGCTCGCCGACGCAGCCGACGTGTCGCTGGCGGAACTGCTCGAAACCAACGGTGCGACCGTCGAGACACCGCTCTACCCGGGCGCAGAGATCTGCCTGCCGGCGGGAGCGACCACCCCCGCCCCTCCGTCCGAGACCACCACGGCACCGACCACGGACGCGCCGACGACGACGGACGCGCCCACTTCGACGGCGCCGACCACCACCGAACCCCCGAGCACGACGACGCCCGCCACCACGACCCCGGTGACCTCCACCCCCGACACGGCGGTGCCGACGACGGGAACGCCGAACACCGGCGCATCGGCCGACGAGGTCAAGCAGATCATCCGCGACGTGTGGCCCGACGAACTCGAGGAGCGCGCACTCGAGATCGCGTTCCGCGAGAGCCGATACGTGCCGACCGCCAAGAACTACTGCTGCTACGGCATCTTCCAGATCTACTGGAGCGTCCACCGGTCGTGGCTCTCCGGCATCGGCATCACCAGCGACCAGCAGTTGTTCGACCCCGCCACCAACGCCCGAGCTGCCTACGCCCTCTACCAGCGGGCCGGCGGATGGGGCCCCTGGTCGCAGACCAACTACTGATTTCTCGTCGATCGCGATCGATGCAATTCGACGTTCGCATCGCGAAGGTTCGGGCGTAGACTCCCCGACGCCGACGGCACTGCGCCCGTAGCTCAATGGATAGAGCATTTGATTACGGATCAAACGGTTGGGAGTTCGACTCTCTCCGGGCGCGCTGAACCGATCCCCCGCCTCGAGCGGGGGATCGCTTCGTTTTCGTCGCCTTCGTGTCACGATTCGTCCTCAAGCTCATGCCTCGATCTGCCGATAGCCGCTCATGAGGTTCATCCGGCTCGCCGCGCTCGTCGGCAGTCTGGTGCTGCTCGTCGCAACGGCGGTGTCGGTCGTCCACCGACGAGGCGACCTCCGTGACGATCAGGTGGCGCGAGTCGAACAGTCGTCGTTGCTGTTGGCCCAGTCGGTCCGGACGAGCATCACCCGCGCTCGTGAGGACGTCCACCTCGCGGCGATCGCCTCGGAGGACCCGACGCTCGACGATCGTGCGCTCGCCGAGGAACTGGTCCGCTTCTTCCCCGAGGCGGAGGCGTGTGTGGCTGATGCGGCGGGCTGTACCGGAACCGACCTGTTCGCGCTGAGCGACGTGAACGACCTCGCCGAGCTGTCGCTCGAGTCCGACGCCGCCATCGACGGTGTGGTGGCCCGAGCTCAGATCGGAGTGGACGACGCGAGCGAGTCACTGCTCGTGGTCCGCAGGGTGTCGACCGGCGACGGTGAGGGAGTCGTCGCGATGCGGATTCCGGTCGCCGGTCTGGTGTCCGACGCCACGCAGAGTTGGATCGACGAGGCGGACGTGTCGTCGACCGTCGTGACCCGGACCAAACGCTCCGCCGACGTCGTGAACGATCTGGAGGTCGACGGCAACCGACGCTCGATCGACCAGACCGTCGGGTCCCCGTTCGCGTTCGGGTCCCTGGACCTCTCCGTCGAGGCGACCCGCTCCGTCGGGATCGCCGGGGAGGCCACCGCCCGCTACGCGACGCTGCTCACGCTGGGATCGGTCCTGCTGCTCCTCGCGGGGTGGACGGTTCTCCTCGAGGGTCGCCAACTCGAGAAGCGTGCCAGCACCGACGAGTTGACGGGCCTCGTGAACCGGCGCGAGTTCGAGCGCATCAGCGAGGAAGCGATCGACATGGCGGACCGGTTCAACACCGGACTGTGTGTGATGGTGATCGACCTCAACGGGTTCAAGCAGGTGAACGACACCCTCGGTCATCAGTTCGGTGACCTGGTCCTGGCGGCGTGCGCCGAACGTCTGGTCGAAGCCGTGCGCGACACCGACGTCGTGGGCCGGTGGGGCGGCGACGAGTTCGTCATCCTGCTGCCCGGGCTCGCCGAGCGCACCGCGGTGCGCAACAGTGCCGAACGGATCTGGAACCGGCTGTCGGGAACGCCGGTGGTGGGTGACACGACGATGACCGCCAGCATCGGCGCCTCCATCTTCCCCCGCCACGGGACGTCGCTGGACGCTCTGATGCGCACCGCCGACCTCGCGATGTACGAGGCCAAGTCCACGGGGGTGAGTCATCGCATCGCCGACACGATCGAGGCCACCGAAGCGCTCCTCGCCGAGCAGCACCACACCACCGGCAGCGGTGAACCGGCACCTGTCGATGCGGCACCGCCGGTCGTGTCCGACGACTACGTCGGCGCCGACCGCCGGCGCTCGCCGGTCCCTCCGCCGCCGATGCCGCCAACGGCTCCGATGCCCCCGCCGGACACGGTTCGCAGCCCGGCGTCGACGACATCGGAGTCGTAGACTCGGGCGCTGTGCCGCGCGACGTCCTGACCACCAAGCTCGCCGGGTTCGGGACCACGATCTTCGCCGAGATGTCGGCGCTCGCCAGCTCCACCGGTTCGATCAACCTCGGCCAGGGCTTCCCGGACACCGACGGCCCGAGCGAGGTGCTCGACGCCGCCGTCGATGCGATCCGCTCCGGTGTCAACCAGTACCCGCCCGGGCTGGGTGACCCCGACCTGCGTCGCGCCATCGCCGAACACCAGCAGCGGTGGTACGGCCTCGATGTCGACCCCGATACCGAGGTCGTGGTCACCGCGGGAGCCACCGAGGCCCTTGCCGGCGCCATGCTCGGGATGCTCGACACCGGTGACGAAGTGGTGCTGTTCGAGCCGATGTACGACAGCTACCAGGCAGGGATCGCACTCGCGGGTGCCACGCCCGTGCCCGTGTTGCTCGCACCCGGTGGTGACGGACGGTGGACGTTCGACCCCGACGCGCTGCGCACGGCCGTGTCTCCGCGCACGAAACTGATCCTGCTGAACACACCACACAATCCGACCGGGAAGGTGTTCGATCGCAGCGAACTCGAACTGATCGCAGCCGTCGCGATCGAACACGACCTGACGGTGGTGACCGACGAGGTGTACGAGCACCTCGTGTTCCACGGGTCGCAGCACCGTCCGCTGGCCACGTTGCCCGGAATGTTCGAACGGACCCTCACGATCTCATCGGGTGGCAAGACGTTCCACACCACGGGGTGGAAGATCGGGTGGATGACCGGTCCGGCCGAACTGGTGACCGCAGCGCGACTCGCCAAGCAGTACCTGACCTACGTCAACGGCGCTCCGTTCCAGCCGGCCACCGCCGTGGGTCTGCGCCTCGGCGACGACTACTACGACCGTCTGAGCGCCGGCCTCCAGACCGCCCGCGACGGCCTCGTCGACGGCCTGGAGCGAGCCGGGTTCACGACGTACCGACCCGAAGCGAGCTATTTCGTCACCGTCGACATCGATTCGATCGGATTCGAGGGCGACGCCATGGACTTCTGTCGGGCCCTGCCGGCGACGGCCGGCGTCGTGGCGGTGCCGGCGTCGGCCTTCTACATGAACCCCGAACACGGATCGCACCTCGTGCGTTTCGCCTGTTGCAAGCGACTCGACGTGATCGAGGCCGCGGTCGACCAGTTGGTCGGAGCCTTCCGATGAGTCTGCGGGTCGCCGCGATCCAGCACGACATCGAGTGGCACGACCGCGAGGCCAACTTCGCCCGGCTCGCCCCGACCATCGCCGGCGCGGTCGCGGGAGGCGCCGGGCTCGTCGTGCTCACCGAGACGTTCTCCACCGGGTTCTCCTTCGACACGCCCGGCATCGGTGAACCCGAGGGCGGACCGTCGTCGCAGTTCCTCTCCGAGCAGGCCACGACCCACGACGTGTGGGTCGGAGGATCCTGCCCCGAGATCGATCCGACCTTCTCGGGGGCGGACCCTGCGGGCGACGACGAGCGGCCGTCGAACTCGTTCGTCCTCGCCGGACCCGACGGCACGGTTCACCGGTATCGCAAGATCCACCCGTTCACCCATGCCGGGGAGGAGAAGTACGTGCGGGCGGGCACCGAGTTCGTGACCGTCGAGGTCGCAGGTGTGCGCCTCAGCCTGTTCGTCTGTTACGACCTCCGCTTCGCCGACGAGTTCTGGGCGCTGGCTGCCGACACCGATGCCTACCTGGTCGTCGCCAACTGGCCCGCGAAGCGGCGACTCCACTGGCAGACGCTGCTGCGCGCCCGGGCGATCGAGAATCAGGCGTACGTCGTGGGCGTGAACCGTGTCGGCACCGGTGGCGGCATCGAGTACGTCGGTGACAGTGCGATCATCGATCCTCTCGGCGAAGTGCTGGCGTCGGGCGCGGGCGGTGAGACGGTCCTGTTCGCCGACCTCGACCCCGAGCACGTCGTGTCCACCAGGTCGCACTTCCGTTTCCTCCAGGACCGTCGCTGACCGACTGCGGGTGGCGTCAGGTCAGCGGACGGTGCATGAGTGACACCTCGATGCCCTTGGACATCTGGCGACCGACTTCGGTGAAGCCGAGCGCCGCGTGGAACGCGAGCGAGGGTTCGTTCGGTGGGTCGATGTTCACCTCGAGTGTCAGCCCCGTCGCATCGGGGTGACGGGCACGGATGCGTCGGTCGACCTCGGCGTACATCTCCGTTCCGAGGCCGCGTCCGTGGAACCGCTCGTCGAACGCCACCCGGTCCAGGTACATCGTGGTCGAGTGGTGCTCCATGAACCACCGATAGTTGATCGAGTCGTAGTCGGCGCCTGCCGCGAACACGATGCAGAAGCCCGAGATCCCGCTCGTGGAGTCGCCGTCGGTCTCCGAGACGAGCGCAATCGCACTCTGCGCCACCAGGTGCGCGAGGTGGCTCCGCGTGGCGGAGCCGACCGCCGGGACGTTGGCCTGGTTGATCTCCAGGACGCGGTCGAGGTCGGTGTCGGTCAGGTCACGGAGCACGAGGCGAACGTAGCCGGATGCGGGCGGGCCTGGTGTCGGTGTGAGGATCGCCCCGTTCCAGGGCGGGGTGATGCTCACGTCAGGGTCGGGCCTGGTGTCGGTGTGAGGATCGCCCCGTTCCAGGGCGGGGTGATCCTCACGTCGGGGTCGGGCCTGGTGTTGGTGGTGGTGTTGGTGGTGGCGATGGACAACACCGTGGAAACTGCGGGTGCGGCCCGGATCCCGCAACCGGACCGGGCGTATCCTGAGCACATGTTGTTCCGCAAGAGTGCCACGATGGTTGCCCCCGAAGACGCACTGCCGGGTCGCACCGATCAGACCATGCCCGTTCCCGATGCCCACTTCGTCAACGGCAACACGCTCACCGCGCCGTTCCCCGACGGCATGGAGATCGCCGTCGTGGGCATGGGGTGCTTCTGGGGTGCCGAACGGATCTTCTGGCAACTCGACGGGGTGTACAGCACGTTCGTCGGATACGCCGGGGGCTTCACCCCGAACTGCACCTACGAGGAGAACTGCACGGGACGCACCGGGCACGCCGAAGTCGTGGGCATCGTGTTCGACCCCGAGGTGATCAGCTTCGAGCGGATCATGCAGGTGTTCTGGGAGGAGCACGACCCGACCCAGGAGATGCGCCAGGGCAACGACATCGGCAGCCAGTACCGCACCGGCGTGTGGGCCACCCAGGAGAGCCAGCTGCCGATCATCGAGGCAACCAAGGCGAGGTTCCAGGAGCGGCTGACCGAAGCGAAGAAGGGCGAGATCACGACCGAAGTCGGCCGGATCGACTTTCACACCGACTTCTACTACGCCGAGCCGTACCACCAGCAGTACCTGGCGAAGAACCCGAACGGCTACTGCGGGATCAAGGGCACCGGCGTCAGTTGCCCCATCGGTACCGGCGCCTGATCACGGCGTCGACGGCTTCGTCGACGCCCGGATGCTCGTGAACTATCGTGTGGGCGACCCCCGACACCGACGGGTGAGCACCATCGACCCCGTCGATCGACCGACACGAAAGCGAGCACCCTCATGAGCATCTTCGACAAGGCCAAGGACGTCGCCGGCAAGGCCAAGGACATGGTCGACGACCAGGTCGAGAAGCACAGCGACAAGATCCCCGACAAGCTCGAGAAGGCCTACGACAAGGCGAGCGACGCCGCCGAGAAGGTCATTCCCGGCAAGGACGGCGAACCATCCGAGTCGGAGAAGCTGATCAAGGGCGACTGACCCCGAGAGATCGGGGCCGAGATCCGGGCCGTATCAGGCGGACGGTGGCCGACTCCCGAGGTGCTCGGTGGGTCAGTGCCAGCCGGACTCACGGATCTCGTCACCGTCGGCGTCGAGGCTGCGGCCGGCCCAGCGCAGCACACCCGGTGTGGCCGACAACCGGGCGATCACGCTCTGCATCGGGGTGCCGTCGACGAGTTCGACGGCACCCCGCTCCGCGTAGTGGGGGTCGATCGAGATGTCGGCGATGTCCATCACCGGGCCGATCGCGGCGTTCGCTGCGTCGAACGTGGCCACCACTTCCGCTCGGTCTCGGGCGGCACACCAGTCGGTCATCAGCGCTTCGAGTTCGAGGCGATGTTCCGTGCGGCCGTCGAACGTGGCGAAGCGGTGATCGTCGCCCACGCCGAGCAGATCCATGACCCGTGCGGCCACCGAATCGCTGCTGGTGGAGATCGCCACCCACCTCTCGTCCGCACATCTGTAGGTGCCGCGCGGAACCGTGTAGGGCAGACCGGAACCGAGGCGCGGCTGCTGCTCGCCGGTGAGCGCGAAGAGCGACGCCAAGGGGCCCATCAGGTGGAACATCGTCTCCAGCAGGTTGGCGTCGACGACCTGCCCGACGCCCGTGGCCGTGACGTGGTGGAGTGCGACCATGGTCGCGAAAGCGGCGGCGAGGCCGGTGACCTCGTCGGTCAGGGCGATGGGCGGGAGCAGGGGAGCGCCATCGGGCTCCCCGTTGAGCGATGCGAACCCGGACATCGCCTCGGCGATCGTGGCGAACCCCGGGCGCTGTGCGTAGGGGCCGGTCTGGCCGAAACCCGACACCCTGGTCATCACCAGCGACGGGCGTCGGGTCAGCAGTTCGTCGGGACCGAGGCCGAGACGTTCCATCGTGCCCGGCCGCGAGTTCTCGACGAGCACGTCCGCGTCGTCGACGAGTCCGAGGAAGACCGACCGATCCGCCTCGTTCTTGAGGTCGAGCACCACGGTCCGCTTGTTGCGGTTGACCAGCTTCCACCACAGGCCGGTGCCGTCGCGCGGGTCGCGCCACGCCATGTTTCGCAGGCTGTCGCCGTCGGGTCGTTCGAGCTTGATCACGTCGGCCCCGAAGTCGCCGAGATACCGGGCACAGTTGGGTCCGGCCAGGACCGTCGACATGTCGATCACGCGCAGGTTCGACAGCGGGCCGCTCGCGTTCGCTCCACTGTGCGTCGGGTCGTCGATCATGGCGTTCATCATCGCACGCTGCACGAAATCCACGGTGACCTGGCCTTTCGTCAAGTCCGCTCCACCACCACGACGACCACCACGCCGTTGCCGCCGACCACGTTGCCGCCCGGCACCAACTACTGCAGCACCTTGCCGAGTGGCGGTTGGACGTACGGCGGATGGGGTCCGGGGAACTGGACGGCTCAGCACTATCGACGACTGGGGTGACCACTCGTACCAGACGAGGGAAGCGAGCGTCACCCTGTCGCCCGGGGTCCACACCCTCGTCTTCGAGTTCTACGAGAGGGGCGGAGACGCCCGGGCCACCCTCGAATGGCGTCGCAACTGACAGCCGACTGAACTCGGCCCGACGAACTCGGCGGCCCCGACATCGACCTGCACGGTCGGTGTCGGGGCCGTCGTGCGTCGTCGGACGTCAGCCGGGAACGACCAGTTCTCCGGCGGCGAGCTGTCGGGCGTACTTGCCGCCGGCGGCGAGCAACTCGTCGTGGGTGCCGATCTCGACGATGCGACCGGCCTCCAGGAACGCGATGCGGTCGGCCGAGCGGATCGTCGACAGTCGGTGCGCGATGACGAGAGCGGTGCGACCCTCCAGGGCGTGTTCGAGCGCCTCCTGGATGTGGGCCTCGTTGTCGTTGTCGAGGTGACTCGTCGCCTCGTCGAGGATCATGATCGTCGGGTTCTTCAGCAGGAGGCGGGCGATCGCCAGACGTTGCTTCTCCCCACCGGACAGGCGATACCCGCGCTCGCCGACGATCGTGTCGTAGCCGTCGGGCAGCGCAGCGATCGTGTCGTGGATCCGGGCGGCCCGCGCCGCAGCGATCAACTGGTCGATCGTCGCGTCGGGGTCGGCGTACCGCAGGTTGTCGCCGATCGTCTCGTGGAACAGGTGCGGGTCCTGGGACACGACGCCGATCGACGTGCGCAACGTGTCGAGGGTGAGGTCGCGGACGTCGATCCCGTCGATGCGCACCGCACCGCCGGTCACGTCGTAGAGCCGGGGGACCAGCGAGATCGTGGTGGACTTGCCGGCACCCGAGGCGCCGACCAGCGCCACCGTCTCGCCGGCCGCGACCGACAGGCTGAGGCCACGCAACACGTCGACGTCCGGGTCGCTGTCGCCGCCGAGACCCGCGTTCTGCTCCATCGAGGCGATCGCGGTGGCGTCGGCCGCCGGGTAGCGGAAGACCACGTCGTCGAACTCGATCGTGCCGGTCGCGTCGACGAGGTCGACGGCGCCCGGCTTCTCCCTGATCGCCTCGGGCGCGTCGAGCACCTCGAACACACGCTCGAAGCTGACCATCGAGGTCATCAGGTCCACCCGGGCGTTGGTCAGCCCGGTGAGCGGTTGGTACACGCGGGTCACCAGCGCCGCCAGGGCGACGAGCGTGCCCGTCTCGATGGTCCCGTCGACCACCATGACCGCGCCGATGCCGTAGATCGCTGCCGTGCCGATCGCAGCCACCAACCCGAGCGCCACGAAGAACACGCGGCCCACGATCGCGGCGCGGATGCCGGTGTCGCGGACGCCGGCTGCACGCCTGTCGAACGACGAGCGCTCGCGATCGCCCGATCCGAAGAGCTTCACGAGCATCGCTCCCGACACGTTGAAGCGCTCGGTCATCTGCGTGTTCATCGCTGCGTTGTGACCCATCTGCTCGCGGGCGATGCCCTGCAGTCGCATCCCGACACGTCGTGCCGGGACGACGAACAGCGGCAGCACGATCAGCGTCAACAGCGTGAGGCGCCATTCGAGGAAGATCATGGCGCTGAGGGTCGTGACCAGCACGATCACGTTGCTCACGACGCTGCCGAGCGTGCTGGTCACCGCCGACTGGGCGCCGATCACGTCGTTGTTGAGCCGTGACGTGATCGAGCCGGTGGGAGTGCGGGTGAAGAACGCGATCGGCAGGCGCTGAACCTTGGCGAACAGCGTGCTGCGCAGGTCGAAGATCAACCCTTCACCGACGCGTGCCGAGCACCAACGTTGGAGGATGGCCAAACCCGCGTCGGCGAGCGCAGCGGCCACGGCGAGGGCGGCGAGGATCGCGATGGGGCGGCGGTTGCCGTCGGCGATCGCGTCGGGGATCGCATCGTCGATGATCGCGCGGATGACGAACGGAGGGACGAGCGCGAGGAGTGCCGAGGCGACGATCGCCCCGAGGAAGACGATGATCGTGGTCCTGTACGGCTTGGCGAACTGCCACACCCGACGGAACGTCCCCTCCGCCAACCGCACGTCCTTCACCGAATCCGAGTCACCGGGCATCATGCTGTGGGGGGACATCCGCATGAGGCAACGCTACGGGCGCACAGGAGTGGGTGGCGGCCGATCCGGGTTGCGGGTCGTGACCTCGTACGCTGGCGGGGTGCGGTCGACACGGAATCCAGCGCTCGCCGCGACGTTGCTCACCGCCGCGATGCTTCTCGTCGCGTGTTCCGGCGGGTCGGACGAAGCCGAGCCTCCACCGGCCACCAGGGAGACGATCGCGCCACGGGTCACCGCGGCCGAGCCCGAACTGGTCCCGGCCGACAGCGCACCGCAGGTCGAATCAGAGCCCGACTCCACGGTCCCGCCCGTGCCCCTCGACTATGCGATCGAGTTCGAGGATCTCGGCGCAGGGGTCGACGGTGGTTGGTTGACCGTGCCCGTGGACTATGCCGACCCGCAGGGTGCGACGCTCGACCTGTGGGTCACGCGTCACCGCACCACACAGACCGACGACCGCATCGGCATCCTCTTCACGAACAACGGCGGGCCCGGCGTGCCGGCGAGTTCGATGGCGGCCAGCGTCCGCGGGTGGCTGATGGACCCGCTGGTCGAACGCTTCGACGTCGTGTCGTGGGATCCTCGCGGCACCGGGGTGAGCGGCGGTTCGGTCGACTGCATCGAGGACTCCGAGTACGACACCTACTTCGGATCCAGCGACATCACGCCGGAGACCGACGAGGAACGTCAGGCGTTGGTCGACCTGGCGCAGGATTTCGCCGCAGCGTGCGAGGCGCAGGACGGCCAGTTGCTCCCGTTCATCGGGACGAACAACTCGGCGCGCGACATGGACGCCATCCGCCAGGCGCTCGGCGAGGACCAGGCGAGCTTCCTCGGCTACAGCTACGGCAGCGAACTCGGCGCCGTGTGGGCGACCCTGTTCCCCGACACCGTGCGCGCCGCCGTCCTCGACGGTGCTGCACACCCCGACTCCGAGGGCCTCGAACCCGTCAAGCAGCAGCAGGTCGGATTCGAGCAGGTGTTCAACGGCTTCCTCGCCCAGTGCAGCGCCGAGCCGACGTGCCCGTTCCACAACGACGGTGACGCCGAGGGGGCCTTCGACCGACTGCTCGCCGATCTCGACGAGAACCCGGTCCCCGGACCGGAGGGGCGACCGCTCGTCGGCCAGGAGATCGCCATCGGTGGAGCGGTGCAGGCGATGTACTCCGATCGGCGATGGCCGGCACTCGAGCGGGCGCTCGACGACGCAGCCAACGGCGACGGCTCGGGTCTCCTCGCGTTGCACGACAGCTACTTCCAGCGCGATCCGGACGACGGCAGCTACACGGATCTGCTCGAGTCGTTCCAGGCCATCACGTGCGCCGACGACCCCGAGCGCCTGACGCCCGAGGAGTCCGACGAGCGCGAAGCCGAACTCATCGGCATCGCCCCGCGTCTGTTCCCGTACACGACCGGCTCGTACACGTGCGACTTCTTCCCGGCGTCGGCCGACCCGCGTGCCGCGATCACCGGCGAACGAGCCGGCCCGATCGTCGTGATCGGCACCACCGGCGATCCGAGCACCCCACTCACGTCGAGTGCGGCGATGGCCGAGGCGCTCGATGAGGGGACGCTCGTCACCGTCGAGGCGAACCAGCACACGGCGTACCGGTCGGGCGACTGCATCAACGACCTGGTGCACCAGTACCTGATCTGGCTCGAGGTGCCCGCACCCGACGCCCGCTGCGCCTCCTGATCACGCCCACCACCCGGAGCTCCACGCCTCGCTCCGCTCGGCGTTCGCTTGCAGAATGAGCAACCGAGGGATCGTCCTTGCCGTCCCGGCACGTGCGTGACCAGGTCCCCCGATCGTTCGTCTCGTCTCGGTCGTACGGTGCTCCGTACGTTGGGCCGATGGGGACGACGGGGAACATCGCGGGCATCGAGATCGGGTTGCCGAGTGGCATCGGGGAGGTGACCGCCGAGTGGATGACCGCGGCGCTCCGCGCCAGCGGTGGGATCGGCGCGGAGTCGACGGTCGCCTCGGTGCGCAACGAGCCCTTCGTCGCCGGTGGGCTGCTCAGCCTGCTGTACCGATCGACGATCGAGTCCGAGGATCCGGACGCTCCGGCCACCGTGATCGTCAAGTTCCCGACCGACGTTCCCCAGTTGCGCGCGATGGCCGACGCGGTGAACGTCTACGGACGCGAAGTCGCGTTCTACCGGGACATCGCTCCGCGGTCGACGATCGCCATGCCGATCGTGCACGCGGCGATGTCGGCCGACGACCACTCGAATTCCTGCATCGTCATGGAGGACCTGGCTCGGCTGCGCCAGCCCGACCGGACCGCGGGGATGACGTGGGACGACGCCGTGCGCGGCGCGCGTGCGCTGGCCGCGTTCCATGCGGGTTGGCAGGGGTCGCCGGAACTCACCGAGTTGATGGACACGTACATGTCGATGGGCTCGCCGCTCAACCGGACCGTCCTGCCGGGCGTGGCAGGAGCAGGCTGGCCGGCCGCCAAGCTCCACCGCGGACACACGCTGTCCGATGACGTCGTGGCGGTGGGTGACATGTGGGTCGACGTGCTGCCGAAGATGCTCGATCGGATGGAGCTGCGACCCACGCTGTGCCACGAGGACTGGCGCGCCGACAACATGTTCTTCGATGCGAACGACGACGTGGTGATGATCGATCCGCAACTCGCAGGTGTGTGCAACGGTGCATTCGACCTGGCGTACTTCATCAGCCAGTCGACCGAACGCGAGATGCTCGACGGTCGTCATGCGGAACTGGTCGCGGAGTACCTGTCCGTCATGGCCGAGAACGGCCACGATCTGGACCCCGAGGTGTTCTTCTTCGACACCCGCGTCGCTGTCGGACTGGTGCTGATGTACGGGTTCGCCTCGTATCCGGACTACGAGGCGCTGACGGACGAGGGCAAGGCCATGACCGACAAGATCCTGCGGCGCGGCGCCGAGGCGATCGAGGACTTCGAGTCGCTCGCCGCCTTGCGCTCACTCGTCGACTGACGAGCATCGCTCACCGGCTCGTCGGGCTCACTCCGCGGCGTGGAGTCGGGTGACGAAGTCGCCGAAGATGTCGTTGCGGCGCGCCCGGTACGCCTCGGTCATCGTCCCCGGTGCTGCCTCCCAGGTGTGATGTGGGGTGATCTGCGCTCGAGGCGTCTCGAATGTCGGCGACCAGGCGGGATCGAGGAGCCACGCGACCGGAAGGATGTCCCACATCACCCAGGCACGACCCGGCCGAGCCACGTTCCGGTCGATCGGGTTCGCGACGTAGAGCTCGTGGAGGAAGTCGCCGAGCCGGCCGTGGCCGCGGAGCCAGCGCTCGCTGTCGGCGAGGGAGTATCCGAGCACCTCGGCCACCTGGTAGCCGGGTTGGTAGAGCAGATGCGTGGCGTGAGCGAGCACGACATTGGTCGCGTGACGATCCTGGACCAGGTTGAAACTCTCGTCGACGTGAGGTGTGCCGCTCGGGTACCCGGCGACGAAGATCACCACGATTCTCTCGGCGATCGTCGGATCGACGAGGAGCGATGCGGCGACATTCGTCGGCGCGCCGATCACGACCACGTACAGCGGATCGATCGGGGAGGCATCGGCGGCGAGTTCGACCAGGCGGTGTGCTGCGTCGCTCTCGACCAGGTCGTCGGGTGACTCCATGAAGCGACCCGACCCGGCGACGACCGGGGGTGGATCGTCGAGATCCATCGCCGCCAGGACCCGATGGATCTCGTGACGAGAACGTTGCTCACCCATGGCCGGCGGGTTGCGTTCGATCATGTCGCGATGCTGTTCGGCGGTGAACAGCGATGCCAGATCCTCCATGGGCGTGCGCTCGCCGCCGCGCGACCTGGCCGCCTCGGTCAGACGTCGGAAGTAGTGGCCGTGGCAGAACGGTGCGGCGTGGATGCCGACGACCTCGAGGAGGTCCGGAGCGAGCAGTGCCCAGGCGATCGCGAACTGGTCGTCGATCTCGTTGGCGGCATCGGTGTCGATGACCACACGCAGTCGACCGGTCGGGCGCGGAGGCAACGTCATCCGACCATCTTGCGTCATCGATCGCCTGGTGCGGCGATGCGGTCGGAACGGCAACGTCCGGACGGTGGTCCGAGCGGGATCGAGGGTGGGCGCCGAGGCCGGACTGGTACTCTCGGCGACGGCCTGAGCGACCGAGCTGCGGCTGTCGGAACCGCAGCCATGCCCACCTCTCCAACGCTCAGCATCGTGGTCCCGGTCCTGGACGAGTCGGCCGGCGTGGTCGCGACGCTCGACGCGCTCGCGCCTCTGCGGCGGCGCGGCGCCGAGCTGATCGTGGTCGACGGCGGCAGCACCGACGACACCGTGGCGCTCTGCGAACCGCGCGCCGACGCGGTCGTCGTGGCGGAGCGTGGTCGTGCCCGGCAGATGAACGCCGGGGCAGCCCGAGCCCGCGGTGATCGACTTCTCTTCCTGCACGCCGACACGCGGCTGCCCGCCGGTGCCGACGCGTCGATCGCCGCCGCCCTCGCCGGATCCGATCTCGGCTGGGGACGTTTCGACGTCGACATCGAAGGGAGCGCCCGCATGTTGTCGATCATCGCGGCGCTGATGAACCGGCGTTCCCGGTGGAGCGGCATCGCCACCGGGGACCAGGCGATGTTCATGACCCGCGCCGCGTTCGACGCCGTCGGCGGCTTCCCCGATCAGCCACTCATGGAGGACATCGAGATCTGCAAGCGTCTCCGCCGCCTCGGGCGTCCGGTCTGCCTGCGCGAGCGCGTCACCACGTCGGGGCGACGGTGGGAACAGCACGGCGTCTGGCGCACGATCCTGCTGATGTGGCGGCTGCGGTTCCTGTACTGGGTCGGTGTGAGCGCACGACGTCTGGCGCCGCAGTACCGATGAACGGGACGAACGCGGTGGTCGTCGTGATGGCCAAGGCTCCGGTTCCGGGCTTCGCGAAGACGCGACTGATCCCGGCGCTCGGGCAGGAGCGGGCCGGTGCTCTCGCGACATGGCTCCTCGACCGGACGATGGCGGCGGCGTTGGAGGCCGGCATCGGCCCGGTCGAACTCCGCTGCACGCCCGACACGGCGCACCCGGCGTTCGGCGCGTGGGCGCAGCGCAGCGGAGTGACGCTCGAGGTGCAGGGCGAAGGAGACCTCGGCGCGCGCATGGAGCGCGCGTTCGAACGGTGGCAGGGCGTCGCGTCGCAGGTGCTGGTGATCGGCACGGATGCCCCGCATCTCGACGCCGGTCTCCTGCGCGACGCAGCGGACGCACTGCTGGAGCACGACGCGGTGTTCGTCCCGGCGTACGACGGCGGGTACGCACTGGTCGGACTCCGCCGGCCCCAGCCGTCGTTGTTCGACGACATGGAGTGGAGCACGCCGGACGTGATGGAGCACACGCGCCGTCGGGTCCGATCGTGCGGGCTCCGTCACCGGGAACTCGCGACGATCCACGACATCGACGAGCCCGACGATCTCGCGCACCTCACCGGACTGGGCTGGCGGTGAGCACGGAGGATCTCGCCGAGGCGCTGCGGCGGGCGCTTCGTGATGCGGGGGCTCCCGGCGCCGATGCTCCGGTCGAGATGCTGCCCGATGCCGGTCTCGCCCACTCGCACCTGCGCCTGAGCGGTTCGGGTCTGTTGGCGCGTCTTCCGAAGCAGAGTCAGATGGATCTCTCGGCGAAGGACAACATCGCCTACGAGGCGGCGTGCTTCGAACGAGCCGCCGCCAGTGGACACACGCCGCACCTGCACGGCGTGCTGTCGCCGTCGGCGCTCCTGCCACGAGGTGCACTGCTGGTCGAGGAGATCGTCGGCCGGCCGGCTCGGTTGCCGGGCGACCTGCCGTCGGTCGCCACGGCACTCGCGGCGATCCATGCGCTGCCCGTGCCGTCGCCGGCCGAACGGGCACCCCTGCTCGACCCGTCGGATCCGCTGACGCTGTTGCGCGAGGAGATCGGCCGTCAGGCCGAGCACCTCGACGGTGCGGGCCTGTCCACCGGCACTCGGAAGGCCGTCGAACGGACGCGCGCCGCCTTCGCCGAGTGCTGCGAGCGGACCGACCGGCCACCCCGACGCCTGATCACCTTCGACGCCCACCCGGGCAACTTCGTCATCCGTGCCGGTGACGGCGTCGCGATCCTCGTCGATCTGGAGAAGGCCCGCTACAGCTACCCACCGCTCGACCTCGCGCACGCCACGCTCTACACGTCGACCACCTGGGATCTCGCGAGTTCTGCCGTCCTCGAGATCGACGACGTGCTCGCCTTCTACCGCGACTGGTTGGCGAACACAGCTGACGATGCGGCCTGGAGGGGCTGGCTCGTGCCGTTGCGGGCGGCGATGTGGCTCTGGTCGGTCACGTGGTGCGCCAAGTGGCGTGCGCAATCCGGGCTGGCGTCTCGTGCTGGGGTGGACGGTGAGGACTGGTCGGGTGAGCGCAGCGATCCCGAACTCATCGCCCACGTGCGCGACCGTGTCGACGACTTCCTGTCGCCGAGCGGCGTCGAGCGGGTGACCGACGAGCTCGACCGGTTGACCGACCTCGGCCTGTAGCTCGTCCAGCGGCCGCCCGAGCGGTTCACGCGAGACGAGTCCCCGAGACCCGGCGCGCTATCCGCGTCGTTCGCGCATCCGGTCCGAGATGTCGGTCGCACCGTGATCTCGTGACCTGCCGAGTCCGTCGGTCACTCCGAGGCGATCCTGTTCCGAACGGTTCTGGCTCAGCTTCTGTTTCGCCTCGACCCGCTGCACGTGGAGTTCGATCCCGACGATCGCCTCGAGTCGTGCGTCGATGTACGACGCCGGTGCGTCGGACACGCTCCACGGTTCGGCCGACTCCGGGTCGTCGACCCGACTCTCGTTCTCACGGGTCAGGTCGTCGACGAGTCGCCGCTTCCATTCGGCGTCGTGGTGGATCTCGACGACTCCGTGGAGGTGGACCAACTCGTAGTTCGACGTGGGCACGACCCTGCCGTGTTCGGCGGTGGACGCGAACCAGCGTGGGGAGACGTAGGCGTCGACGGTCGGGACGATCAGCAGAGCGTGGTGACCGTCGACGTGCCCCCAATGCGGATTCGCTCGGGCGACGTGCGCACGGAGCCGCGAGATGTCGTCGTCGACGACGAACGGGAGCGCTGTCGCGAGCAGTCCCGAACCTCCGTCGGCGTCGTCGCTGTGTGAGACGAGATGACCGAACCCGGCGCTGCGCAGCACGTCGGTGACCGCCGGTCCGGTCGCCATCTCGAACGCTTCGGGCGTGTACACGTCTCGACCGTAGTGTCGTGACGCAGGGCGAGGTGGACGGGTATGTGCACCATCGCTTCGAGCGTGAGCCGACTGTCCGTGCCGACACGACGATCCGTGCCGATGTGCACAAGAATCGTCGCTCATGAAGCTCACCGACGCACCGATCAACACGCTCCAGGGCGAACCCACCTCTCTCTCGGCCTTCGCGGGCACGACCGTGCTCGCGGTCAACGTCGCGTCGAAGTGCGGGCTGACACCTCAGTACAGCGGCCTCGAGCAGTTGCAGGCCACCTATGGCGACAAGGGGTTCACCGTCGTCGGGTTCCCGTGCAATCAGTTCGGTGGCCAGGAGCCCGGAACGGCGGAGGAGATCGAGACGTTCTGTTCCACGACGTACGGCGTGACCTTCCCGATGATGGAGAAGATCGACGTGAACGGCGACGATCGCCATCCCATCTACGACGCGCTGACCGAGGTCGCCGATGCCGAGGGGCACAGCGGAGACATCCGCTGGAACTTCGAGAAGTTCCTGATCTCCCCCGACGGGACGATCACCCGGTTCTCACCCATGACGGCCCCCGACGACCCGGCCCTGATCGCCAGTATCGAAGCCAGCCTCTGACGCGTGTGCGTGCCCGCTGCGTCGGACGCAGGGTGAGCACAGGACAGCAACCGGGCACCGGGGTGCCGTTCGCCGAGCTGAGGGTGGCTTCGCAGCGAATGCCGACGTCGCACGGCTCCGAGGACGAGTGAATCGACCGCACGGACGCGGACGAGCTGTGTGTACGTTCGCCTCATGTCCTCACGCGTTTCCCACACGACGATCGACTGCCTCGATGCGTTCGTTCTCTCCGAATGGTGGAAGCGCGTCGTCGGCTACATCGACGTGCCGGGTGATCCGAACGAGGTGGGTCACGACGAATGCATGATCCTGGACCCGTCCAGCGGTCATCGACTCCTCTTCATCGAAGTCGGCGAGCTGCGCCCCGCCAGCGGACGCATCCACCTCGATCTGGCTCCGAACGATCGCCGGCGAGACGATGAGATCGAGCGCGTCATCGCACTGGGTGCGCTCGAGGTCGCCGATCGTCGGAACGCCGACGGGACGGGATGGATGGTGCTCGCCGATCCCGAGGGCAATCACTTCTGCATCGTGCGCAGTGACGAGGAGCGGGCCGAAACCGCGTAGCGAAACGATCGCCGAGCAGCTCCGTCGACTCGCTGCGTCGGATCACCGGATCCGAACATCGACCGTCGAGATCGGACCGCCGGTCGAGTCGCACCGCCCCTCGGCCTCGACGCAGTCCGGAGGGCGGAGGCGCTGGACAGCGGCACCGATGAGGGCGCCGCTGTTTCCTCAGGCCGTGTCGTCGAGTTGCTGGCGGAGCTCGCGCTTGAGAACCTTTCCGTAGTTGTTGGTCGGGAGGCTCCCGACGAAGCGGTAGTCCTTCGGTCGCTTGTACCGGGCGATCTGCTCCAGGCACAGCTCGTCGAGTTCCTCGACCGACGGAGCGGTCATCGTGTCGTCGGCGACGACGAAGGCGACCACTGCTTCGCCCCATTCCGGGTCGGGACGACCGACGACCGCGACGGCAGTCACGGCGTCGTGGCGGAGGAGCGCTTCTTCCACCTCGCGCGGGTAGATGTTCATCCCTCCGCTGATGATGAGGTCCTTGGACCGGTCGCGCAGGGTGAGGTAGCCGTCGGCGTCGAAGCTCCCGACGTCGCCGGTGCGCAGCCACCCGTCGCGAATCGCGTCGGTGGTCGCTTCGGGCTGTTCCCAGTAGCCCGACATCACGACGTCGCCGCGCACGACGATCTCGCCGACCTCGCCGGCTGGCAGAGCGGTCCCGTCGTCGTCGACCACGCGGACCTCGACGTCGGTGCGGGGCACGCCGACGCTCTGGACACGCTCCCTCCAGCGGGGGTGATCGCGGTCGGAGTGGTCGGCCTTCGACAGTGCGGTGATCGTCATCGGCGTCTCGCCCTGTCCGTAGATCTGTGCGAGCTTCGGTCCGAACACGTCGAGAGCGTCGGTCAGGTCCGACAGGTACATCGGTGCCCCGCCGTAGATGATCGTCTTGAGACCGGACAGGTCGGCACTCACGATCGCCGGGTCCGTGGTCAGTCGCTTGACCATCGTCGGTGCGGCGAAGAACGACACGCCGGTCCATCGTCCGAGCACGGCTGCGATCTCGTCGCCGTCGACACCACCCGAGGGCGGGATCACACTGACCGCACCCCGAGCCACGTGGGGCAGGCCGTAGAGGCCGGCCCCATGCGAGATCGGCGCGGCGAGCAGCACGGCGTCGGCCGGATCGATCGGATCGATGTCGGCGAAGTAGCTGAGCGACATCATCAGCAGGTTGCGATGGGAGAGCGTCGCACCCTTCGGGCGACCGGTCGTTCCGCTCGTGTAGAACAGCCATGCCGCATCGGTCGGCGCACGGTCGACCAGTGGGATCGGCTCCGATCGGACGAGCGCATCCCACTCCGACCCCGGCGCCACCACCAGTGCGTCGAGGGTGTCGACGGACTCGACGAGCGGCTGTGTGTCGGCGACGTGTTCGTCGTCGACGATCATCACTCGCGTTCCGCTGTGACGAGCGATGTGGGCGATCTCGTCGAGATGCAGGCGGGCGTTCACCGGGACGGCGACCAGACCGGCGTGCCAGATCGCGAAGAGGGCCTCCAGGTACTCCGGGCGATTCCGCATCACGATCGCAACACGGTCACCCGGTTGCAGTCCCTGCCCGGAACGGAGGCCGCCGGCGACGGCGGCGACGCGTCTCGCACACGTCGCCCAGTCGGTCCGAACGAGGTCACCCGACGCGATCGCCGGGCGCTGCGGCCAGCGTCTGGCGTTCCGTTCGATCCACACCGCCAGGTTCATCTCGTGCCTCCGTCACCACGCTCCATCGACTCGCTCGCTGCCCATCCGCTGACGCTCTCGATGTCGAAGACGTGCACCGACGCGAAGGGCTTGTCCCGGTACTGGACGAACAGTTCGGACAGCCGATCGGCGATCGGCTCCGTCTGCTCGTGTGGGCCGTGTCCCGTCCAACGGAGCCGGGCACGGACCCACCACAGTTTCGACCAGTCGTCGCGATCCCAGCACTCGATCGCCATCGTCGCACGCTGGTCGTGTTCGAGGTTCCGCTCGCGTTGGAGCCGCGTCGACGACTTGGGCTTCACCAGGTCGACCGGCGAACCCAGGTGTTCGCCGACCACGGCGTACACCGTTGGGCCGACGTCGATGCCGCGCTCGGGATGCTGCGTGGCCATGAAGCCGTGGCTGTTCGCCCGCAGCAGTTCGAGCGCTCGATCCTCGGAGAGCCGCATCGCACGAACCTACGCCGCGTTGACCGCCGGCAGGATCTCGTCGTTGAGGATGCGCAGGTCCTCCAGCGTCTTCGAAGTGGGTACGTCGGCGAACGGCGGCCAGATCAACGGCATGGTCATGCCGGCCTGCTTGAGCTCGATGAGGTTGGTGGTGATCTGCTCCTGGGTGCCGACGAGCAGATTGGTGAGCTTGCCGTTGCGGGTCTGGTCGGTCGGCTCGTCGGTGATCGCGAACCAGAGCATGCTGGAGACCTCGAGTTGGTCGACCGACTTGGCGCCGAGCTTGTCGAGTTCCTCGCCGATCGCCTGCAGCCACACACTCAGGTCTTCGGGTGTGTCCTGGATGCCGATCCAACCGGCCAGGTCGTACTTGGCGACCCGCTTCGCCGAGATCTCCGGGTTGACCAGACCACTCATGAAGATCGGTGGATGCGGCTTCTGCACCGGCTCCCATCCGAAACCGCTCGGTCCGAAGTCGGCGAACTCACCGTGGTACTCGAAGGTCTCGTTGGTCCAGATTCCCTGGCAGATCTCGATGGTCTCGCGAACGTGGGCGTGTCGTCGCGGGAAGATGTCCGTGGCACTCGCCGCAGCGAACTCCTCGGGCATCCATCCTGCGCCGACACCGACGTTGACTCGGCCGCCCGACAGGTGGTCGATCGTCGCGATCTCGGCGGCGAACACTCCGGGGGAGCGGTACGGGGTGTCGGTGATGCTCATCCCGATCCGGCACTTCTCGGTCTTCGCGGCGAGCCACGGGATGAGTGGCCAGCCCTGGAACCACTTGCCGCCCGACGACACGGGCATCTGCAACGGGAACTCCTTCATCATGCCGAACGGGTATTGCATCTCGCCTCGGTCGGAGGCCTCGGGCACGATGATGCGGTCGAGCGTCCAGATCGAGTCGAACTCGAGCTCCTCCGCGAGGTCGGTCAGGTCTTCGAGTTCCTTGATCGTGACGTGATCGCGAAAATTCGGAAGATAGAGCGCGAGCTTCATGTCGGACATGGTGAAATCCCCTCGTTTCGTGTCCCGAGCCCCCAAGACTCGGCGTGGATGCGCACTCTGGGGTCCGCAGTTCCGACCGTACGGACGGAAGTTCGTGGATCGAACAACCCGATCTCAACAGTTGCTCAACGACTGCTCCGCTCCGGTCGTTCGGACGGGTCGCGGGGACGCAGTTGAGAATCCGATGTCTGCTGTTTGGCTACGGTCTGGAAGGTGGGGTTGCGTCGACACGACGGTCCGCGGCGAGTGCTCGTCGTCGACGACGACGAGGGTGTCCGCACGAGCGTCACGTGGGCGCTCGAGGCCGACGGCTTCGCCGTCGAGTCGGTGCAGGACGGCGTCAGCGCGATCGAGAGAATCGAATCGTCGCCACCGTCGCTCGTCGTACTCGACCTGTCGCTGCCCGGTATCGGGGGTCTCGACATCCTCCGTCGTGTCCGCGAACGCGAGCAGCGGAACGACGCCTTTCCCCTGCCGATCATCGTGCTGTCGGGCCGAGACGGTGAGACCGACCGCATCGTCGGCCTCGACCTCGGTGCCGACGATTATCTCGTCAAGCCCTTCTCGCCCGGCGAGCTCGCGGCACGGGCGCGCTCGGTCCTGCGACGATGCGGCGACCACGGCGGTGGTTCGCCGGATCGATTCGTGCCCCGAGGTGTGGATGTCGAAGTCGACGTCGAGTCACGAGAGGTCTGGTTGGACGGCGAACCGGTGACGCTCGCAGCCAAGGAGTTCGAGCTCCTCCTCTACTTCGTCGACCATCCTCGGCGCGCGTGCACCCGCGACGAGTTGCTCGCGGCGGTGTGGTCGAGCGGCGAAGGGTGGCAGACACCCGCGACCGTGACCGAGCACGTGTACCGCCTTCGCCAGAAGTTGGAGGACGACCCGGGTCGGCCGAAGCGTCTGACGACCGTTCGAGCAGTGGGGTATCGATGGGAGGGGTGACGGTGCTCTCCGGTGACGAGGCGACCGCCGTTCTGGACCGACAGACGTCGGTCATGGAACAGCTCGCCACCGGTGCTGCGCTGACCGACGTACTCGAGGGCATCGTGGTGGCACTCGAGGAGTTGATTGCGGGGAGCCGGTGTTCGGTGCTGCTCCTCGACGCCGACGGCGTGCTCCGGCACGGCGCAGCACCCACGCTGCCACGTGCGTACTCGGACGCGATCGACGGACTGGAGCCGGGTCCACTCGCCGGGTCCTGCGGCACCGCGGTCCACCTCGGCAGGCAGGTCGTCGCGTCCGACGTCGTGTCCGATCCACGTTGGGCGCCGTTCCGGGACTTGGCCGTCGAGCACGACATCGGGGCGTGCTGGTCGAGTCCGATCCGGTCGCAGGCGAAGATCGTCGGAACGTTCGCCGTCTACGACCGTCAACCGCACGAACCCGACGCGCGTGAGCGGGAACTCGTCCGGCGCTTCACCCACCTCGCCTCGATTGCGGTGACTCACGACGGCGCGGCCAACGAGCGCGAGGCGCGCCATGCGGCCGAGCTGGCGCGTCAGACGGCGGAACGGGCAAACCACGCGAAGTCGCAGTTCGTCACGTCGCTCAGCCACGAGCTCCGCACCCCATTGCAGTCGATCACGGGATTCACCGAAGGCCTGAAGACGCTCGACCTGTCACCCGATCGACGCCAGCAGGCCCTCGACGGCATCTCGCATGCGTCCGCCCACATCCTCTCGATCGTGGACGACGTCCTCGACCTGGCGAGGGTCGAAGCGGGAGCGATGCCGATCGCTCTCGAACCGGTCGGCGCCGCGGACGTCGCAGCAGCGACCGTGGCGCTCACCCGACCGTTGGCCGATGCATGTGGCATCACCGTCGAACTCGTCGGTCGACCCGTCGACGTCATCGCGGACCGGCGCCGGTTGCAACAGGTCCTGCTGAACCTCGTGTCGAATGCGCTCCGATTCTCGACCTCGGACACGGTCGTCACGATCCGAACCGAACCCGCCATCCGACACGGTTCTCGGGTGGCGCACGTCCACGTCATCGACCAAGGTCCCGGCATCCCCGAGGAACTCCTCGCCCGGCTCTTCGTGCCATTCGACCGCCTCGGGGCCGACGCCGGTCGGGAAGGTGGTGCCGGCCTCGGGCTCGTGCTGTCCAAACGGTTGACGGAGGCGATGGGTGGCGCACTCGACCTCGACAGCACCGTCGGTGTCGGAACCCACGTCCGAATCACGCTCCAACCATCGCCCCGGACACCGAAACCCTGACGGTGTGGTCAGGCGCAGAGGTCGGAGTCCTGCCACTCGCTGCCGGCCGCCACGTAGGTCACGTCGGTGCCGTTCAGCGACGCAGTGATGGTCGATTCGTCTTCAGCGAGGACCAACCGGATGGCGACGCGCCCATCGGACGTCGAGCTGTCTGTTCTCCAACCGCCTGGGAACCAGTCCCCGTCCGAAGCACCCTCGGCTCGCCAGACCTGTCCGTTGATCATTCTGCTGAGAACTCGAAATCCGCAGTGCGTGCCCTGCTCGAACTGACGTGGCTCGCCAACCGCGAGCGATGAGTCAACCAACGGCAACTGTTCCACTTCCGAAGTTGACGGAGAATCGCCACAGGAACTGATCGACAGCACGAGAACCGCCAGGAGACCGGCGCGGCACGTCAGGCGCTTCATCATCCGAGCGTAGAACCGATCCGCTGATGGCTGGGCGCACACGCTCAGCAACCGGAGCCGGGCCGGGCGCAACGAACATCCAGGAGCGGGACGTCAGGCCGATACGTGCTGATCGCGAGCGGCATGAGTGCGGGACTGGCCGTGTTGATCTGAGCGGTTTCAGGATCGTCTCGACGACGCATCTGGCTCCAGTTCCGTCAGTGCGATCACATCGAGACGGGCCCACTGCTCGGGTAGTTTCGCGCCGTGCCCCTGCTCGCCGCGAACCTCACGGACGGCGACGTCGTGATCGAGTGGGTGATCGCCGCCGGTCGCAACGCTGTGTGGGCGAGCCTCACGGACCCCGACGCGATGACCGCATGGCTCGGCACGCCGAGCGTTGCCGAGATTCGACCCGGCGGCATGCTGATCGTGGACCACGGCGGGGGCTACAGCTGCCAGAGCACGGTGCGCGAGGTCGAAACCCAGGGCCGATTTGCTCTCAGCTGGCAATTTCCGGACGAGCATGAAACCGGCGTGCTGTTCGAACTCACCGATACCGATTTCGCGAGCCCCGACGTCGGTTGCCAACTGACTCTTCGACACTCGCAACTCGGAGCGTTGGCCGAGTCGTATCGAATCGGCTGGACGGTCCATCTGACATACCTCGAAGCGGAGGTGCACGGTCACCCGATCCCGATCAGTCAGTTCTGGAACCTGCACGCAACCCTGAATGAGCTGAGCTCCGCCGAAGGCGTCATCAGTCGACCTGCACGATCGTCCCGCCCGGTCGCCGGCGGTCGGCCCCGACCACAGCCCAAGCGACCCGTGGCGGACATCGTCGGCGAGCAGCGCGGCTAAAGGGTGGCGCTCGTCTACTTCGACTCGAGCGCGCTCGTCGCCTGCGATGCTCGAATGAAGCCGAATCGGAGGCAATGAGCATCCTCTCGAGGCCGTCGCGTCGACGCACACTCTCGAGCACCCGGCCGAGCGCGGAGGTGCCGTGCACGAGCATCGACGGCCTGCGTGTCGGCCGCATCCCGAACTGCGCGTGCGGCTGGTTCTCCTTCTCCAGCAGCGATCACGTCGATGCCGTCCGCCTACTCGCGGACGCTCGAGACATCGCAGGGGAGAACGACGACGGGCGTCCATGGATCTCGATTCACGGTTCCCTGCTCAGCAGGCTCTCCGTGGATTTCCATGGACGCCCGTGGACGTACTGGCGGAAGGCGTGGGCTTCCGACCTCTTGTACGTTTTGCCTGGTCAGAGAGCCGGAGCCACCAAATTTTCTCCGTTTGAGAGTAACCCTGAGACTAACCGGCGAGCCGGATCCGAGGTGTGGTCAACCGGTCTGCTGTAGTCGGTACTCGCGAAGAAGGCTCGGCTGCATCGCGACGGGGGCTTCGTGGTCTCCGTGCAGTACGTCAGGATCGAGGTCGACACCGTTCGGCCAGGCGATGGTTCCGGCAACCGGGTCGACCGTGACCGCAGCGAAGGTCTCGTCGTCGTCGATCGTGGCGAGCACGCCCGGCAAGGCGTGGGCGAAGTCGAGTTCGCGCACGAGGCCATCGGAGAATGTGACTCGCAACGAGCGAGCGCCGATGTGCTCGACGGCGCTGACACGGGCGAGGGCGGACATGCTCACAGGTTACTGGAGCGGGTCGATGCCCGAGAGCGCGGCCGGTTCCTGGGCGAGGGTCCAGTTGGCAGCGAGTTCGTCGAGATGCAGCGTCCGCCACTGTTCGACGAGCCGGGCTGCTGTTCTCGGGAGACTGCCCCTGATCATCGAGCCGTCGTCGATGCGGACGAGCGCTTCGTGTTCGGCGTAGATCGCATGGAAGTGCGGCGGGTTGTGATCAGCGAAGTACATGTAGATCGCGATCCCGTAGAACTCGCTGAGCCTTGGCACGTCCTCAACCTACGGCACGACCTTCGTCGGGTGAGTTGCCGCTTCGCGCGGCGACGAACTGCTCCAACTCCTCGACCGTGAAACGAACGCTCCGGCCGATTCGGACCGGAGAGAGTTCGCCACTGTCCATCAGGAGGTAGATCGACGATCGGCTGAGCGCCAGCATCGCGGATGCCTGCTTGATGCTGACGAGCAGCGGTCGAGTTGTCGAGTCGGTGGGTTCGGGGTGCAAGCGTGCATCTGTCGTCATGCCGATGTAAAGGCAGCGGATCAGACGAAGTGGGACAACACCGCACGGCGCAGAACGGTTCTGGACAGCGCGGGGCGGTTGTCACGACGCTCGTGGCGAGCAGCACACGATCGGTGGCTGAAACGTGTCATCGCTGATCTGTCCCGTTTCACGGAGTCGACCGCCTTTACATCGGTATGAGGAATGGCTGCGCGCTCACTTGGCTGGTCTGCCCGCCGGTCGAGCCGCTGGAGTGTGGCCGGCCGTGTCGTGGTTGCTCAGCGGCGGAGCCCCTCGCTCGTTGCTCGGCTCCCGGCGCGCCGGTGTCGGCCGCTGGTCTCGGGCTCCCCGTTCTCGGTGTCTCGGCGCAGGTCCGGCGTCTGGCTCCCGCGTGTGCTGCTGCGGCGCCTGTTGCCTGTCGGGTTGTTGGGGGAGAGCAGTTCAGACATTTGCACCAGGGTGATCGTGGGCGGGTGGTGTCGTGTTGACGGTCGGCAAGGTCCTCCCCGGCAACGCCGGCTACTACCAGTCGGCGGTGGTCGGCGGTGTGGAGGACTACTACGCGGGTGACGGCGACGCGCCGGGTGTGTGGGTTGGTCGAGCCGACATGGTGGGTGCTGTCGCCGGCAGTCTGGCGACTGCCGTTGACTCCAAGTTGTTGCTCGAAGCGAAGTGCGCGCCCGACGGGACACGGCTCGGCAAGACGACGGTGACCGAGCGGTCGGTGACGGCGTTCGATCTCACGTTCTCTGCTCCCAAGTCGGTGAGTCTGCTTCACGCCCTCGGCGGACCCGAGGTGGCGGCTGCGGTCGATGCCGCGCAGACGGCTGCGGTGGAGCAGGCGCTCGAGTCGATCTCGTCTCGGATCGGCTACACGCGCACCGGTCATGGCGGTGCGGCGGTGGTGGACGCGGATGGTGTGTTCGGTGTGCGGTATCGGCATCGCACGAGTCGGGCGTTGGATCCGCAGCTTCATGATCACGTCCTCATTTCCAACGCGGTTCGCACGGTGTCGGATGGTGTGTGGCGCACGCTCGACGCCCGTGGTCTGTATGGGAATGCGAAGGCGGCGGGTGTCGAGTTCCAGACGTTCCTTCGAGCAGAGCTGACCGCCCGGTTGGGTGTCGAGTTCGACGAGGTCGACGCGAATGGTCAGGCCGACATCGTCGGCATCGATCGGGAGTTGCTCGACGAGTTCTCGACTCGGAGTGTCGACATCGAGGCGGCGCTCGATGACTGGACGGCCGGGTTCGTGAACCGTGAGGGCCGGGACCCGACTCCGGCTGAGGTCGGCAAGGCGCACAAGACGATCACGCTCGCCACACGACCTGCCAAACCCGACGAAGCGGGCATGCCGACGGCGACGCTGCGTGCCGGGTGGCGCGCCCGAGCCGACCGGATCGTCGATGTCGATCGTGTCCTCGATCGTGTGCTCGCACATGTGCCTTCACCTGGGGTGATCGTGCGTCCGAGCGTCGATGAGGTGCTCCAGGCGGTGGAGACACGACATAGCGAATGGTCCGAAGCGCAGCTGATCGAACAGATCGCGATGCGCACGACCGGCCCCGACTCGCGCACGATCGCAGACACGATCGAACAAGTCCGCGCCGAGGCAATGGCCTCGGCCGGTGTCGTGGACCTATGCCCGGAGGCGGGACCGGGCGAGGTCGTTCGCGCGTCGGATGGTCGCCCGGTCGGGTTGGCGCCGTCGGCGGTGCGGTACACGACGAGCAGTCATCTGCGTCGTGAGATCGAACTCGTCGACTGGGCGACGACCCCGGCAACGGCAGGCCATCAGCGACGCGAGCCCACGGGCGATGCCTTGGCGGGTCTCGATGCGAGCCAGTCCGTCGCAGTGACCACGATGCTGGGAACGACACGTCCGGTCGTGACGGTGGTCGGCCCGGCGGGTGCGGGCAAGACACGCATGCTCGCCGCCGCGGTGGACTCATGGCGCCACGCCGGCATCGAGGTGTTCGGGGTCGGGCCGTCGGCATCATCGGCCCAGCAACTCGCCGACGGGGCTGGGACGGCGGCGGACACGCTCCACAAGCTCGTCTACGAGCATCACACGAAATGGGTCGAACGCCGGGAGCTCCCGGATCGGGCGTGGGTGTTGCCGGCGGGGTCGGTGGTGATCATCGACGAAGCAGGGATGGTCGACACCCGACTCCTCCACACCTACGCACATGTCGCGCAACGAAGGAACTGGCGCACCGTCCTCGTGGGAGATCATCGTCAGCTCGACTCGGTCGACGCCGGTGGCATGTTTGCCGAACTCGTCGAACACCCCGACGTGCTGAAGGTCGAGCTCGACACGCTCCACCGCTTCGAACACGAATGGGAAGCCGACGCCTCGTTGCTGCTTCGCGACAGTGACCTCTCGGTCGTCGAGGCGTACGAAACCCGCGACCGGCTCCACGGGTACGCCGACGCTCAGGAGGCGATCGAGGCAGTCATCGACGCAGCGGTCGTTGGCAACGTCGATGGCCGCGATGTGCTCGTGATGGCGCCGACCAACCGAATGGTCGAGCAGATCAACGAGGCCATGACCGAACGGCTGCTCGCTGCCGGCCAGCTCGATCCGGCGCAGATGATCGAGATCGGTGGGCATCGGTTCTTCGTCGGGCAGCCGGTCGTGACCCGGGCCAACGACCGCCGACTCACCCACGGAGAAGACGGCGACGAGTGGGTGCGTAACGGCGACCGCTGGACCGTCCTCGCCGGAACCAGCGACGAGTTGTATCTGCAGCATCGAGAGAGCGGCGATCATCAGGCTCTCCCGGCCGAGTACGTCGAGGCAGGACACCTGAGTGTCGACTACGCGTCCACGATCAACCGGGCCCAAGGCGCCACCGTCGATGACGCTCACGTGATCATCGACGAGCGAACCAACTCCAAGCAGATGTACGTCGCGATGACACGCGGCCGCAACGCCAACCACGTCCACGCGGCGCCGCCGGCGTTCGACCTCGAGCAACACGGCCCGACCGACCCCGCCGAGCAATGGACTCCAACGGACGCCGTGACGCGAGCACTGCGACGACACCCCGGCCAGCTGAGCGCTCTCGGGCGTCGACGACAACTGAGAGAAGATGCCCATGAGCGTTCCGAGCAGAACGGCAGTCCGGCGGTCGCGCAACCGTCGGATCATGCCGCCGCAGCGATGCAACGACTCCAACACCTGTCGCGCCGCCCCCCGCAACACCTGGAACGCTGACCTCCGCCGAGCCCTCCAGAACGGTGTGGGGTGGGTCGGCGTGATGGTCAGGCGATGCCAATGCCGTGCTTGGCGGCCAACTCAGTGGGCATCGATTCGAGTGGGATGGCCCCTACGCCCTCACCCAGCCTCGGGAGCCCGCTCGCTGAGCAACGGGTAGCTCCGAATCGCAGGCCCCTTCGGCTGTGGGTCTCGCGCCGGTTCGAAGTCCAGTTCCCGGTTGGAGCGTTCGACCATTGCAGCGATGGTGCGCCGACGATGCCCGTCGAACAGTTTTCGGCGCAACGCCTTCTGCTCGGTGATGAGATCCATTCAGAGGTCGCCGGTGATCGGAGTGTGGTGCACATCTCCCAAGTTGCCTCCCCGAACCAGCAGCGGAAACCGGCCAGGCCCGAGGCGGTGGACGGTCCCTCCTGTCAGGGGTTGCAACATTGGGTACCCCCGTATAGTATCATTTATACCAGGTACCCGCAGGGGGTACCAAGGAACGAAGAGGAGTTGTCGTGTTGAGCACCGAGTACACGGTTCAAGGAATGACCTGCGATCACTGCGCCAGGGCTGTTGCTGCAGAAGTGACCAAGATCCCCGGCGCAAAGAACATCCGTGTCGACGTCGATGCCGGGCGATTGACGATTGATTCCGACGAGTCGATTCCAGTGGACGCCGTTGTCGAGGCGGTCGAAGAGGCCGGCTTCCAGGTCGTCGGCGTCTGAGCCGACGATTTCACATCCCACACGAAAAGGAACATCCATGGCTGGCTACACCCACACCAAAGACGAGCACCTCAAGAGGCTGCGTCGCATCGAAGGGCAGATCCGCGGTCTGCACCGCATGGTCGACGAAGACAAGTACTGCATCGACATCCTCACGCAGGTCTCCGCGGCAACGAGAGCGTTGCAAGGGTTCTCGCTCGTGCTCCTCGAGGAGCACTTGGCCGGCTGTGTTGTCGACGCCGCGGCCCGTGGCGGTCCCGAAGCGGACGCGAAGGTCCGCGAGGCCGCCGAAGCCATCGCCCGACTCGTCCGATCCTGACCACCAGGGAGAAGTGATGCGCACCCCGACCAAACTGGCCGCCTTCGGCGGCGGCGTCACCCTCGTGTTCGCCGGATCGCTCGGCGTGGGCGCCGCGACCGGCAGCCCGATCGCGGACAGCCCCATGAGCCCTCATGGCGCTGAGCACGGCCAACACGAGTCCACTCCAACAGGTGAGGGAACCCCGAGCGACTCGCTCCCGGGTGGCCTCGTCGTCGCTGACCGCGGGTATGCGCTCGTTCTGGCCGAAACGGTCCTGCCCGCAGGCAGTGCGGTCGATCTCGCCTTTCGGCTCACCACCGCTGGCGGTGACCCGGTCGTGGACTACGAGGTCAGCCACGAGAAGGAGATGCATCTGATCCTGGTGCGTCGCGATGGCACCGGTTTCCAGCATCTCCACCCGACGATGACGCCTGACGGCACGTGGTCGACGTCTGCAGAACTGACTCCGGGCGCGTGGCAGGTGTTCGCCGACTTCGTTCCCGCCGGCGGCGAGAACCTCACGCTCGGCTCGGATCTGTCGGTCCCCGGCGTCTGCGACCCCGAGGAGATTCCGGAGCCGGCGGCGATGGCGACGGTCGACGGCTACGAGGTGACCCTCGACGGCGAACTGGTCCCTGGGCGCGAGAGTGAGCTGACCTTGTCGGTCAGTCGCGACGGTGTGGCCGTCGACGACCTGGAGCCGTACCTCGGTGCCTACGGGCATCTGGTTGCGCTGCGCGCTGGTGATCTGGCCTACCTGCACGTCCATCCCGATGGCGACTCCAGCGACAGCACCACGCCGGCTGGCCCGGACGTGACGTTCTACGCAAACGCACCATCGAGTGGCACGTACCTGCTGTACCTGGACTTCCAACACGACGGCCGGGTCCGCACCGCTCAGTTCACGGTCGCCACCGGCGTCCAGCACGACGCGACCGCCCCGTCGTCGGCCCCGGCTGACCACGGCAGCGACGACCACAGCAGCGACGGCCACGGCGACGACGGCCACGGCCACTGAACCGCTCGGGCGTCCATCGCGCCCTTGCGAGGAGTTTTCCACGACGAACAACGAGGAGTGAACAGATGAGTTCATGGACAGAAATCGCGACAGACAAGCAACTGAAGCAAGGTGACGAGCGAGCGCTCGAGCTGACGATCGGCGGGATGACCTGCGCCAGCTGCGCCAACCGCATCGAGAAGCGGCTGAACAAGCTCGAGGGTGTGCACGCCACCGTCAACTACGCCACCGAGAAGGCGAAGGTCACATTCGGCGGCGACCTGCTGGCTCCCGAGGACTTCGTCGCCGCCGTCGAGTCGGCTGGCTACACCGCCAAGCTCCCGGCTGCCGACACTGGGATCCTCGGGGGCGACGCCGGCGCTGACCGAGACGCCGCGGAGGATGACCCGACTTCCGGCCTCCGTCAGCGGGTGACGATCAGTGCGGTGCTGAGCGTGCCGATCATTGTGATGGCGATGATCCCGGCGTTGCAGTTCACCTACTGGCAGTGGTTGAGCTTCGCGCTGGCTGGACCGGTGCTGTTCTGGGCAGGTCTACCGTTCCACCGGGCGGCGTGGGCCAACTTGAAGCACGGCGCGGCGACGATGGACACGCTCATCTCGATGGGCACGCTCGCCGCGTTTGCGTGGTCGACGTATGCGCTGTTCCTCGGGACTGCGGGCGAGCCCGGTATGACCCACCCATTCGAACTGACCGTGTCGAGGATGGACGGCGCGGCGAACATCTATCTGGAGGTCGCTGCTGGGGTCATCACGTTCATCTTGCTCGGCAGGTACTTCGAAGCCCGCTCCAAGCGACGCGCCGGCGCGGCGCTGCGTGCGTTGCTCGAACTCGGAGCCAAGGATGTCGCAGTGCTCCGCGACGGGCGCGAGCAGCGGATCCCGATCGCCGAGCTCGCGGTCGGCGACGTGTTCGTCGTTCGCCCGGGAGAGAAGATCGCCACCGACGGGATCGTGGAGGAGGGCACGTCGGCAGTCGACATGAGCATGCTGACCGGTGAATCCGTTCCGGTCGAGGTCGGACCTGGGGACCGGGTCGTGGGCGCCACTGTCAACGCAGGCGGTCGGCTCCTCGTCAGCGCCACGCGCATCGGCTCCGACACCCAACTCGCGCAGATGGCCAAACTCGTCGAGGACGCGCAGAACGGCAAGGCACAGATTCAGCGTCTGGCTGACCGGATCTCGGGCGTCTTCGTGCCTGTCGTCATCGTTGTTGCGGCGGCGACTCTCGGGTTCTGGCTCGGAGCCGGCGAGTCCGCCAGCACTGCGTTCACGGCTGCGGTCGCAGTCCTGATCATCGCCTGCCCGTGTGCATTGGGGCTCGCCACGCCGACTGCGCTGCTCGTCGGAACCGGCCGTGGAGCCCAGCTCGGCATCCTTATCAAGGGTCCTGAGGTACTGGAGAGCACCCGCAAGATCGACACGATCGTGCTGGACAAGACCGGCACCGTGACCACCGGCAAGATGACCCTGCTCGACGTCGTCGCCGCCGACGGCGTCGACCGTGCAGAACTGCTCCGCCTGTCCGGAGCGCTCGAGAACGCGTCGGAACACCCGATCGCCCAGACGATCGCCGCGGGTGCCGCCGATGAGGTCGGCGAACTCCCGGCCGTCGAGGACTTCCAGAACCTCGAGGGCCTGGGCGTTACAGGGATCGTCGACGGCCACGCCGTCCTCGTCGGCCGAACCCGACTCCTCGAGGACTGGTCCCAACAGCTGCCGGCCGCCCTGCAGCACGCCAAGGCTGACGCCGAACGGCAGGGCCGCACGGCAGTTGCCGTCGGCTGGGACGACCAGGCCCGAGGCGTCCTCGTCGTCGCCGACGCCGTGAAGCCCACCAGCGCCGAGGCCATCGCCCAGTTCCGCTCGCTGGGCCTCACCCCGATCCTGCTGACCGGCGACAACGCCGCGGTTGCGCAGACAGTCGCCGACGAGATCGGCATCGACGAGGTCATCGCCGAGGTCCTCCCCGCGGACAAGGTCGACGTCGTCAAGCGGCTGCAGGCAGAAGGCAAGGCCGTTGCGATGGTCGGCGACGGCGTCAACGACGCTGCGGCACTTGCGCAGGCCGATCTCGGACTCAGTATGGGAACCGGTGCCGATGTCGCCATCGAGGCGAGCGACTTGACGCTCGTGCGCGGCGACCTGCGTGTGGCCGCTGACGCGATTCGCCTGTCACGGCGGACACTTCGCAGCATCAAGCAGAACCTCGTGTGGGCCTTCGGGTACAACGTCGCTGCGATCCCGCTGGCAGCCGCCGGTCTGCTGAACCCGATGATTGCCGGCGCTGCCATGGCGTTCTCGTCGGTGTCCGTGGTCGCGAACAGCCTCCGGTTGCGTCGCTTCCAGGCGCTTAACGACCAACTCGACCACCCAGCACCGGAGGCCTCCCTCGGGGCAGGCTCCAAGAGAGGTTCCCATGTCCGGGCCACCTGAAATACACCATCAGTCGAACGCGGCCACCGCCGCACCTGGTGTGGGCGGCACCTCAGGCTGCGATGACCAGCACACCGGTCACGACAAGCACACCGGACACGACAAGCACAGCGGACACGACAAGCACAGCGGGCATGACCCCGAGTCGTTCCGGCGTCGTTTCTGGATCTCGCTGCTCCTGACCGTTCCGCTGGTCGTCACCAGCCACATGGTCATGGACTGGTTCGGGTACATGCTCGATTTCCCTGGCATCGAGTGGGTCGGCCCGATACTCGGCTCGATCGTGTTCGTGTGGGGCGGCTGGCCGTTTCTCCAAGGCGGCTGGCGCGAGGTGCTCGATCGCCAACCGGGGATGATGCTGCTCATCTCGATGGCGATCGTCGTCGCGTACACCGCGTCGATGGCGACGAGTCTCGGCCGGTTCGACCTGGACTTCTGGTGGGAACTCGCAGCGCTCGTCACGATCATGCTCCTTGGCCACTGGCAGGAGATGAAGGCAATCGGCCAAGCACGCGGGGCGCTCGCAGCGCTCGCCGAACTCATCCCCGACGACGCGGAAGTCATCGACGAGAACGGTGCCGTCGAGACCGTCTCGGTCGCCTCGCTGAGCGTGGGCGACATCGTGCTCGTCCGCGCCGGCGGTCGAATCCCGGCCGACGGCGACATCGCCGAGGGTGAAGCCGAACTCGACGAGTCGATGATCACCGGAGAGTCCCGACCAGTACCGAAGGGGCCCGGCGACGACGTCGTTGCCGGCACCGTCTCGACCGACTCGGCACTCCGTGTTCGGATCACCGCCGTCGGCGACGACACAGCGCTCGCAGGTATCCAGCGCATGGTCGCAACCGCGCAAGCCTCTGGCAGCCGTGCCCAGGTGCTCGCCGATCGGTTTGCCGCCCTGCTGTTCTACGTCGCCGCCGGTGCCGCCGCGCTCACGATGCTGATCTGGACCCTGCTCGGCGACGTCGATTCTGCCGTCGTCAAGACCGTCACCGTTCTGGTCATCGCGTGCCCACATGCGCTCGGTCTCGCCATCCCGCTGGTCATCTCGATCTCCACTGCCGTCTCGGCACAGGCCGGCATCCTCGTGAAGGACCGCCTCGCCCTGGAACGCATGCGGACCATCGACGCGGTGCTGTTCGACAAGACCGGCACCCTCACCAAGGGCGCCCACATCGTCACCGGCGTCGCCGCTGCGACCGGGATCGACGAAGCCGAGATGGTCGCCATCGCCGGAGCGGTCGAGAGCGACAGCGAGCACCCGCTCGCTCGCGCCATCACCGCACGAGCCGGAGAGTACGGCGAGCTTCGTGTCGCAACCCTGTTCCGCTCACGCACCGGTCGCGGTGTCGAAGCGACCGTCGACGGTACCGGCTACTCGATGGGTGGCCCAGCGCTGCTGCGCGAGATCGGCACCGACGTGCCCACTGAGATCATGGTGCACGCCGAGACGTGGGCCGAGCGGGGTGCGGCTGTCCTGTACCTGTTCCGCGATGACGAGGTCATCGGCGGGTTCGCCCTCGAGGACGAGATCCGCCCCGAGGCACGACAGGCCGTCGATGACCTCAAGGCCATGGGCATCCAGGTCGTGATGATCACCGGCGACGCGCAACAGGTCGCCGACTCCGTCGGCGCCGAACTCGGTCTCGACCGGGTCGTGGCCGAGGTGCTCCCCGAGGACAAGGACCGCGCCGTCGCCGAGCTGCAGTCGCAAGGCCTGATTGTGGCGATGGTGGGCGACGGAGTCAACGACGCACCAGCGCTGGCCCGCGCCGACGTCGGCCTCGCGATCGGTGCAGGAACCGATGTCGCCATCGAGTCCGCTGGCGTCGTGCTCGCCTCGAGCGATCCGCGATCGGTCACCGGCGTGGTCCGTCTGTCCCGGGCCAGCTACCGCAAGATGATCCAGAACCTCACATGGGCCGCCGGCTACAACATCGTCGCCATCCCACTCGCAGCCGGGGTGTTCACATGGGCCGGTCTCGACTTGTCTCCAGCTGTCGGGGCCATTCTCATGAGCCTGTCCACCATCGTCGTCGCCCTCAACGCTCAGCTCCTCCGACGGGTACACCTACAACTCGACTCGGTCCCCGCCACTCATCCACAGAGTCGTGCCGGCATGAACGCAAAGTCAGCCTCCCGCGTCAACGCATCATGAGAGCCCTGGCCAACCTCTTCAATGCGCGGGCAGCGTTGCGCGTCGCGCTGCCGGTCGCAATCGTTCTCCTTGAACTCGCCCGAGATGCGTTGGGCAATCGCAACGACACCACCAACTGAGCGTCGTCCGGCGGAACGCCTCCGAATCGGATTGGCGCCTCGATGGGGCCTGGTCGGCGCCCATCGAGGCACCTTGCGACCGTGGTCATCCCTCGAGCAGTGTCTCCATCTCGGTGATCTCGGCCTGCTGCGTGGTGATGATCGTCTCGGCCAACGCCAGTGCGTCGGCGTTGGAGCCGTTGGCTTGAACTGTTTCGGACTGGGTGATTGCGCCCTCGTGGTGGTCGATCATCATGTCGAGCCACATCCGGTCGAACTCGGTGCCGGTTGCCACTGCGAGGGCGTCCATCTGCTCGACGGTCATCATCCCGTCCATCGACGACATGTCGTGGCCCTCGGACATGTCCATGGTGATCGATGCGCCGCCGTCGGTGAGCAGGGTCGTCATCTGGTCGATCTCGGGTTCTTGTGCTGATTGGATCCGAGTCGCGAGATCGCTGACCTCTGGGCTGGCGCTGCGGCTGGGGTCGAGAGCGATCTCGGCCATCTCGATCGCTTGTTCGTGGTGCGCGATCATCCCCTGTGCGAACTCGATGTCGGCGTCGTTCAACGCGACTGCGCTGCCCGCTTCATCGGCCGCTCCTGTGGGTGCTGGGGTGTCGGCTGCGGGACTCTCGTCGGAGCCGCAGGCGGCGAGTGTGACGGCGAGGAGTGCGGCGAGGGGGAGTGCGGCGAGACGTTGCGTGATCATGAGGGGGCCTTTCGAAAGGGTGATTACTACGCAATGTAGTATACGGGGTGGTCGGGTCTTGCGGGCGCGGCTGCGTCGCTGGTGGCCGGCGGCGACACGACCATCGCAGCGGTGACGGCAACGATCACGAGGCCGATGGCGAACTCGGCGAGCATGGCGTTGCGGAGCGGCCCGACGTGCTGCTGGACCGTGTCGGCATCGTCGAGCCGGCGGTCGACTCGCCTCCGGTTGACGTTGGCGAGAGCGAGCATCACGGCAAGGATCGCCAACTTCGCAACGAGGTATCGGCCGTGATCGACTGCGAACAGGTCACCGGGACCTCCGACGAGACGAACGGTCTGGACGGCGCCGGTGACGACGAGAACGGCGACGCTGACGGCTGCCACCCGCGAGAAGCGGCGAACGACGCCCACGAGCACGTCGGGTCGAGCGGAGGGGATCACGATCCAGCCGACGACGGCCAGCCCGGCGATCCACGCAGCCGCTGCGGCGTGGTGGGCGACGTCGGTGAGGACCCCGAGGGTCGACCATCGCATCGACGCACCATGACCCGCGAATGCCCAGGTGGCCAGCAACCCGAGGGCAGGGAGTGACACGGCGCTCCAGTAGACATCGGGCTGGCTCAGATCGGATCGGAACAGCAGCAGCCACAACGCGAGGGCGAGCACGATCCGGACCGCGAACGCCAACCCGGCGTTGGTCGACAAGGCAGGATCAACTTCGCTGAACGCCGACCACGGCGCTGCGGCGGCGATGTCGGACGCAATGATCATCAGCTGTGCGAATCCGAGCGCAGCAGTGACGAGCAGGCTGGCGCTGAGGATCCGCCGGAGCAGCGGATGTGAGCCGGAGTCGGCCCAGACCGTGGCGCTGGCCAACAGGACCCCGACCACGGCCATGATCGCCAGATAGGACCCGTACCGCAGCATCCACCGCAGCGAAGATGGGGTCGAGAACTCGTCGAGGTCGTCGTCCGCCGAGGCGACGTCAGGCGCGGGGATCGTTGTGGACGGAGCGGCTGACGGTGTGCCGATGGTCGCCTCGACTGGCATCGTGGTGGCGGGTGATGCGGTGACGGTGAAGTCGACCCGTCCCGTGATCGGGTGACCGTCGGCTCCGACGAGTCGCCACCGCACCGACACCTCTCCAGCGAGCTCGGGCAGGGGCGTGACGACCTGGCTGTCGCCAACGGCGCCGTGGGCGGATCCTTCCAACTCGGTGCGCGCTCCCGTGGCGTCGATCAACGTGACGGTCATCGAGTCGAGCGGCACCGGGTTGTCGAAGTTCCAGGTGATGTCCGACGGCGCAACGCCCAGTGTGGAGCCGTCGGCGGGGTCACTGGACACCAACGTGTTGTGCGCTGCCACCGGACCCGCCGAAAGCCCGAGGGTTGCTGCGGTGACGGCACAGCCGACGAGAACGAGCAAGGCGAGGCGGCGCAGGAAAGAGGTCGGCATGAGCTCACGAAACGGCGGCGCCCCACTGGAGCAACTACACCGCGTAGAACCATACTCGCGCCGATGAGTAGATCGGTCGTCACCCGATCTGCGCAGCACGGAGGATCGATGACACGCAGACCTGACGGCGCACTCGAACACGACGCAGCGAACCCAGGCAGCGACGGCGTCAGCAGTACCGGCCCGCGCCTTCCGAGCAATCCATCGAGCCCAGTGCCGGTACAGCGCACGGGCGAGCGTCGAGTAGCAGCCATTCATGGTGCGCGTTCGAAACGTGTCCGTCGGCGCTTCGACAGACAGTCATGACCTCGGGTGCAGCCCGACGGGTCGGCTGACTACCGTTCGCCGAGAGCGTCGAAGAGCAGTTGCGGATGCTGGAGAGCGACGTGATGATCTGCCCCGGGGACCTCTGCGATCTTCGCTCTGCCGATCATCTTCGCTATGTGGGCCTGATCGCCGATCGGATCGTTTGCGCCGTGGAAGACGGTGACGGGAACGCCTGCGGGGAGCACGCGTGACCAGTCGAACTCGAAGATCAGGTTGCGCAGTGAGAGGTGGTAGGCCTCCCAGGTGTGCCGGCCGGCAACTCTGCTGATCTGGGTCGGCCATCGCGGCGCCATGAGCGCCATCACCCGGCCGCTGACGTCTCGGTTCGAACAGCTCAGGCGGCAAGCACGTTCGGCCCACTTCGCATCGAGCGCGAACAGGCGTCCCATGGGTCCGTACTCCTTCGCAACGGCCTGGGCGGCCACGTCGTCCGGGTAGATGGGTGGACCCCAGAGATATACGTGTCCGGTGCGTTCGCTGTTCCGATCGGCCCACGTCAGCGCAATCGCTGTCGACATCGAATGGGCCGCGAGTACAACCGGCTGATCGGTGACCCCGAGTGAATCGAGGGCCGCATCGAGGGCGGCCACGTGGTCGTCGATACCGAACTCCGAACGAGTTTCATCGAGTGAATGGCCGAACCCGAGGAGGTCGATGATCACCACCCGGTTCCGTCGGCTCAGTCCGTCGTAGAAGGCACCGAAGTAGTCGCCAGTTGCGCCGAGCCCATGGAGGAACACGATGGTGCGCTCGTCGTCGCGGCCCGTGGTGCCGCTGTCGAGCACCGAGAGCGGCCCGGCGCCCCGACGTGGGAACGCAGACGGCCCCCAGCGACGCACGAGGGACGACGACCGGTGCATTGCCTGCCAGCACACGACGGCGGCGGCAACGAGTGCGATCATCGTGAGCAGCATGTTCTCTGTCGACCGTCGGCTAGGAAACAGCGGGAATGAGCCAGGTCGCAGCTACGAGCACGACCAGGACGACGACGGAACCTCTGGACATGATTCCGTACACTACGACGCGATGTCGTATTTCCTGCGCCTGTGGCATGTTCGCCGCGTTGCCATCCTCGTCCTTGTCGTCGGATCTGTATCGGCGGCATGTTCGAGCACAGACGCTCCCGCCACGTCCGCACCGGTGACGGCGGACCTTGCGGCGGCCGGTTACGTCGACGTGATCGACCCCGACGGTGGGATGAATGCCTGGGACGCCAGAGGCAACAGCCTGCTCGACGACCCCGCCGCCGCCGGCGACACATGACCCGACCGGGATGTTGTCGCGGTCGTCAACGTGGACGAGTCTCGATGTCGCTCGGCTCGATGTCGCTCAGGATGCGTTCGAGGTCGTCAGCGTCGATCATTCCGTGCGCGTACCGCTCGATCGCGATGTCGGCGGGTGTGGGCGGCGAGTGCCTGGTCGGCCGCATGAGCGACCAGGCGAAGACGAAGAGAAACAACGAGAAGGCGATCATCGACAGCACGGTCCAGATCGATCCGGCGGCCATGTGCGCGGCGGAGGCGCTGTCGGCGTGGCCGAGCAGCTCCGATGTGATCACCGCTCGAAACCTTGGAGCGTCTGTTCGGAACGGATGTAGGCGATGATGTCGTCGACCTCGGAATCGTCGAGGCCGGGGATCGCCGCCATGTCACCGAAACTCCAGTGGTGCTGTTGCGCGCCGTTCGCGATCGCTGAGCGGAATGCGTCGTCGCCGTGATGGTTCGGTTCGTACACGATCGACAGGTGCGACGGCCCCTTGTCGGTGCCGCGCAGATCGTCGCCGTGGCACGACGCGCAGTTCGACTGGTACAACTCGGCCCCCGATACAGACCCCATCGACGCCGCCGGTTCGGACTCGACCGGCACACTTCCACACGATGCGGCAACGACCGCGATGAACCCAGTCACAGACGCTGCGATCGTGGTGTGGCGTCGCCAGATCGGGACCACACCGTGGTCAGACGACCGAACCATTGCGCGCGGGTTCAATTTCACGGCTCCGAAACTACGACACGTTGTAGACAGCCAAACCTCCGAGCGAGGATTCCGTGAAGGCGACATGTGATCAAAGCCCCTCGCAGAGCGCTCGGATCGACGCATCTCACGAGCCATCGGCGGGTCGGCAGCCATGTCAGTCGGTTTGCTGCGAAGTCGAACATGGTCGGCGTCGCGTTCGAGGTGTGGCGTTCCGGTTCGGGAATCGTGCCTCGATACGATCGATCGAACCAACACTCGGACCGCACATGAGCTGGGCACCTCAAGCGAGCCGAGCGCACTCAAGAGAGACGACATCCACACCATGACACGACGAGCTGACGGCGAACTCGAGACCGACGTCCTGCGGGCCCTCTGGACCCTCGACCGACCTGCGTCGCCCGGCGATGTGATCGACGAGATGGGCACTGACCTCGCATACACGAGCATCGCGACAATCCTCGGCCGGCTGTGCGACAAGGGACTCGCCACCCGTCGACGAGCCGGTCGGGCCTTCGAGTACGCCGCCGCGAACAGTGAGGCCGAACTCACGGCGCAGCGTCTGCGAACCGTCCTCGATGCGACGTCTGATCGCCAGTCCGCCCTCGCTGGATTCGCACAGTCGCTCGATCCGTCCGAAGCAGCGCAACTCGCAGCGATTCTCAACGGTCAGGCATGATCGATTTCGTTGCCCTGCCCCTCGTCGCCACACTCGCCGTGGCCCTCGCCGGGAGCCGCCGACTCGACGGGCTCCGACCGGCAGCGGCCGCACGCTGCAGCGCCGTGCTCCTCATCGCAGTCGCCGTCGCGGCCGTTCCGACGCTCTGGCTGATCGGCCTCAGCGGGCTCGCTCACCTCGGCTTCCACAACCCTGTCACCGACTGGTCGCAGCACCTCCTTCACGACCATCAGCCGTTCGGGGCGATCATCGGCGTTGCGTCATTCGTTGTCGCACTCGCCGGGACGATCCGAGCCGGACGTGTCCTCGCACACCACCGTCGAGTCCGGTGCGCCGACACCTGCGCGGTCCACTACATCGACACCGACGAGGTGTACGCCTACACGCTGCCCGGACCGGCCCGGACGATCGCGATCTCCAACGGGCTGCGCAACACGCTCGACGACGACGAGTTCGACGTCGTGATGGCCCACGAGCAAGCCCACGCACGGCACCGCCACGACCGGTTCAAACTGCTCGCACTCGTGACGACGGCGTTCATCCCGCCCGCCGCCACCGTCATGGCTCGACTCGACTTCTACCTCGAACGATGGGCCGACGAAGAAGCACTCGAACACACCGGGGCCGACCGCCGCCTCGCAGCACGCACCATCGCCAAGGTCGCGCTCGCCAGCCCGAGCCCCCGACTGGCTCTCGGTATCGCCGACCACGGGGTCGCCGCGCGAGCGACCGCCCTGTTGCAGCCCATTCAACATGCCGGGGTCGTCGCCCGCATCCAGACCGCTGCGATCGTCGGCGCGACACTCGCCTTGACGTCATACCAGCTCCACCACAGTCTGATCTTCGCCGTCGGGCTGACCCACTGACAGAGTCGCCCAGAAACCGCGCAGGCACCGCGGACCCAACTTTTTCGGCATCCGATCCGAAGCCCTCGCCGCGAGAGAAGTCTGACGGATTCGACGCCGAGGTCGACAAACATTCCGCTTGCCGGCTCTCGAGGACTGTCGTAATGAAGTGTCGTCATTCACCCCTGCCTGAAGCGCGGGGAGGCCTCTGGCAAGTATTCTCCGACATCGTGTCGTACCCGTGCTCGCGTTCGTGCCCGCCCCAACGACGTTCCCGTCGTCACGTCGTGCTCGCAGTCGTCGTTGCCGTCGTTGCCGCCTCGCTCACGTTGCTTCCTTCGCCTGTCGTCGCCGATCACGGAACGGCCGCCGCCAAACAGGCGGCGGCCGACATCCAATCCGCACGTGATCGAGCCAACACTGCGTCCCAGGCCATGTTCGATGCCGAATCCGATATCGACGGACTCGACATGGACATCGCCGCAGCCGAGGAAGAACTCGCCGACCTCGAAGCTCAGGCCGCCGAGATGGAACAGGGCCTTCAGGATCAGGCCGTGCGCAGCTTCGTCGGTGCAGGAACCGGCAGCGAGTTTCCGTTGCTGATCGACCTGGACCAGATCAACGACGGCCTCACCGCCGACGTGATGTCGGCCGTCTCACGCGAAACCGCCAACGTCGACCTCGATGAGTACGACGAGGTGATGGATGACGTCAACGATGCACGCGACCGGTTGGCGGAGGATCGACAGGAATCCGAGCAGGCAAAACTCGACTTCGCCGAACTCAAGACGACGGCCGAAGCCGAGATCGAATCGCTGGCCGAGATCGAAGCCGAGCGTCTCGTCAGCGAGGAGGTCGAGCACGAACTCGAACTCCAGCGCGAACGCGAGGCCGCTGCCGAGGCTGAACGGGCCGCCCAGGAAGCCGCCCTGGCTGCGCAGCAGCAATCCAACGCGGCTGCAACACCGTCGCCGTCGGTGGCCGTCGCACCCGCACCCGCAGGCGGTGGCGGTGGCGGTAGCACCGCCCCACCCGCGGCAACACCTTCGAACCCGAGTGCAGACCCAGCACCCGCACCCGCCGCACCCGCTCCGACCCCTCCCCCCGAGCGCGCTCCGACGCCGGTACCCACGAGCGGAATCGTATGTCCGGTCAATGGACCACGGGCATTCGCCGACACATGGGGCGCAGCGCGCTCGGGCGGACGCAGCCACGAAGGAGTCGACATGATGTCGCCTCGGGGCACACCCCTCGTTGCGGTCGAGTCGGGCACGGCGACCTTCAAGACCAACAACCTCGGCGGAAACGCCATCTGGATCACCGGCAACAGCGGAACGAAGTACTACTACGCCCACCTCAGCGCATGGGAAGGATCCAGCCGAACCGTGTCGCAAGGAGAGGTGATCGGTTACGTCGGAGCAACCGGCAACACCTCCGCCAACCACCTCCACTTCGAGGTTCACCCAGGCGGGGGACGCGCAGTCAACCCCTACCCCTACGTCCGGGCCGTGTGTTGATGAACCTCCTTCGCATTCCCGCACCGTCCAAGAGGCGTCGACGCGTCTGGCTCGTGCTCGCTGGATCCGTGACATTCGCGGCGTGCACCTCGTCGGTCGCCACGGACACGCGGCCGGACGCAGCCCGCTCGACGTCACCGCCACCGCCAACCACACCCTCCACACCGACAACCGTGCCGGAGACAACCGTGCCGAAGACAACCGTCCCGGAGACAACCGTCCCGGAGACAACGGTCTCGGAGACAACGATCGTGGACTCCACGACCACCACGGCTGCGACCACCACCACGACGACCACGACGACCACCACGGTGCCGGCTTCGCTGGACGTGTTCGATCCGGACTGCGTCGTGCGCGCCGACGTGGCCACGACGTTCGAGCAGATCGCCATCCAGAACTCCGCTGGGGATCCCGTTGCTCTGTGGCTCGCGAACGGCCAGATGGACAGCATCGAGGCGGGAGCCCTCGTCGATGTCTGCCCGGGGAACGCACTGAACGACATCGACGGCGAGCCCGGACCGACCCTCGACGACGCAACGGTCTCGTCCGCATTGGCGTCCAACACCGAACGTCAACAGGCCAAACTGAACGAGCTGTTCTCCAGCTTCGGCACCGGTGACCTCGCCGTCGACGGAGTGGCAGGACCGCTCACCGGCCAACGACTCTGCGCCGCTCGCCTCGCGCTCGGGCTCGACACGACGATCGACGACATGATGCCCGGGTCGATCGAACAGGCCGCACTGTTCGCAACCGACTCGCTCCCCACGCCGAACTCGACCGCCATCGAATCGGAGCGATGGGTGCTGATCGACCGCACGTGTCAGATCATGTTCATCGGAGCCGGCTCCGACACCGCTTTCGTCTTCCCGACCTCCACCGGATCAGAAGGCTTCGAGACCCGGGAACAAGATCGTTCTGAGGCGTTTCGCTTCAACCCGGCGCCGGACAACGGGGGCTGGCACGACAGCAGCGAGTTCCCCGTGGGGGTCGACAATCCGCTCAACGGAAACCTGTACAAGCCGCTCTACTTCGACCTCGGTCAAGCGATCCACGGTGCCAACAACGTGCCGCCCACCCCGCAGAGCAAGGGCTGTGCTCGTCTGCGCGTCGCCGATCAGGACACCTTTGTCGCATGGCTCGGACTCGACGACGCAACCGGCGAGACGTGGCGGAAGGACGAGATGAACGTGACCGTCAACGTGCAGGGTGAGTTCGCTCCCCGACCGTAGGCGCGAACGAGCGCCCTCGGTCGTCGAGCGATCGGCCGACAGGTACCCCTCCGCCGAGGAAACCTCGTGAAAACTCGGCGCCCCGCCGTGATCATGTTCTACGACAGTTCGTAGTATCTGAGATGTGGACACACCTGGCACTGGCACGCGATCGCACTTCGGCGTCGACGATCAACGCCCCGCTGCCACGTTCAGCCGCCGACACCTTCTCGTCGCCGGCATCGCTGCGACGGCGACGGTGGGATATGCCACCTACGCCCCCGGCGGCACCACGGACACCAGAAAGACCGCACCGACCACCGCAGTTCCCGGCACGGCCGCATCGGCTGCGACATCGTCGACAACGCTGCCCGCCTCGGCCGAGCCTGTGCCCTCCGTTGCCGTCGAAGCGACGCCGACGCCGACTCGCCCACTGACTCAGGACCTCGGCCAGGGGATGGTCGGCGACGACGTCGAGGTGCTGCAGGCCCAGCTCGCTGTGCTCGGTTTCGACCCCGGACCGATCGACGGCATCTTCGGTGGCGCCACGCTCCGGTCCGTGTGGGCATTCGAGAAGCTCGCTCTGCGGACCAAACGCACGGCAATCACCGGGGTCGTCACTCCGGAGGTCTGGCAGACGATGAACGGCAACGTCCACATCCGACCTCGCCGCACACCCGGCGGTACTCACATGGAAGTGTACCTCCCGGAGCAGGTGTCGGTGCTCTTCACCGACGGCGAAGCGCGTGTCATCAGCCACGTCTCATCGGGAGAGAACGTCGAGTGGTGCGACGTCGTCGAGATCGACCTCGACGACGGCACGACCGAGGAGAAAGGGATCTGCGGGATCTCCAAGACCCCCGGCGGCGTCTACCACTTCGAGCGCAAGATCGACGGCTGGCGCAACGCCAAACTCGGACGGCTGTACCAGCCGGTCTACTTCAACTACGGCATTGCCATCCACGGCTCCGGCAACGTCCCCGACTACCCGGCATCACGGGGATGCGTCCGCCATCCGATGCACATCGCCGAGTACCTCCCCGACCTCATCGAGATCAACGACATGATCTACGTGTTCGACGGCGTCGAAGAGCCCGAGACCTACGGGGCCCAGCCGATGATCTTCGACTACCCGGACCCCGAGTGGACGCCACCGACCTCGACGACGACCACCACGACCAGCACGACGGCCGTCCCCACGACCACGACGCCCGCGACGACACTGCCGCCCGCAACCACCACCCCGTCCACGCCGCCCTCGGGTGGGTTGACGTCCGCAACCACGACGTCACTCGTGGCACCGACCTGAGCCACGCCTCGCTCCCGGCGACTTCGCCCGTTTCGGAAGTGGAGCCCGGCCCGCGCTCACCGCCCATCGGTGGATCACCGTGGACCGCAGCCGATCTCGAGTTGCCCGGCTCTCGGTCGCGCCTCGGCAACGCGTTCTGGCTCCATCAGCAGTCGAACGCCGACTGCGGGTAATCGGGCGCTCGATATCGACGGCGATATGTGCGGCGAACGAGATGCCGAAAGTCGACCGGTCAGGCCTCGTCCTTGGTCGGCCTGGGATCCAAGAGTTCAAGAGCGCGCTCGCTGACCTGCCTCGGCCGATCGCCTTCGTGTTGGACGTAGCCCCGAGTCGTCGCCACATCGTTGTGGCCGACGAAGCGGGCAACATCCTCCAGGTCAAGCGACCCGGACGCGAACAGGTTCGTCACAACGGAGCGCCGGCCGGCATGGGTGCCGAGTCCAGCGGACTCGATGGCGGCTCGCTCGGCTGCCTTGCGGATTGCCCGATCGACGTGTTGGCGCAGCGTCGGTGTTCCGTCCGCAGTCGTGAACACGAGGTCGAGTTGCTCGCCGTCGTAGTCGACGGTGGGCCACCGGCCCGGATACGCCGCACGATCTGCTTCGTTTAGATCGCGGCGGGCCCGGAGCAGCGACACGACGGTTCGCCCGAGCATCTGGACGCCCGTGGCTCCTCGTGTCTTGGTCGGGCCGAGGACCATGCCGACTCGATCTGCGTACGTCGAGCCCCTGCGCACGAGGACCGAACCCTCGTCGAGGTCGAGGTCCTGCCAAGCCAGGCCGAGTGCTTCGCTGATCCGCCAACCCTGCACGAAGCAGAGCGCGGCTGCCGCAGCGAATCGAGGGTCGCACTCGGCGATCAGTTGCTGCGTCTGAGCAGGGGTGATCGTGCGTCGTTGCTTCGGCGCAGCCTTCGGAGCTTTCACCTTGCGTGCGACGTTCTGCGTGGCCAACCCGAACTCGACGCCCTGCTCCAAGATCTGAACGAGCAGCGTCCTCACGTTCTTCGCCCGTGATGCGGAACCCTCATCGAGCAGTTCCGAGACGAAGGTCGTCACCTGCTCGGCCCGTAGGTCGAAGACCGGCACCGCTCCGAGTTTGTCGGCGATCACCGACGCATGCTTGCGATACGTGGCGAGCGACGTCGGCCGCACCCGATGTCGGGCGACGTGCTCCAACCACCAAGCGGACAGTTCGCCGACGGTCGTGTGATCGTTGAAGCCGTCGGCCAGTTCACCGAACTGTGCCTCGTGCGCGGCTTTCGCTACGTGGCGGTCGCGTGAGGCAGCGGCGAGCGCTCTCGTCTTGCCGGTCGGGCGACCGACCTTGCCGTCCGGTTTGCGCCACGGTGCGACCCACACCTGGCGAGTCCGGTCGAAGAACGGCTCGGCCTCGCCGTTGGGCGCCTTGTTGACGACGACGAACGATTCACCCGCAGCATCGGACACTCGCTTCCCACGTGGTGCTTTCGGCATCGCTCGAGCCTCCTGGCATGAGTCTCAAACCCCCGTTTGAGACTAACCGTGAGACTAACGCACTGAAAACGATGACGGGCGTCCATGGATCTCGATTCACGTTTCCCCTGCTCAGGAGGGTTTCAGTGGATCTCCATGGACGCCCGTAAACGTACTGGCGGAAGGCGTGGGATTCGAACCCACGGAGGCCCAGAAGACCTCAACAGTTTTCGAGACTGTCCCATTCGTCCGCTCTGGCAGCCTTCCGGAGTCGAGACTAGCGACAAATACCGCCCGATGGCTCCCTCGTCATCGACGGCCTCACGTCCAGCGCCCGGCCACGTCTGCGTACATCTGTGGAGTGGGAAGCGCGAGAAGCGACGCACCACCGTCGACGTGGAGCGTGTGGCCCGTGACGAACGATGCGAGGTCGCTGGCCAGGTAGAGCGCCGCGTTGGCGATGTCCTGGCTCGACCCCATGCGCCCGATCGGCGTCATCTCCACCATTGCCTGGATCACGGGACCGACCGTGAACGCACGTGCGGTCATCGGCGTCTCGATCAGCGACGCCGCGATCGAGTTGAAGCGGATCCGGTCGGCGCCGTACTCGACCGCGGCGATCTTCGACGCGTACTCCAGGCCGGCCTTGGCCGACGCATACGCGGCGAGTCCGCGTGCCGGAGCGTGAGCGGTGAGGGAACTGATGGAGATCACCGATCCGCCGTTGCCGAGGTCGCGCATCGCGTTGCCGGCGTGCCGCAGGCAGTACATCGCCCCCTGGATCTGCACGGCGTGCATCTCGGACAGCTTCTCGGGGGTGAGGTCGGCGATCGGCGTCGACTCGGAGTAACCGGCGCAGTTGACGAACACATCGAGACGTCCGGTCCGATCGACCGCTGTCTCGACGATCGCCCGCACGTCGTCGTCGTTCGTGATGTCGCACTCGACGCCGATGCCGTCGACACGGGACGCAGCCTCCTCGACCACGTCGACACGACGTGCACCGATCACGACCTTGGCGCCGTGCGTGGCGAACGTCCGGCTGATCGCCTCGCCGAAACCGCTGTGCCCGCCGACGACGACCGCCGTCCGGCCTGCCAGGAGTTCGTTCTCGAACCCGCCCACGTCAGCGATTCGTCGGCTGGGTGTTGACGCGGTGGTTGGCGATCTGCGGGCCTCCGACCCACCCGCACAGTTGGGGGTCGCACTCGCGCAGTTCGCCCGAGATCCAGTGACCGTCGGTCCCGAAGATCCCCGACACGTCACCGAGGGTCACTCGGATGTTGCCCTCGCCGTCCTGCTCGTGCAGGGCGCCGGTGAAGGGGTGCACGATGCCGTTCACGATGCTCCTCCCGTGGCGGTGCTCCGAGCCGTGCCCCCCGTTCCGACACTGACGGCGACGTCGTCGTTCACCCATTCACCGAGCAACGTGTGCAGCCACCGGATCTTGGACTCCTGGTAGTTGGAGAACGTGGCGCCCGGCTTGCGGGTGGTCTCCAGGCCCTTCTGCACCTTGGCCATGTTGAACACGTCCTGCTGGAACACCTTCGCGAGCATCCCGAGCACGGGAGCGTCGGTCCACGGGTCGTCGACGCCCAGTCGGATCTCGGCGGCCGGCGGCGGACGCTCGCCTTCGAACGGCGAGAGGAAGAACACCTCCATGATCGACGAACGGTGGTCGTCGCCGTTCGGGCGGAACCGGTAGACGATCCGGTTGAACGCGCCCCACGGATGGAAGTTCGGGAAGACGGTGTAGTCGAGCGAATCCATCATCTCCGAGTCGCTCATCTGGTCCACGCTGTCACCGACGATCGGACGCCACCGTTCGCGCGATGCGCCGGCCGCCATCTCCCGCGCGGTGCGTCCCTCGGGGACGTCGAAGGGTGCGTCCTGGTCGACGCGCACGTCGAGCATCGAGCGCAGCATCTCCTGCTCGGAGAGCGCGGTGCCGTCACCGAGCAACGGGCTGGGGGTGCCGCCGGGCGTGATCACCCGTGAGCAGTGGTCGAACACGTCGACCTGGCTGTTGACGTCGCCGAGGTAGGGGAGGATCTGGGGATGCGTCGCGTTGACGTGGTACGCCTCGCAGAACGCCTCCTGCGCGATCTTCCAGTTCGCTTCGATCACCCTGGACACCTGGGCCTCGACGAAGCGGTTCTCGAGGTCCCACACCTCGAAGTGCTGCATCAGCTCACCGAGGTGTTCCTCGAGCGGTGCGGCGTCGGGGTCGGGGTTGATGAACACGAAGCCCGCCCACGTGCCGACGCTGCACTCCGGCAGGGTGAAGTCGTCGGGCCGCTGATCGACGTGCGGGAAGTCCCACGCCGCGGGAACGTCCTGCAGTTGCCCGTCGAGCTTCCAGGCGAAGCCGTGGAACGGGCAACGGATCTCCGAGCAGTGGCCGTCGTACTCCTTGAGCTGGCGGCCACGGTGCAGGCAGGCGTTCGGGTACGACTTGATGCTGCCGTCGTCCTGTCGCATCACGAGGAACGAGAGCTCGGCGATCTCGTAGACGATGTAGTCGCCGGCCTCGGGGATGTGCTCCTCGCGGCACGCGAACTGCCAGACGCGCGACCAGAGTTGGTCGACCTCACGGCGATGCCACTCCCGCGAGACGTACCGCTCGATCGGTACGTCCTCGCTGCCGAAGTACTTCGGCGATTCGAGACGGAGCACGTCGGGAACCGGGTGCGTGTCGGCGTCGAGGAGGTCCTGATAGCTGACACCGGGTGAGCGTGCACCCGTGTCGAGATCGGAATCGATGGTGGTCATGCACCCATTATTGATCACCTGGTGACTTCCGGCTGCACCGGAGCTTCACGGGGTGGACAACACCTCGTCGAGTTCTCGGAGTGCCGCCGTCGGGTCGGTGACGTGGATGGTCGTCCAGCCGAGAGCGCGTGCGGGCTCGAGGTTCTGGTCGAAGTCGTCGAGGTAGACGATGTCGCTGTGCGCGACGCCCAACGCCTCTGCCGTCGCCTCGTAGATGGCGACCTCGGGTTTGCGAGCCCCGACCGCGAACGACTCGACGACGGCATCGAAGAGTGCGAAGTCCACGTCGCGCTCCATGATCGGTCGGAACTCGGCGAACGTGTTGGTGAGCAGTCCGGTCGCCAGGCCGTCGTCGCGCAACGTCGCGATCCGTTCGGCCATCGCATGGACGATCTCGTAGCCGCCGGGAGCGAGCAGGCGGTCGATCTCGTCACCGCGCAACTCCACGCCGCGGTTGCGTGCCCACGGGGCCAGCCGCGACTGGATCTCCTCGATCGGGAGTCCACCCCGCTCGGCCAGATGCCAGGGATGGTCGGGCGTGGACTCGCGAGGTCCGAGCAGGATCTCGTGCAAGGTCGCGGGTGTGACGTCGAGGTCGTCGGCGATGGTCGCGATCTGGTTGGCGATCGTCGTGATCAGGACGCCTCCGAAGTCGAAGACGACTGCACGCGGACAAGGCGTGACCACGGGCGCCGTGTCAGTCGAACGCAGCGGTCGGTGTGCGATCCGCGTTGTAGACCGGAGCCGTCGCATCGATGCGGTGCTTCCGGCTCACCGCGCCCGTGAGGCCGCCCTCGTTCAGCATCGTGCGCATGTCGAGGTAGTTCTGGTGGTCGAAGTGTGCGGCGAGCGCCTCCTCGGACGCCCACAGTTCGTAGACCTGGATGAGGTCGGCCTGGCACGGGTCGGCAGCGAAGCAGTAGACGAGGCATCCGGGCTCGTCGTCCCGGGTCGCCTTCTGGATCGGCGCCGACCGGTCGATCAGCGCCTGACGGGTGGACGGGTCGGCGACGGTGATCGCAGCTTCGACGGCGATGAGACTCATGGTGGCGGTGTCCTTCTCGGGCCGTGGCGATCGATCGGTCGTCGCTGGGTCGTGCCCGGGTTCGTTGCTCGATGGGTGGTCGTGGTCAGTATGACGACGGGGCACTCCTCGCGAGCGAGGCGGACGCGCGAGGCGACTGCTCCTGACCGAACCGTCGAGAGGGAGAGCAGGATGTACGCAGCGTTGATCACCGGCAAGGACACCGTCGAACTCCGTGAATTCCCGGACCCCGTTCCGGCCGAGCACGGAGTGGTCGTCGACATCGCCTTCTGCGGCATCTGCGGGACCGACATCCACGCCTACCAATCGGGCCGCGAGTACAACCCGGCGATCTGCGGCCACGAGTGGTCGGGCACCGTGTCGGCCATCGGCGCAGCGGTGAGGAGTGTCGGTGAGGGTGACCGCGTCGTGGTGTCGGTCGCCTCCGCGTGCGGTGCGTGCGCGGCATGTCGCCAAGGCCAGGCCGGGTACTGCCAGCAGGCGTTCCTGTCGGCGGTCGGTCGTGATGCACTCGCCCCCGCTCATGGGGGCTTCGCGCCCAGGATCGCCGTGGCGGCCGAGCGGGTGGTCGGAACGAACACCGGTCTGACAGATGAGCAGGCCGCCCAGGTCGAACCCGCCACGGTCGCGTTCCACGCCGTGCGTTCGAGTCATCTGCGACTCGGCGACGTCGCTGTGATCCAGGGTGGTGGCCCGATCGGACTCGGCACCATGCAGTGGGTGCGGGCCGGAGGTGCTGGCATCGTGATCGTGGTCGAACCGAACCCGCAGCGCCGCGCCTTGGCGATCGAGCTCGGCGCACATCATGCCGTCGAGCCGGGAGCCGTTGCCGACGAACTGATCAAGGAACTCACGCACGGGCTCGGTGCGGACATCGTGTACGAGTGCGTCGGGCGCGGCTTCGCCGTGCAGTCCGCCGTCGACCTCGCTCGTCGGGGCGGAGCGATGTGTCTCGTCGGCCTCCCCGACGAGGAGGCGGCGATCACCGTCGGCACCTGGCTCGTCAAGGAGATCCGCACCACGTCGTCGCTCGCCTATGTGCGCGAGGAGTTCGAGATGGCGATGGGGATGATCGCCGACGGTCGGGTCGTCGTGGAGCCGATGCACTCGTCGACCGTCGGCCTCGACGGCCTCGAAGCAGCGCTCGCCGATCTGGCGAGCGGCACGAGCGAACAGGTGAAGGTCCTCGTCGACCCCAACCTCTGACGACGTCGGGGTTCTCGGCGCAGTGGAGGACGTTCCACTGATGAGTGGGCGCCACCGTTTCGCGACACTGCCGCGATGTACGACTACACGGGAAAGACGGTGCTCGTCACGGGCGCCTCGATGGGACTCGGCGAAGGCTTCGCCCACGGATTCGCGGAGGCGGGTGCGGACCTGATCCTCACGGCGCGTTCGGTCGACCTGCTCGAAGGCGTCGCGGAGGTGTGCCGTTCGAAGGGGAGCGGCAAGGTCACCGTCGTGCCGGGGGACGTCTCCGTCGAGGCCGACGTGGCCCGCGTCGTCGAGACCGGGATCACCGCCCACGGCAGGATCGACGCGCTGATCAACAACGCGGGCGTGAGCGACATGCGCGGTGTCGCCCCCGAACAGTTCGACATGGAGACGTGGAACTGGATCATGTCCGTCGACCTGAACGGCGCGTTCATGTACCTCCGCGACGTCGGCAGGCACATGCTCGAATCGGGAGGCGGCTCGATCGTCAACATCTGCTCGATCATGGGTCACGGCGCGAACGAGTTGAACATCATCGCCTACACCGCCGCGAAGGGCGCGTTGCGCAACGTGACGCTGCAACTCGGGTGCGAGTGGGCGGACCGCGGCGTGCGGGTCAACTCGGTGTCGCCGGGATTCATCATCACCGAGATGGTCCGCCCAGCGCTGGAAGGCATGGGGATGGACAAGTGGATCGCCAGCCGCACGCCGATGCGCCGGATCGGTGAGCTGCACGAGATCGTCGACCCCGTGATGTTCCTCGCATCGGACGGCGCGAGCTACATCACCGGCCACGACCTCAACGTCGACGGCGGCACGAACGCATCGAACGGCACCTACCAGATCCCGCCGATCCACCAGGAGTGGAACGCCGACACCGCACCACGGATCGGTCGCGGGTACGAGGGCGTCCAGCCCCGCCCCGACTGGTACGAGGTGATGAAGGCCGGCATCCCCGGCATCCACTACACGCCCGAGTCGTGAGTGCGGTCCGCCGGCCACATCGGTGTCGCTCCGATGAAGTGTGACGTTCGGCTCGTCTGGTAAACAACCGCTTGGTTAGTTTCCTGACCACGAGGCACCAACTGCTTCGGAACGCGGCGGCCGTGGGAGGTCGCTGCTCAAACAACAACAGGGGGAAAAATGACTTCACGATCGAGGAACAAGCGGCTCGCCGCCGCAGCGTTCAGCTTCGCGCTGGTCGCAGCGGCGTGCGGCGGCAGCAGTGACGGGGGCGGTGACGACGCAGCCGGAGACGATCCCGTCGCGACCGAGGCCGCCGGTGGCGACACCGAGACGACCGAAGCGGCGGACGACGGTGGCGACACCGAGACGACCGAAGCGGCAGACGACGGTGGGGACACCGAGACGACCGAGGCGGACGACGGTGGGGAGACCGAGACGACCGAAGCCGGAGGAGGCGACGAAGGTCCGGTGGAGGAGCCCACGGGTGAACCCTTCGTGATCGGTGTCCAGAACCTCGAGGGTGATCCGAACGGGTCGTTCCCCGAGTTCTCGGTCGCCATCCAGGCAGCTGCCGACTACGTCAACGCCGAACTCGGCGGCCTGCAGGGTCGCCCGATCGAGATCGAGCTGTGCAAGTCGGTCGTGTCGCCCGACGATTCGCAGCGCTGCGCGAACGAGCTGTCCGCTGACGGTGTCGACCTCGCCATCTCGACGATCAACTTCTTCGGGAACCACTTCTCGATCTACCAGGGTTCGGACATTCCCGTCCTCGTCGTCACGCCGGTGACGATCGCCGACTTCACGTCCGAGGGCGTGTACTCGATCGGTGCGGGCGGCGGGTGCCTCGGCGCTCACACCGGACTCATCGAGTTCGTCACGAACCAGATCGAGGCGGAAGAAGGCATCACCGTGAACAAGGTCGGTGTGCCGTGGGCCGACACGCCTCCCGGCGTGGTCTGCTACAACGACCTCGAGGCCAAGCCGCTCGACGTGTTGAACGGCACGGAGCCGGGCGACGCAGAGCGGGCCGGGTCCAAGCCCGACCTCACCTACGTCGGTGTGCCCGTCGCCCCTGCCCTTCCGGATGCCACGCCGCAGGCCACCGAGGTCCTCGACTTCGAACCCGATGCGATCATCTTCTCGGGTCAGGGCGCCGACTGCTGGAACCTCGTCGATGCGATGGGTCGACTCGGGTGGACCCCCGAACAGATCCCGCTGGTGCTCTCGGGTTCCTGCACCGACTTCGACGCGATGCGTGCTGCCGGCCCTCTGGCCGAGGGCGTGTACTTCATCGGGAGCGGCAACAGCCTGCTGTCGCCACTCGATGGCCAGGAGCCGGGCAAGAACCTCGACGAGGCGACCATCTACCAGACCAAGATGGCGGAGTACGGGGTGTCCGAGGACGACATCTTCAAGGGCTTCGGCACGCAGGGCTTCTCGGCCATCATGAACATCTGGGAGATCGCGAACGGCGTCGACGGTGACGTCACCGCCGAAGCGATCGAGGCCGGCTTCCAAGCCACTGACGGCACCGCAGACACCTTCGGTGGCCTGCCGCTCAACTGCTCGGGAGCCCCGGATCCGTACGTCGCCGTCTGCAGCTCGTCGGTCAGCGTCAACCGCTGGACGGGCGATGCGTTCGAGACGGTCGAGGAGGAACTGACCGGACTCGACCTGGTGGCGGGCACCGAACTCCGCCCCGGACCGACCTGATCACCTGAACACCTGAACACCTGAATTCATGAACACCTGAACACCGGCGTCCTGGAGTCGGGGTGATCCCACCGAGGATCACCCCGACTCGGCCGCCTCCATCCTTCGACTTGATTCTCGATCCACGCCTGGGGGTACTCGCGTGAAAGACATCATCTTCGACCTGATCAGCGGCCTCGGCCTCGGAGCACTCTTTGCGATGCTCGCGGCTGGACTCGTCGTCTCCTACAAGGGATCTGGCGTCATCAACTTCGCACACGGTGCGCTCGCGATGTACGGCATGTTCACCTTCGATGCGGCATGGAATCGTGGTGAGATCTTCCTGCCGTGGGTCGACTTCCTGCCCACGCACACGCTGAACGTGCCCGTGCGGATCACCGTCGCCAGCGACGGCAGTTGGGAGATGATCCCGTCTCTGATCGTGGCCCTGCTGATGGCTGCGGTGCTCGGACTCGCGGTCCACTTCCTGATCTTCCGACCGCTGCGAAATGCGGCGCCACTCGGCAAGGTGGTCGCCTCGGTCGGACTGCTGCTGTATCTGCAGGGCGTCGCCCTGCTCAACTTCGGCACCGCCTTCCCCCAGCCACGCAGCGTCGTTCCCGACGAGGTGCTGCAGAACTTCCTCGGGCTCGGCAAGCCCTATCCGCGCAACTCGGTGTACGTGGTCGGCTTCGCGTTGCTGTTCGGACTCGTGTTGTGGGCGGGATACCGCTTCACCAAGTTCGGCCTCGCCACACGTGCCGCCGCCGGCAACGAGAAGGGCGCGATCCTGCTCGGCTATTCGCCCCAGACCCTGGCGGCCGTCAACTGGGTGATCGCCTCGGTCACCGCGACGCTCGCCGTCATCATCGTCGGCCCGATCCAGGGCACGATCACCCCGATCGGCCTCTCGGCGCTCATCGTCCCGGCACTTGCAGCGGCACTGATCGGCAGCCTGCGATCCGTGCCGATCGCCATCGCCGGCGGCCTCGGACTCGGTGCGGTGCGCACGATGCTCGAACTGAACAAGGCGGACTGGTTCGACACCGGCCCCCTCACGTGGATCGAGAACGGCGTCAGTCAGGCGGTTCCGTTGATCGTCATCGTGCTCGTCCTCGTGCTGCGCGGCAAGAGTCTCCCGATCCGCGGCACGGTCGAGGAACGTCGGCTTCCACTCGCGCCCCAACCCAAGCGGATGTACGAACACGCCCTGGTCTGGGTCACCGTCATCACACTGTTCGCCTTCGTGTTCGAGAACGCCGGTGACCGCACCCGCTTCGCCAACGCGATCCAGAACGGTCTCGTGCTGGCGATCGTGATGCTGTCGCTCGTCATCCTCACCGGATACATCGGTCAGATCTCCCTGATGCAGATGTCCTTCGCCGGAATCTCCGGCTTCATGACGGCGAGGATGATGGCGGACGGAATCGGGCGAGGGTCGAACCTCTCGCCGGTCACCGGGCCCGGTCTGCCGTGGCCGATCGCCGGAGCGATCGGAGTGCTCGTCGCGATCGTCGTCGGGGTGGTGGTCGGGCTCCCGGCGCTGCGGATCCGTGGTGTGCAACTGGCCGTGGTCACCATCGCCACGGCGGTCGCCATCCAGGCGCTCTACCTCGAGAACGAGGTCATCACCCAACTCCGTGCCGGCATCCCGGCGTACGTGAAGGAACCGACGTTCTTCGGTGCCGACATCGGTGCTCGAAGTGTGCGACAGCAGAACGAGAATCCGGCGTTCGCGCTGTTCGGAGGCATCGTCCTCGCGCTCTGCGCGATCGGGGTGGCGAACATCCGCCGCACCGGCGTGGGACGACGGTTCCTGGCGGTGCGCGCCAACGAGCGAGCCGCTGCGTCGGCCGGCATCAACGTGGCACGGACCAAGCTCCTGGCGTTCGCGATGAGCGCCGGCATCGCTGGTCTGGGCGGCGTGATGCTCGGCTTCAAGCAGGTCGAGGTGTCGTCGGCGAACTTCGTGTACGGCGCGAGCCTCGGAATCCTCGCCACTGCGTACCTCGCAGGCATCACCTCGATCAACGGGGCGATCATCGGCGGCATGTTGATCAGCGGCGGTGCGATCGTGCCGACGTTCTCCAACTACATGTTCGCGGGGACCAACATCGACAACTACGTCGGCGCCGTCACCGGATTGGGCATCATCGTCACCGCGATCGTCCACCCCGAGGGTGTCGCACCGTTCTTCGGCGGTCCGATGAGACACGCCGGGAACTGGTTGGTCGGTGCGATCCCCGGGGCCGAGACCATCCGGCGCGAGTACCGCGGGTCGCGAGCGGTGGCGGTCAAGGCGTTCATGGCCGCACTCGTCATCGGCACGGCGTTCTTCGCGTACAACGCCAAGTTCGTCGAGGACGTGTACCTCTGGACGGTCATCGTGGCGGTTCTCTTCTGGCTCGTGATCCTCGCAGCCTCGCTCGCACTCGGCGGCATCACGCCGACGTTCCCCGAAGCGGGAACGGCGTGGATCGGATGGGCGAAGGCCTTCGGTCCCACCGCACTCCTGGGGTACGTCGCCGGCTGGCTGATCTGGCCGATACGCGTCGACACCTATCCGAAGTTGTGGATGCCGATCGTGGGAGCACTCCTCGCACTGTTCATCCGCTCGATCGTCCGCCAGATCCGCGGGGTGGGCGCGAGTCACGACGACCCGTCCGGCGGATCGACTGTCGCCGCGACCGAGCCACCGAATTCCACCGCGGCGATCGCAGGGGTGAACTGACATGGCATTGCTCGAAGCACGTGGACTCAGCGTCAACTACGGCGGTCTGTACGCGAACCGCGACATCGACCTCGACTGTCACACCGGCAAGTTGGTCGGACTGATCGGCCCCAACGGCGCCGGCAAGACGACCTTCATCGACGCGATCACCGGCTTCACGCCGGTCACGGAGGGCACGGTCGTCTTCGACGGTCAGGACCTCGCCGGGATGACGCCCGACACTCGGGCCAAGATGGGTCTCACCCGCACCTTCCAGTCGCTCGAACTCTTCGAGGACCTCAGTGTGCGGGACAACCTGATGGCGGCAGCCGAGCGTCCTCAGTGGCATTCGTTCATCACCGACATCCTGTTGCCGGGCCGCAACGAGCGTCAGTACCGCGAGCAGGTCGACTGGGCGCTGTCGATCATGCGTCTGACCGACATGGGCGACAAGCTCCCGAGCGACCTGAGCCATGGCCAGCGCAAGCTGATCAGCGTGGCTCGTGCGCTCGCCGCCCGACCGAAACTCGTCCTGCTCGACGAGCCCGCCGCCGGCCTCGACACAGCCGAGAGCCAGTTGCTCGGGTCCCACCTCCGCGAGTTCCTCGACCACGACATGAGTCTGTTCCTGATCGACCACGACATGGGCCTCGTGCTCAACGTGTGCGACTACATCTACGTGCTCGACTTCGGTCAGATCATCGCTCACGGCACACCGGCCGAAGTGCGTGCGGATCCGGCGGTGATCGCCGCGTACCTGGGCGAGAGCGCCGGCGAGTCACAGGCAGCGAGTGGTGCCTCGTTCGGCGGCAAGAGTGGGATCGACGCCGCGCTCGACACCGTCATCGACGAACTCACGGAGGAGAAGGCATGACGAATGCAACAGTGACCGATCCGGCGGTCGACGACGTGCCGTCGGCGGGCGGTGATCGGCTGATCGAGGTACGTGGGCTCCATGCCGGGTACGGCGGCATCCCCGTCGTGCGCAACCTCGATCTGGTGGTCGGTCCGGGCGAGGTCGTCGCGCTGCTCGGCCCCAACGGCGCCGGGAAGACCACCACGCTGCTGACCCTGTCGGGCCTGCTCACACCGATCTCGGGGTCGGTCATGGTGCTGGGTGAGGAGGTCGACGGGTCGCGTCCACACCTGATTCCTCGTCGCGGGCTCGCCCATGTCGCAGAGGACCGTTCGCTCTTCTTCGACCTGACCGTCGACGAGAACATCAAGCTCGGCCTCACCGGTGACAAGCGATCGCGCAAGGCCTCGCACGAGCGGGCGTTGGAACTCCTCCCCGCCCTCAAGCCACTCGGGAGCCGCGCTGCGGGTCTGCTGTCGGGTGGCGAACAACAGATGCTCGCAATGGCACGCGCTCTCGTGTCCGAACCCAAGTGCCTCCTGGTGGACGAGATGAGCCTCGGGTTGGCGCCGATCATCGTCGAGCGGCTGCTGCCGATCGTGCGTGACATCGCCGACCAGACGGGGTGTGGCGTGCTCGTCGTCGAGCAGCACATCCACATGGCGCTCGAGGTCGCCGACCGCGGCTACGTCCTCCAGCACGGAGAGGTCTCGATGCAGGGAACGGCCAAGGAGTTGTTGTCGCAGCGATCGGTCCTCGAAGCGAGCTACCTGGGCGACGCTGCGCTGGGCTGACCTCGTGTCGACTCTCAGCCGATGACCACGTGGGCGTTCTACGCTCTGCTCGGCGTCGGAACGGGGGCCATGTACGCGGCGTTCTCGATGAGCGTCGTCATCACGTACCGCGGCAGCGGGGTGATCAACTTCGCCGTCGGCGCGCTCGCGATGATCCCGGCGATGACGTTCGCCGAGCTGCGGCGCTCGGGTGACCTCGTCCTGCCGTTGGTCCTCGTTCCTCGTCGGTGGTCGTTCGGGGAGCCGATGGGACTCGTTCCGGCGGCGCTGGTCGCCACGCTCGTGGGACTCGTCGTCTCGGCCGCGATCTACGTGACGGTCATCCGGACCCTGCGTTCGGCGCCGCCCGTGACGATGCTCGTCGCCACCGTCGGCGTGGCGCTCGCCCTCCAGGCGCTCGCCGTGAAGGGCTTCGGCAACGTCACGTTGCGATCACCGGGGATCCTGCCCGACTCGGTGATCCGAGTCGGCTCTCGTGGGTTCCCGGTCGACCGACTCTGGCTGCTCGGCATCGTCCTCCTGCTCACGTGCGCCGTCGTTGCGGTGTATCGGGCGACACGATTCGGCATCGCGACACGTGCCTCGTTCCTGAACGAGAAGGGGGCGATCCTGCTGGGGCTCGAACCTGCACGGCTCGGGCTGTACAACTGGCTCTTCGCCTCGCTGCTCGCGGGGTCGGTCGGCATCGTCGGCTCCTCACTCGGCGGGGTCAGCCCGTTCAACTTCAGTCTCTTCGTCGTCCCGGCGTTCGCGGCAGCACTCGCCGCACGTCTCAAGTCGATGCCGATCGCGGTGTCGGTCGCCGTGGCGATCGGTTCGTTCGAGGCCATGGCGGTCCACGTCGTGGCCCAGGGACGCGTCCCGGCGTTCTTCCAGGGCGGCATCAGCACGCTCGTCCCGTTCCTCGCGATCGTCGGTGCGTTGATGCTCGTCGGCAGCCGACTCCCGAATCGGGCGGCGATCGTCGAGCGTGCGCACGTGCCGGTCGCTCGCAGTGCGCCTCGGCCGGTGCTCTGGACGGTGTTGGTCGTCGGCGCGATCCTGGTGCTGGCATCGGACGATCCCTCGATCCGGTTCGCCGCACTGCAGAGCCTGATCGCCACGACCCTGCTCATGTCGATCGGGGTCATCACCGGCATGGTCGGCCAGTTGTCGCTCGCCCAGTTGTCGCTCGCCGGAATCTGCGCATTCCTGATGTCGCGTCTGGACACCGCTCTGGGCTTCCCACTGGCGCCGATCGTGGCGATCGTCGCCTCGGTGCTGGTGGGAACGTTGGTGAGCATCCCCGCCCTCCGCGTGAGGGGCGTCCAGTTCGCGATCCTCAGCTTCTCACTCGCCGTGGTGGTCGACGACCTGCTGTTCCGGAGCCCGACCTTCGTCGGCGCGACGGGCGTCGCCGAGGTCGAACCGCCGATCTTCGCCGGGTTCGACCTCGGCATCTTCGGTGGCGCCCGGTTCCCGTCGAAGCTCTTCGGCTTCCTGATGCTGGCGACCACGGCCATGTGTGCAGCGCTGGTGATCGGGGTCCGTCGCGGACCGCTCGGACGTCGGTTCCTCGCGGTTCGCGCGAACGAGCGTGCGGCAGCGGCCGCCGGGATCGACGTCGCTCGTACGAAGGTGCTCGGTGCAGCGATCTCCTCGCTGCTGGCCGCAGTGGCCGGCGTGATGATCGCCTACAAGTCGTCGACCTTGACGGGTGGCGGCCTCACCGCTCAGGACGGACTGCAGTTGCTCGCGCTGGCCTACCTGGGCGGAATCGGTTCACTCGGCGGAGCCGTGGTCGGCGGGATCCTCGCTCCGTCCGGACTCTTCACGGTCGCGATCCTCGGCGGCGGGAGCTCGATCGACCAGTTCCTGTTCACCGGTCTGGGCCTCGTGCTCGTCGCGGTCAAGTTCCCGGAGGGCATCGCAGGGAGTTGGACGATGTTTCTGAGGTCGCGTCGCAGAGCGCTGGCGCCGTCGGCCGAGTCGAACGACCGTCCGGACCGACTGATCGTGTTCGACGCCGAGCCGCGATGATGTCACCGTGACCCGACACGAGACCTCCACCGCGCCGTTCGCGAACGACCTGCTCGCCGGTCGCACGGCGCTCGTGACCGGCGGCGGGTCGGGGCTCGGCAGGGCGATCGCCACCGGGCTGTCGATGGCGGGAGCCGACGTGGTCATCGCAGCGCGCCGCCTGGAACGGCTCGAGGAGGCAGCGGTCGAGATCACCGGCATCAGTGGGAATCCGGTCGCCGTCGACCAGGTCGACATCCGCGACCGCGCAACGGTCGAAGCACTCGCCGGTCGCCACGAGGTGGACATCCTCGTGAACAACGCCGGCGGCCAGTTCCCGCAGAAGGCACGCGACTTCAGCCCGAACGGCTGGAACAGTGTGATCGACCTGAACCTCAACGGCACCTGGGCGATGACCCAGGTGTTCGGCAACCAGATGCTCGACCGCGCCGCCGCCGGGGGCCCGGTCGGGTCGATCGTGCAGATCGTCGCGATCGTCGGGCGCGGCATCCCCGGTATCGCCCACTCGGCCTCGGCGCGCGCGGCGGTCGTCGAACTGAGCAGGTCGCTCGCCTTCGAATGGGGGCCGTCGGTGCGCGTCAACTGCGTGGCGCCGGGAGCGTTCCACACCGACGGCTGGGAGGCCACCTACGACTCCGAGGTCGGTGACATGACCGGGGTGCCGCTGCCCTACCCGGGCCGCCCGGTCGACATCGCCAACGCAGTCGTCTTCATGGCGTCGCCCGCGTCTGCGTTCATCACCGGAGCGTGCCTCGACGTCGACGGAGGCCAACTGCTCCACGGCACCATCAGCGCCTTGCCCCCCGGGGCCTACGAGGAACGCATGTTCTGACGCCACGGCGGACGCCTCCCGCCTGACGACGGGTGTCGCACTCCGTCCCTCAGGTGAGCTGTGCGGCCGCAGCGAACTCGGCGAAGAACTCGATGTGTGCGTCGATGGAATCGCGCCCGCCGTTCATCGAGACCGCCGAGAAGTGCGTCCCGCCCGCCTCGCGCCACCGCTCGGCCTGTTCGGCGGAGTCGATGGGTCCGTCGTTGCGCAACGCGATGTGTTCGAGTCCGTGACCATCGAGGTCGACACGGCGACGGGTCGCCAACTTGCGGTAGTCGTCGAGAGCGTGATGCACGGCCGACTCCTTGCCCGCGAACATGAAGCCGTCGCCGGCCGCCAGGCCCCGTCGGAACGCCGGCGGACTGAAACCGCCGATCCAGATCGGGATCCGTCGGCCGGGTCCGGGGACCAAGGCGCCGCGGTCGAGTGTGTCGAACTCGCCGTCGTACGACGTGACCTCTCCGAGCCAGAGGTCGCGCAGAACGCCGATCTGTTCGTCGGCTCGCCGGCCACGCGAGTCGAAGTCCTGGCCGAGTGCGTCGTACTCGACGTAGTTCCAGCCGACACCGACTCCGAGTCGCAGGCGGCCGCCCGACAGGAGGTCGAGGTCGGCGGCCTGCTTCGCGACGAGAACCGTCTGACGTTGCGGCAGGATCAGCACACCGGTGGCGAACTCGATCCGCTCGGTGATGGCCGCGAGGTACGCGAACATCACGAACGGGTCGTGGAACGGGTCGTGCTCGTCGTACGGGCCCCACAGCGGCGGTTCGCGATCGGTGTGCACGGCGCCGACCACGTGGTCGTACGCCACCAGCCCGTCGAACCCGAGATGTTCGACGGCGAGTCCGATCCGACGCACGGCCTCCGGGTCACCTCCGACCTCGGTCTGGGGATACACCGCGTTGATCTTCATGGGTTCGCTCCGTTCGTTCGTGCCACGTCCATGATCGCGCCATTGCAGCGCAGCCGCCACACGACCGCTGCCGCCTGGTCACTGGTCGGTCCGGTTGTGCGGTGAGTCTGGGTCGTCCTCATGCCGGGGGAGGCTCACCGCACGGTCGTGGTTGGTCCGGGGGTTCGGCCCGGGCCGCACGATTTTCACGCGTCCGTGGAAGGCTGGCGTGATGGCGACGCTGCTGGCTCACATCACCGTCCGGTCCGGTTCGGAGGCGCGATTCGAGGAGATCGCCCGCGAGCTGTACGCGAAGACCCACGCCGACGAACCCGACGTGCTGCGCTACGAGTACTGGCGTGGCGCCGACGAACGGACCTACTACTCGCTGCTGTCGTTCCCCGACCACCGCGGCTTCATCGTCCATCAGACGAGCGATCATCACGAGGTCGCCTCGCCGCTCATCGGCGCCGTCGTGGAGTCGATCCGTCTCGAATGGGTCGACCCGCTCGCAGGCGCGAGCGACCTGGCCTCGACCGAAGCGCAAGACGCCCCCGAAGGCGCCGACGAGCTCACGATGAAGTACACCGAGCGCTTCGCCGCCGAGGTCGCCGACTGGTGGCTCGCACTCCGTTGACGAACCGACTGAAGGTGCCGGTCACCCCTCGAGGTGTCAGTCGGTGGCGGGCTCACGGCTCCACAGGACGTCGAAGTCCCGGGCGATGTCGAGCACCTGGAACGCTCGACCGATACCGAGGCAGAAGCCACACGTGATGGCCAGTTCGAGGATCTCCGGGTCGGAGAACAGCTCCTTGAGCTTCACCCACATGGCGTCGTCGATCGCCGTGTGATCGATCGCGTACTGCTCGGCGAACGCTGCCGCCAGCTTCTCGCGCGGCGTGAACTCGTCACGGTTGCGGAAGTCCTCGACGGCCTCGTACAGCTCGTCGGTCATGCCCTGCTGCATCGCCGATGCAGCCCGCGTGTTCATTCAAACGTGGCACTCGTTGAGCTGTGCGATGCGCATCCGCGCGATCTCCCGCTCGCGGATCGCCAGGCTGGACTTCTCGTACACCGCCTCGCTCATCGCGTGCAGCCCCGCCCCCATGTGCGGTGCGAGTTGCCACAGTCGTGACGCCTCGCGGCCTTTACCCTCCGGAATGTCGATCTTTGCCATGCGCATTCTCCTTCGTGGTCGGACAGGCCGTACCGGGTCGGACCCACTCAGGCCGAACGGCGCGAGTGCGTCAGACCCGATACGACCGTCAGTCGATTGTCGTCTTCGAGACGGCGACGGGGATGGCGCTCGACACGACCATGCCCGTGACGGGGTCGGAGCCGACGTGGGTCGACACGAGTCGGCTCGTCGGCGACCCGATCTCGCGTACCTTCTCGTCGCTCAGTGACCGCCCACCCCACGAGTGCGCCATGGAGATCACACCTCTCTTGACGTCCTCGGCCGGCTCGACCACCCCCAGGAGCTTGGCCTTCGGCGACGAGATCTCGATGATCTCACCGGCGACGAGTTCGAGTTCGGCCACGTCGTCGGGGTGCATGTACGCAGGATTGGTCGTGCCCTTGCGCGCCAGACCCGGCAGCTCGGTTCCCGTCGAGTTGAGCACGTGCTTGAGCCGTCGCGACACCAGACGGAACGGATACGCGGACACGTCGGTTCCGGCGAAGATGTTCGAACCCTCGGCGAGCACGACGGCCAGTTCGGCCACGAACTCCTCGGGTGCCAACGTGAACTTCGCCGTGGCGTTCTCGTCGGCGGGTTCCACGGTGAGCTTCTTGTCGAGATGCACCTGACGGAGCTGCGAGCGGACCTCGTCGAGCGGCATGCGTGAGCCGTGGTACGCGCGGTCGATGATCTCGTCGGTGTCGGGACGCACGCTCATGTCGGGCGACCCGCCCGGGAGTGGCAGCTCGCTCCCGAGGCGCGAGGCGAGCTCCCAGAACACCTCCCATTCGTTGAGCACGTCGCCGTCGCGTTCGACCACCGGCTCGGTGTAGTTCGTGTAGGGCGCCCGGAACCAGCGGTCCATCAGGTGGGGCACGTCGGCCCGCTCCAGCGGGAGCGTCGGTGCGATCACGTAGTCGGCCATCTCGGCGGTCGCCGTCATGCGGTAGTCGACCACGACGAGCAGTTCGAGGTCGGCCATCGCCTCCATCGTCAGTTCGTGATCGGGGAACGCCACCACGGGGTTGCCGCCGGACACGATCAGCGCGCGGATGCGGCCCTCGCCGGGAGTGAGGATCTCCTCGGCGAGCGTGGCTGCCGGCATCTCGCCGCGGTACCCGCGTAGGTCGCGGATGCGGGCGGGTGGGCCGTTGTTGGGATTGCGTGGCGCCGTGGCCTGCGCCCGATGTGGCGCTTCGGGGTACAGGAGAAGGCCGTTCTCCATCAGGTCACCCTCGCGGTTGACGCGTCCGAGCACGGTGTTGAGCACGGTGGTCATGTGCTCGGTGAGGCTCGAGTGTGCGGCCATGTTCGGGCCCGTTCCGGTACCGGCGGTTCCACGCGGTCCGGCGGCGAACATGCGGGTGGCGGCCACGATGTCGTCGGGATCGAGTTGGCAGCGATCGGCGACCACGTCGAGGGTGAACCCGTCGACGGCCGCTTCCAGTTCGGCCAGTTGGTCGACCCAGCGCTCGCAGAACTCGTGGTCCTGCAGACCTTCGGCCAACACGATGCGGATCATTCCTGCGAGCAGCGTCGTGTCCTGCCCGGGTCGGATCTGGAGATGGATGTCGGCGAAGCTCGCGAGCTCGGTCCGGCGCGGGTCGATGACGATCAGCTTCATCCCCTCGGCCTTGCGCCGGCGCATCACCGTGAACGGGTTGGTGCCTTGGAGGCCGCCGATCGGGGCGTACGACGAGACCATCGAGTTGTACCCGATCGCCATGTGGACGTCACTGCTGGTGAAGGAGTGGTACCCGGCCTCCCACCCGCCCATCCGCAGCATCGCCAGACCCTTGGCCGGTTGGTCGATGGTGACCGACGTGTAGAACGACACCGAGTCGAGTCCCTGGTGGAAGGCACGGGCGGCGGGCACGGCGACGGAGTTCTGGTAGCCGCCGGTCCCCGTGTACGACGCGACGGCGCGGGGTCCGTGCTCGTCGATGATCCGACGCAGGTGGGCGGCGATGTCGTCCATCGCGTCCGAACTCGACAACTCCTCGAACGTTCCGTCGGGGCGCCGGCGCAACGAGCGACGGATGCGCCCCGGATCGGCCATCTGGTCGGGGATCTGTCGGCCCTTGATGCAGGTGTATCCCTCGAACAGCGGGTCGTCCATCACGCCGCGGACCGCGACGACCCGGTTGTCGACGACGTCGACCTCCATCGGGCAACTCGCGTGGCACACGCGGCAGAACGTGTGGCGCGTGTCCACGGAGTTCTTCCCGCTGGTCCCCACGTCGGTGGTCGCGGTGGTCTCGGTCTTCGTGTTGGTCGCCATGGCGGCTCTCCGATCCATGTCCGGTTCGTCCCGTACGAATCAAAACTAACCCAGCGGCTAATTTCCCATCGCAGCGGGGCGACACGTTCCGCACGGGATGATTCGACGAAGGCCGGGGGGTCGCAGTGACAGTGAACTTCATCGGGGGCAGGCGATGACGCGGCCCTTCCGATTCGGGCTCCAGAGCTATGCGGCGGAGTCGCCGGCGGACTGGCGCGAGCAGGCCAAGCGTGCGGAGGATCTCGGATTCTCGACGTTCAGCGTGGCCGATCACGTGATCGGCCCGGGCCCGAAACTCGCAGCGACGAACCACCCGGTGCAGAACGTCGCAGCGGTGCCGGCGATGGCGGTGGCGATCGAGGCCACCAGCACGATCAACGTCGGAGCCCGAGTGTTCTGCACCGACTACCGCCAACCGGTGATGTTCGCGAAGGAACTCGCCACGCTGGATTTCTTCTCCGAAGGTCGCCTCGAGATCGGCATCGGCTGCGGGTGGCTCCAGGGCGAGTACGAAGCGATGGGGGTCCCGTGGGATCCGGCTGGTATTCGTCTCGACCGGATGGAGGAGACGCTCACGCTGATCCGCCAGCACCTCGGCGACGGCGATGTCGACCTCCGGGGCGAGCATGTCGATGCGACGGGGTTCACCGGTGTGCCGAAGCCGGCGAATGGTATGCCACCGATCATGATCGGTGGCGGTGCCAAGCGGGTGCTCGGCATCGCCGGGCGCGAAGCCGACATCGTCAGCCTCAACTTCGACAACAGCTCCGGCAAGATCGGCCCCGACGGTGTCGGCAGCAGCACGGCGGCGCTGACGGCCGAGAAGATCGACTTCATCCGATCGGGCGCAGCGCGACGCACCGACGACAAGAGCTTCGACGACATCGAGATCGAGATCGGCGCCTACTTCACGGTCGTCACCGACCAGCGTGCAGCGACGTTGGAACAGATGGCGCCGATGTTCCAGCTCGAACCAGAGCAGTTCGCCGAACATCCGCATGCGTTGATCGGATCGGTCGACGAGATCTGCGCGCAACTGATCGAGCGTCGGGAGACCTACGGCATCTCCTACGTCACGTTCGGGGCGACAGCGGTGTCCAGCGTCGCCCCCGTCGTCGAACGCCTCGCCGGTACCTGACCGCCGGTCCGTCCACCATCGATCGAACGAAACGAGAGAAGCAGCATGAAAGTCGGGATCAACCTTCCATCCCAGTTCCCGTGGGCGAGCACCGCCGCGATGCTCGAGGTGTACGAACAGGTCGGGTTCGACTCCTACTGGTCACCGGACCACATCCTCGGCGTGTTCCATCCCGAACTGTGGAGCGAGACCCCGCTGTCCGCGCTCGCTGCGGACCCCGACGCGTTCTACGACCCGTTCGTCTACGGGGCCAAGGTCGGCACCATGACCGACCTGCCCTTCGGCATCTCGGTCACCGACGCGACCCGCCGTGGAGCTGCCGACCTGGCCCGCACCGCACTCACCCTGAACGACCTGAATCCGGGCGGCTTCATCCTCGGCATCGGTTCGGGCGAAGCCGAGAGCCTGCTCCCGTTCGGCTACCCCTTCGACAAGCCGGTGGGCGTCCTCGAAGACGTCCTGCGCGACCTGCGATCGCTGCTCGACACCGGGAAGATGGCCGACGGTGGCGTCGGTCGGATGGGCCTGCCGTTGCAGGCCGAAGGTCGCGGGTCGCCGCCGGTCTGGGTCGCCGGTCACGGACCCCGGATGCTGCGTCTCACCGGACAGTACGGCGATGGCTGGATTCCGGCCTGGTGGATGAAGCCAGACGAGTACGGCGAGAAGCGCGAGGTGATCGCGCAGCACGCGGCCGAAGCCGGACGACCGGCGCCCGAGAACTCGCTGCTTCCGTTCGTGCTGTTCGCGGAGAGCCAGGACCGGGCTGCCGAGATGTTCGACGCCGAGCCGCTCGGCAAGTTGTTCGGGCTGTTCGCGATGGGCCACATCTGGGAGTCGCACGGGATGCAACATCCGCTCGGCAACGACTCGCTCGGCTTCGTCGACGTGATCATCCACGACCTCGATCCGAACGAACTCCGCGACCTCGCCGGTCAGATTCCGTTCGACATGGTCAAGGAGGTGCTGTTCATCGGCAACTCCGACGAACTCGCCACCCAGTTCGAGGGCTATGCGAGGAACGGTCTGGAACACATCGTGCTCGCCAACATCACCGGTGTCGTGGGTGGCATGGAGGAGATCATGGCCCGTGGCATGGAACTCCCGACACTGAAGAACACCCTGTCCGAACTCTGACCCGCGTCACTCCGGATGTCGGACACCTCGAGCGACACCGGACCAACCCAAGGAGACACCGAGATGACCGATCTCGCCACTTTCAACCCGTTCGATCCGGCCACCCTGCAATGCCCGTTCCCGCACTACGCGCAGATGCGCGACGAGGCGCCGGTGATGCACATCGAATCGATGGGGATGTATCTCGTCACCCGCTACGACCTGGTGCTCCAGATCATCCGTGACGTCGAGACGTACTCGTCGCGATTCGGTGGTGCGAGCATGCCGCTGCCACCCGACGACCGGGCGAAGCTCGACGAGGTGATGGCCGACGGGTACCCGCGTCTGGCGACGATGCTCACCGCCGACATGCCCGACCACACGCGGTACCGCCGCCTGATCTCGAAGGCGTTCACGCCCAAGGTGATCGCCGAACTGGAGCCGAAGATCCGGGAGATCACGACTCGGCTGATCGACGCGTTCGTCGCCGATGCCGAGGGTGGGACCGGCTCGATGGAGTTCGTCGAGCAGTTCGGCGTGCCGCTTCCCGTGGAGGTGATCGCCCATGCACTCAACGTCCCCGACGATCGACTGGCGGACTTCAAGCGGTGGTCCGACGACTCGATCGCCGGTATCGGAACGCAGATCTCGATCGAGGAGCGGATGGAGGCCGAGCGCGGCGTCAACGAGTACCAGCACTACTTCGCCGCCGAGCTGGAGAAGCGACGCACCGAGCCCCAGGACGACCTGCTCACGAACCTGCTGAACGCACGGGTGGACGATCACGACCCCGACATCGAGGACAAGCGTCCGCTCGACATGGCCGAGATGCTCTCCATGGTGCAGCAGCTGCTGGTCGCTGGCAACGAGACCACCACCAAGCTGCTCACGGAGTCGATGCGCCTCATCGCCGAGACGCCCGGAGAATGGGAGAAGCTCCGTGCCGATCCGACCCGCGCCCCGAAGATGGTCGAGGAAGCACTGCGCCTGACCACGCCGACGCAGGGCATGTTCCGGATCTCGACCAAGGACCACGAACTCGAGGGCGTGCACATCCCGAAGGGAGCCCGCCTGGTGATCGTGTTCGCCGCGGCCAATCGGGACACGTCGTTGTACGAGGATCCCGACTCGTTCTGCCCGGAGCGCGACAACCTGCGCGATCACCTGGCATTCGGGAAGGGCATCCACTTCTGCCTCGGCGCTGCGCTCTCCCGGCTCGAAGGCAAGGTGGCGTTGGAGGAGCTGTCCCGCCGGATCGAGTCGTTCTCGCTGCCCGCATCGAACGACTTCTCCTACTTCCCGAGTTTCCTGCTGCGCGGGTTGACGCGGCTCGACGTCGATTTCGTCGTGGACGACTCCGCGAAGGCGTCCGTCTGATGGCCGGTGAGCTGAGCGGGAAGATCGCGGTCGTCACGGGCTCCAGCCGAGGGATCGGACGGGGGACGGCGATCGCACTGGGCGAGATGGGTGCCACGGTCTACGTCACCGGACGCACGACCGGCGACGGTGAGCTGTCGATCGACACGACCGCACGGTTGGTCGACGAGGCCGGCGGCACCGGTATCGCGGTCGAGACGGATCACGGGGTCGACGCGGAGATCGAGGCGCTGTTCGCACGTGTCGGTGAGGAGCAGGGCAAGCTCGACATCCTCGTCAACAACGTCTACAAGATCCCGAATCCCCCCGCATGGGGCGGCGGATTCTGGGAGCACCCGGTGTCGATCTGGGACGACCAGGTCGGAATCGGCATGCGCAGCCACTACATCGCGTCGTGGCATGCAGCGCCGTTGCTGTTCGCTGCGGGTGAGGGCGGCTGCATCATCAACGTGTCGTCGCCGGGCGGTCGTTCCTACATCTTCTCGTCGTCGTACGGTGCGGGCAAAGCCGGATTCGACCGGCTGAGCGCGGACATGGCGATCGAGTTGGAGCCGAAGGGCATCGCCTCGGTCACGCTCTATCCCGGCAGCGTGTCGACGGAGTTCATCCTCGAGGCGCGCGGTGGGACCACGGAGTCGATGGTCACGGCACAGACGCCGCTGGCGGTGGGTCGTGCGGCAGCCGCGCTGGCGGCTGCACCCGACCTGATGTCCCGCACCGGTTCGATCCAGTGGGTCGAGGACCTCGCCGACGAGTTCGACATCACCGACGAATTCGGTCGCCGCCCCGCGCCCTACGCCCAGCGGAACCAATCGGTGTCCGACACCGAATGACGACCGGTCGGCATCGGCAGCCGTCCGGTCTCAGACGAAGCCGGTCAGGGGTGGGTTGATCCCGTCGACGATCTGACGGGCGCGTTCGGTGATGGCGGGCGTGCTCTCGGGGTGGGTGAGGATCCAGAACTCGTCGTTCACCACGGCGTCGTGGACCGCCTCGGCGACGTCTGCTGTCGGGATGCCCGATGCGACGAGCCGTTCGATCACGGACTGCGTGCCGCTCGTCTCGGAGGCCGACCCGTCGCGACCGTGAGCGGCCTTGACCTCGTCGGGCAGGTTGCGGTCGCTCGTGGCGATCTTGGTCTGGACGAACGCCGGGCAGAGCACCGACACCCCGAGCGTCGTCTGCATCATCGCCATCTCCTTGGCCATGGTCTCGGAGAGTGCGACGACCCCGTACTTCGAGATGTTGTAGGGGCCCATCATCGGTGCCGACAGGTGACCGGCCATGGACGCGGTGTTGACGATGTGGGCACCCTCGCCGTGCTCGATCATCGCTCCCATGAAGACCTTGCAGCCGTAGATCACGCCCCACAGGTTGATGTCGATCGTCCATTTCCACAGGTCGAGGTTGTCCATGTCGGCCACCGGCCCTCCGGCGCCGACCCCTGCGTTGTTGCACAGCAGATGCACGTTGCCGAAGCTCTCCCGGGCGAACGATTCGAACGCCCGGATGCCGTCGAGGTCGCTCACGTCGAGTTCCATCGCGGCGACGTCGTAGCCGGCGTCGCTCAACTCGGTCGTGGCCAGGTCGAGCGGCCCCGACTCGATGTCGCCGACGACGAGGTTCATCCCCGCCGCGCCGAAGCGGTGGGCGAGGGCCAGCCCGATCCCGCTCGCCGCTCCCGTGATGACTGCTGTCTTCCCACTCAGTTCCTGCATCTCCGCAGTCTGACCCATCGACACCCCACGCCCGAAAGTGCGGGGCACCGGGTGGACGACCAGATGGTGCCGGACGACGAACGAGTCTCTCGCACACGGTGCGCCGACGCGCTGTCATCCGGTCTGTCATCCGGTGTCTGACACCATTCGGATTCGGGGGCCGTGCGACGATGGGGCATGGCCGAGTTCGATCTGGTGGTACGTGGTGGAGAACTGATCGACGGGACCGGTTCGCCTGGCCGGGCGTCAGACGTCGCGGTACGCGACGGCATCGTCGTCGAGGTCGGCGACGTGTCCGGATCGGGAACGCAGGAGATCGATGCCGACGGCGCGCTCGTGATCCCCGGCATCGTCGACATCCACGCCCACTACGACGGTCAGGCCACGTGGGAGGAGCGGATGCAGCCGTCGTCGTGGCACGGCGTCACCACGGTCGTGATGGGCAACTGCGGCGTCGGATTCGCGCCCGTCCACGACGCCGACCACGACCAACTCATCGAACTGATGGAAGGCGTGGAGGACATCCCGGGCGCCGCACTCCACGAAGGCCTCGCATGGGACTGGAACACCTTCGCCGAGTTCCTCGACGCCGTCGACGCCCGGCCCCACGACATCGACGTCGCCGCGCAGGTCCCCCACGGCGCACTCCGCCTGCACGTCATGGGCGAGCGCGGAGCGAATCACGAAGACGCCACGCCGAACGACATCGCCGCCATGGCCGACCTCGCACGGGAAGGGATCCTCGCCGGCGGACTGGGCTTCACGACCAGCAGGACGCGCAACCACAAGACCTCGACCGGCGCCTACACGCCGACCCTGACCGCAGCGCCCGACGAACTGATCGGAATCGCCGAAGGCGTGGGGGCGGCGGGCACCGGCGTGTTGCAGGTGGTCTCCGACTTCCTCGACGTCGACGACGAGTTCGCGACCCTGCGCCAGATGGTCGCCCGGTCCGGTCGGCCGATGTCGATCTCGGTCGCCCGGAATCCGATGGTTCCCGATGCCTTTCGTTCGATCCTCGATCACATCACGTCGGCGAACCGCGACGGACTGACCATCACCGGCCAGGTCGCCGCGCGAGCCGTGGGGTTGATCCTCGGACTCGAACTCACCCTCCATCCGTTCCTCACCAACGACGTCCATGCGGAGATCGCCGATCGGCCACTGGTCGAGCGGGTGACGGCTCTGCGCGATCCGAGCTTCCGCGAGCGCCTGCTCGCCCGTCAGCGCGAGCAACTCGCAGATCGCAACCGGGACAAGCTCGGCGGGTCGTTGATCCACAGGTTCGACCTGCTCTTCGAGATGACCGACGAGCCCGACTACGAACCGTCCCTCGACGACTCGATCGCGGCTCGTGCCGCACGGGGCGGAGTCACGCCCGAGGAACTCGCCCTCGACGTGTTGATCGGACCCGCCGGTGACGGGTCGGGCCTGCTGTACCTGCCGTTCCTGAACTACGTCGACGGGAACCTCGACGGTGTCCACGAGATGCTCACCCACCCCCACACCGTGCCGGGCCTCGGCGACGGCGGGGCCCACGTCGGCACCATCTGCGACGGCAGTTTCCCGACCACGCTGCTGCAGTACTGGGGCCGCGACAGGTCTCGTGGCACGATTGACCTGGCGATGCTCGTGCAGCGCCACTGTCAGGGCACGGCGCGAACCGTCGGGTTGCACGACCGCGGCGTGCTGGCGCCCGGGTACCGCGCCGACCTCAACGTCGTCGACTTCGACAACCTCCGCCTGTACAAGCCGCAGATCGCACACGACCTCCCGGCCGGGGGGCGTCGGCTCCTCCAGCGCGCCAACGGCTGGATGCACACCGTCGTCGCCGGCCACGAGACGTACCGGAACGGTGAAGCCACGGACGCTCTGCCCGGCCGCCTGATCCGCGGCGCCCAGGCCGCGCCGGGTGCAAGTCACCCCGCACGTCGAGCACCCACCGCACACTGAAGGTCGCTCGGACTCCGGTTCGTCCGGTGCGGTGCCGTCGAGATGCGACGGGCCCGTTGTCGCGTCACGTCGCGAACGCGCCTCGGCGGAATCGGTGCCATGATCGCAGGGTGGGATTCCGTGATGCGATGCAACGGTGGTTCGGTGCGTCCGACGAGGTCGACCCCGATGATCCGACCGAGATCGGGGTGGTCCCGATCGCCACGGGGCCGATCGCCGTCGAGAGGCTCCGTGACGCCGGTTTCCATGCCGTTGGACACGATGCGTTCAACATCGTGTCGAGCGTGTCGACCGGATATCGCATCGTGGTTCCGCAGCACCAGTCGGAAGCAGCGGTGGTGAAGCTCGAGGAGATCCTGCGCGGCTGACGCCTTCCGAGACGTTCACCTGGCCCGAGGCGTGCGACTCGCGGTCGGTCGTCCTGGTTCTGAACGGATCGGACCGACTGGTGCGGGCGCGCGGCACCCGAGGGCGTCGTTCAGGTGACGGTGATGTCGTCGAAGTCGATCTCGGCGTCGGGTTCGGGGTACTTCGGGTCGATCCGTTCGAGGTGGTGGCGCAGGATCCGGGCGATGCACACGTTGCGTGCCCACTTGCGATCGGCAGGCACCACGTACCAGGGCGCATCGTCGGTCGACGTCTTCTGCATCGCCTCGGTGTAGGCGTCCATGTACTCGTCCCACAGAGCACGATCGTCGAGGTCGCCGGCACGGAACTTCCAGCGTTTGTCGGGTCGTTCGAGTCGTTCCTCGAACCGCTCCTTCTGCTTGTCCTTCGACACGTTGAGGAAGATCTTCACGACGTGCGTGCCCTCGTCGACGAGCATCTGCTCGAAGTTCCGGATGTGCTCGTAGCGCCGCTTCCACACCTTCTCCGGAGCGAAGCTTTTGACGCGTACGACCAACACGTCTTCGTAGTGCGACCGGTTGAAGACGGTGATGTAGCCGTCCTCGGGCGCATGGGCGTGGACACGCCAGAGGTAGTCGTGGCCGCTCTCCTCCTCGGTCGGCACGCCGAACGGTTGCACGTCGACACCGGCCGGATTGAGCCCACTCATCACCGCTCGGATCGTCGAATCCTTCCCGGCCGCGTCCATCGCCTGGAGCACGACGAGGAGCGACGCCGACTTGGCGGCGAACAGCTTCTCCTGCAGTTCGATCAACTCGGCCAGCTCGTCGGCGAACATCGCCTCGGCCTCGTCGCGTTCCCAGCCGAACGTCTCGGAGGGGTCGTGGGACGACAGGTCGGGGTCGCCGCTGACGCGGAGGCGATCGAGGAGGTCCTTGTCGTCCATCGCGTCAACGTAGCGGACGGCGTCGTGGCGAGTCCGGGGTGATCGGGGTCGCCGAGGTTCGGTGCCCGTAGTGGTCAGTCGTCGAGTTCGTCCTGCGTCCGGGTGCCGTCGGCGAGGGTCTTCGACGGAGGGGTGTCGTCCTCGGGTTGATCGCCCGGCATGTTGTGGTCCGAGTCGACGAACGAGCCGGGCATCTCGCCGACCTCCTCCTGGTTCCGCGGGTCCATCTCGGGTTCACCGAGTTCTTCCTTCGGATCGGGCATCGTGGGCCTCCTGGATCTGGGGTGCTCTGACTGTGGGAACCCGGGACTACCCGGCGACCGGAGCGCCAATCATCCGGCGGGAGCGCAGCCGACGACGGTGTCGGCGATGCGGTCCGCGAAGGTGGCCACGAAGTCCGGGCCGAGCGTGACGTCGAGTTCGATCACGTAGCCGAAGTCCGGGAGGAAGTACCGCTTCGACACGACGTCCCCTTGCGCGACGGAACTGGTGAGCACCGACCGACCGCCGATGAACTCGGTGGACGTGGCGCCGACATCGACGCCCGAGAGCCTCAACTGGTCGGCGACCTGTTGCGGACTCGAACCGATCCGGTAGTCGCCGGGGAAGATCGACGCCGTCAGGTCTGCCGGCGTCCCGTCGTCGAGGGTTCCGTCGGCGTACAGCACACCGCCGTCGTCCACGATGCCCTGGATCACGGCGGCGAAGTCATCGTCGGTCGGGAAGAGCTCCTCGGCGACCGCCGCAGGGGTTTGTTCCACCAGGTCGGCCGACCGCCAGCCCTCGGGAACGATCATGGTGACGCCGATCGCGCAGCGACCGATGAACGTGCCGGAGATCCGATCGGTCTGTCGAGCCAGCGTTTCGAGATCCCAGGTCTGCAGGAACGGCGCGCAGTTCCCCGTGCCGGGCAGTGCGACCTGGTCGGCGTCGGCCACGATCACGCAGAGGTGGCGCGCATCCGCAGCTCGGGCATCGGCAACGGTGAACATCGTGCGGCCGCTGTCGCCCTGGAGGGCGACGATGTCGAACGGCAGGTCCCACGGCTTGTAGGTCGCAACCGAACTCGCGCTCCCCGCCGCTCGCTCGTCGCCGTCGACCGTGGTGTCGAAGTAGAAGTGGACGTGATCGCCGGCCGGTTCCAGTTCGGGGACGAAACCCTGCGTGAAGAAGCTGACGTTGATCACGCCGGTGGATTCGTCCATGCCGACTCCGGCGTGGATGCACGCCACCTTCGGCTGGTCGAGGGGGCACGGTGTGGGGGCGAAGGGCGACGTTGCGTCCTCGGGAACGTACGACGCAGGGCGGTTGGAGAAGTCGGCCGGATCGTCCACGGGTGCGACCAGTGGCAGCGTCGTGACCGCGACGCTCACGGAAGGGGGTTCGGTCGTCGCGACGTCGGTCGTCGGATCGACCCCGGGAGCGACCGAGGACGGGCCGACGTCGTCGGGGTCGACGGCGACCGGAGATGCGGAGACCGGTGCCGAGGTGTCGACCTCGCTCCCGTCGGCCGAGTCGTCCTCGTCGCCGGAGCGCACGACGAGCAACGCCACGATCGCCACGACGAGCACGACGGCGACGGCACCGAGCGCCGCCACCAGCCGGCTCCGCCCACCGTCGGGGCCGGCCGCGCGTGCGACCTCGACATCACGAGTGGGAGGCGCAGGTGGAGCCGGTGAGGTCGGTGCGGCGGGCATCGCCGGACCGCGTGGCGCACCGGGAGGTGGGTCGACCGGGGTCGGACCCCAGCCGACCGGAGGTGGAATCGGCGGTGCGATCGGCGGTGCGTCGCCCTCGCTCGGCGAGCCGCGTCCGATCAGCGTGTCGTTGCGATCCGTCAGCGCACTGGCCGGGCTGATCACGTCGTGCGGCTCGTTCGCCGCCTGCACGGTGATGGTGCCGCCGGTGCCCACTGGCCTCCCGTCGCTCGGGCGTTCGTTCTCGGCGACCATGTCGGGCCAGTGCAGCGTGAACCCCCGCCGACGCAGCCACCCCGATCCGAACGACCGGACGCACGCCCTCGAGAGGTCGGATGCCAGGTCGGCGGCGGTCGAGTGGCGGTGCTCCAGGGACTTCGTCAGCGCACGGTCGACCACCTCGCCGATGGCCTTGGGCAGCTCGGGTCGCGTCGACAACAGCGGAATCGGTTCGGTCGCGAGGTGATGGGCGAGCAATCCGGTCACGGCGGACGTGACCGGGAAGGGGAGCGTTCCGGTCAGCAGTTCGTAGGCCATCATCGCCACCGAGTACACGTCGGACGCACCCGTGAGTTCGTCTCCCCGCACCTGCTCGGGGCTCATGTAGGCAGGGGTCCCCACGACCATGCCGGTCTTCGTGCGACGCACGTCGTTGTCCAGGGCGCGGGCGATGCCGAAGTCGGCGAGCTTGACCACTCCCTTCGTGTCGAGCATCAGGTTCTCGGGCTTCACGTCGCGGTGCAGCACCCCGCGCGAGTGAGCGAAGTCGAGCGCGGCGAGACACGACAGCACGGCCGCACACGCTTCGTCGGTGGCCACCCCGACGTCCTTGAACCGGTCGCCGACCGATGCGACGCACCGCTCCATGATCAGCATGCACGCCTCGTCGTCCTCGACGTAGTCGTACACCGGGACGATGTGGGGGTGGTCGAGCGACGCGACCATCTTCGCCTCGTCGACGAACCGAGCGCGCACGTCGTCGTCCGCGGCAAAAATTCGAGGCAGGACCTTGATCGCCACCTCTCGTCCGAGTTGGGTGTGGCGCGCTGCGTAGACCACGCCGAACGCGCCGCGACCGAGTTCCCCCTCGACGTCGTAGGAGGGCAATGCTGCCTGCAGCGCCCGACGGGCTCGAGGTTCCACGCTCTCAGTCTCGCGGATCCTCGTCATGCCCGGGTCAACCGGGCATCACGGCGCGGCGGGGGTCCCGGGAGCGGGTCGGTGGTCCACACGTGCCGCCTGCGACCGAGCCGACGCCATCCACCGTTCGAGGTGCTGGTCCGGGCGGCTCCGTGACCGGGATGTAGCGTTCGAGCGTGTCCTCGCCGATCGCGTTCGAGTTGATCGACGTCGTCGCCGGTCCGCCGGATGCGCCGATCCTGAAGGGAATCTCCCTCTCGATCCCCGTCGACGGCATCCTGGCGATCGCCGGTCCGTCGGGCTCCGGGAAGTCCACGTTGCTGCGTCTGCTCAACCGCCTCGACGACCCGGTGTCGGGAACGATCACCTGGGAAGGTCGGGACCTCACCGAGTGGGAACCGCGAGAGTTGCGTCGGCGAGTCGCGATGGTGTTCCAGCGGGCGCCGATCTTTCCCGGAACCGTGATGGACAACTTCGCGGTCGCTGCGCCGGACATCGACCTCGCTCGCGCTCATCACGTGCTCGATCACGTCGGGATGCCACGCGAACTGCTCGAACGACGGGCCGATCGGCTGAGTGGCGGCGAGGCGCAGCGGATGTCGATCGCTCGGGCGTTGCTGACCGACCCGTCGGTCCTGCTCGCCGACGAGCCCACTGCCGCGCTCGACGGCGCTGCACGCCGAACGGTCGAAGACCTCGGGGTGGAGGTCGCGGCGTCGGGTGTGCCGATCGTGTGGATCACGCACGACACCGCGCAACTCCGCCGAATCGCCGATCACGCCGTGGTGCTCGTCGACGGCGAGATCGCAGCGTTCGGCCACCTCGACGAACTCGACGTCCACGCCGACCCCCGCGTGCGCGAACTGGTCGGCGCCGGTGCGCCACGGGGCGCGCCGCCCGCGTCGACGCAGGACGCCGTCGACGACTCGCCGGACGGTACGGCGTGAACCGGGCCGACATCGGCCTGGTGGGGCTCGCAGCGTCGAGCATCCTGATCGCAGTCGCCGTGGCGATCTCGATGTGGCGGCGACTCGGCCTCGAACGCGACGTGGTGTGGTCGGCGTTCCGAGCGCTGGTGCAACTGCTCATCGTCGGGTTCGCCTTGCAACTGGTCGTCGACGACGACGATCCGCTGTTCCTCTCGGGCATCTGGCTCCTGGTGATGCACCTCTTCGCCGCGTACACGACCTGGAGGCGGGCGAAGGACGTGCCGTCGGTGTTCGGACTCTCGTTGCTCGCGTACTCGGCGTCGGCACTCGTCACGCTCGGGGTGTTGTTCGGGTTCCGCGTGTACGAACTCGAGGGTCGCACGATCGTGCCGCTCGCGGGGATCGTCGTCGGCAACTCGATGTCGGCGACGGTGCTCGTGTCGCGACGTCTGTTCGACGCGACGAAGGAGCGTCGGGAGGAGATCGAAGGTCGTCTCGCACTCGGCCTGTCGGCGGCCGATGCGTTCCAGCCGGTACTGCGCGAATCCCTCCGCACGGCGCTCGTCCCGCAGATCGAGTCGACCAAGGCGGTCGGGATCATCGCGCTGCCCGGCGCGATGGTCGGTCTGATCCTCGCGGGAGTGGACCCCGGTGATGCCGTGCGGGTGCAGATCTCGGTGATGTATCTGGTGCTCGGGAGCGTCGCCACGACGACCACGGTGATGGGCCTCGGCATCTCCCGCAAGCTCTTCACGAACGCCGACCAACTCATCCGCCGCGACTGACGAGTCGGGCTCGTACCCGCCCCTCACGTGGACGTTCTGCCTGTGGCAGAAGCCGTCCGAACGAGGCGGGGTGGCGAGGACGATGGCGGCCATGAACTCCATCACGTCCCGCCCGATCGGCGACCGGCTGCTCGACGCCCGGATCGTCATGCTCTCGAACGAGGTCTCCGACGATTCCGCCGATGCCGTCATCGCCCAACTGCTCGCACTGTCGGCCGACGATCCCGAGTCCGACATCTGCCTGTTCGTCAACTCGCCCGGGGGCTCGGTCCTCGCCGGACTCGCCGTGTACGACGTGATGCAGTTGATCCCGAACGACGTCGTGACCGTGGCGACGGGGCTGGCGGCGAGCATGGGCCAGGTGCTGCTGTGCGCCGGATCGGCGGGCAAACGCTTCGCCCTCCCGAACGCACAGGTGCTGATGCACGAGGGGTCGGCGGGGATCGGCGGCTCGGCGTCCGACGTCGAGATCCAGGCCGAGAACCTGGTGGCGACGCTCGACCGACTGCGATCGATCATCGCTCGCCACACCGGACGCCACATCGACCAGGTGATCGAGGACGTCGGTCGCGACCGCTGGTTCGACGCCGACCAGGCCCTCGAGTACGGATTCGTCGACCGCATCGTGGCGAGCCTCGACGAGGTGCTTCCGCGCCGCATCGTCCGCCGCGTCGGCCTTGCCGCCGGAGGTGCACGATGAGCAGCTACACGATCCCGATGGTGATCGAGACGACGGCGCGGGGCGAGCGCACGTCGGACATCTACAGCCGTCTGCTCGCCGACCGGATCGTGTTCATCGGCACGCCGATCGACGACGGCGTCGCGAACGTGATCGTTGCCCAACTCCTCCACCTCGCAGCCGCCGAGCCGAGCCGGGACATCCAGCTGTACATCAACTCACCGGGCGGCTCGCTCACCGCGGTTCTCGCGATCTACGACACGATCAACCACATCGCCGCCGACGTCGCGACGCTGTGTGTCGGCCAGGCGGCCTCGTCGGCTGCGCTCCTCCTGGCTGCGGGCGCTCACGGCAAGCGTGCCGTGCTCGAACACGCCCGGGTGATGCTGCACCAGCCGCACACCGAGGTCAGTCGTGGGTCGATGAGCGACCTCGCGGTCGAGGCCGCCGAACTCGCCCGGGTCCGTGGCGATGCGGAACGGATCCTGGCCCGGCACACCGGACAGACCGTCGATCGTGTGCGTGCCGACACCGAGCGTGCACTCGTCCTGTCGAGTGCTGCCGCCGTTGCGTACGGGGTGGCGGACTTCGTGCCCGAACGGGTGGAGTCAGGCCGCCGCGAGTTGCAGGCGCGTACCGCCCTGCGCCCGGGCGTCGATGCGGAGGCGATCGGCTGACCGCTGCAGCACGTCCGCGAGCGGGAGGTCGAGCGCGTCGCAGATCGCGCCGAGCACGTCGGACGACACGTCCTTGATGCCGCGTTCCACCTCGGACAGGTAGGGCAGTGACACCGCTGCCTCGCGAGCCACGTCGGCGAGTGTGCGGTCCTGATCGAGGCGTTCGTCGCGCAGCACGCCGCCCACGACGTCACGCAGCCGGGGTCCGGGCCGTTCGCCGCCCGCGTCGTCGGGGTCGTCGGCGTCGCGATCCAGGTCGGGGTCCCGTTCGAGGTCGCGGTTGCGGTCGCCGGCACGTTCGCTGCGACGGCCGTTGGACGGGAAGCGCAAGACGTTGCTCACCGGCGTCACGCTACTCCTCCCGCCGTTGCCGGGCTTCGCGAGAGGTGGTCGCGCCCGACGGCCGCAACAACCTCACGCGCTCGGGTGGAGGTGGGGCGGGCTCGAGGGCGTGTCACCGGCTGACGGTCGCGACGTGAGGTCGGGGAGCCGGACGTAGCGTGACGCGATGCAACGCTTCGTCACCGCCGACATCGACGCCATCGACGCCTACAAGCTGTTGTCCGGCCTGGTGGTTCCCCGCCCGATCGGCTGGATCGGGACCCGCTCGGCCGACGGCGTCAACAACCTCGCGCCGTACTCCTTCTTCAACGCCGTCGCCGCCTCACCTCCGACCGTGATGTTCGCGCCGACCGGTCAGCCGTCGGCACGCAAGGACACCCTCACCAACGTGCGCGACACCGGTGTGTTCACCGTGAACATCGTGAACTTCGACCTCGGCCCGGCGATGAACGAGACCTCGGGAACCCACGCCGCCGACGTCGACGAGTTCGAGGTCGCGGGACTGACGGTGCGCGAAGCCGAACTGGTCGACGCGCCGTCCGTCGCGGAGGCCCCGGCCACGTTCGAGTGCAGGGTGGTGCAGATTCTCGACATCGGCGAGGCGCCGATGGGCAGCAGCGTCGTGTTCGGCGAAGTGTTGGCGTTCGACGTCGCGGACCGCCTCCTCGACGGCACTCGGGTCGACCAGGTCGGCCTCGACTCGATCGGCCGCCACGTGGGCAACTACTACTCGCACAACGGTGAGCTGTACGAGATGGCCCGACCCGACTGATTCCCCACCGACGCGGCGGTACGCCGCAGATGTGTCAGAGACCGTCGAACTGCGAGTGGAGGTCGGGGTAGTCGGCGGCGCGACCCTCGATGGCGGCGGCGGCCGCTTCGGCCATGTCGTCGGTGTCGAACATCGCCGCGTTCCAGTTGGCGATGAACTCCAGTCCGTCGGCCACGGAGTGGTCGCGGGTGTAGTGCATCGTCTGCTTCGTCCCCCACACCGCCATCGGGCTCTTCGAAGCGATCTCGGCGGCGATCGTGTGGACCCCGTCGAGCAGTGACGCGTGGTCGTCGAACAGTGCGTTGACGAATCCGGCGGCGTGCGCTTCGGCAGCGGTCCACTTGCGACCCGTGTACGCGAGTTCGCGCACGATGCCTTCGGCGACGAGCTTCGGCATCCGCTGCAGGGTGCCGACGTCGGCGGTCATCCCGATGTTGATCTCGGCGATCGAGAAGAACGCGTCGGTCGTTGCGTAGCGCATGTCGGTCGCCGAGATCATGTCGATCCCACCGCCCACGCAGGCACCCTGGATCGCGCACAGCACCGGCATCCGTGCGCGTTCGAGGGCGGTGAACGACTCCTGCAGGTGGAGGGCCGTCGACCGGAACCGCTCGTTGCGACGGCTCCGATGCGCGCCCATGGTCGACCCCGACAGGCCGTTGTCCCCGGACCCGAACACCGACAGGTCCATGCCGGAGCAGAAGTGGCGGCCCTCGGCCGACAGCACCAACGCCCGGACCGAGCCCGACGCCGACATCTCGTCGACGATCGCCGGGAGGTCACGCCAGAACGACGGAACCATCGAGTTCGCCTTCTCCGGGCGGATCATCGTGAGATGGCCGACCTTGTCGACGATCTCGACGTCGAAACACTCGTATCCCATCGGACCAGCTTCACACAGTGACCCGGAGAGGCCGAAACGGCGCCCCGAACACCGTGCCGGGTTGCCGCCGTGGGGGACGCAGCTGCGGCTCGTCGCGGCGACCCGGCCAGGCGCGACGATGAGGCATGAGCGACGCAGCAGGTCCACTGTCCGGCATCAAGGTCATCGACTTCTCGGTGATGATCTCCGGGCCGCTCGCGGCGATGCAGCTCGCCGATCAGGGTGCCGACGTGATCAAGGTCGAGTCACCCGGCCTCGGCGACATCATGCGCTACCTCGGCAGCCAGAAGAACGGGATGACCGGGATCTTCGCGAACAACAACCGGGGCAAACGGTCGATCGTCGTCGACCTGAAGCACGCCGACGGTGTGGACGTCGTACGTCGTCTCGTCGCAGACGCCGATGTGGTGATCCAGAACTTCCGGCCGGGTGCGATGGCTCGACTCGGCCTCGGATTCGAGGATCTCGCCGCCGCGAGTCCGGACCTGATCTACACCTCGATCTCCGGGTACGGCCAGCACGGACCGAACAGTGGGCGGCGGGTCTACGACAACGTGATCCAGGCGGCGTCAGGTCTCGCGAGCGTCCAGTCGGATCCGGCGACCGGTGAGCCGCAACTGTTCCGCACGCTGCTCTGCGACAAGGCCACGGCGTACACCGCTGCGCAAGCGATCACGGCGGCCCTGTTCGCACGCGCGACCGGGCGGGCCGCAGGTCAACACCTCGAGATCGCGATGCTCGACACGGCGATCGCCTTCATGTGGCCCGACTCCGCCATGGATGCCGCACTCCTCGACGACGACGTCACTCGCTCACCGACCATTGCCGCGAACTACGGCGTGACCCGTCTCGCCGACGGGTTCGCATCGGCGTCGGCGGTGACCGACAGCGAGTTCACCGGCCTCTGCGCGGCGCTCGGCCGCCCCGAGATCGCGGACGATCCGCGGTTCGTGAACACACCGACCCGTATCGCCAACGCCGTCGAGATGGTCGCGTTGCTCGCCGAAGCGTCGGCGGCGTGTTCGCTCGTCGACTTCGTGGCCCGCTCCGCCGAGCACGATGTGCCGTCGTCGGCCATCAACACGCTCGACGACCTTCCGACCGACCCGCAGGTGATCCACAACGACGTGTTCGTCACCCGCGATCATCCCCTCGCCGGGACGATCCGTGAGCCCCGCCCGGCAGCGAAGTTCTCGGCCACCCCGTCGCGGGTGAGTTCGCCGGCACCCGCGGTGGGTGAGCACAGTGACGAGATCGTCACCGGCTTGGGACTGGACGCCGCCGCCCTTCGAGCGGCCGGCGTGATCGCCTGACCAGACCTCTGTTGTTCCGTCCCGGACAGAACAACAGAGGTCGCCTCGACGGCCGGGTTCCGGGGAACACGCGTCGACGCGCGCCGTCGGGTCAGACGCGTCGCGCCGACACCGCGAACAGCGGGTCGCCGGAGGCTCCGGGATTGCGGTGTTGCGCGACCGGTTCGTCGAAGCCGTCGGTGAGTTCGAAGTACGTCGCCACGATCCCACATCGCCCACGGTCGTCGGTCGACAACCATCCGCGGATCGCCTTCGTCGGGAAGCAGCGGTTGGAGAACGTGCACACGAACAGCCCTCCCGGTCGCAGCACCCGTGCGACCTCGGTGAACACCTCGAGTGGCTGCGAGAGGTAATCGACCGACACGGCACACGTGACGGCGTCGAACGACGCATCGTCGAAGGCGAGCGTCGGATCCGAGTTGAGGTCGCCGACCGACCACTCGTCGGCCATCTCGTTGGCGGCCAGCTCGGCCGCGTTCATGCCGGTGACGACCAGGCGACCGGGCTTGGTCGGGAAGTGCGAGATCCACGACGAGCAGATGTCCAGCACCTCGAGGTCGGCTCCGGTCAGACCCGACTCCTCGTACAACTCGCCGATCAACGCGATGGCGTCGTCGTCGATGTGGGTGACGAAGCGGTCGAACGAATAGAACCTCGCGTCGTCGGACTCGTCCTGGCGGGCGAAGAAACCGGCCGGGAACGGTGACGGCGCGTGGCTCACGATCCGTCGAAGGCGTCGTCCAACCGTTCCATCGCATCGTCGGGCAACGACGTGTACAGGAGCTCTGCGCCCTGGAAGCGCTTGGCCTCCTCGGCGAGTGCCCAGACCTGCACGTGTCGAGCGAGGATGATCACGGTCGACGTTCCGGGCTCGACCGTGTCCTTGAACCAGTCGACCCACTCGTCGGGGATGCCGAGATCGATCACCTTCGCCGCGACCGCACCCGCACCTGCGCCGAGACCGATGCCGGCCGCCCACCCGATGGGCCCGCCGACGAACAGGCCGAGCAGCCCGAGCCACATGCCGCCCGAGATCGCCGCCTTGCCCGGAGTGGGGTCGATCGTCTCGGTGACGTTGACCTTTCCGTCGTCGCTCTTGGTGACGGTGACGGCGTCGTGCAGTTCGAGCACGCCGCTCTGGCGCAGCCGACCCATCGCCAGCAGGTACTCCTGGGCCTTGAGCACGTTGTCGAACGACACGCCGATGATCACCTGCGCTTCGGGGTCGAAGACCGCCGGATGCTCCTCGTCGATGCCTGCCCGCAGCGTCGGGTCCGGTGGTGCGAACGGCGACGCCGCCGGTGGGGTGTCGGTCGATCCGGCCGCGGTGGGAGTCTGCTCGTCGGTCATGGGTGCATTCTGCCCGAGCAGGACCCCGACGAGACCGCCCCTGCCGAGCATCGGCACGAGGATCGTCTCGATCCGCGGGACCAGGTCGCCGCCATGCATGGGGGTGTCCTCTCCATGACGGCGACCTCGGGTCCGTCGGTTCAGCTGGACTGGGTGCCGACCTTGAGGTCCTTGAACGGGACGCCCTTGTCGACGCTGGGTTCCCGCGGCAGGCCGAGGACGCGGTCACCGATGATGTTGCGTTGGATCTCGTCGGTGCCGCCGGCGATCGACGACTGGAACGAGTTGAGCACGATCCGCTGACGCTCGCCGCCGTCACCGTCCTCGGGGTCCCACGCGATCGACGACGGGCCGGCCAGTTCGAGGGCGATCTCGCGCATCTTCCACGCGATGTTCGAGCCGAACAGCTTGCCGAGCGAGCCACCGGGCCCGGGGGTCTTGCCGGCCTTCTGCTCGGCCTTGTTGCGCATCGCGACCATCGCCTTGGTGGTCTCCATGGAGTAGATCTGCATCAGCTGGTCGCGCACGACCGGATCGTCGATCCTCCCGCTCTCCTCGGCGGCCGACTTGAGCAGCTTGAACGTGGGTTGGTTGATCTTGCCGGCACCCGCGGAACCGATCGCCACGCGCTCGTACATGAGCATGGCGGTGGCGAGCTTCCAGCCCTCGTTGTATCCGCCGAGCAGGTGATCCTTCGGGATGCGCACGTCGGTGAAGAACACCTCGTTGAAGTGGCTGCCGCCGTCGATCTGGTGGATGGGGCGGATCTCGACGCCCGGTGCGCGCATGTCGAGGATGAACATCGAGATGCCGGCGTGCTTGACCTGCTCGGGATCGGTGCGCGCCACCACGATGCCGTAGTCGGACTTGTGGGCGAGCGTGGTCCAGACCTTCTGGCCGTTGAGGATCCACTCGTCACCGTCGAGCTCGGCCTTGGACTGCAACGACGCCACGTCGGAGCCGGCGCCCGGCTCGGAGAACATCTGGCACCACATGGTCTTGCCCGAGATGTTGTCGGCCATGTACATCTTCTTCTGCTCGTCGGTGCCGTACTCGTTGAGCATCGGCAGGCACATGCCGTGGCTGATGATGAACTCGCCCGTCATCATCCGGTAGTTGCCCTGCACCTCGCGCCAGATCTTGTCGTGCTCGAGCGTGAGCCCACCGCCGCCGAACTCCTCGTCGAAGGGGACGCCGGCGAGACCCGCGCCGGCAGCGGCCGCGAGGAACGCCTTCTGGTCGTCGATGCCCGGCATCGCCTTGCCCTGCGCGGCAGCGTGCTCCTCCATGAAGTCCACGCACTTCTGGCGGAACTCGGTGGCCTCTTGTTCGATCAGCGTCTGGCTCATGTGATGTCCTCTCGTTGCAACTCTCGAAACACTTCGACTTGGAACATACTGTATGTCGTCGTACAGTACGAATCCAGACGAGCCATGAGCAATCTCACCAACAACGAACTCGACGCTCCACCCTGGCTGCGGGTCGAGTCGACGCTGATGGCCACGGCGCGCCTCATCCGCGAGGCATTCGATGCCCGCCTCAAGCCGCTCGACCTCAACCTCACCCAGGCGAGCCTCCTCGCCTACGTCGCCGAGTTCGGCGCCACCACCCAGAGCCGGCTCGCCGACCAGATGGGCACCGGGCGCGCGGCGATGGGCAGCGTCGTCGACGGACTCGAGCGCCGCTCCCTCGTCGAACGGCACCCCGACCCCGACGACCGTCGGGTCTGGCGCGTCGACCTCACCGCCTCCGGGCGCGACCTCGCGGCGAGCGTCGTCACGGTCGACGAGATCCTGCGCAGCGAGCTCCGACGCGGCATCGGTCGCGAGGAACGCCAAGCCCTCAGCTGGGTGCTGACCCGGCTGCAGCACAACCTCCATTCAGCCATCCATCACCCCTGATCGCTCGCCAGTGCGACGCACTTGCGGACGATTCGCCACAACACAGGAGAACACCACATGACCGAAGCAGTGATCGTCGATGCAGTCCGGACCCCGGGCGGCAAGCGCAACGGACAGCTCAAGGACCAGCATCCCGTGGACCTCGCGGCCCACGTGCTCAAGGCGCTCGCCGAGCGCACCGGCCTCGACCCGGCCATGGTCGACGACGTCATCATGGGCTGCGTCATGCAGGTCGGTGAACAGTCGCTGAACATCGGGCGCAACGCCGTGCTCTCCGCCGGCTGGCCCGAAGAAGTGCCCTCGACCACCGTCGACCGCCAGTGCGGTTCGAGCCAGCAGTCGATGCACTTCGCCGCGCAGGGCGTCATCGCCGGCGCCTACGACGTCGTGGTCGCCGCCGGTGTGGAAGTGATGACCCGGACGCCGATGGGCGCCTCGATCGTCCAGGGCATGGGCTTCCCGTTCAGCCAGGACCAGCAGGACCGCTACGCCGAGACCGGCCTGCCCCCGCAGGGCATCGGCGCCGACATGATCGCCGACGAGTACGGCATCACCCGCGAGGACCTCGACGCGTTCGGCGCCGAGAGCCAGCAGCGCGCAGCGGTCGCCCGTGACGAAGGCCGTTTCGAGAACGAGATCGTGCCGGTCACCGTCGACATCGACGGCAGCCAGGTCGAGGTGAAGACCGACGAGGGAATCCGTGACGGCACCACGGCCGAGAGCCTCGCCAAGCTCAAGCCCGCCTTCAAGGAGGACGGCAAGATCACCGCCGGCAACTCCTCGCAGATCTCCGACGGTGCATCCGCCGTGCTGATCATGAGCAAGGAGAAGGCCGAGGAACTCGGCATGAAGCCCCGCGCCCGCTTCCACGCCTTCGCGCTCGCCGGCACCGATCCGGTCACCATGCTCAAGGGCCCGATCCCGGCGACCAAGAAGATCCTCGAGAAGACCGGCATGAGCATCGACGACATCGATCTGTTCGAGGTCAACGAAGCCTTCGCCTCGGTCGTGCTCGCATGGCAGAAGGAGACCGGCGCCGACATGAGCAAGGTCAACGTCAACGGCGGTGCCATCGCCCTCGGCCACCCACTCGGTGCGTCGGGCACGAAGCTGATGGCGACGCTGCTCAACGAACTCGAGCGCACCGGCGGACGCTTCGGCATGCAGGTCATGTGCGAGGGCGGCGGCATGGCCAACGCGACCATCATCGAACGCCTCGACTGATCGGAGCGGCGCCGGATCGGTTCTCGATCCGTCGTGCCACCGGACATCACTGCAGCGGCCGGGCCTTCGGGTCCGGCCGCTGCGCGTCCGGGGGTGGGATGATGGGCGGGTGGCGAGTGTTCCGAACCGGAGTCGGCGGGCGCGGGCGTCGCGCAAGCGGCAACGGCGGATGAAGCGTGTCGAACACGACCTCACCGACGAACAGTGGTCGGCGTTGCTGGGCGAGTGGGGCGGGTGCGCGTACTGCGGCCGGTCGGATGTCGCCATGCAACGCGACTGCGTCCAGGCGCTGTCGCGTGGAGGTCGCTACACGCTCGACAACATCGTTCCCGCCTGCGGTTCCTGCAACGCGAGCAAGAGCAACGACGAGGTCACCGGCTGGCTGCGACGCAAGAAGCTCGACGAGCGCACCTTCCTGCTGCGGCACCTCGAGGTCCGTACGGTGCTGGCCCGGCGCTACCCGGTCGACGATGCCGCGGGTCCACCGACAGCTGATCCGCTGCCGAGCGACGAGGCCGAACCGACCGTCTGAGGTCCGGTCGCCGCGAGAGGCTCGGGAACCGGGCGATCGTTCAGAACGGCTGATTGAGCTCGATCAGGTTGCCCGTCGGATCGCGGAAGAAGCACTGGCGGCAGATGCCGGCCTGCTCGGCGGGCTCGCTGACCGTGACGTCGTTGCGGAGCAGGTGCGAGCGGGCGGCATCGATGTCGGCGACACGCAGTGCGAAGTGCTGACCGACCGGCGGGACGAAGTCGGCGACCTCGAGCAGGTGGATCTGCTGTTCACCGGCTTGGAGCCAGGCTCCGTCGAACGAGAACGCCGGACGGTCCTCGCGCAGCCCCATGCCGAGGACGTCGACGTAGAAACGAATCGACTCGGCCGCATCGGTGACGTTCAACGAGACGTGGTGGACCCCGACATCGAACATCGGGCAAGGGTAGATCAGCGCGGTCAGCTCGGCTTGTCCGGCGCCATGGAGTACATCATCGGGACCATGTCGATCTGGTGATCGGGGAGGTGGAACCGTTCGTCGGCCTCGATCTGGTGGGCGAAGAACCGCCACTCGAGGAAGCGATGTTCGTCCAGTGTCGTCACCCTCAACCCGGCGTTGGTGAGCGCCATGAACACCTCGCCGATGCCGTGGTTCCACTCGTGGCTGACGGTCTCGGCCACCGCCACTCCACCGGTGTCGACGTACGTGTCGGCCTGGTCGAAGGTCATCGGCTCGACCGTTTCGAAGTACGGGTACTTGACCACGAGCGCCGTGTCGTCGCGTTCGTCGTCGAGGGTGCACAGCATCGGATGACCTTCGCGGATGTAGAACGAACCGCCGGGCCGGACGAGGGCGGCGACGACTCGGCCCCAGCGGGCGATGTCGGGGAGCCAGTTCAGCGCGCCGACTCCGGTGTAGACGAGGTCGAACTCCTCGCCGTCGAGAGCGTCGACGGCGTCGTACACGTTCGATTCGACGAACCGACCGGCGGTGTCGACGGACGCGAACAGTTCACGGGCGGCGGTGAGCGAGGAGCCCGACTGGTCCAGCCCCGTGACCGTCGCACCGAGTCGCGCGAGCGAGAGCGTGTCGGTTCCGATGTGGCACTGGAGGTGCAGCACCTTCAGCCCGCTCAGGTCGCCGAGGTACCGCCGGTCGAAGTCGACGACGTCACTGAGCAGCGAGCGGTCGTCGCGGTAGCGGTCGAGCCGGTACCCGGTCGTGGCCTGCGCGTGGAGACCGGCCCGGTCGTCCCAGTTGCGCCGGTTCTGTTCGATGAACGCATCGTTCGACATGGGCCACGTTCGCACAGCAGGCCGCGCGTTCGTCGGTCAGTTCGAAGCGGGGCGCACCCGTGGAATGATCGCCGGACCGCCCGGTGCGTGCCGGCGGTGGGATTCGCGCCATCGGGCGAACGTGTCGACGATGTGGACCGGCGACCCGTGGATCTCGGTGAACCCGCCGGTGATCGACCGGGTGTCGAAGTAGGCGGCGTCGACGTTGTCGGCGAACAGCCTCGTGGCACACACGAAGCCGGCATCGACGAGCCGGTCGAACTCCGCTTCGAAGTCCTCGACGAGGATGCCGATGTGGTGGAAGCCCGCACCGTGCGGCGGTCCGTCGGGATACATGTCGAGGTAGATCGACGGCGTGTCGTCGTGTTGGACGATGAACTGGATCATCACGTCGTCGAGGTAGCCGAATGCGTACGACACGTCGGCCTGGGCGTCCGTGCCGCGGTAGTCGAAGCGGTCGCAGCGATGATGCGGCGAGACGACGAACGGGCCGGCACCGAGCGATTCGGACCACGCCGCGGCGACTCGTTCGAGATCGTCGACGTAGTAGGCCTCCTGGAACAGCGTGCCGACGACCGGGAGTTGCATCAGGCTGCGACCTGGTCGCCGAGCAAGCGCTTCACCGCACGCGAGCTCTCCAGTTCCAATTCGGTGCAGCGCGCCAGGTCGGCGAGCGTGTCCGGGTCCGTGATGCCGGCATCGGCCAGCCGCACCCACGCCTGCGACCCCTGGATCTCCGCCTCCGACTGCAGGTACACCTGGTCCTCGGGGGAGTACGGCTCGAAGACGTCGTAGTACAGCGCGACCGCTGCGGGCAGGATCGCGTCGATCTGCGCCTGGTGTTCGCTCGACACCGGGAACCGACGGGAGATCACGTCGGCGATCTCGTCCTCGCGGCGGGCGCAGTCGCCGAGCACGTCGGCCCAGTCGGGCAGGGCCAGGGCCCAGTCCCGATAACGCTGCGCCGCCGATCGTTCCAGTCCGGAGAGGAAGGCGGGTTGCGCCTCGGGCGGGACGGACTGGATGTGCTCACGCAGGAGCGCACCGAACTGCGGAACCTCGGGTCGGTCGGCCATGGGACAGTGTCGCGCCGTCGCCCGCTCGGGTGTCGAGTCGGGGGAGTCGGTGGCGGGAGCCTGGTGCCCGACTTCGATCAGGGCGACGCCGAGCGGTGCGGTGCGTTCCATACTTGGATCGTGAGCGGAACCGAGAACTACGACGCACTCTGCCTGGTGAGCTTCGGCGGACCCGAAGGTCCCGACGACGTGATCCCGTTCCTGCGCAACGTCACCGCGGGTCGCGACGTGCCCGACGATCGTCTCGCCGTCGTGGCCGAACAGTACGAGCAGTTCGGTGGACGTTCGCCGATCAACGAGCAGAACCGGGCGTTGATCGATGCGCTGCGCGTCGAGTTCGACGCGAACGGGCTCGACCTGCCGATCTACTTCGGCAACCGCAACTGGGAGCCGTACCTGGCGGACACCGTGCGCGAGATGGCCGAGGACGGGGTGCGACGCGCACTCGTGCTGGTGACCTCCGCGTTCTCGTCGTACAGCGGCTGCCGTCAGTACCGGGAGGACCTGGCTCGAGCAGCAGCCGAGGTCGGCGACGACGCCCCCGAACTCGACAAGCTGCGGCTGTACTACAACCACCCGGGCTTCGTCGACGCCGTCGTCGACCGCATCGGCGAGGTCCACCGTCCCGGTGCTCGGCTGGTCTTCACCGCCCATTCGATCCCGCGGTCGATGTCGCAGTGGTGTGAGTACGAACCTCAACTGCACGAGATCGCCGGGCTGGTGGCCGACCGGGTGGGCGCGGAGTGGGACCTCGCGTACCAGAGCAGGAGCGGCCCACCGCAGGTTCCGTGGCTCGAGCCCGACATCAACGATCATCTGACGGCACTGTCCGAGCAGGGAGTCACCGACGTGACCCTGGTGCCGCTCGGCTTCGTCAGCGACCACATGGAGGTCGCGTACGACCTCGACCTGCAGGCATCGAAGACGGCCGCCGACGTGGGGATCGACCTGCGGCGTGCGCCGACGGTCGGCACCCACCCGGCGTTCGTGACCGGGCTGCGTCGACTGGTGCAGGAGAAGGTGTCGAACGGCGAGGTGCTGTGGGTCGGCGACGCCGGTCCCTGGCCCGACCCGTGTCCGGAGGGGCACTGCCTCTCACCCGCCGGCACCCCCACGGGCCGCCCCGCCCCGACCTGATTCCCCAGTCGCCGGGGTGTGGAGTGGGTCAGACCCCTGCCACACCACCGGGTGCGCTCCGTCTACGGTCGGCAGGATGACCTCGACACAGACGCCCATCGGCTCCGGCTTCGGCATGCGCAGCGAACCGGCCGAGATCCTCGATGGTGTCGACCTCACCGGAAAGCGAGTCGTGATCACCGGCGGCTACTCGGGCCTCGGGCTCGAGACCACCCGTGCGCTCGCCACGGCCGGTGCATCGATCGTGGCTCCCGCACGTCGCCCGGACCACGCCCGCCAGGTGTTCAGCGACGAGGGGATCGACGGCGTCAGCGGATCCGATGTGGTCGTGGCGGAACTCGATCTGGCCGACCTCGCCAGCGTCGAGGCGTTCGCCGCCGCGCAACTGGCCGAGGGCACGCCGATCGACGTCATGATCGACAACGCTGCGGTCATGGCCTGCCCCGAAGCCCGTGTCGGGGACGGCTGGGAATCCCAGTTCGGCACGAACCACCTCGGCCACTTCGCGCTCGTCAATCGGCTCTGGCCTCTGATCGCCGCAGCCGGTGCGGTCGATGGAGCGCGCGTGGTGTCGCTGTCGTCGACCGGGCACAAGCTGTCGCCGATCCGCTGGGACGACCTGCACTTCGCCGACGGTTCCTACGACAAGTGGATCGCCTACGGCCAGGCGAAGACCGCCAATTCCCTGTTCGCAGTGCAACTCGATCGGCTCGGCGAGTCGTCGGGCGTCCGGGCGTTCGCCCTGCACCCCGGCGGGATCATGACGCCGCTCCAGCGTCACCTGCCGCAGGAGGAGATGGTCGCCATGGGCTGGGTCGACGAGGAGGGACACGTGAACGAGCGGTTCAAGTCGACGACCCAGGGGGCTGCGACGACGCTGTGGTGTGCGACGTCCGAGCAGTTGGACGGTCTGGGTGGGGTGTACTGCGAGGACTGCGACGTCGCCGTGGTGAGCGATCCGGCGGACCCGGCGGCTCGTTTCGTCGGTGTCTTCGAGTACGCGATCGACCACGCACAGGCCGAACGGCTGTGGGCGTTGTCGGCGCAACTGACCGGCGTGGACGCCTTCGCCTGACGCCCGGAATCGAGTCGTCGGAATCTTTTCCGAGCGCGGTTTGATCCGGAATCGGCCGGGGTACGAACCCCTCCACAACACAACGACATCCGACACCGGAGAGCCTGCAGGCCCAATCCCTCCCCCTGAGTCTGCCGACCCGAGTTCTTCCCAGATCCATCCGGTTGGGGTGTCGCCACAACGAAGCCCCGGTCACCGATCCTCCCCCCCGTCGGTCCCGGGGCTTCGTCGCGTCCGGGCGACGTTTCCGACGACCCGGGGTTCCGACACCGTCGGACCCCGGGTCGGTTCGGACTCCGAACGCTCAGGCGGCGCCGGGGCGCGGCCCGAAGTCGGGGCCCTCGGTCCGGGTCTTCTTCAGTTCGAAGAACCCGTCGATGTCCATCATCGTGGTGAGGGCATCCCACATCCGCAGCGCGTCCTCGCCGCGCGGGATCTTCGTGATCACCGGTCCGAAGTAGCCGACGCGCTCACCGTGTGAGTTCCTCATCGCGATGATCGGCGTCCCGACGTCGTTGCCGACGAGTCCGAGTCCGTCGTCCATCGCCGCCTGGATGGCGACGTCCCACTGCTCGTCGTCCGCTGCTGCGGCCAAGGACGTGTCGAGCCCCACAGCAGACAGCGCGTCGGCGAGGTCGGGCGTGCGATCGCTGTCGTGGTGGATCCGAGAGCCGAGTTCCCAGTACAGCTTGAACACGTCACGATTGGCGTCCGACGGGGAGTCCGAGGCGGCGCGAATCGCCTCCATCACCCGCAGGTGCCCATGCGTGGTCTTGACGGGCCCGTAGTAGTCGGAGTCCTCCGGTGGATCGTTCTTCAGCAGCAGGCTGATCGAGCGCCACACGACCTCGATGTCTCGGTGTGGAACCACTTCGTCGACGACCCAACGGGCCGTCTCCCAGCAGAAGGGTCAAATGGGGTCGATCCAGAACTCGATCGTGTTCGGTGTGGTGGAGTCACTCATGACAAGAGCCTTGCAGAGGGACGTTGAAACCGAAACGTCGAGATCGTGGTCCGCCGAGTGACGATCAACTCGCTGATCGTGAGATGCCGAGCCCGCTGCGTGCGTCTCGTCCGAACCGCTCGAGCTCACGAGGAAGATGGAGTTCGGTCGTCTCGTCACGACCGGCGAGATCGGCATCGGTGAGATCCGCGGCAGGGATCAACCACACCACCTCGAACTCGAGACCATCGGGATCGCGTGCGTAGAGACTCTTCGTGCTGCCGTGGTCGCTGGCGCCGACGAGTGCGCTGGCCGAGCGCAACGACGAGGAGAGATCCTCCAGTTCGCCGAGCGTCTCGACCTCCCACGCCAGGTGGTACAGCCCGACCGTGCCGCGGCCCGACGGGTTCGGACCCGCTGCCGCGCCCACCTCGAAGAGGCCCAGGTCGTGATCGTTGGTCGAGCCCGGTGCCTGCAGGAAGACGGCGCGCGGCAACTCCGTGACGACCCGGAACCCGAGCAGGTCCATGTAGAACCGCTTCGACACCGCCACGTCACGCACGTGGAGGACTGCATGGTTGAGCCGATGGATTCCCATGTGCACACTCTACCTCCACCGACGCGGTACTTGCGAGCGCAATCAATTGGCCAGTTTGCGCTTGCGATGATCGGCGGTGTGCGTGCGGCTCGCGCATCGTGGGTCGGCGCAGAACCGTTTGGACCGATTCCGTGTGGCGTCGTAGAAGAGGTGATCGCAGTCGTCGGCGGCGCACACCCCGAAGCGGATGGTGCCGTTGTCGCAGATCTCCTGAGCCAGCACCATGAAGATGTCGGCGAGTACCTGGTCGTCGAATCGAGCGGTGGCGGGCGTCCAGTGGATGTGCGGACCGGCACCGTCGTGGTCGACGATCGAGGGTGTGATGGGCAACTCCGTGAGTTCCTCGGTGATCCGTGCGGCCGCGACGTCGGCGTCGAGGTGGGGGAGTTCGGTGAGGAACGGAGCGAGCGACGTGAATCGTTCGGCGACGCGCAACATCGAGGCGGCCGATGCGTCACGCGCGCGACTGAACCCGGCGGCGGTCAACAGCGGGCGCACGTCGGCGCCGGGCTGGTCGTCGAGTGCATTGTGAAGGTCGACCATCGCGTCGAGGGTGAGGCGGTGTTCGTCTGTGACGGATGCGACGTACATGCGCCGATTCTACCTTCATGATCGGTTGTGTCATGGGCTACAAGCTGTTAGAACCTTACATCTGTCAGGGTCTATCGGACCAACGGTCCTGACAGATTCGATCCCAACTTCCTCACCAGGTGAGATGGCTCCAGGAGGTGCCGACCAATGACTGCAATCTTCGTGACGATCGTGATCGTCGTCGCCAACGTGATGGGTGCCGGCATGGCGTACCCGCAGGCGTCGAGGCTGATCCGTACCGGCAACACACGTGGCGTGTCGGGCGTGTGGGCCGGGGTCAGCCTGACCATGAACATCTGGTGGCTCGCGTACGGGCTGGCCAACGACCTCTGGGGCCTCGTACCCGTGTCGGCCGTGGCCGCGGTGCTCTACGTCGCGATCATCGTGGCGTACGTGCGCGCCGCCGGCCGATCGGTGGTCGGCGGTGTGGTGCTCGGGGTCTTCGTGCTCGGTCTCGTGCCCGCTCCGTTTCTCGCATTCGGCGGGTGGACGGTCGCCGGCCTCGCGATCGGCCTGTGCTACGGCATGCAGTTGGTGCCGGCGGTCGTGGCGGCGTGCCGCACCCGCGAGCTCCATGGAGTGGCGCCCAGCACGTGGATCATGGCGTGGGTGGAGGCGGTGATCTGGGTCGTCTACGGAATCTTCGTGCTCGACGCAGCGCTGCTCGCCGGCGGAATCAGCGGCGCCGTGATGGCATCGGTGATCCTCGGACGCCTCGCCACGACCGGCCACGAGCCGTTCAGGCGGCGGCGTGCCGACTGGGCCATGGCCTGATCCGCGAACCGTTTCGCGCATGCCACGACTACAGTGGTGGGTGCACATGTGGGTCATTGAGAGGCTCACTGAACACAAGGAGCCCCAATGGCTACAGGCATCGTGAAGTTCTTCAACGACGAGAAGGGCTTCGGATTCATCACTCCGGACGAGGGCGGCAACGACGTCTTCGTGCACTACTCCAACATCGTTGGCTCCGGTCGTCGTTCGCTGAACAACGACGCCAAGGTCGAGTTCGAAGTCGCCCCCGGGCGCAAGGGTCCAGAAGCAGTCGACGTCAAAGAGATCTGATTTGAGAGGAGGTGATTCTGCATGGCATCCAGCCCGCAGAGTTACCAGAAACGCCAGCGTGAACTCCGCAAGAAGGAGCGCAAGGCCGAGAAGCAAGCAGTCCGCCACGGACGGAGCGCCGAGAAGAAGGACGGCGACGACGAGGACGGGCCCGACGAGGACGCGTTGCTCGAGGAGTTCCGCGTCCTGAACGAAGGGTTCGCCGAAGGCGAGATCGAGGAGCGGGTCTTCGAGTTCCGCAAGGCCGAGATCTTCCACCAGATGGGGTTGGGCGAGAAGCCCGAACCGCTGGAGGACGAGGAGGCCCCGGCTGCGGCCGGAGCCTGACCACCCGCAACGAACGTGTGGCCCCCGGAGCGATCCGGGGGCCGCTGTCGTTTTCCGAACACCTCACTGCGGGAGGACGCGACCGACCCGTCCGGACCCGGGCGACGACCGCCGTGCAGCGCAGCCTCCGAGGCGCACCCGCTCGGTTCAGGGTTGGCTGACGGTGACCTCGGAGAGGCCGGGGTCGGCGAGGATCTGTTCGTCCGTGAACGCCACGGTGCGCCAGTTCTTCTCGCTGAACCGGACGGTCTGCGCACCGAACAACGGCGAGTCGCGCAGCCCGGTCTGGCCGTACGTGAGGATGGCCGATGCCTGCACGTTCTCGGCGGTGTAGTCGACCACGAGCACGAAGCTGGTGCCGAAGTTGACCGGATGACCGTTCCCGCGCAGTGCGCCACCCGGTGCGACGACATCGCCGCGTGTGGGGGCAGGTTCGGTCGACGAACCGGAGTCGGACCACGACACGACGTTGGTGACGCCCTCGCTGTTCGTACCGCCGTGCAGTGGAATGCGTTCACCGGAGCGTTCGGTGAACTGCGCGGTGCCGAGCGTGGAGTCGACCGCGAAGCCGCCCGTCACCAGGGTCTGCACGCCCCGTGCGAGCGCCTGGAGGATGGCCGTGCCGTCGACCGTGAAGCCACCGGGGGTGGTGTACGGCTGCGCCGGATCGAAGGCCACGTCGAACAGTGGACCTGCCGAGGTGAACGCCGATGCGTCGAAGCGTGCGAGGACCTCGCGCCAGAGCAGCGCGCCGGAACTGGACAGGTCGAAGCGACCGTCCCACGCCGACAGCACGTCGCATGCAGCGGTGAGGTCGACCGCCTCGGCCGGGAGCGCGACCGTGCCGTCGGCGGCGAGGAGTTCGTCGACCTCGACGAGGGGGACGAACCTGCAGAGTTCGACGACCTTCTCGCGCAGGAGACGGGCGGTTCCGGCGGTGTTGTCGAAGGCTGCGGTGCGCAGCTCGTCGGCCGTCCAGTTTCCGTCGGGTCCGGCGAGCTGGAGGGGGTTCGCGTCGGAGAGCACCGCGGCGTTCTGGCGAGTGCGCATCGACAGCGGAACGTTCTGTTCGCCGTGCAGCACCGAGTAGTCGCCGCTCAACTGGAACTCGGCACTGGGGACCCAGAAGCTGTCGTTCGCGTTGAACACGTAGTCGGTGCGCAGGGCCCTGGGTTGTTCCTCGAACGGGACGAGGCCCGGATCGCGGGCGCCGTCGACCTCCTCCCACCGGAACCGCGAGTCGGATCCGTCGAGCAGGATCACGCCCTGGGCGAACGCGGCTCCTGCGAGGCCACCCTCCAGTCGCTGTGCGAGGTAGATCTGTTCGGCCTCGGCCGAGAGGTTGGGGGTGGCCGAGGTGTCGGCGTACCAGGTCTCGCCGGACGCGCCCACGGCGACCGTGTTGAACAGCGGCACGCCCTGGTGGCGCGCGGTGGTGTCGCGCAGGTCGGCGAGGTCCTCCACGTCGAGCAGGTCGGAGTAGAACTCGACGAATTCGTCGTTGTCGATGTTCGCGTCGCGATAGGTGAGCACCTGCTGGTCCGTCCAGCCGACGTTCGGGAAGTCGATGATCGGGCCGTATTCGCTGGCGTACAGCGTGCGGGTCTCGGTGTCGACGGTGCCGTCGGGTCGCAGGATCTCGACGACGTGATCCGTGGCGGTCATGGGTCGTGACACGCCGTCGACGAGGTAGCTGGTGGGCGAGGCCGGGTCGAGCGTGAGTGAGTAGGCTGTGAAGCGGTGCCCGGCCGACACGGTGTGGGACCAGGCGACGCCGTCGGTGAAGCCGATCCCGATGCCGGGCAGTCCGGTCAGCTGTGCGCCGTAGATGTCGATCTCACCGGGCACCGTGAGGTGCGTCTCGGCGAAGCGCAACTCGCCCTCCCACGGGAAGTGCGGGTTGGCGACGAGGATTCCGCCCTCTCCGGTCTCGGTTCGTTCGGAGCCGATCCCCCACGCATTCGAGCCGAGGTCGTCGTTGCCGAGCACACCGAAGTCGACCGCACCGGTCCCGGCCGGCAGGCGGCCTCGTGTCCCGTCGGCCGGGACGCCGGTCTCGGCGGCGGGCGCCGCAGGCGGCTGCGCTCGTGCGATGAAATCGAGGAAGTTGGCGCCGCTCGCCAAGAGCGCGACGGATCGCGCGTAGGTGTACACCTCGACGGGTTCGATCGGACGCACCCACGTCTCACCGACGCACCAACCGCTCAGCCCGACATCACCCTGGTCGCGCAGGAACTGGTTCCAGCCCGCGGAGAAGGCGCTGAACTGTTCCACGACCTCGGGTGATGCCGCCTCGAAGTCTCGGGCGGCGATCTCGGCGATGCCGATCGCCCGCCAGGCGAAGTCGCTGTCGACGTTCTGGCCGTTGTCGCCGGGGCCGAGGTTGCGAGCCCGCTCGCCCTCGACCTTGAGGATCTGGTCCATCAGCGTGCACCCGTAGTCGCCGCCGCTCACGTAGCCCTGTCCGTAGGCGAGGTCGGCCCGGTTGCGGCCCGTGATGTGCGGGACCCCGTCGGTGGTGCGGCGGATGTTCGCCTCGAACGTCGGCGGGACGGCGGTGGTCGTGGTCGTGGTCGTCGTGGTCGAGGTCGTGGTCGTGCTGCTGGTGGTCGTGGTGGTGTCGGGTGATGTCGGCAACGGGATCGACTCGGGACCCTCGCCGGGACTGCAGGACACGGCGACGACGGCTGCCACGACGAACGCTGCGAGCCTTCTCGATCCGGCGTTCGCTGCGTCCCGTCCCGTCATCTGCACGACTGGCCATGATGTCAGATCGGACGGCGTCACCTTCATCGAGACGGCCGACCCGACCGAACTTCCCCGGCGGGCGCCGTTCGGCCGACCAGTAACCTCGTTCCCGATGACGGTGCTTCGAGTCGCGCTCGCCCAACTCAACCCGATGGTCGGCGCGCTCGACGCGAATCTGGCCCGGTTGATCGACGCATACGACGAGGCCGAAGCGGCGGGTTGCGACATCATCGCATTCCCGGAGTTGTCGACCGTCGGCTACCCGCCGGAGGATCTGGTGCTGAAGCCGGGCTTCGTGGAGGACAACCTCGAGGTGCTCGACCGGTTCGCCGCACGCACACGAGGGTGCGCCGCCGTGGTCGGGTTCGTCGACCAGGACCGTGACATCTACAACGCCGCGGCGGTGTGCGTGAACGGCGAGGTCGTCGGGAAGTACCACAAGCGGTTGCTGCCCAACAACACCGTGTTCGACGAGCAGCGGTACTTCACCGCCGGCCACGACTCCGACCCGCTCGAGCTGTACGTGATCGGCGGCGTGAAGGTCGGCATCTCGATCTGCGAGGACATCTGGAGCCCGTTCGGGCCCGTTGCCGAGCAGGCGGCGGCGGGGGCCGAGGTGAACATCAACCTCAACGGATCGCCCTTCGCGACCGGCAAGGGAGCGGTGCGCGAGCGACTGCTCGCCACACGCGCGGCGGATTCGCACTGTGCGATCGTCTACGTCAACCAGGTCGGCGGACAGGACGAGTTGGTCTTCGACGGGGGGTCGCTGGTGTACGACCACGAGGGCACCCTGCTTGCCCGCGGCGTCCAGTTCGCCGAGCAACTGCTGATCGTCGACGTGCCGGTGCCGCCCGTCTACCGCAAGCGCCTGCTCGACCCGCGCGGTCGCGTCACCGAGGCCATGCTGCCGGTCGTCGAGGTGTCGGCCGTGCCCGTGCGTCACGAGGAACGCGTCGAGGAACTGGCGTCGCCGATCAGTGAGCCCTTCGATGCCGATCGCGAGCTGTACGACGCACTCGTGCTGGGGACGCGCGACTACTGCGTGAAGAACGGATTCTCCGACGTGGTGATCGGTCTCTCGGGTGGGATCGACTCGTCGATCATCGCGGCGATCGCCGTGGACGCCCTCGGGGCCGAACACGTGCACGGAGTCTCGATGCCGTCGCGCTACTCGTCGGATCACTCCCGGTCCGATGCGCAGTTGCTCGCCGACTCGCTCGACATCGAGTGTCGGACCATCTCGATCGAGCCGGCGTTCACCGCGTACATCGAGATGCTCGCCGATTCCTTCGACGGGCGCGAGCCGGGCCTCACGTACGAGAACATCCAGTCGAGGTGTCGCGGTCAGTTGCTGATGGCGCTGTCGAACGAGTTCGGTTGGATGGTGCTCACGACCGGGAACAAGTCCGAGGTGGCCGTCGGCTACTTCACGATCTACGGCGACTCGGTGGGTGGGTACGCGGCGATCAAGGACGTGCTCAAGACGCGCGTGTACGACCTGTGTCGCTACGTGAACCGGCGCGAAGGTCGCGAGATCGTCCCCGAGAGCGTCATCACCAAGGCGCCGTCGGCCGAACTCAGGCCCGATCAACGTGACGACGACAGCCTCCCGCCCTACGAGGTGCTCGACCCGATCCTCGAGCTGTACGTCGAGGACGACCGCACCGCCGGTGAGATCGTCGAACTCGGCCACGACGCCGAGATGGTGAGGCGGGTGACCCGCCTCGTCGACATCGCCGAGTACAAGCGCCGCCAGTGCCCGCCCGGCGTCCGCGTCAGCCGCAAGGCGTTCGGCAAGGACCGTCGCATGCCGATCACATCGGGCTACCGCGGGTGACCGCGTAATTCGTCAAAGCGGTTGTGTTCTTGTGACTACTGTCGCTTCGTCGATGAGGATCCACCTCACGATGATCCTCAGGAGGGACCGACATGAAGAAGTTCAACACGAGGCGCACGAGGCGCCTGGCAGGGGCGACCGTCGCGGTCGCCCTGGCCGCCACCGGCGTCATCGGCGCCAGTTCGTTCGCCAGCGGCGACGACAACACGTCAGACGTTCCCGACGCTCCGCCCGGCGAACCGTTCGTTCCCGATGAGTCCGAACTGCCCGCCGACGACCCGTCGGCGATCGGATCGGACGAACTGATCCAGACGTCGGGGACGACGTTCGACGAGACGATCCTCACCAAGTACATCCCGGCCAGCGGCTTCGACCCGTACACCGACGTCGCTTTCAACGGCGACTCGATCAACTTCGACAGTGGTTCGTGCCTCACGGTCGACACGGCGTCGGTCGGGGCGGTCACGAGGATGTGGGCACCCGTGGAGTTGCCCGACGGTGCACGCATCAAGCGAGTGACGTTCTTCGGTGAGGACAGCAGCGTGGCGGACAACATCACGGTGCGGTTGCTCCGTCAGGAGTTCACGTCCGGGCTCGCGATCTTCCCGCTTCCACCGACCGTGAGTCGCACGAACACCGTCGTGGACCTGTTCTCGACGTCGACCAGTGGCGGAGACGTCATCGTGTCCGGCGCCGACGGCCTCGGTGAACTCACCGGTTCACCGTCGAGCGGTGGGCTCGCGCTGAGCTTCCCGAATCGGTTCCACACCATCGAGGTCGACCTCGACAACAGCGCCGACGCCGATCACACACTGTGTGGAGTGCGGATCGAGTACCAGGTGGCGGCTCCGGCTGATGCCGGCACGGTGTTCCACCCGCTCGACCCGGTGCGTGCGTTCGACTCGCGTATCGCCTCGCTGCCGCAGAGTGGTCGGTTGGGTCCGAACCAGACCAAGGTGATCGACATCACCGACGGCTACGACTCCACCGGTGCCGCCGTGCCGGCACAGGACAACGTGGTGCCGACCTCCGCAACCGCCGTGGCGTACAACATCACGATTGCCGGAGCCGACGGCCCGAACTTCGTCGCGGTCACCGCAGGCGACGCGGCGGCCTTCACGGCGTCGGCGATCAACTACTCGGCCGGCTCGAACGTCGCCAACGGCTCCAGCGTCACGGTCGCAGCGGACCAGACGATCAAGCTGTGGGGCGGGGACAACACCGGCTCCAGCCACGTGATCATCGACATCGTCGGGTACTACTCGCCGCCGGTGCCGTCGAACATGGGCAACTGATCCTCACCTGAAGTTCCAACCTCTGTTGTTCCGTCCGGGACGGAACAACAGAGGTTGGTGTCAGTCGAGGGTCATCGAGTCGTCGATGTCTCCGGTCTCACCCACGGCGCGCTTGAGTTGGGCCTCGCCGAGAGCGGTGAACGTGGCGGTCGATTCGGCGCGGACGACACCCTTCAGGTTCAGGATGCGACCGGCGGTGACGATCTCGCTGTCGGACTGTTCGACGATCTCGGCTTCGACCACGTGGGGCTTGTCGACGTAGATCGCACGGTGGAACTTCGTGGAGGTCTCCGACGTGACGGCCCATTGACGACCGATCGCGATACAGGCCCACGCCATCGCCTCGTCGAGCACGGCGAGCGTGACACCGCCGTGGAGCATCGTGGGTGCACCGCTGAAGGCGTCGGACAGCGTGAACTCTGCGGTCACCAGACCACGATCGAGGTCGTGGAAGAACGGGATGCGGAGCCCCGCCTCGTTGGTCTGCTCGCAGACGAAGCAGTTCGTCTCGTACCCGAGGTCGTCGTTGTGCAGTCGGATCTTGCCCACGGCCAGCACCGTAGGCGCGTGCGACACTGGTGCCGTGCGCGACGTGATCGAATGTGACGAAGCCCTCCGAGCGGTCATGTCGGATCGACTCGCCGCCCACGACCGTCTCGAGTTGCCGCTCGACGGTCGGCGCCATGCGGCGGTGGCGATCGTGGTCGTCGACTCGAACGTGGGTGACGACGCCGAGGACCCGTACGAGTTCTCCGACGCGGACATGCGGGTGATCCCGGGATACCACTCCGGTCGCGCCGACGAACTCCACGGTCGGATGGCCGACGTCGCTGGTGGAGCGTCGTTCGTGCTGTGTCGGCGGAGCGCAGGATTGAGAAGTCATGCGTCCCAGTGGGCGCTGCCCGGAGGTCGACTCGACACGGGGGAGACGGTCGTCGACGCCGCACTGCGCGAGACGTGGGAGGAGGTCGGCGTGCGGTTCGACGAGGATCGGGTCCTCGGCGTGCTCGACGACTACGTCACCCGATCCGGCTACGTGATGACACCGGTCGTGGTGTGGGGCGGCCCGGGCGTGGAACTCGACCCGAACCCCGACGAAGTGCTCGCTGCGTACCGGATCGGACTCCATGAACTGGCTCGCGAGGACTCCCCGCGTTTCGTCGACATCCCGGAGAGCGATCGGCCGGTCGTGCAGGTGCCGCTCGGTGGCGACCTGATCCATGCGCCGACCGGGGCGGTGTTGGTGAACTTCCGCTGGGTCTGCCTCGACGGTCGATCGAGTGACGAGTCCCGCGTCGACGGGTTCGAGCAGCCGGTGTTCGCCTGGGGGTAGTGGTCTCCGTCGGCGGCCCGAGTGGTCGGGGCCGACCCGCTATCGCCCGCTGTGGCCGAAGCCGCCGCCGCGGTCGGCACCGTCGAGGTCGTCGGTGACCTGCCATTCGACGTGGGCGACCGCCTGGATCACGAGCTGGGCGACACGGTCGCCACGCTCGATCGTGTAGTCGGTGTCGGGGTCGGTGTTGACGAGGATCACCTTGATCTCGCCGCGGTAGGCCGCGTCGATGAGCCCGGGTGCGTTGACGACACTGATGCCGTGCTTCAGCGCCATCCCCGAACGGGGGAGCACGAATCCGCCGTGGCCCGACGGGATCGCGATGGAGATCCCGGTCGGCACGAGCCCTCGCCCGCCACCGGCCGCGAGGGTGATGCCCTCGCGGGCGTACAGGTCGAGTCCGGCGTCGCCGTCGTGGGCGTACGCGGGCAGCGGGAGGTCGGCGTCGAGTCGGACGATCGGCACGGGCAGGTTCACGCCGCCGACGTTACCCAGCACGCGCCGAGGGGATGTTCTCGTCCAGGAGGTGTCCGGTTCCGAGCAACCCGACGAAAACCCCCGACCGGACAGCGGGCGTGTGAACGGGTGCAGTCGTATGATCGAGCCGATGCGTCCCGGGGCACTTCTGTGATCGCACCGCAGCGTCCGCCGTCGGTGGACACCCTCGCCCGATCGCTGGGGTCGTCGGGCCTGCCTCACCCGATCTGTGTCGACATCGCCCGCGAGGCGATCGCGGCAGGTGACGTCGACTCGGCATCGGCCCGAGCCGAGGCCTTCCGCCGCACGCTGCTGACCGACGTGGTCAACGCCACGGGTGTGCTGCTGCACACCAATCTCGGACGGGCACCACTCGCCCACACGCAACGCGCCTCCGCCCAGACCGTCGAGTTCGACCTGGCGACCGGTGCGCGCGGCTCGCGGCAGAGTGCGGTCGGCCGACTCTTCAGTCGCCTCACCGGGGCCGAGGACGCGATGGTCGTCAACAACAACGCCGCCGCGGTGCTGCTCGTGCTGGCCGCCGTGGCCGCCGGACGGGACGTGCCGGTGAGTCGCGGCGAGAGCGTGGAGATCGGTGGCTCCTTCCGGGTTCCGGAGGTCATGGAGCAGTCGGGATGCCGTCTCGTCGACGTGGGGACGACCAATCGGACCCGTCTGTCGGACTACGAGCGCGCGGTGGCTCGCCCCGACACCGACGTCGCCCTGGTGATGAAGGTCCATCCGAGCAACTACCGGGTCGAGGGCTTCATCGAGGAGACATCGATCGCCGAGTTGGCGACGCTGGACGTACCGGTGATGGCCGACATCGGCAGCGGTCTCGTCGACTCGACCGTCCCGTGGCTGCAGGGGCCCCCACCGGCGTGGCTCGCCGGTGAGCCGGCCGCGGTTCAGGCGATCGCCGACGGCGCCGACATCGTCACGTTCTCGGGCGACAAGCTGTTCGGCGGCCCCCAGGCGGGGATCATCGCGGGTCGGCGTGACCTGATCGATCTGTGCAGGCGTCATCCGCTCGCACGTGCGTTGCGCCCCGGCGGGCTCGTGTTGCGTTCGTTGCAGGACACGGCCCTGACGTATCTCGACAAGCGTGCGGCGACGGACATCGCCTTCTGGCGGATGGTCGACCGGTCGACGGCCGATCTCCGCGCCGATGCCGAGCGGATCGTCGCACAGATCGGCGACGGGCGCGTGAGCGTCGCCGAGATGGACGCTCTGCCCGGCGCGGGGTCGGCACCGGGGATCACGATGCCGTCGGTCGGCCTCGTCGTCGAGGGGGACCACCTCGTGTCGCTGCGTTCGCACGTGGTGCCGGTGATCGCCCGTTCCCGTGACCACCGAACGTTCCTCGACCTGCGCGCCGTCGATCCGTCCGACCACGCCGTGATCGTCGCCGCGTCGATCGAGGCCCTCCGATGAGCACGAGTCGGGCCGTCGTCGGCGCAGCGGTCGACGCCCTCGACGGACGATGCCCGGCAGCGTGCCTCGGTTCGTGAGATGACCGTCGTCGCAACGGCGGGCCACGTCGACCACGGGAAGTCGTCGTTGGTGCTCGCGCTGACGGGGACCGACCCCGACCGGTTCGAGGAGGAGAAGCGACGCGGGCTCACCATCGACCTCGGATTCGCCCACACCGTGCTTCCATCGGGTACGGACCTGAGTTTCATCGACGTCCCCGGTCACGTGAAGTTCCTGCGGAACATGCTCGCAGGCGTCGGTGGCGTGAACGCGTGCGTCTTCGTGGTCGCCGCGACCGAGGGATGGAAGCCGCAGTCCGAGGAGCACCTCCGCATCCTCGAGCTGCTCGGTGTGCGGTTCGGACTGATCGCACTGACCAAGGTCGATCTCGTCGACGACGATCTCCTCGAACTCGCACGGATGGACATCGCCGACCACGTCGCAGGGTCGTTCCTCGACGGGGCTCCGGTGATCCCGGTGGCGGCCACCGCGGGCCGGGGCGTCGACGAGATGCGCCAGGCACTCGACGAACTCGTCACGCAGAGCGGTGCTGCCGCGGACCGGGAGCGTCCGCGTCTCTGGATCGACCGGGTCTTCGCTGCGAAGGGGAGCGGCACGGTCGCGACCGGGACGCTCGTCGGAGGGTCGCTGTCGGTCGACCAGACCGTGCACGTCGCACCGGGCGGCCACGACGCACGGATCCGCTCGATCCAGACCGCCGGTGCGACGGTCGAGCAGATCGGCCCGGGCAACCGCGTGGCCGTCAACCTGAGTGGCGTCGACCACCACGACCTGTCGCGTGGAGATGCGGTGATCGAACCCGGTCGGTGGCACCTCACGAATCGGCTCGACGCGTCGCTCGACGTGCTCGCCTCACTCGACCACGACGTGTCCCGACGAGGCGCATACGTCGCGTACATCGGTGCAGGTGAGCACCCGGTCACGATGCGCGTCCTCGGGACGGAAGCCCTGTCGCCCGGCACGACCGGAGCGGTGCGGTTGTTCCTGCCCGATGCACTGCCGCTCCTGCCGGGCGACCGGTACATCCTGCGCGAGTCGGGACGCGACGAGACCGTCGGCGGCGGCGAGATCCTCGACATCGAGCCGGTGATGCGCGCCTCACGAGCGGCACCCGACCGCACGGTCGAGCGTGTCGTGCGCGAGCGCGGGTGGGTCGACGCGGTCGAACTCGAGCGACTCACCGGCGAGGTCGTCGAGCCCACCCTCGGACGATGGGTCACCACGCCCGAGGCGGTCGCAGCGACGATCGCCGCGGTGATGGAACGCGTCGAGGAGGCCGGTGCAGTCGGCGTCGACCTCGCCGCGTTCGACGATCGCGAGCGTGCGGCGATCGAGACGAGCGACGAACTCGTCGTCGACGCCGGACTCGTGCTCCCGGCTGATGCCGTCGACCCGTATGCCGACCATCCGTTCCTCGCCGAACTGATGAACGGCGGGTTCACGCCGCCGAGCGCCGATCACGTCGACCGCAACGACATCCGCGAACTCGCCCGTCGTGGGCACATCGTGGAGAACGACGGCATCGTGTTCCACACCGACACGATCGACGAGGCTGCCCGTGTCGCCGCACGGCTGCTCGCGGACCACGTCGAGGGCTTCACCGTCGCACAGTTCCGCGACGCCACCGGTGCGAGCCGGAAGTTCGTGCTGCCACTCGTGTCGGAACTCGACAAGCGTGGCGTCACCCGCCGACGCGACGACGTGCGCATCGCCGGACCTCGCCTCCCGGGTCGCTGAGACGACGGGCCCGCGCCACGGGCGTGTCGCAGCGAATCAGTCGGACGCCACGACGGCGATCCGTCGTTCGCGATTCGTCAGCCCACCCCAGATGCCGAAGCGTTCGTCGTGGGCGAGCGCGTGGTCCAGACACTCGGACGTGACCGGGCACGACGCGCACACCGCCTTGGCCCGTTGTTCCCGGCTGGAACGAACGGACCGTCGCTCGGCGCGCAGCGGTGGGTAGAACACCGATCCGCTCTCGCCGGCGCACGCTGCGGACGCCTGCCATCCGCTCCGGTCCTGGCGTTCGAGACTGCTCATGGTGACGAATCCTCCGTGGTCGGCCGCCACGGTCACGCTACGAGGCGTGCGCATCGCGGTCAAGAGGTTCGTGCAGAGCGTCAGTCGTCGGTGGCGGCGCCGGTCGATTCGTCGTCGGCATCGTCGTCGGCGTCGGCCTCCGCCGAGTTGCCCCGACGTTCGCGGTAGTCGCGTGCCGCTCCCTCGAGCGGTTCGACCTCGAGGGTCACGCCGTCGATCGCTGCGACGCGGATCCGCTCGCCTGCCATGACCGGCGTCGCCCGGTTGGTGAGTGCGCGCCAGCGACCGTCGCCGACTTCGACCACGCCTTCGGGGTTCACGTCGGCGATGACGACACCCTCCTCGCCGATCATCCACTCGCGTCCGATGGTCGGCGTGGCGAAGCGGGTGCGGACCATGTTCGGCATGCCGACGATGAACGTCAGCGTGATGCCGACGATCCCGGTGAGCAACGCGATCCACGACGGCCTCAACGACGTGCCCGGGAGGCTCTCGAAGAGGAAGAGGCTGGCCACGATGGTGCCGCAGAGGCCGACACCGGTCCAGAACCGCGGGATGCCGACCTGCACGTCGACGGCGAATGCGACCATCGACAGCAGGATCACCACCACGGCCCACGGGCGCGTCGGCAACACGGCGAGTCCGGAGGTGGCGAGCACGAGGCACACCGCACCGACCACCGCGGCGACGCCGACGCCGGCCGTGAAGAACTCGAACAGGATCAGTGCGAGTCCGGTGAGCAACAGCAGGTAGGCGACCGGTGGACTCGCCACCGTGTGGAACAGTTGGTCGGTCAGCGAGAGCTTGGCGAAGCGGACCGTCGAGGTGGTTTCGCGTTGCACCTGGCCGCTGTCGGTGACGGCCTCCTCGGTGGTCTCGAGGGTGACTCCGTCGACCTGCTTGCCGTCGAGCACTTCGATCATCGAGGTGATCGTGGGCACGCCGATGTCGAGGGTCTCGGTGAGCAGCCCGAGGTCGGGCCGGGACGGATCGGAGGGGTCACCGCGCACCTCGTCGAGCCCACCCGAGTCGTTCCTCAGCTGCAGAATGGCGTCCTCGGACAGTTCGATCTCGACGTTCTGCGGGTTCAGTGGCGAGCCGAGGTAGCCGATGCGGGTGCCGGGGGACATGCCGGTGATGTCGGCCACGGTCAGCATCTGAGCGGCTGGACCGTAGAACCTGGCGCCGTTCGGGCCGACCCAGATGGCGATCGGGATCGGTGCGTCGGCCACCTCGTCGAGCAGCTCCTCGACGTCGTCGTCGGAGAGCACGGTGCCCGGGGAGTTGACCTGGAGCACGAGCGCCTGGGAGCCCTCGGAATCGGCACGGTCGATCGCTCCGCGGATCGAGTCGACGAGGATCGGGTCGATCAGGCCGCTGACCTGGAGTACGTCGACGCGTCCGATGGGAGCGTCGTCGTCGGCTGCCGTCGCAGGGCTCTGGGTGCCCAGCAACATCATGCCCGCAAGGGCGACGAGCATGCCGATCGCTAGTCTGCGCACGAGTGCCTCCGGAAAACGAGAACCCCGTGCGGTCGTCGATCGCATCCGGCGTCGTGATCGTCGCCGGCAAGGGTGGGGTGGGGAAGACCACGGTAACGGCAGTCCTGGCCCGTGCAGCAGCACGTGACGGCCGGCGGGTGCTCGTCGTCGAACTGGACGGCAAGGCGGCGATCGACGACCTGCTCCCGTCTCGCGAGGGGGAGTCGCTGGAGGTGGTCCACGTGTCGGCACCCGACGCCCTCGAGGAGTACCTGAACGACCACGGATTCAAGCGGATCGCCAAGCGACTGAACCGCACCGGCGTGATCGACATGATCGGCACGGCGGCTCCGGGCATCGACGACATCGTGGTGCTCGGCAAGGTCAAGCAGTTCGAGCGGTCGGGCGACTACGACCTCGTCGTCGTCGACGGCCCCGCTGCCGGGCACGCCGTGACCTTTCTCACATCGGCTCGCGGGTTGGCCGACGCAGTGCGCGGCGGCCCGATCCGCCAGCAGTCCGACGACGTGCTCGAACTCCTCACCGATCCCGAACGGTGCCAGGCGGTGCTCGTGGCCCTGCCCGAGACCACGCCCGTCAACGAGACGATCGAGACCGCGTTCGCACTGGAGGACGAGGTCGGAATCCGGCTCGGTCCGATCGTGGTGAACGGTGTCGACGACGGCGTCGCGCTTCCCGACGACGTGTCCGAGGCCGCTGCGCTCGAGGGGCTCGACGACGCTTCGGTTCGGACACTGGTGGCCGCCGCCGCGTTCCGGCGGTCGCGCCGCGCGATGGAGACCGAGGCACTCGATCGTCTCGCGACCGGGTTGCCGCTGGCTCGGATCACGATCCCGGCCCTCCCCGTCGCCGGTCTGTCGGCGCAGGACATCGACACGCTCGCCGACGGTCTCGTGAACGGCGTCGCCGACGGATCGGGCGGGTCGCGGTGACGGCCCGGGGCCGAGGCCGGCCGGCTGCGATGGCCGAGGTCGTGAGCGACGCCTCGGTGGTCGTGTGCTGTGGGTCGGGCGGCGTCGGCAAGACCACGACCGCCGCCGTGCTGGGCATGCACGCCGCACGAGCCGGTCGGCGCGCCGTGGTGGTCACGATCGACCCGGCCAAGAGGCTCGCGGACGCTCTGGGACTCGAGGCCGGCCTCTCGTCGGAGCCGCAGCGGATCGAGGGGGTCGCCTCCGCCGGCGGGGGCGAGCTCTGGGCGATGATGCTCGACACCGCCGCGACGTTCGACGGCCTGGTGCGCACGCACGCCGACGACCCCGAGCAGGTCGACCGCATCCTGACCAACCCGTTCTACCGGAACATGGCCGGCGCGATGAGCGGGACGCAGGAGTACATGGCGGCCGAGACGTTGCACGCGCTGCACCACGACGACCGCTTCGACCTCGTCGTGGTCGACACGCCTCCGAGCCGCAACGCGCTCGACTTCCTCGATGCCCCCGGCGTCCTCTCCCGATTCCTCGACCACAAGATCTTCAAGCTGGCGATGCTGCCCACTCGCAGCGGCCTGAAGATCTTCGGAGCGGCCGCACAACCGATCTTCAAAGCGATCGGCAAGGTGGTCGGATCCGACGTGCTCGCCGATTCGCTCGCCTTCTTCCAGGCGTTCTCCGGGATGGAGACGGGCTTTCGAGAGCGCGCGGACGACGTCGTCGCGCTGCTGCGGGCGCAGGGCACGGCGTTCGTGGTGATCGCGTCGCCACGCCACGACACGATCACCGAAGCGGTGTGGTTCGCACAGCAGTTGCGGGACCAGGAGGTGCGGTTGGCCGCGGCGATCGTCAACCGACTGGTGCCCGACTTCGGCGAACTGGGCGACGACGTGTCCGTCGGTGGACGAGGTGATCGAGCGGTGCTGGTGGCGAACGTTGCCGAGCTGCGAGCGATCCGCGAGGCGGAGTTGGCCGCGCTGCAACCGCTGATCGACCTGGCCGGCGACGCGCCGGTCGCTCTGCTCCCGCTGCTCGACCAGGACGTCCACGACCTGGCCGCCCTCGACCGCATCGGTGCCGAGCTCTTCCCCTGACCGGTCTGTCATTCGGTGTCAGACACCGTTTGGATTTGGGGCTGCGGGTAGCGTGGCGGGGTGCACATTCTGCTTGCCACCGATGCCGACTGGATCGTCGACGAGGTCACCAACGCGCTGGGCTCGTCGGGTGACACGTTCACGGTGTGCCGTGACGGCCGGGTCGTGGCCGACCAGGTCGAGGAGCGCGTTCCCGATCTGGCGATCTTCGACCTCCAGATCGGGTCGATGGGCGGCATGGCCGTCACGATGTCCCTCCGACTCGACGAATCGGCCGACCGCCTGCCGCACGTGCCGGTGCTGATGCTCGTCGACCGCCGCGCCGACCTGCACCTCGCTCGTCGCTGTGGTGCCGAGGGCTGGCTGATCAAGCCGCTCGACGCTCTCCGCCTGAAGCGGGCCGCGAAGGCGATCATGGCCGGCGGCACCTACACCGAGGGCCTGGCGGCCGACGCGACTCCCGTCGCCCCGATGGTGGAACTCGGCGAACTCGCCGGCGAGCCCATCTCCGCCGACTGACCCCGCGCACGTCGACCCGCCCCCTGCCCCGGATCGGCGGACGTTCGATCGCGCCTCGGTGACATTTCCTCTCAAGTTGGAGCCCGGGATGCCGACGGACTCCTGCGCGAATCGTCGAGACGGCCGTTGTCCCTGCCTGCCCACCGTCGATCGCAAGAACCCCGCGACGAACGAGAGCATCAGGCAATGTCGAGAACCACCGTGTTTCCCGGCGACTCGCCGTCGCCACGGCCGCGACCATCGTGGCCGGGTCGGCAGTCGTCGGGTCGTCCGGCCCTGCGTCGGCCGCCGATCCCCTGGAGTGCAGGGACGCGCTGTACATCGCCGACAACACCTCGGACAACGTGCTGCTCTTCGATCTCACCACGAACGGCGTCGTCGCCGGGTCCGGCTACGACGCCATTCCGGGCGCGCAGGCGACCGCGAACCAGAACGGCATCTCGAGCGGCGGACTGACGGCGATCAACACGGCGAGCGCGGGGACGGGCGCCGCGCAGATCGTCGAGTACGACACGGTGACCGGAACCTTCACATCGGTGGCCAGGCCGGAGGCAGCAGGCGGGGTCGCGGGAGCGATCAACCCGGCGGACGGCCTCTACCACTTCGGTGGCTACGGCACGGTCGCGACCCAGACGCCGTTCACCCTCTACACCTACGACCCGGCCACGAACACCGTGGCGGCCGGCACCCGCACGATCACCGTCGCCAACGCGCCCGGCGGCAATGGCGACCTGGCCTTCGACAGCGTCGGGACGATGTACTTCGTGGCGGCGAGCGCGACGGAGACCGTTCTGTACCGGGCGAACGCCGACGACACGGCGACCGAACTCGTGCGCACCACCGGTCTCGCGAGCGCGTCGAACGGCATCGCATTCGGGTCGGACGGATTCCTCTACCTGGGCCGCGCGACCGAGCTCAGCAAGGTCAACCCCATCACCGGCGCCGTCGTCGGATCCGCCCTGCCGCTCGGCGCGGGCTACCTCAGTACCGACCTCGCCTCGTGTGCGGGGCCCAGCTCGGTGCGGGTCAGTGTCGAACTGCCCGACGGGCGCATCGTGCCGGGCGACCAGTTCACGGTCGAGGTCACCGGCGGCGACTACGACACGGTCGACTTCCCGTCGGGGCTGACGCAGGGCTCGGACACGGGGGTGCAGGACGAGCCCGGTGAGTTCGCCGGTCCCGGCCTCGTTCTTCCCGGTTCCACCCATCAGGTCACGCTGTCGCCCGCTGCGCCGACCGACAGCGTCTACACCACGAGCTACGAATGCATCGACGCGGCGACGGCCACCACCGTCGCCAGCGGTCCCGGATCGGTCGTCGACCTCGTCGTGCCGTCCGACGACGCGGCCGGTTCCGTGGTCGACTGCCGGATCCTCGTCGAGTTCTCCGGCCCGACGGCCGAGGCTGACACGGCGACCACACCCTTCGACACGCCGGTGACGCTCCCGGCGGGCAACGACGACACCGCGGGCAACACGGCCATCGACCAGACGGCCACCGTCTTCACGTCCGCGGATGCGACGAACAACGGCAAGACGCTGACGAACGCAGAGGGGACCTGGACGATCGACGCCGCCGGCATCGTCTCCTTCACCCCGAACGGATGGGAAGGACCCACCACTCCGGTCGAGTACCGGATCGCCGACGCGAACGGCCTCACCGACACCGCTCTCCTCTCGGTCACCGTCGGATCGGCACCCACCGCCGGATCCGACGCCGGATCGACACCGTTCGCGACGCCGGTGACCGTCGACGTGCTCGTCAACGACACGGGGGGCACCGACGCGCCGCTGCAGCCCGGCTCGGTGGTGTTCACGTCGCCCGACGCCGCTGACGGTGGCAAGACACTGGTGATCGAGTACCAGGGAACCTGGACCATCGACGTCGACGACGTGGTCACCTTCACACCGCTGCCCGACTTCACCGGACCTGCCGACACCGTCGAGTACTCGGTGACCGATCTCAACGGCACCACTGCGACGGGCACCGTCGACGTGACCGTCGGCGCGCCGCCCGCAGCCCTGCCCGACGTGGACGTGACGACCCAGAACACGCCGAACGTCGTCGACGTCATCGGCAACGACCTCCCCGGCGACGACGGCACCGGAGACATCGGTGACGGGTTCGATCCCGCGTCGGTCGTGTTCCCGTCCGTCGGGCAGCCCGCCGGGTCCATCGTGACCGGAGGCGGATCGACGCTCACGATCGACGGTGAAGGAACGTGGACGATCGACCCCGACACGGGTGCCATCACGTTCAGCCCCGAGCCGACGTTCGTCGGCTTCACCAGTTCGGTGGTCTACGAGGCCACCGACGACTTCGGCCACACCGCCGACAGCATCCTCACCATCGAGGTCGAAGCGATCGTTCCCGTCGCCGACGACGACGCGGCGAACACCGCGTTCGACACGCCGGTGACGCTTCCCGGCGTCACCGACGACGAGGCCGGTGATCCGCGAGGCGGAGTCGCTGCGCCGCTCGTGCCGGCCGCCACCGTGTTCACGGCAACGGGGCAGCCCGTCGGAGCCGAACTGTCTCCGGACGCCAAGACACTCACCGTCGCCGACCAGGGGACGTGGACCATCAACGCAGACGGCACCGTGACGTTCGTCCCCGCACCGGGATTCACCGGACCGACCACCCCGGTCACGTACCGGATCAGCGATGCGAACGGCACGACCGACACCGCACTCCTGACCGTCACCGTCCAGGCCGGTCCGTCGTCCGTCGCCGACGTGGCCACGACGGATCAGAACGTGCCGGTCACCCTGCTTCCGCTCGGCAACGACACGCCGAGCCTGCAGGCCGACGGCAGCCCCGGTTCGTTCGTCCCGACGACGCTCACGTTCGACCTCGCCAACCAACCGGACGGGTCGCTGATCACGCTCGACCGCAAGACGCTGACCGTCGACGGCGCGGGGAGCTACGCGATCGCACCCGACGGATCGGTGACGTTCACCCCGGCTCCGCAGTTCCGTGGTGATGCTCCGCCCGTCTCGTATCTCGTGGACGACGCCGCCGGCAACACCACCGGATCGACGATGACGGTCACGTCGTGCCGGACGCCGCCGACGACGCCGCACGCACGCCGCTGGCCGCGCCCGTCACGATCCCCGTGCTCGACAACGACACGGCGGGCGACACGGCACCGTTCCAGGCCGGCTCGGTGATCTTCACGTCACCCGATGCCACCGCCGGCGGAAAGACCCTGGTCGTCGACGGTCAGGGAACCTGGACCGTCGAGGACGACGACTCGGTGACCTTCACGGCGGAGCCCGACTTCGAGGGCGTGGCCGACCCGGTCGAGTACGCCGTGACGGACCGCAACGGAACCGTGGCCAGGGCGACGGTCGACGTGGTCGTGGGAACAGGACCCCTCGCGCGGCCGGACTCGGACACGACACCGCAGAACACGCCGGTGGCGATCGCCGTCCTGTCGAACGACCTCCCCGGCGACGACGGTGCGGGTGACGTCGGCGACGGCTTCGATCCCACCTCGGTGGTGTTCTCCCCCGACGACCAACCGGACGGCGCAGTCGTCTCCGCCGATGCGAAGACGCTGACGGTCGACGGTGAGGGCACGTGGACGATCGACCCGGCGGGCGTGATCACGTTCACGCCCGATCCCGACTTCTCGGGTGTGGCGACGCCGATCGTCTACGTCGCAACGGATGACTTCGACAACACCTCGTCGACCACGGTGTCGGTGACGGTCGTCGGGATCACTCCGATCGCCAATGACGATGCAGCGGTCACGAGCTTCGCCACGCCGGTCACCCTTCCGGCCGTCACCGACGACGTCGCAGGTGACCCACAGGGTGGGACGCCCGCACCGCTGGACGCGGATGCGACGATCTTCCCGGTCGGCGGACGGCCCGCCGGAGCACAGGTGTCGGCCGACGGAAAGTCGATCGTCGTCCCGGGGCAGGGAACCTGGACCGTCGACGACGGCGGCACGGTCACGTTCGTCCCCGCTGACGGATTCAGTGGCCAGACGACGTCGGTGAGGTACCAGATCGCCGACACCAACGGCACCACGGTCTCGGCGCTGCTCACGGTCACCGTGCGGCCCGGCCCGGTCGCCGTGCCCGATCTCGAGGCGACGAGGCAGAACGTGCCGGTCACGTTCGACCCGATCGCCGACGACACCCCCGGTGAGCGGGTGGACGGCACCGACGGAACCTTCGATCGGTCCACGTTCGTGTTCCCGGCCGTCGGCCAGCCGAGCGGTGCCATCGTCTCCGACGGCGGACGAGCGCTCGACGTGCCCGGCGAAGGCGTCTACACCGTCGACGTCGAGGGCAACGTCACGTTCACCCCCGCCACCACGTTCTCCGGCCGCACGACGCCGGTCCGGTACGAGGTGTCCGACCAGGCCGGCAACGCCGCGGAGTCGACCATCACGGTCGACGTCGCGTCGATCGTCCCGATCGCCGTCGACGACGCGGCGACGACCGTGTTCGCCACGCCCGTGACCTTCGGCATCGTCGGCAACGACATCGCCGGCGACGACTCGGCTCCGATCGACGACGACGCATCACTCTCGTTCGAGGCGGGCGACAACCCTGCCACCTGGATCATCGGCGCCGATGGCACCAGCATCGTGGTTCCCGGCGAGGGGTCGTACGTCTTCGCCGACGACGGCACGGTCACGTTCGCACCGGCTGACGGATTCTCCGGCGTCACGTCACCCGTCGTGTACACCGTGCGCGACAGCAACGGGGAAACAGCGACGGCGTCGATCCAGGTGACGGTCCAGCCCGGGCCCGCAGCCCGTCCCGACACCGCGAGCGTGCCCCAGAACACGCCCGTCACGATCGACGTGCTCGGCAACGACACGCCGAGCGCCAACGTGGACGCCACCCCCGGGTCGTTCGATCCGGCGTCGGTCGTCTTCCCGACGACAGGTCAGCCGGCAGGGGCGACCGTCGCGGACGGCGGCACGACACTCACGGTGCCCGGTCAGGGCGTCTACAGCGTGCGCGACGACGGGACGATCGTGTTCACGCCCGACCCCCGGTTCAGCGGAACGGCCACGCCCGTCCGCTACCTCGTGACCGACGTCGGCGGGAACACCACCGGCTCCACGGTCACCGTGACGGTCGGTCGGGTGGCCCCCACCGCCGTCGACGACTCGGCCCGGACGAGTGTCGACACCGCGGTCACCATCGACATCGTCGGCAACGACGTCGCGGGTGACCCGGCGGCCCCCATCGATCCGACGGCGACGACCTTCGAGCCCGGCTCACAACCCGCAGGCTCCACGATCAGCGACGATGGCACGACCCTGACCGTCCCGAACGAGGGAACCTATGCACTCGATGCGACCGGACGGGTGGTCTTCACGCCCGTCACGGGATTCACCGGGGAGACCTCGCCGGTGACCTACACGATCCGGGACTCCAACGGGTCGTCGGCGACCGCCGAGATCACCGTGGTCGTCGAGGCACCGGGTACCTCGGTGCCGTCGAGGGCGACCAGCAACGGCGGTCCGGTGACGGTGCCGGTGCTGGACAACGTGACGCCCGCTGCCGGCGAGGAACTGGTCCCCAGCTCCGTGTGCCTCGTGACGACCACGTCGTCGGATCCGTGCCCGAAGCGGGTCACCGTCGATGGCGTCGGCACCTGGGTCGTCAACCCCGACGGCACGGTCACCTTCACCCCGGCCGACGGCTACTCGGGGACCGCCCGGATCGACTTCACGGTCGTCGACACGGCGGGCAACGTGTACCAGGACACCGTCAGTGTCGAGGTCTCACGCGTCGCCGCACCGACGACGACGACGACCACGACCACGACGACACCGACGACACGGCCCACGACGTCACCGAACCTGCCGAGGAGCGGTGCCGAGATCTTCTCGATGCTGCTGCTCGCGCTCGGGTTGCTCGCCGTCGGCGGGTTCGCGACGGTCGGGAGCCGACGAAGGAAAGCAGACGAGATCTGACGGACACGCCTCCGGTTCCGCCTCGCGCAGGAATCGGCGGCGGGGCCGTTACGATGCGCAGCGCACTGCACCGGGGTGTAGCGCAGCTTGGTAGCGCGCCACGTTCGGGACGTGGAGGCCGGGAGTTCAAATCTCCCCACCCCGACCAACGGGCCCTGATCAGAGCATCTCTGATCAGGGCCGAGTCGTTCGGTTCGTGACGCATCGGACGTCGACTTCTGTGCAGCTCCATCGCTGCGCACGAAAGTCGGCCGGAGGTCAGTTTCCCACGAGGCGAGTTCGCAGGGCGGCGAGCGAACGGCGACCGTCGGTGGGGGTCGTGGCCAGCACCACCACGTCGTGTCCCTCGCCGAACCGGCACCCGACGGTCAGGTCACCCACCCCGGTGTCGATGTCGACGGCTGCACGTGGCTGATCGACCGAAACGTCGTCCGGTTGCTCGCCCACGTCGAAGGTCACGGACGCACCGACCATCGCCCGGGCGGTCGGTTCACTGTGCACGCCGAGGTCGGTCATCAGGCTCTCGTGTCCCGGCACGCTTCGGCCCGCAGGGATCCGAACGGTGATGTCGAGTCCTCGTGCCAATCGGGTGGCCACCTCCGCTGCCAGGACCGAGTCCGATTCGGCACCCGACGTCAGCGTCACCGACGCCGGACGCCGTGGCGCATCGGTGTCGACGACCAGGACGTCGACACGGGCATCGTTGCGCAGACGTTGCGCGAGGGCGTACGTCTCGTCGCCCCGGTCGGCCAGCACCACCAGGTTGGGGCGGGTGCGCCCGACCTGAGCGACGAGCTCTCGGCCGACGTCGTCGGTGAACTGCGACAACGGCACCGAACGGATGCCGGCGTCCTCCAGTGAGCGAGCCATCGCCGACACGGCTTCGACGGCGCTGGTCATCGCCCCGAGGTCGCCGATGAAGCCGGTGCCCAGCTCGCCACGAGAGCGCAGTTCCCCGAGACGACTCAACACGATCTCGGAATCCGGCTCGCTGCGCGCCATCCCAGCAGCCAGATCGATCTCGGGGCCGACTTCGTCGGGGTCGTCGATCAGGACGAGAAGGCGATACGCGTCGGTGAGGGCGAGCCGACGGAGTTCGGCGTCGGCGAGATCGTTCGCGATCAGATCGTCGGAGTAGGTGAGGGAGAGCAGCGGGCCCGAGATGATCGTGGTGGCCACCGCGGTGGTGACCAACACCGTGAACATCGTCGTGTCGAGCACCCCGATGTCGCGACCGATCGACAGGATCGCCAGCTCCGTGAGTCCCCTGGTGTTCATCAGGCAGCCGACCGCCATGGCCCGTCGGCCGCGGAATCCACTCGCCCGAGCGCCGAGCGATGCGCCGATGAACTTGCCGGCAGTGGCCACCACCAGGAACACGACGAGCAGGAGCAGCCCGTCGCCGTCGAGGGCACTCAGGTCGACGCCCAGCCCCGTGACCACGAAGAAGACGGGCAGCAGGAGCAGCACGCTCACGCTCTCGAGGCGTTCTGTCGTCTCCTGCAGGATGCCGGTGGTGCCGATGCGTGGGACAGCTGCGCCGAAGAGGAAGGCACCGAGGATCGGAGAGATGCCGAGCCACGTCGTGAAGCACGCCGATGCGAGCAGCCCCACGAGGAGTGCGGCCAGCAGGTCGGGCGTCATGGACCCGTCACGGCCCCGGGTGCGTTCGATCAGGCGCGCCAGTGCCGGCCGCACGACGACGAACAACACGACCACGAACAGGGCGAGACCGCCGAGCGTGACGGGGACCCCGGCGAGTCCCGAGGCTGCGGAGACGGCCAGGACCACAGCGGCGATGGCCCACACCCCGATGTCGTCGACGACGGCGCATCCGACGAGGACCGGACCCATGCGAGTCCCGAACAGCCGCCGTTCGTCGAGGATGCGGGCGAGGATCGCAAAGGCACTCCCGCAGATCGACAGGCCGCAGAACAACACGAACGGCACGTACTCGACCGAGACCGACTCCGCCGCCGCTCCGATCCCTCGGAATGCGACGTCATGACTCCCGTGGATCACCACACCGACCAGTGCCCCACCGGCGAACGCGACGCTGATCGACGAGAGCGAGATCGTGACCGCTGCTCGACGATCGTTCGACAACACCGAGACGTCGAGTTCGAGTCCGACGATGAAGAGATAGAAGACGAGACCGAGCTGGGCGATGATGCGCAGGTACGGCACGATGTCGGGTGGGAACAGCAGCTCGTCGAGGCCTCCGGGGAGCACGCCGAGCATCGATGGTCCGAGCACGATGCCGCCGACGACCTCGCCGACCACCGCCGGCAGACCGATGCGTTGGAATGCCCACCCCAGCAACCGCGCCGTCACGACGATGACGCCGATCCCCGCGAAGACGAGGATGAAGATGTCGTCTGCGCTGCGGTCCATCGCCAAGAGCGGCACGGCGAAACAGTACATCCCGGCGGTTCGGCTCTGGGATGGTCGTACGAATGGAGGAGTCCGTGTCGATCGCCGCCCGGGAATCGGATCTCCTCCTGTGCCAGGATCGAGCGGTGGGCAACCCGAACGAAGCACGACCGGTACTGCTCGCCCACCGTGGAGGCGCCCAGGAGGGGAGTCCGAACAGTCTCGAGGCGATCCGGTCGGCCAGGGCCCACGGCGCCGGCGGTGTCGAGATCGACGTGAACGAGTCCGAGGACGGAACCCTGTTCGTCGTGCACGACGCCGTCTACACGACCGCAGCGCGTTGGATCAGCGACCTCGCCGGCCACGACCTGCCGCCGGTCGACGGAATCGAGTGGAGCCGACGCGACCTGGCAGACGCGGTGGAAGCGGCCTCGGCGGACGACCTGGTCGTCTACCTCGATCTCAAGTCGATCCGACGGACGGGCGTCGAGAGAATCCTCCGGGAGTGGAACGAGCCCATCAGGGCGGGCCGGATGATCCTGGCCTCCACCCGTGGTGAGGTGCTCGCGTACGTCGCGGAGCGTGTACCCGCTGCCACGACGTCGTTCCTGTACTACGACCCGCAACTCGACATCAAGTCGCTCGCCTCCTTCGTCCGACCGACGTACATCCACCCGTGCTTCGACCACCTCCGGGATCCTCTCCGTTCGGTGGACGAGCACTTCGTCGAGCGAGCACGAGCGCTGGACTTCGGGCTGGTGTCGTGGAGCGAGAACGACGGCGGACGCGTGGGGCGACTGGCCGATCTCGGATTCGACTACATCTGCACCGACGACCTCGACACGGCGACCGCTGCGATCCGCCCGGTCGAGGTGTGATCGACGCGCGGGTCCGCTCGTGTCAGGCGGGCGGTCTGGCGGCGAGCACTGTTGCGTGGTCGAGCGGGCGTGCGCCGTCGGGTGGCGGACGGACGTCGACCTCGGCGCCGACGAACCCGACATCGTGCAGGTGAGCGACGACCGTCGGTGGGAAGAGTTCGAAGGCCGTCGTCACGGCGTGATCGAAGGGTGCGCCGTGACGCTCGGAGGTCGCCGCGGCGAAGAACGACACCAGGACCGGAGCGCCCGGTTCGAGCGTCCGCATCCACTCCGCGAACACGTCGGGCAGGAGCGAGGGCGTCAGGTGGATCAACGAGTATCTCGAGACGATTCCGCCGAGTGACGAGTCGGCGGAATCGAGCGCCGTGAGGTCACCCAGACGGAAGTCCGCGTGGGGGAAGGCGGTGCGAGCCTGCTCGATCTGCCCCGGCGACAGGTCGACGCCGATGGTGGTCAGGCCGAGCCCGTTCAGGTGGTGGACGACGTGGCCGGGTCCACACCCGAGGTCGACGACCACGCCGATGCGGGGAGCGGCCAGTTCGGTGAACCTCGCGAGCCACGCCCGAGCGGCCGGATCCTGGTCGAGGTCGCCGAGGAACAGCGACGCGTACTGCTCGGCAACGGCGTCGTAGGACTCACGGATCTCCGCCGATCGTAGACGCTCGCGATCGCGAACCACTCGCGTCACTGGGGGATCGGGGCCCGATCGCGGTAGTCCTCCCACTCCCATTCGCTGCCGTAGTCGTCGAGCAGGTCGAGGAACGGCTTCGGCGGGAGCGCCTCGGGTCCGACGATTCCCACCGCCGACCAGACGCCGGTGGCCATCAACTCGATCGCCACCGCCGGCATCACCGCCGTCTGCCAGACGACGGCCTGGTGACCGAACTCCTTCATCGTCCATGCGTTGTCGACGAGGTGGTACACGTACACCTCGCGCGGTTCACCGTCGAGCCCCGTGCCCTTCACCCAACTCCCTGCGCAGGTGCGACCCGTCATGCGGTCGCCGAGGCTCGCCGGGTCGGGAAGTGTGGCCGCCACGAGATCCCGTGGTGACACGTTCACTCCCTTGACGTCGACCCCGGTGGTCGAGTCGAGCTTCAGGCGGTGCAGGGTCTTGAGCACATCGATGAAGTCCTCGCCGAGGCCGTACTTGAACGTGACCCGGTCGACGTCGATCCACCGCGGCATCAGGATCACCTCCTCGTGCTCGACGTTCACGCAGGTGACCTCGCCGATGCCCTCGGGGAAGGTGAACACCTCGGGTTCGCTGAACGGCTCGGTGGTGAACCAGCCACGCTCGCGCTCGTACACGACCGGTGGGTTCAGACACTCCTCGATGGTGGTCCAGATGGAGAAGGTGGGGGCGAAGTCGTGGCCGTCGACGACGAGGTCGGCTCCGTCGCGCACGCCGATCTCGTCGACCTTCGAGAACAACTCGTCGGCGGCGAAGCGGGCGGCCACGTCGGAGAAGCCCGGCTCGACGCCCATCCCCACCAGCGCCATCAACCCACGGTTCTTCCACGTGGGGTGCTCGGCGAACTGCCCGTCGCCGAGGCGGATGCCCGTCCGGTTGTAGGGGTCGTCGGGGTGCGGAGTGGACAGGTTCATCGCCATGTCGACGTAGTTGCACCCGGCGTCGAACGCACCGAAGAAGATCGGCGGATTGAACCTGGGATCACACGCGTTGAGGATCACGTCGGCACGCATCGCACGTGCCAGGGCGGTGACCGATTCACGGCTGCTCGCATCGACGTGGGCGGCGGCGAATCGGACGTCGCCACCGTGTTCCACGACGCGTGCGACGGTCGAGGCCGCCCTGTCCAGGTCGATGTCGGCCACCGTGATGTGTGTGAACACCTCACGCGTCGCTGCGATCGAGACGAACGCCGACCCCACACCACCGGCACCGACGACGAGGACACGCATCGCGCCAAGCTACTCAGAGGCGGGAGTTCGTCGGCCCACCCTGCGAGCAGGACGCGACGACGCGGGCGAGGCGCGTCGGTGCCTACGATCGGGCGATGCCGCCGGCAACGAGCTCGACCGACGCCGGGTCGTCGCTCTGGGCGAGTCAGGTCGGCCCACCGGGTGCGGTTCGGCCCGCCCTCGACGGCGACCGGCGCGCCGACGTGGCGATCATCGGGGCGGGCTACACCGGGCTGTGGACCGCCCACTCGATCCTGGCCGCCGAGCCGACGATGTCGGTGTGCGTGCTCGACGCCGAGCACGTCGGGTTCGGAGCGTCGGGTCGCAACGGGGGGTGGTGCGTCGGTGAGATCGCCGGAGGGCTGCACAAGGCGATCGCGCTGTCGCAGGCCACGGGCGGCGGCTCCGACGGCGGGGTCCGCCTCACCCGGGCCGTGATGGACACCGTCGACGAGGTCGGCCGAGTCGTCACCGCCGCCGGCATCGACTGCGGGTTCGTGAAGGGCGGCGTGATCCGGCTCGCCCGCACCCGCCCGCAACTCGACCGCCAGTTCGCCGAGGTCGGCGACCACCGTGCTGCGGGCTTCGACGACGACGACCTGCGCCTGCTCGATGTCGGCGAGGCACGCTCGATGCTCGCAGCCACCGGCGTCCTCGGTGGCGTGTACTTCGCCGCCGCCGCACGTGTCCAGCCGCTGCACCTCGCGTCGGGAGTCGCGCGGGAGGTCGAACGACTCGGCGGCGTGATCCACGAAGACACGCGGGTGATCGAGGTCGTCGCCGGTCGATCGGGCGGGGCGCCACGAGTCGTGACCGAGCGGGGGACGGTGACGGCCGATGTCGTCGTCCGGGCGACGGAGGGTTACACCGGCGGCCTGCCGGGTGAACGACGCTCGCTGATCCCGTTCTCCTCGTCGATGGTCGCGACCGAGCCGCTGTCTGCAGAAATGTGGGACGAGATCGGGCTCACCGACCGCCAGACCTTCGGTGACGACCGTCGGATGGTGATCTACGGTCAGCGGACCACCGACGACCGGATCGCCTTCGGCGGACGTGGAGCGCCCTACCTGTTCGGGTCGAAGGTGCGCACCGACCACTCCGACCCGGCGGTGTCCGACCGCGTGGTGCAGTCGCTGCACGAGTTGCTGCCCGTGCTCCGCCGGGCCGAGATCACCCATCGGTGGGGTGGCGTGCTCGGCATCCCTCGCGACTGGCGGCCGTCGGTCGGCCTGGATCGAGCGACGGGCGTCGCGTGGGCGGGCGGCTACGTGGGTGAGGGCGTCGCTGCCGCGAACCTCGCCGGCCGCACTCTCTGCGACCTGATCCTCGAGCGTGACTCCGACCTCACCACCCTGCCCTGGGTCGACCATCGCTCCCGGCGGTGGGAGCCCGAGCCCCTGCGGTGGGCCGGCGTGACGTCGATGCTCCGACTCTCGGCGTTCGCCGACCGTGACGAAGTCCGAACCGGGAGACCGTCGCGGCTCGGCGCCGTCGCCGACCGTCTGCGCTGACGAGGTGTACGGTCCGGAGAATGCCGCGGCCCGACGACAACGGACCCGCCGAGCCGCTGCTGGCATCGGTCCTCGTCACGGGCGGCGGAACCGGGATCGGCGCAGCACTGGCTCGCGAGCTCGCAGCCCGGGGGTGCGACGTGCTCGTGACGGGTCGCCGCCAGGGTCCTCTCGCCGAGGTCGCCGCATCGTCGGCGAGGATCACGACGCTCGTCGGAGACGTGACCGACGCGTCGCACCGCACGGAGTTGGCCACGGCGCTGGCATGTCTGCGCGCGCCAAGGGCGGTCTTCCACGGTGCCGGGTACTTCCAGGCCGGGCTCCTCGACTCGCTGTCGGCCGACGACTGGCGACGCTCGTTCGACATCAACGTGCAGGCGCGCTGGGAGTTGTCGCTCGCGTGCGCGTCGGCACTCGACGGCGGGCGGATCCTCTTCATCGGGAGCGACGCCGGGGCAGCACCGCGGGCCGGTGCGGCGGCCTACTCGATCGCGCAGGCCGCATCGGAGACGCTGCGCCGCTCCCTCCAGGCCGAGTGGGCGGACAGCGGGATCGCTGTCGGTGCGTTCAAGCCGGGGCTGGTGGACACCGACATGGTCCGTGGGTTCATGCGGCTCGCACACCGTGACTTCCCGGCGAGGTCCGCCTACGACGAGTACCTGGTGAAGGGCTTGATCGCGTCGGCGCGTGACGTCGCTCGCTTCGCCGCCTGGCTCCTGCTCGACGTCGCCGCCGCCCGGTTCACCTCGACCGACTGGGACGTCCGCGACGTCGGGCACCATGGCGAATGGACCGACGGGCCGCTGTATCCCGACGCACGGTGATCACCGGCCGGTCGGGATCTGCTGGGTGATGCAGTGGATGCCGCCCCCTCCGTAGGCGAGGATGCGACTCGACACCCCGACCACCTCGCGGTCGGGGAACGCGGCGCTGACGATCGCCAGCGCGTCGGCGTCGTTGCCATGGTCGGCGGTCGGGACGACCACACCCCCGTTCGCCACGTAGAAGTTGAGGTAGCTGTTGCGGTGGGTGTCGCCGCCGACCTCGAAGTACGAGTGCTGCGGCAGTTCGATCACTTCCAACGGAGACCCGGTGGCGTCGACGGCATGTCGCAGCACCTCGAGGTTCGCCGCCATCCGACCGTGGTTCGGGTTCGTCGGGTCGTCGCACGACTGGGTGATCACCTGGCCGGGACGGACGAATGCGCACACGTTGTCGACGTGGCCGTCGGTGTGGGTGTCCTCGACCAACCCCCACGGCAGCCAGACCACCGTGTCCACGCCGAGTGTGCGGTGCCATTCGGCCTCGATCTGCGCCCGCGACATCTCGGGGTTGCGGGACGGGTGCAGCACGCACTGCTCGGTCGTGACCAGGGTGCCCGCCCCGTCGACGGTGATCGAGCCGCCCTCGAGGACCATGAGCGAGTCGCGCCTCGTCTCCCCGAGGTGGTCGAGCACCGCCGCAGCGACCGCGGCATCGGCATCGAACGGGGCGAACTTCTCGCCCCAGGAGTTGAACACGAAGTCCACGCCGGCGCGACGGCCCTGCGAGTCGACCGTGAAGACCGGACCCGAGTCGCGCAGCCAGGAATCGTCGATCGGCAACTCGATCACGGTCACCTCGCCGGGCAGCGCGCAGCGTGCCTCCCCACCCTGTCCGGGAGCTGCGATCATCGTCACCGGCTCGAACGTCGCGATCGCCGCAGCGGTGTTCGTGTAGTCGACCACCGCAGCGTCGAACTGCTCCTGCCACAGATCCCGCCGAGTCGGCCACGCCATGAGGCACCCGTCGTGCGGCTCCCACTCGGCCGGCATCCGCCACCGCGCTCCGACTCCGGCATCGGGTTCGGTCACGTCGGGCGGCCCAGGTCGGAGTGGTGTGCGAGTCGTGCGTAGGCGTCGGGGCGACGCGTGTAGATCAACCCGAAGTCGAGCCAGTCCTCGCGTTGACCGAGGTCGAGTTGGGCCACCAGGACGGCGGGCCGGTCACGCGGTGCCTGGACGACGGTGCGGCCGTACGGGTCGGAGACGAACGACGACCCGTAGAACGTGAGTGGGCCTTCGGTGCCGATGCGATTGACCGCCACCATGAACGTCGCGTTCGCAAGCCCGTTGGCGGCGATCATCTGATGCCACATCGGCTGGGAGTCGAAGCCGGGGCGGTGTGGCTCGCTGCCGATGGCCGTGGGGTACACGATCACCTCGGCGCCGTCGAGTGACATCACGCGCGCCAACTCGGGGAACCACTGGTCCCAGCAGGTGGGGAAGGCGAAGCGGGCGCCGGACACCTCGGTCACCGGACAGCCCGTGTCGCCCGGCTCGAAGTACACGTCCTCGTGGTAGTACTCGAACTCCGGGATGTGCGTCTTGCGGGTCCCGGCGACGAGAGCACCGGTGCCGTCGACGCACACGGCGGTGTTGTAGCCGACGCCACGTGACGCGATCGGCTCGCCACGCTCGAAGAGCGACGCGTGCACGGCGATGCCGTGTTCGACGGCCAGCGAGCGGATCAGCGCAACGGTCGGCCCGCCCTCCAGGTCCTCGGCGAAACAATCGAGCGCATCTGCCACGTCGGGTTCCACGCAGAAGTACGGCGACAGGGTCAACTCCTGGAGCAGCACGATCTCGGCACCTTCCGCGGCAGCCAGCGCCACGCCGGCGCGCAGCGTCGCCTCGTGGGCGGAGGCGTCGGGGTGCCACGCACACTGCACCGCGCCGACGCGCAGCGGCCGCTCGTCCGTGCGGTCGCCGCGGAACGGCGAATCGAGCGCCGTGTCGGACACGATCACGTCGAATCGATCGATCACGCCGTCACCGCCGGGCGTGTCGGCGTGTTCGTCACGAGTCGAAGCCCAGGCCGAGTCGGTCGAGGGTGCGGAGCCAGGCGTTGCGTCGCCCGTGCTGGTCCTCGCGGTCCATCGACCAGCGGGTGGCCTGGATGCCGGCGAAGCGGAACGGTTCGGGCGGGAACGGCAGCGGCTTGGACCGGACGAAGTCGGTCTGGGTGGCGATCGTCTTGCGACCCTGGAGCAGGTCGAGCATCGTCGACGCGGCGAACCGCGTCGCCGCGACACCGAGGCCGGTGTAGCCGACGGCGTAGACGACCCGGTTCTGCATCGCCGATCCGAAGAACACCGAGAAGCGGGTGCTCGTGTCGATCGCGCCACCCCACACGTGACTGAACGCGACGTCCTCCAACTGCGGGAACGTCTCGAAGAAGTGCTCGGACAGCTTCGCCCACGTCTCGGGCCGCGACTCCAACTCGACGGAGGTCTTGGAGCCCCAGTAGTAGATGGCGTCGTAGCCGCCCCACAGGATCCGGTTGTCCGCGGTGAGACGGTAGTAGTGGAACTGGTTGGTGATGTCGGACAGCCCCTGGCGCTTCTCCCACCCGATGCTCGCCATCTGCTCGGCGGTGAGCGGTTCGGTCACGAGGCAGTAGTCGTACACCGGCACCATGTAGCGACGCACCCGCTTCAACAGCGGCTTGTCGGCGTTGGTGCCCAGCACCACCTGCGCACAGCGGATCTTGCCGAGCGGGGTCGTGACCAACGTGCCCACGCCGTCGGTCTCGACGTCGGTGGCCTTGGAGTGCTCGTAGATCCGCACGCCGAGGCTCTCGGCCACCCGCTTCAGCCCCCACGCCAGTCGGGCGGGGTCGACCAGTGCGGCACGCCCCGACCGGAACAGCCCGGCGACGTACGTGGGCGAATCCACCTCGGCGCGCATCGCGTCGGTGTCGAGCCAGTCGACGGCCTGACCCATGGACCGCAGGGTGTCGTGCTCCTCACGCAACTCGTCGACGTACGACGCAGGGTGACCCGTGTGGGCGACGTCGATCACGCCGGTGCGCTCGTACCCGCAGTCGATGTCGTAGCGCTCGATCGCCGCCTCGATCTGGTTCAGGTTCTGGAGGCCCAGTTCCTCCAGGACGTCGATCTCGTCCGCGTGACGGGCGAGGCCGTTTCCGACGCCGTGTGTGAGCGACGACTCCATGAACCCCCCGTTGCGGCCGCTCGCAGCGCCGCCGACCTCGCCCTTGTCGATCAGCACCACGTCACGCGACGGGTCGCGCTCCTTCGCGATGACGGCGGCCCACAGCCCGGTGTAGCCGCCACCGACGATGCACAGGTCGCAGTGCTCGTTGCGCACCAGGGTCGGGTTCGAATCGGGGATGTCGACGCTCTCGGTCCAGAACGGGATCGGCTCGGCGTCGGAGATCGCGTTCAGCGCGCGCTGCGACACTGCGGCGTCGAAGTCGTCGGGACGCTCGGATGCCAGAAATCTGGCCATGGTGGTCCTTGGTTGATCGGGAGGGTTCGTTCGGATGGGCTGGGTGGGCTGCGGTGACGTTCAGCGGGACTGCCGCCGGCCGCGCAGTGTGCCGATCAGCGTGCCCGACGCCATCAGCAACACCGACACCAGCAGCACGATGGTGGCCAACACGTTGATCTGCGGCGAGAACGAGTTCTTGAAGCTCGCGTTCACGAACAGCGGGAACGTGCTGAGCGAGCCCGCATTGAACAGCGTGATGATGAAGTCGTCGAGCGACAGCGCGAACGAGAGGAGGGAGGCAGCGAGGATCCCCGGCAGGATCAGGGGGAACGTGACCTTCCAGAACGTGCGCATCGGAGATGCCCCCAGATCCTGTGCGGCCTGTTCGAGCGTCCAGTCGAACCCGCGCACGCGGGCGCGCACCGTGAGCGCCACGAAGCTGATCTGGAACATCACGTGGGCGATCACGACGGTGTTGAACCCGCGCGTGATGTCCTGGTCGAGGAACAGGGTGGCGAGCGACGAGCCGATCACGATCTCGGGGGTGGTGAGCGGCAGCACCAGCACGAAGTCGAGCACCGCGTTGCCCTTGAAACGGTAGCGGGCCAGTCCGATGGCGATCAGGGAACCCAACACCGTGGCGATGACCGTGGAGATCGCGGCGATCTTCAGGCTCTCGACGAGAGCGTCGGTGAGCGCTTCGTCCTTCAGCGGTTCGCGCCAGTTGTCGAGCGTGGCGTTCTGCCACACGAAGTTGAACTTCCCCTTGGGTTCGTTGAAGGAGAAGAACACGATCCACAGGATCGGCAGGAACAGGTAGACGAGCACAGCTGCGGCGAACAGGTTCAGGCCCCACCGCACGACCGACCCCACGGACGACGACGGTGCGCTCACGATGCCACCTCCATTCCGCGGATCATGCGAGATCGTCGGTCCCGAAGAAGCGGCTGTAGATCACGACGAACACGGTGATGATCGCCATCAGCACGAACGACATCGCGGACGCGACCGGCAGGTTGTTCTGGACGAGGAACTGGTTCTGGATCGACTGGCCGATCACCGACGTGTTCGGATTGCCGAGGTACTGCTGGTTCACGAAGTCACCCGACGCGGGGATGAACGTGAGTAGCGTGCCGGCGAACACTCCGGGCAGCGAGAGCGGGAACACGATCTTGAAGAAGGCCCGCACCGAACCCGAGTAGAGGTCCTTCGCCGCGTCGACCAGGTTGAGGTTGATCTTCTCCAGGCTGACGTAGATCGGCAGTGCCATGAACGGCAGGAAGTTGTAGGTCAACCCGCCGATCACCGCCGCCGGTGTGTTGAGGATCTTGTCGCCGTCCATGATCCCGACGGCGTCGAGCAGCGGTTGCACGCCGATCGCGTCGAGCACGTTGGGGATCGGTCCGGTGTCGGCCAGGAGGCTCTGCCAGGCGATCGTGCGGATCAGGTACGAGGTGAAGAACGGGATGATGATCAACCCGAGCAGCAGACCACGGTACTTCCCCCCGCGGAACGCGATCACGTAGGCGAGCGGGTAGCCGAGCAGGATCGTCAGGATGGTCGCCACCGCTGCGTACCCGAAGCCCCGCCCGAACTGCCCGCCGAAGTCGCTGAAGGCGGTGGAGTAGTTCCCGAAGTTCCAGTCGAACTCGGCCTTGACGGCGAACCGACTCGGCAACGTGGACAGCGAGTTGCGCAGCAGCGTGACCAGGGGTGCCAGGTAGAACAGTGCGAGCCACAACATGCCGGGCTTGAGCAGGCCGTAGGGCGCGATCTTGCGCCGCGCCTCGGGGCCTCCCAACACCGCCGTCACCACGAGCATCACGATGGTGCCGAGCGTGAGGGCGAGGGCGATGACGGACACCACCCCCGTGACCAGCCTCGTGCCGACGAGCACGAGCAGCAGACCGGCGAGGACCAGCCCGGCGAGACCGATCCGTTCGGGATCGATCGGTCGACGGTCTGTGTCCGGGGCGTCTCCGGGTAGGTCGGAGCCGTCGTCGGGGTTGCTGACCGAATCGAGACTCGGGTCGGAGATGGTCACGGGAACGGGTGGCGATCGGTGTCGGGTGCGGGGTCGATGCGGATCAGGCGCCGGTGATCTCGGCGAACCTCGCGTCGTACTCGGCTTCGACGTCCTCGGCGAGGTTGGCGAAGGCGAAGGTGCGCGCCACGGTCTCGTCGTCGGGGAACAGCAGCGGGTTCACGGCGAGTTCGGGGTCGATCTTCTCGAGTTCGGCCTGCACGCCGGCGACCGGCGACACGTACTGCACCCACGCGGTGATCTGTGCTGCCTGGACCGGGTCGTAGCAGAAGTTCATCCACTGTGCTGCGGCGTCGCGGTTCACCGCACCCTTCGGCATGACCATTGCGTCGGCCCAACTCGTGCCGCCCTCCTCGGGGATGACGAAGCGGATGCTCGGGTTCTCGATGGCGAGTTGCACCACGTCGCCCGACCAGCCCACGCAGGCGGCGAAGTTGCCGGTGCTCAGGTCGTTCAGGTAGTCGTTGCCGGTGAAGCGGCGGATCTGACCGTCGTTCTTGGCCGCCTCGAGCTTCTCGAACGCCGAGGCGGCGGCGTCGAACGTCGACACGGTCGAGATGTCGACGCCTTCGGCCAGCATCAGCAGGCCCATCGTGTCGCGCATCTCGGTGAGCATGCCGATCTTGCCGTTGAACTCGGGGTCGAACAGGTCGGCGGTGCTGGTCAACTCGCGGCCGGTGGCGTCGATGTTGTAGGCGATGCCGGCGAATCCGGTCTGCCACGGCAGCGAGTACTCGCCCGTGGGGTCCCACGACGGGTTCATCAGGTCGGGGCGCAGGTTGGCGACGTTGGGCACCTGGTCGATCGGGAGCTTGTCGAGCCAGCCGAGCGAGATCAGGCGACCGACCAGCCACGAGGTGGGGGCGATGATGTCCGGATCGATGGTCTTGCCGGTGCCGAGGAGCGGCTGGATCTTGGCGAAGTACTCGACGTTGTCGTTGTACGTCTCGGTGTAGTTCATGTCGATGCCCGTCTCGGCCATGAACCGGTCGACCGTGCCGGTGAGGTCGTCCTCGGTGGGGTCGACGTACTCGGGCCAGTTCTCGAAGAGCAGGCTGTTGCCGCCTCCGCCTGCGACCGGAGCGCCGGAGCCCTCGGGTTGCGTTCCGGAGCCGCCGTCACTGGTCGGGCTCGCGTCGCCGTCGCCGTCGCTGCCGCCGCAGGCCGCGAGGAGGGCGGGCAGCGACATCCCGGCGGCACCGATCGCCCCGGCGCGTGCGAGCAGGCGGCGCCGGCTCATGGCCATGCGGGAGAAGTCGTTGTTGGGGGTGGTCATGGTGGAGGTTCCTTTCGTGGCCCCGATGCGTCGGCGTCGGGAGAATGGTGGCGGGAAGGTCGGTGTCAGCTCGTGGCGTGTGCTTCGAGCGTGTCGATGTCGTCGGCGGTGGCGCCCGGTCGGCTCGGCCACCCGGTCAGGAGGAAGGCGGCACCGGGATCCCATTCGAGGTGGACGGTCGCCCCGGGGAGCAGGAACGGCAGGTCGGTGCCGGTCCCGACGGTGGCGACGACCTCGCTGTGGTCGGCGAGGCGCAGGCCGAGCCGGGCCGTGGCACCTTGGAACACCAGGTCGGTGACCGTTCCGTCCAGCGAGCGACCGTTCGAGTTGGCCTCGGCCGACGCCCGCAGGCGTTCCGGGCGCAGCATCAACGACACCGGCGCACCGATCTCGTTGGAACGCGTCGCACGGGAGCGCACGACGGCACCGCTGTTCAGTTCGACGATCGTGTCGTCGCCGTCGAACCCGCGGACCTCGCCGGGCAGCAGGTTGGCCGAGCCGATGAATCCGGCGACGAACAGGGTCGCGGGGCTGTTGTAGATCTCTTCGGGTGTGCCGATCTGTTCGACGCGACCCTCGCTCATCACCGCGATGCGGTCGCTCATCGTGAGTGCCTCACCCTGGTCGTGGGTGACGAACACGAAGGTGATGCCCACCTCGCGCTGGATCCGCTTCAACTCGAACTGCATGGCCTCTCGCAGCTTGAGGTCGAGCGCCGCGAGTGGTTCGTCGAGGAGCAGCGCGCTCGGCAGGTTGACGAGCGCACGGGCCAGAGCGACGCGCTGCTGTTGACCGCCGGAGAGTTGAGCGGGCTTGCGGTGGGCGAAGTCGCCGAGGCGCACGACGTCGAGCATCTCGGTGACGCTCGCCTCGTAGTCGGACCGGGACCGCTTCTTCGACCGGGGCCCGAAGCGCACGTTGTCGGCCACGGTCATGTGGGGGAACAGCGCGTACTGCTGGAACACGGTGTTGACGTTGCGCTTGTGCGGCGGGACCCGGCTGACGTCGACACCGTTGAGCACGACCTCGCCCTCGGTGGGTTGCTCGAATCCGGCGATCATCTTCAGCGTGGTGGTCTTGCCGCAGCCCGACGGTCCGAGCATCGCGAAGAACTCACCTTCGCGGATGGAGAAGTCGGCTTCCTCGACCGCGACGAAATCGCCGAAGCGTTTGCGCACGTTGCGCAACTCGATGACGTTGCCCGTCTCGGTCATCAGTTCTCACTCTCCCCTGTGGTGCAGTCGGCGGGTGCCGCTCGTCGACGGCAACGTCCCCCGTCGCGGTTGCGCAGCAGAGTAGACGCGCGACGCTCGAGGAAGGAACCGTCGGGTCCCGAGTTCACATTGCCGACACGAATCGCCGGGGTGCCGGTGGTGGCGTCGCCGAGATGGGTGATCATCCGGTGCCCCAGTTGTAGGTCTGTTTGACGAGCTTGAGATAGGTGAGGATCTCGCTGCCGCACACCCCCGGCACGCTGCGGACGTGGTCGTTGACGACACGCAGGAGGTCGTCGGTGTCGGAACACACGACCTCGACGAGGATGTCGAAGCGCCCCGCGGCGACGACCACGTACTCGAACTGCTCGAATGCCGCGAGCTTGTCGGCGACGACGCCGATGTCGCCTTCGACGTTGATCCCGATCATCGCCTGGACCGGGAGTCCGATCTTGGCCGGGTCGGTGACGGCGACGATCTGCATCACGCCGCGCTCGGTGAGTCGATGCACCCGTTGGCGCGTGGCCGCTTCGCTCAGGCCGACCGCCGTCCCCAGTTGCGAGTAGGCCAGACGGCCGTCGCGCTGCAGCGCCCGGACGATCTCCTTGTCGATGTCGTCGAGGTCGTGGTTGGCCATCAGGTCGTCACCGTGTCGTTGCAGCACACTGTTGTTGCGGTGCGGTCGTCTCGGGCGAGGTTCCGCATCGGCCTGATCACATTCCGAGCTCGGCCATGCCCTTGAGGAGCACGGTGCGCAGAGCGGTGGTGATCTCCTCGAAGTGCTCGGGCCCCGCGATCAGCGGAGGGGAGAGTTGGATGACCGGGTCGCCACGGTCGTCGGCGCGACAGATCAACCCGTTCTCGAGCAGCGACTCCGACAGGACACGACGGATCAGCAGTTCGGATTCGGCTGGTGTGAACGAGGCCTTGGTGTCGCGGTCCTTGACCATCTCGATCCCGTAGAAGTATCCGGCGCCACGGACGTCGCCGACGATCGGAAGATCCTTCAGCGTCTCGAGTTGGCGGCGGAACTCGGGCTCGTTGTCGAGGACGTGTTGCAGCAGTCCCTCGTTCTCGAAGATGTCGAGGTTGGCCATCGCGACGGCGCAGCTGACGGGGTGGCCACCGAACGTGAAGCCGTGCAGGAACCGGTTCGTCGAGTTGATGAACGGTTCGACGAGGCGATCGCTGACGATCATCGCGCCGAGCGGGGAGTAGCCCGACGTGAGGCCCTTCGCGCAGGTGATGATGTCGGGGACGTAGCCGAAGCGGTCGGCACCGAACATGTGTCCCAACCGGCCGAACGCACAGATCACCTCGTCGGACACCATCAGGACGTCGTACCGGTCGCAGATGTCGCGAACGCGCTGCATGTAGCCGTCGGCCGGGACGAAGCATCCGCCCGAGTTCTGCACGGGCTCGACGAACACCGCGGCGACCGTGTCGGGACCCTCGTGCAGGATCATCGCCTCGATGTCGTCGGCGCACGCCAACGTGCAGCTTCCGGCGAGGGCGCAGAAGTTGCAGCGGTACTCGTTCGCGTTCGCGACCTTGAACGCGCCGGGCACGAGCGGTTCGAACGTGTTGCGCAGTGCCGGCACACCCGTGATCGACAGCGCACCCATGGTGGTGCCGTGGTACCCGAGATAGCGACTGATGACCTTGCGTTTCTGGGGTTTGCCGACCGACTGGAAGTACTGCATCGCGAGCTTCCACGCGGACTCGACGGCTTCGCCGCCACCGGTCGTGAAGAAGACCCGGTTCAGGTCGCCCGGCGCGTGGTTCGCGAGTCGCGCCGCCAGCTCGATCGCCATCGGGTGGGAGTACGTCCAGACCGGGAAGTAGGCCATCTTCTCGGCTTGCTCGCGCGCTGCCTCGGCCAGCTCGACACGGCCGTGACCGACCTGCACGGTGAACAACCCGGCGAGGCCGTCGAGGTAGCGGTTGCCCTGGTCGTCCCAGATGTAGCAGCCGTCGCCACGCTCCATGATCCGCACCGTGTCGATCCCGCCGCCCACCGTGGAGAAGTGACCCCAGAGGTGGCGGTTGCCGAGCTCGGCGAGTTGATCGTGGTTCATGGACGTCCTTGCAAGGAGTGACGACTCGATCGGTGACGAGCCACTGGATTCACGACGTGATCCGTGCCACGATGACCGTAACACGACGAAATCGGTCGTGTCGAGAGGCTCGCGTCCAGCGGCCACGAACCCACTCGCCCCGCGACGGGGCACCGACCGGAGAGGACCATCACCCGCATGGCCACGACCAACTCGCCGACCCTGGCAACTGCGAACTTCGTCAACGGTGGCTGGCAGGCCGCCGCCGACGGTGCGACGGACGTGGTGCTGAACCCCGCGACCGGCGAGGTGCTGGGGGAGGTCCCGGCGTCGTCGGCCGCCGACATCGACGCCGCGGTCACTGCGGCACATGCGGCGTTCGGCGGGTGGGCCGGACTCACCCCACGCGAGCGCAGCGAGGTGCTGCACCGGGTGGCCGACATCGTCGAGGAGAACATCGACGAGCTGTCCGAGTTGGAGTGTCTGAACGTCGGCAAGCCCGTGGGCATCGTCGAGTTCGAGATGGACCTGACGAAGGACAACTGGCGCTTCTTCGCATCCGCCTGCCGCTTCCTCGAAGGCAGGGCGGCCGGCGAGTACCTGGAGGGCTACACGTCGATGGTGCGTCGCGACCCGATCGGTGTGGTCGGGTCGATCACGCCGTGGAACTACCCGCTGAACATGGCCACGTGGAAGCTCGGCCCCGCCCTCGCCGCGGGCAACACGGTCGTGCTCAAGCCGTCGGAGCTGACGCCGTACACCGCACTGCGTCTCGCGGAGTTGACCGCCGACGTGCTGCCGCCCGGAGTGCTCAACGTCGTGTGCGGGCAGGGCGGCACCGCCGGTGTGGCGCTCACCGAGCATCCCGGCATCGCGATGGTGTCGATCACGGGCAGCGTCGGTGCGGGCAAGTCCGTGGCACGGTCGTCCGCCGACACGCTCAAGCGGGTGCACCTGGAACTGGGCGGCAAGGCACCGGTGATCGTGTTCGACGATGCCGATGTCGACGCCGCCGTCGAGATGTTGCAAGGCATGGCGTTCTACAACTCCGGACAGGACTGCACCGCTCCGTGCCGGGTGATCGCGGGAGCAAAGGTCCACGACGACTTCGTGAACAAGCTCACCGACGCGGTGGGCAACGTCACGACCGGCGACCCGATGTCGGCCGACACCGACATGGGCCCGGTCATCTCGGCTGCCCACCTCGACCGCGTGGCGGGGTTCGTCGACCGGGCGCGCGAGTCGGGCGCCGAGGTCACCGTGGGCGGGAACCGGATCGACGGCGGCGGCTACTTCTACGAACCGTCGGTCGTGATCGGCTCGCCGCAGAGCGCCGAGATCATCCAGCAGGAGGTGTTCGGCCCGGTCGTCACCGTGCAGTCCGCCGCCGACGAGGCGACCGCGCTGGAGATGGCCAACGACGTCGCCTACGGCCTGGCGGCCAGCGTGTGGACGAGCGATGTCGGGCGCGCCATGCGGATGAGCAAGGCGCTGCAGTTCGGCTGCGTGTGGGTCAACGACCACATCCCGATCGTGTCCGAGATGCCGCACGGTGGGTTCAAGAACTCGGGCTACGGCAAGGACATGTCGATGTACGCGGTGGAGGCGTACACCGAGGTCAAGCACGTGATGATCAAGCACTGACAGGATCCGACATGGCTGCCGATACGTCCAATCTCTCCAACGTGTGGTTCAAGGTCACCGACCTCGAGGTCGCCTCGGGCTCGGGATCGTGGGTCACCACCACCTCCGGTGACCGCTATCTCGACTTCTCGGGTGGCATCGCGGTCACGTCGACCGGCCACGCGCACCCGCACGTGGCCCAGGCGATCGCCGACCAAGCGCAGCGCTTCATCCATGCGCAGGCCAACGTCTACACCCACGATCTGATGCAACCGCTCGCGGCGCGCCTCGCCGAGTTGGCGCCCGCCGGCATCGACACGTTCTTCTACGCGAACTCGGGTGCGGAGATCACCGAAGCCGCCGTGAAGCTGGCCAAGCAGGCCACGAAGCGACCCAACATCGTCGTCTTCCAGGGCAGTTTCCACGGTCGGACGCACCAGGCGATGGCGATGACCACGTCGAAGACGGGCTACCGCGCCGGACACGCGCCGTTGCCGTCGGGCATCTTCATCGCGCCGTACCCCGAACTCCTCGCCGCCGATCCCGAGGCTGCTGTCGCCGCGGCGCTGCGCGGGTTCGACCGACTGCTGGCCGAGGTGACGGCGCCGAGCGAGACCGCTGCGGTGATCATCGAACCGGTGCTCGGTGAAGGCGGCTACGTGCCCGCGCCCCGCGGGTTCCTCGAGGGCATCGACGCCCGCTGCAAGGAGCACGGGATCCTGTTCATCGCCGACGAGGTGCAGTCGGGCTTCGGTCGATCCGGCTCGATGTTCGCCATCGAGCAGTACGACGTGGTGCCGGACATCGTGTGCATGGCCAAGGGCATCGCGTCGGGCTTCCCCTTCGCAGCACTCGGTACCCGTCGCGAACTCGACGACCTCTGGCCGACCGGATCCCACGGCGGCACCTACGGCGGCAACGCCATGGGATGCGCCGCGGCGCTGGCCACGATCGAAGTGCTGACCGCCGACGGATTCATGGACGCCGTCCGTGCGCGAGGCGAGCAACTGTGGTCAGGCCTGCGCGAGCTGCAGGGTCGCCACGACGGCGTCGTCGACGTGCGCGGACCGGGACTCATGGTCGCCGCTCAGTTCGACACCGCGGCGCGCACGTCCGCCGTCGTGTCGCACTGCCTGCAGCACGGCAAGCTGATCACGATGACCGCCGGCTCGGCCGGCACGACGATGCGCTTCATGCCACCGCTCACGGTGTCCGCCGACGAGATCGACCTCGCACTCGCCGCCCTCGACAAGGCCCTCGTCGACGCGGCATGACCAGCACGAGTCGGGGTCGTCTCGACCCGGCGGCGCTCCGGTTCGATCCGCCGTCGGTCCCTCTCGACCAGATCTCCGAGACACTCGCCGAACACTGGGGACTCTCCGGTCGTCTTCGCCCGCTCGACGGAGAACGCGACCAGAACACGCAGGTCACCACTCCCGACGGACGCGACTTCGTGCTCAAGATCGCGTCGCCGAGCGAGGACCCGCTCACCGCCGACTTCCAGTGCGCGGCGCTGCGCCACGTGGCTGCTGCCGATTCGAGCATCGGCGTCCCGCACGTGGTCCCGACCGCCGACGGGCACGACATCGTCTCCACATCCGTCGACGGTTCCCCCGCGCCGACGCGCCTGCTGACCTTCGTGGAGGGGATCACGTTCGACGATGCGGGAACGCTCGACCTCGCGGCGCTGATGGAGGTCGGCGCGTCCCAGGGTCGCCTCGCCCGAGCGTTCCGAGGCCTCGAACACCCGGCTGCCGGCAACTTCATGGCGTGGTCGCTCGATGCCGGGATGATCCATCACGACGATCTGTGGGACGGGTTGGGCGAGGCGGGCCGAGCCGCAGCGGGTCCGTTCCGTGAACGGGTCGACGCGGTCGCCACGCGCATCGAGTCGGCGGACCCCGCCCTTCGTCGTCAGGTGGTGCACAACGACGGACACCGGGGGAATCTGCTCCGCAGCGACGCATCGAGCACCGAGGTGACCGGCGTGATCGACTTCGGGGACATCGCCGACACGTGCGTGGTCGCCGACCTCGCGATCTGCGTCGCGAGCTTCGTCGACGGGCACCCCGATCAGGCCGACGCCGCGGCCTCGATCGCCGCGGGATACGACCGGTGGATGTCACTCACCGACACCGAGATCGAGGTGCTCGTCGACGCTGTCCTCCAGCGGATCGTGCTCGGCCTGCTGCTCGTGGAGTTCCAGCGGCGCCACGCGCCCGAGCATCGGCTGGGCGAGATCGGTGACGGATTGTCGGAGTACCGGGCGAACATGACCGCTTGGGCTGCACTCGACATCGGCCGGACCACCGACGTGATCATGAGACGCATCGAGCGTGATCGGGCCGACCGGGGCGGTGCGACATGACCGCCGACGCGCAGAGCGATCTGATCGAGCGACGCAAGGCTGCGTTGGCACCTGCGTACCAACTGTTCTACGACGATCCGGTCCACCTCGTGAGCGGGTCGGGCGTGTGGGTCCACGACGCCGACGGCCGTCGATACCTCGACTGCTACAACAACGTGCCGTCGGTCGGGCACTGCCACCCGCGGGTCGTGGCCGCACTCGCCGGGCAGGCCGCACTGTTGAACACCCACACCCGCTACCTCCACGGCAACGTGGTCGAGTTGGCCGAGCGGCTCGGTGCATCCCTGGCCGGGGACCTGTCCGTCTGCTTCTTCGTGTGCAGCGGCACCGAGGCGGTCGACCTGGCCGTGGAGATCGCGCGGGTCGCCACCGGAGCGCAGGGCGTCGTGGTGACCGAGTCGTCGTACCACGGCAACACGTCGCTGGTCTCGAAGCTCTCGACCGACGGCTACCCGGCGACGGATCGACCGGACTGGCTCGGGGTGATCGAGCCGCCCAACACCTATCGAGGCCCGTTCCGTGTCGCGACGTCGACCGACGCGACCACCTCGACCGACACGGCGGATGCGGTGCCGGTCGGTGAGCGATATGCGGGACTGCTCGCCGTCGAGATCGAGGCACTCGCCCGCCGCGGGAACGATCCGGCGGCCCTGCTCGTCGACACCAGTTGGGATTCCAACGGCGTGTTGACCGCGCCCGACGGCTACGTCGAGCGCATCGCCGAGATCACCCGTGCTGCCGGTGGGCTCGTGATCGCCGACGAGGTGCAGGCCGGCTACTGCCGACTCGGCGACCACTTCTGGGGGCACGACCGGTACGGGTTGATCCCCGACATCGTCACGATCGGCAAACCGATGGGCGCAGGACACCCGGTGGCCGCCGTCGTCACCACCCCCGAGATCGCCGCCACATTCGCCGAGCGGCGGTCGTACTTCAACACGTTCGGAGGCAACCCGGTGTCCGCGGCCGTGGCGCTCGCCGTGCTCGACGTGATCGACGACGAGAACCTGCTGGACAACAGCACCGACACGGGAACGTACCTCGGTGGTCTGTTGCGCGAGCTCGCGACGCGCCACGAGGTGATCGGCAACGTCCAGGGATCGGGCCTGTTCTGGGGACTCGACCTGGTCGCCGATCGAGCGACCCGCACGCCGATGTCCTACGACGACGGTCGGCGCCTGGCCACCGCGCTCCGTCACGACGGCATCCTGATCGGCCTCACCGGCCGCTACTCGAACGTGCTCAAGATCCGCCCACCACTCGTCTTCGGTCGAGAGCACGTCGACGAGTTGATCGCCACGCTCGACTCCCGACTCGCCGCCTTCGAGTTGCACGGCGGCGACTCGCGCCGTCGCCCCGGCGCCGAGTGGTAGTCGTGACCTGGTCGTTCCACCGTCAGCCGACCGTGGTTCGAGCCGGTCGGCGGTATTCCTGCGGTTCGCAGCGGCAGTTCCATGCTCCCGTTCCCTGAAAAGTCAGGCTGGGCTGACAGAGCGGAGTTCCGCGTCAGGCCAGCCTGACGAACAACCCGACCAGTCGTCGGAACTCATCCTCGGAGTGCGGCCGAAGCCGCTCCCACCGCCGCCGGGGCGGCCGATGAGTTCGTGAGGCCGCAGTCCACACCGAGCCTCGCTCTACGCTCTGGAGCATGGACTTCGCCGAACTGCAGGACGTGATCGACCGCACCTACGGCGACCGCGACCGGGACCGAGGAACGGCGCCGACGGTCGCATGGCTGTGCGAAGAGGTCGGGGAGTTGGCGCAAGCCGTCCGCAAGGGAACGCGAGAGCAGCAGATCCACGAGTTCGGCGACGTCGTCGCTTGGGTCGCGACGCTCGCGAATCAGATGGGTGTCGACCTCAACGAGGCCGCAGCACGCTTCGCGCTCGGGTGCCCCAAGTGCGACGTGCTGCCCTGCGTCTGCGTCGAGCCAGTCCAATAGCGCCGGGCCAGTAGCGCCGACCCGGCGGTCGACCTCAGTGCCGGCCGGCGGCGATCAGTTCGGCGATCTGGAGTGCGTTCAACGCGGCACCCTTGCGCAGGTTGTCGTTGCTGAGGAAGAGGGCGAGGCCCTTGCCCGCCGGGGCTCCCTCGTCGGCGCGGATGCGACCCACGTAGGTCGCGTCCTGGCCGGCCGCCTGGAGTGCTGTGGGGATGTCGCTCAGGACCACGCCGGGTGCGCTGCCCAGCAGCTCGATCGCCCGCTCGACGGAGATCTCGTTCGCGAACTCGGCGTTGATGGCCAACGAATGCCCGGTGAACACCGGGACGCGCACGCACGTGCCCGACACGAGGAGACCGGGGATGTCGAGGATCTTGCGTGACTCGTTGCGGAGCTTCTGCTCCTCGTCGGTCTCGAAGCGGCCGTCGTCGACGATCGACCCGCACATCGGCACCACGTTGAACGCGATCGTACGGGCGAACTTGCTCGGCGCCCCGAAGTCGAGTGCTGATCCGTCGTGCGTGAGCTGGTCGGCCTGGTCGATCACCTTGCGGCTCTGCTCGTGCAGTTCCTCGACACCGGCGAGTCCCGCACCGGACGTGGCCTGGAACGTCGCCGCGATCAGTCGGACGAGACCGGCCTCGTCGTGGAGCGGCTTGAGTACCGGCATGGCCGCCATGGTCGTGCAGTTCGGATTGGCGATGATCCCCTTCGCGAGGTCTGCGACGAGGTGGCCGTTCACCTCGGGGACGATCAGTGGGACGTCGGGGTCCATGCGGAAGGCCGAGGAGTTGTCGATCACGATGGCGCCGGCGGCCGCGTACCTGTCGGCGAGCGCTCGCGAGGAGGTGGCTCCGGCGGAGAAGAGTGCGATGTCGAGCCCGGACGGGTCGGCCGTCTCGGCGTTCTCGACGACGATCTCGCCGTCGCCCCACGGCAGGGTGCTGCCGGCCGAACGTTCGGATGCGAAGTAGCGCATCTCGGCGACCGGGAAGTTCCGTTCCGCCAGCAGCCGCCGCATCACGCCACCGACCTGTCCGGTCGCTCCCACGACGCCGACCCGGAGACCGTTCGACGAGTTCTGCTGCGTGTCCATGGCGAAAAGCCTAACCGGGTGCCCGCAACGACCCAGCGGAGGTTGACGACCAACCTCTGTTGATCCGTCCGGGAGCGAACAACAGAGGTTGGTCGAACGGGGTGGGGAGGTGGCACACTCCTGGGGTGAGTCGTCGTGGTCAGTTCGTCCCGTGGGTGACCGCCGGTCGCGTGACCGAGCGCCAGAGCAATCCCGACGACGTCGTCCGGGCGACCGGCTGGGTGTTCAACAACGAGACCGGCAGCGAGTTGACGCTCGAACAGTTCGTCGCGACCGGCGACCAGGAAGTGGCGACCTACCTCACGGTGTTCGGGTTGCGCGATCCGGAGAACGACGAGCAGACCTTCGTCGAGATCGGTTCCGGTATCGGGCGGATGACCTGCGCTTTCACGCGTGACTTCGGAAAGGTCGTGGCATGCGACCTCGATGCCGGCTTCCTCGAGCGCTGTCTCGAGACCGTCGGTCGCTTCGGCAAGCCCGATCGGCTGCAACGACTGCACGTCGCCGACGGCCGCAGCCTCGATCTGCGGGCGAACTCAGCGGACATCGCCTTCAGCTACATCACCCTGCAGCACTGCGACGCCGACGACGCGCTCGACCTCAGCTCCGAGGCGGTGCGGGTCGTCCAGCCGGGTGGCAAGGTCGTGCTGAACTACCGCAGCAGGAGCCGGGTCGACACGGTGATCCTCCCGCTCAGCAAGGTGATGCGGTCGCTGTTCAAGGTGCCCGGCATCGGAGGGTTCCTGTCACGCCAGCGCGTGTTCGCCCGCCTCGGGTGGCAGGCGAACCGGCTGCAGCCCGACGAGATCATCGGTCCGCTCGCGCCACTGCTGCGCGATGTCGAGGTGTGGCGCAACCCGCGCAGCCGCACCTCGGGCCACGAGGCGACGATCCGCGAGTTCGACGGGATCAACCGGCACCACTACTGGATCGTGGCCACCGTCCGCTGATCGCGGCCCTGGCGCCGGTCCGGGCTTCAGTCGATCGGTGAACGAGTGGCCGGGTCCGGCGGGGCCGGCTGCGCCCTCCGACGTCGACCTCGCGGGAGTGCACGCGCCGCGGTCCCGCCTCCGCGCTTCACCTTGTCGATCGCCCATCGACCGCCTTCGAGGGTCTTGTCGGCGAGCAGGCCGGTGCTGTCACGGAAACCGGGCAGACGGACGTTGAGGATCGGTGGCATGCGCAGGTCGCGCTGGCGGGCGAACGTGCTGGTCGCCGAGTGGATGGTCTCGACGTGGCGGATCAGTCGGCGTCGCTGCAGCAGTTCGAGGCCTTCGAGCCCCGTCGGCTCCATCAGCCTCTCGATGAGGTCGGCGAGGTCGTCGACCAGTGCCTGATCCTCCCGCCGGTGCATGTCGAGGCTGGACTCCATGTCGACCAGCACGGCGTCGAGGTGACCCGGCTCGGTGCGGGTGACCCGATCGAGTCGGAGCCGCTGCCAACCGACGAGGTTGTACTCGGTCGTGGCGAGCAACCCGAGAGCGTCGGCGAGGTTCGCATCGACGAGACGTTCCGCAGCGTCCACCCGGCTGCGGACCATGCGCCCGGGGTCGGTCAGCCCCATTCGCGAGCGGATGAAGAATCGGGTGCGTTCGAGCCCGCTGACGATGTGCGGGTGGAGGTGGGCGACCGCCGACCAGTCGGTCTGGCCGAGGCCACTGCCGTTCGGGTCCTCGATCATCGCGAGCCGTTCCCGGATCACCCGGTGGTGCCCGAGCACCTCGCCGGCCTGGCCCGCCCGCACGAGATCCCGGAGTTCGTCGACCCGGTTCTCCACGCGCTCGACGGCATCGGCGAGATTCTTGATCGATGCGTGGAGGGCGAGTCCGACCGCGGCGGTCTGGAGTTGGATCAGGTCGGCCCCACCGACGGCGGGCTGCCAGTCGATGGTGGCGGGCAGCACCCGACCGTCACCGAGCGCACCGCGGAACAGGCCGTCGCCTGCCTCGATCAGTCGGTTCTCGCGCAACAGCTCGAGCGCGCGCTGGGAGAACTGGAACACCCGGGGTCGTTCGTCCTCGCCGACGCCCGGGATGACGTCGATGCTCGATGCGATGGTCGATGCGTACTGCGTGGCCTGGGAGAAGTTGGGTGAACCGATGAGCCGCCGTGCCCGCTCGGCAAAGCGTTCGACCGCGTCGACCGGGCCCTGCACGGCCACCACTCCGTCCGAGCGCGTCGCGATGGTGATCGAATCCGCACGCCCATCGTGCGGCAACTCGAGGAACGCCGGCGTGTCGTCGGAGCTCGTGTCGGTGGGCTCGGTCATCGGCCTCGAACGGTATCCGTCGGGGAGCATCGGAGTCGTCGATCGCGCACCCTCGGTCGGACATGCCTCGATTCGCGCGCCGATCTGCGCCAGAGTATGGGGGACGAACGAGGTGTCGTCGCACGAGGGGATCATCATGAACCAGAACAGTCGTCACAGGATCGTTCGGCACGTCGCCGGTGTCGCGGCGCTCGCCGTGTTCGCCGTGGGATGCGGTGGATCGTCCGACGGAGACGAACCCGTGGCGTCGACCCCGGCATCGGAGGTCTCCACCGCTCCCGTCGCGACCGAGGCACCCGTGGCGACCGAGGCGCCGGAGGTGAGCGAGGTCCCCGTCGCGACCGATCCGATCGAGATCCCGACGGTGCCGTGTGCGGAGTACGTCGACGAGTCGGGCTACCCGCTCAAGCCGTGCGACAAGGGAGTGCTGACCGAGACGTTGCAGCGCGACCTGGAGTCGTTGTTCCCGGGCATCGCGATCGACGGCCTGTTCGGAGGCCAGACGTTCGAGTTCATCAAGGAGTACCAGACATCGAACGGGCTCGAGGCGACCGGGCTGGTGAGCGAGGAGCTGGCCGGCCAGATCGCCGACGCGGAGTCGCTCGGTGACGGATCCGACGCTGCGACGGCTCCCGACGACACGACGGTCGACACCGCGGTCGAAGCCGATGCGCCGGCGGTCGCAGGCGATGAGGTCACCGAAGAATTGTGCAACGGGCTCGTCGGCAATCCGGACGACCCGGACTTCACGTCGGCCCGGATCGAGCAGTGCGGCGACCTCGGCATCGACATCGTCGGAGAAGGCTGAACGCTCGCCGCTCCGCTCCGATGGGCAGCGGACGCCTCAGCGGACCGCGATCTCCAACCGCTCGACGCCGCGCAGGTTGATCCGTCCGTTCCACTCGACGTCACCGGTCGCATGCGCACCGGGGAAGCGGCGCAGGAAGGAGCCGATCGCCACCTGGGCCTCGAGCTTCGCGAGCGACGCGCCGAGGCAGTAGTGCGAGCCGCTGCCGAACGACACGTGTTGACCCGCACCCGTGCGTCGGACGTCGAGTTCGTCGGCGTCGTCACCCCACTTGGCCGGGTCGTGGTTCGCCGAGGCCAACCCGGCCATGACGAACGTCCCTGCAGCGATCTCGCGGCCACCGAACTCGATCGGCTGCAGGGTGATCCGACGTGAGAACTGGACCGGCGACACGAAGCGGAGCAACTCGTCGACGGCACCGGCATCGAGCGACGGGTCATCGCGCAGGATCGCCGTCTGCTCGGGTCGGTGGAGCAGTTCGTGGATTCCGGTGCCGATCAGGTTGACCGTCGTCTCGTGGCCGGCGACGAACAGCAACTGCACCTGGTCGCGCAGCTCGCTGGCGGTCAGACGGTCGCCGTCCTCCTCGGCCTGGATGAGGGCCGTGAGCAGGTCGTCGGCCGGGTTCGCCCGCTTCCACGTGATCACCTCGTCGAGCAGCGCCCGCATCGATCGCTCGGCGTTCGCCGCTGCCTGGATCTCCTCGTCGGTGATGATCGGGTCGAGGGTCTTGACCAGCGCCGACGACCACTCGGCCACCTGGTCGCGGTCGGAGTCGGGCATGCCGAGCATCACCGAGATCACGTCGAACGGCAGGGGGAAGGCGAGGTCGGCGACGATCTCGGTGGAGCTGCGCTCGTCCATGTCGTCGAGTGCCGTGTCGACCAGGTCCTGGATCACGGGTCGCAGGGCCGCGATGGTCGACGGTGTGAACGCCTTGCTGACCAGTCGACGCAACCGGGTGTGGTCCGGCGCGTCGCGACCGAGCATCGACCTCGTGCGCTCCATGTCGGAGAACGCGTCCTCGACGGCGGCGAGGCGGACCTCGTCGTGGACGGTGACGTTCACGTCGTCGACGCTCAGAGTCGGGTCCTTCAACAACCGGGACACGTCGTCGTAGCGGAACAGGAACCACTGCGTCCCGAACAGGTCGTGGACCGGTTCGCGTTCACGCATCTCGGTGAAGTGCGACCAGGGTGAGGCTGCGTAGCCCTCCTGGAGTGGGTTGAAGAACAACGGAGTGTCCTGTTCAGCGGTCGTCGAGGTGTCCGTCATGGACTGATACTAGACACGTTTGGAACACTGTTCTGGAACGGGGTCCACCGCGCTCAGCGACGGACGGAGAAGAGGTCGCCGGGTGTGCATCCGAGGACGTCACAGATCGCGGTGACGTCGTGAACCGGATGGCCTCGGCCTACGTGCGCTCGGGGAGCGGGGCGCTGTAGTCGCTGCCGGAGTCCAGACCGAACGCCGTGTGCAAGGCTCGCGCCGCGAGCTCCATCTGATTCGCGGGAATGATGATCGACACGCGGATCGTCGAGGTGGAGATCATCTGGATGTTCACGCCGTTGTCGGCCAGGACGCGGAACATCTTGGCGGCGATGCCGGGCGACGACTTCATGCCGGCACCGACGAGCGACACCTTGGCGATGTCGTCGTCGTGGGTCACCTTCGTGGCACCGATCTCCTCGGCGACGCGCTGGACGATCGACTCGGACTGCGCGAGGTCGGCCATCGGCATCGTGAAACTGATGTCGGTGGTGCCGTCGGTCGACGTGTTCTGCACGATCATGTCGACGTTCACGTTCGCCTCGGCGAGCGGCTCGAACAGCGCCGCCGACACACCCGGCTTGTCGGGGACGCCGAGCACGGTGACCTTGGCTTCGGTCATGTCGGTCACGACACCGGAGATGATGGGATCTTCCACGGAGGGCTCCTCGTTGCTGACCCACGTGCCCTGTTCCCACGTGAACGCGGAACGGACGTGGAGGGGGACGTCATGGTTTCTGGCGAATTCGACGGACCGCATGGCGAGCACCTTCGAGCCGGCGCCGGCCATCTCGAGCATCTCGTCGAAGTTCACCTTGGCGAGCTTGCGAGCGCGAGGCACGATGCGCGGGTCGGCGGTGAACACGCCCGTCACGTCGGTGTAGATCTCGCACGCATCGGCATTCATCGCACCCGCAAGGGCCGACGCCGTGAGGTCGGAGGCGCCCCGACCCATCGTGGTGATCTCCTTGTCGGTGCTCACCCCCTGGAAGCCGGCGATGACGGCGACGCGGCCCGCAGCGATCGACTCGCGGACGCGATCACCCTTGACCTCGATGATCTTCGCCTTGCGGTGCACGGTGTCGGTGATGATGCCCACCTGACTTCCGGTGAAGCTCACGGCGTCGACACCGCGATCGTGCAGCGCCATCGTCAGCAACGCAGCGGTCTGGCGCTCGCCCGTGGTGAGCAACATGTCCATCTCGCGGCCGGACTGGTTCTTGGAGACCTGGTCGGCGAGTGCGATCAGGTTGTCGGTGGCCCGGCCCATGGCCGACACGACGACGATCACGTCATCGCCGCGCCGCCGGGTGATGGCGACGTTGTCGGCAACGGCCTTGATGCGATCCGGGTCGGCAACCGAGGTGCCGCCGTACTTCTGAACGATCAGTGCCACGGGTACGGCAGGTTAGCGGTCGGCCGACGGTCGGGGGCGTGACGAGACGACGCCGATCATTTCCATAGCCATGGAAATCATTAGCTATGCTCAGTATTCGTGAACGCCGTCGCCGAAGTCCCCGAGATCGCCGACCTCTCGTCGGTCGACGACGTCAACCGGCTGCGGCTCGTGCTGCTGCGCACGGCACGGAACATCCGCACCCATTCTCTCGGCGACGTCACGCAATCGCAGGTCGCCGTGCTCGCGACGCTGTGGCGTCACGGCGACTCCACCATCGGACAGATCGCCGAGCACGAGCACGTCCAGCCTCCGTCCGCGAGTCGGATCGTGTCGAACCTCGAGGTGCAGGGGCTCGTCGTGCGCCGCCCCGATGGAGTCGATCGTCGCCGTGTGCTGATCGGTTTGAGCCCGTCGGGCGAGGAGTACCTCGCCGGGGTGCGGCGCGCCGGCACGAGTTGGCTCGGGTCGCGTCTGGCCCGACTCGCCGACGACGATCTGGCCCGACTGGGTGCAGCACTGCCCGTGCTCGAACGGTTGCTCGAGGTCGAGTCGTGAACGCACGGGTGTCGGCGGCCGGGAAGCGCACGTTCGCAGCGATGCGCTTCCGGAACTACCGGCTCTACTTCTTCAGCCAGATCATCTCCTTTTCGGGCACGTGGATGTCGATGCTCGCCCAGTCGTGGCTCGTGCTCGAACTCACGGGCAGCGGCACCGCTCTCGGCACCGTCGTCGCGATGCAGTTCCTTCCGACCATGTTGCTCGCCCCCGTCGGTGGCGTGATCGCCGACCGTTTCGACAAGCGGCGGCTGATCACCATCACCCAGACCGCCGCAGGGCTGCTCGCTCTGCTGCTCGGCGTGCTCACCGTCACCGACACGATCGAACTGTGGATGCTCTACGTGATCGCAGCGATGTTCGGCGGGGTCACGGCACTCGACAACCCGAGCCGCCAGACCTTCGTGATGGAGATGGTCGGGCCCGACGACGTGTCCAACGCGGTGACGTTGAACAGCGTGGTCGTCAACGGTGCACGCGTGATCGGCCCGGCGGTCGGAGGTGTGCTGATCGCGACCGTGGGGATCGGCCCCTGCTTCCTGATCAACGCGGCCAGCTTCGTCGCCGTGCTCGCGGCTCTGCGGATGATGTCGGCCGACGAACTCCACCCGACCGAGCGGACCAAGCGCGGCAAGGGGCAACTCCGTGAAGGCCTGCGTTATGCGTGGGCGGTTCCACACCTGCGCACGACGTTGATCATGCTCGTGCTGATCGGCACGATCACCTACGAGTTCACGGTCACGCTGCCGCTGCTGTCGGAGTTCACCTTCGGCGCCGGTTCGTCGGGGCTCGCCGCGATGACCGCGCTGATGGGTGCCGGGGCGGTGGTCGGAGGGCTCGTCGTGGCCGCAGCCGGCAACCCGTCGCCGCGCCGCCTCGTCATCGTCGCCGGCGCCTTCGGTGTGGTGACCGGCGCCCTCGCACTGATGCCGACGCTGTGGGCGGCGCTGGTCCTGATGCCGCTGCTCGGAGCGTGCAGCGTCGCAGTGATCGCGCTGTCGAACGCCACGCTCCAACTCAACTCGGCCCCGATGTTCCGGGGCCGGGTGATGGCGCTGTTCTCGGTCGCTCTGCTCGGCTCGACGCCCATCGGCGGACCGATCGTCGGGTTCGTGGGCGAGCACATCAGCCCTCGTGCGGCCCTCGGCATGGGCGGAGTGGCGTCGATCGGCGCCGCGATGTTCGGGTGGTACGCGTTCGGTCGCAGCGGCCACATGGCTCGGGCGCCGAAGATCCAGATCGCGGCAGAGCCGGAGCTCACACAGCCCGTGATCTCCGCGTCCGCAGGCAACTGAGGCGATCGCAACGGTGTGGACGGAACGAGCTCCAGGGGAATGACGGTCACACGACGTCGGACGATGGCATGGCTCGCGTCGTGCGTGTTCGTGGTCGTGTCCGCGTGCGGATCGAGTGGCGGGTCATCGGATGCAACGATCACCTCGGACTCGACCGCAGCGCCTGAACCTTCGGCCACCCTGGACCTCTCCGCAGTCCAGGTCGTGGCCGCGTTGGGGTACCCACGTGACCTGTTCGACCGTGGGCGGCTGAACCTGCGCATCGATCGGCCCGACGACACCGCCTTCGTGATCCTCGACAAGCAGCTCGTGGCCGATCACTTCACGCCCGCACCGGTCGAGGCACGACGCACCCTGATCCCTCCCGGCGGCCGGACCGTCGCGCTCCAGACCCTGTTCGGAGAGGTCGAGGACTGCGACAGCCCCGATCCGGTGACGGCGGACCTCGTGGTCACGTTCCTCCACGGCGACGACCCGACGCCGAGGACCGCCGCGATCCCGGTCGGCGCAACCTCGACGCTGGACGACATCCGGGCCCGGAAGTGCACCGTGCGGCAGGTGGTCGCGGAGAACGAGATCACCCTCGCGAACCCGGTCGTCGACGGTGAGACGATGACGGTCGACCTCGTGATCGCCCGCCGATCGGGGACGAGCCGTCTGGGCTTCGACTCGATCAAAGGCACGGTGCTCTTCGGAGTCGCGACCGCCTTCGAGCCCGGGTCGCCCGAGCGCACCCTCGATCCCGACGAGGTGGACGCGGTGATCCCCCTCCTCGTCGACGTGAACCGGTGCGACTCCCACGCTGTTGCCGAGACCACCCGCAAGTTCGGGATCGACCTCGCCGTGTCCGTCGACGGATCGGAGTCACAGCTGGTGCCCGTGTCGATCGATGACATCGAGGCGGACCTCGAGGCGATGCTCGATCGCTGCAGGGCGCGCACCGGTCAGTAGGGCACCCGACCCGGTCGTCGGGCGCGGTCGGACCTATGCGCCCTTGACGACGTGTTCGACGACCTCGAACGACATCAGGTCAGCGCCTTGCGCGACCGGCTTGCGGGCCTGTTCGCCGTCGGCATCGGTGTTGCCGTCGGCCTGGCCGGTGCCGTGACCCTTGGAGAAGTCCTGGCTGTTCATCCACGCCTGGAAGTTCTCCTCCGACGCCCAGCGGGTGTACACGAAGTACCGGCTCTCGCCCTCGACCGGGCGCAGCAACTGGAAGTCCTCGAAACCCTCGAAGGACTCGACCATCTTCGCTCGGCCGGCGAACCGACCTTCGAGCTGCGGGCCCATGCCCTCGGGGATCGTGATGGCATTGATCTTGACGACGCTCATCGGGCCAGTCTGCCCCGTCGGCTCGATCTCCATGCCGCGGAGGCGGACCACGCGTTGGATGGTCGGCGCCCGGACGCTCCCCGGACGGTCAGACGAGCGTCCAGGTGCCGCAGTCGGGATGGGTGCCGAATCCGACATCGGTCGCTTCGATGGTGACGGTGATCTCCCCGGCTTCGCCGCTGACGATGAGTTCGTCGTCGATCCTGGAGCGGACCGAGCCGTCGAACGTCGACACCCGCTCCCAGAAACAGCCCTCGACCGCCAGCGTCCGGTACGTCCCGGCCACGATGTGATCACCGACCACGTGCAGGCCCGGCACGATCGTCGTCGCCTGTCGCGTCGACGGCACGTACGCGGTCATGTCGCCGCACGACGTGTTGAACTCGAAACCGGCGTCGGTCGCGAGGATGTCGACGACGGCACGCCCGCCACTGCGGAAGTCGTTGGCGATGACCTCGTCCTGCGTCCCGCCGAGACTGCTCTGGCGTTCCCAGAAGCAGCCCCTCCGGGCATCCTCCATCACGTAACGGCCAGCGGGAAGGTCCGTACCGACTGCGTAGTCGTCGGGTGGGTAGACGCCGGTCGTCGGCGGCCCCGGAGGTGTCGGAGCGCCGTCGGGAGGACACGCGGCGCCGGACGTGGGTGGCGGCGTGCCGGTGAAGTAGCCGGCCACGTCGACGACGAGATGCGTCGAGCCCGATGTGAACATGCAGATGTCGCCGTCGGTCCCGAGTCGGGCCACGACGAGGTTGGCGACGTTCTGGGCGGGGACGTGGTTGACGTTGGAGGCATCGGGTCGTTCGACGCCACGCGGGTGAACGGTGACGAAGCCGGGGTCCACGCTCGCCACGGAGGTCACGTTCAATGCGACCGCCGTGGCGTCGGCCGGGATGTCGGCTCGTGATGCGGTGGGAACCGTCAGCGTCCCGCCTGCCGGGCGGATCCCGATCGATGCGCCGATGCCGTCACGGGTGCGGCCGTCCGGACGGCTGTCGACCAGCCGAGTCGGCGTCAGCGGTGTGAACGTCGCTGCGTCGAGCGACCCGGCGACGTCGACGATCACCTCCGTGCGTGTCGAGGCGAAGATGCACAGGGTCCCGCTCGGGCTGAGCTGGGCGGCGACGACGTTGGCCGTCGCCCGTCCCGGCGAGTAGTTGAGGTTGGAGGCGACCGGCTGTGTGCCGCACGCCCACACGGTCACGTACCCGATGCCGGAGGGGTCGGCTGCCGCGACGCTCACCACTGCCGCCGAGGCGTCGGCGGGGACGCCGGCTCGCCCGGCGACCCGCAGCTGATACGTGGCGCTGGGGCTGAGCGACCCCACCGCTTGGTCGGAGCCGTCGACGGTCTGCCCGAACGGGCGGGTGTCGAGGAGGCGGCGTGGCTCGGGGAGTGAGGTGAAGCCGTCGGCCGGGAGCGTGCCGGTGACGTCGATCAGCACGTCGGTCGTGGCCGAGGAGAACACGCAGACGCCACCCTGGGCATCGAGCCCGACGACGACGGCGTTGGCCATGTTCTGGTCGGCGACGTAGTTGACGTTCGAGGCGTTCGGAACCTCGCCGCAGGGATACAGCGTGAGGTAGCCGATGCCACCGGGGCGCACCGCCGTGACGTTGAGCACGGCGTTGCGGGCTTGCGACGGCACACCGACTCGGCCGGCGATCTGGATCCGGCGGAACTCGCGCGGCGTGAAATCGCCTTCCTGCGCGTTCGTCCCGTCCGCGGTCACGCCACCCGGTCGCGTGTCGAGCACTCGCTGTGGGGCGGGGAGGGAATCGAAGGGTGCAGCGGTGACCGGAGGCGCCTGGCCGACCAGCACCCCGCCGAGCAGGGTGAACAGGACGACGATTCTCCACGCCGGCATTCTTCGGGCAAGTCGTGGCATGGTGGGAGACTATTCTGTGCGTCCGATCGGTGGAGTGCACCGGCCGGGGACAACCCGTTCAGGCGATGAGATCGGCGAGCGTCGTGAGCCCTCGGTGGACGTCGACGAACCGGGTGGTCAGCGGCGACAACCCGAAGCGCAACACGTCGGGGTCGCGCTTGTCGACGATGACTCGCTCCGAGGCGAGCCTGCGCTGCAACTCGGTCGCATCGTCGTGGTGGATCGAGACGTGGCCGCCGCTCGATGCGGGCGTTCGCAGGGTCGAGCAGGTGAGGCCGAGTTCGCCGGCGACGTCGAGCGCGAAGTCCGACAGTCGTGCGGCCTTGCCTGCGATGGCGTCGATGCCGACGTCGGCCGCCAGGGAGATCCCGGCGACGGCGGCGGTGAGTCCGAGGATCCCGGGCGTGCCGTTGAGCATCCGCCCGACCCCGTCCCGTGGATCGAATGCGCGGTCCATCGCGAACTGGTCGCGTTGGGCGAACCATCCCCAGATCGGTTGCACCACGTCGTCCTGGACCGACCGTCGCACGTAGGTGAACGCAGGCGCACCCGGACCACCGTTGAGGAACTTGTAGGTGCAGCCTGCAGCGAGTTCCACGCCGGCGCCCTCCAGGTCGACCGCCACGACACCGGCAGCGTGGGAGAGGTCCCACACCGTGATGGCGCCTGCGTCGTTCGCCCGTCGGGTCTCCTCGACGATCGCGGCGAGCCGGGCGGTCCGGTAGTCGACGAGCGAGCGCACGACGACGTCGACACCCTGGAGGTCGTCGAGTCCGTGACGGACCACCACGACCGGCACGTCACCGGGTGAACGCAGGACGCTGATGCCGTCGATCACGTAGCGGTCGGTCGGGAACTCGGTGGCTTCGACCGCCACCACGATCGGCCGCCCGACGTCACCGTCGCGCGTGCGGTGCAGGTCGATCGCCACGTTCACCAGTTGGAACAGGCAGACGGTCGTCGAGTCGTGGACGGCGATCTCGCCGGGGAGGGCGCCGATCAGAGGCGCCAGCGTGTCACCGGCTCGCAGCGGCAGGTCCAACCATCCGTGCTCCCACCAGGACGCGATGAGGTCGCCGGCCCACTGCTGCTCGACCACGTGTCGGAGGGCATCGACGGCCCGTTTCGGCGTGCGCCCGAGCGAGTTGCCGTCGAGGTAGGCGAGGTGGTCGTCGGGGATCACGAACTCGTCACGCCAGTGAGCGAGGGGGTCGGTGGCGTCGCAGGCCTCGGCGTCGGCGCGGGTGATCATCGCGACATCATCGTCGGTGCGGTCCGTCACCGCTCGATCATGGACACGAAGCTCGCGTGGCGGACGTGGCCGTCGTTGGTGAACTCGGCGATCTCGATCACGGCGACCCGTTCGGGTCGGACCCAGGTCGCACTGCGGGCGACCTGGCGCGGTGGGTCGCTCGTGAACGGGTGCGTGTCGGTCGTGATCCGGGTGAGGGCGGCGGTGAGTGACTCGAGGGTCGCCAGGTCGAAGCCGGTACCGACCCCGCCGGCGAAACGGAGCCCGGCCCCGTCGGGGACACCGACGAGCAGTGCGCCGAGGGTGCCCGACCGCCGGCCCGCTCCTTCGGTGAACCCGCCGATCACCACCTCGGTGCGGATCCGGTTCTTCACCTTGACCCAGTCCTTCGAGCGCGCCCCCGGCCGATACGTCGAATCCGTGCGCTTGGCGATCAGGCCTTCGAGGCCCTGTTCGCGCGTCGCCGCGAGCAACTCCGCACCCTCGCCGATGCGGTACGCCGGCACGTCCCAGTGCGAACCGGGTTCGAGGAGACCGGCCAGCAGGGACCGGCGCTGCAGATAGTCGGCCGAGGTCACGTCGGTTCCGTCGACCTGGAGCACGTCGAACACGTGGAACATCGCCGGGTGCCGTGCCGGATCACGCCTCTGGACGAGGTCGAAGCTGGGTCGACCGTCTTCCCCGATCACCAGCATCTCACCGTCGAGGATCGCCGATCCGGCGTTGATCGCCGTACCGATCGCACGAACCTCGGGCCATCTGGCGGTCGCGTCCCCGCCCGCCGTCGCCTGCAACCGGACCTCGCCGTCCACGACGTGAGCGAGGGTCCGGTGCCCGTCCCACTTGATCTCGTGGGCCCACCCGTCGCCGTCGGGAAGCGTGCCGAGCGTCGCCTTCATCGGTGCGACGGGGAACGTCAACGCCATCTCTGCGGACCTTCCGGTGAGCCCGTCGGGCCGGTCGATCCACCGGTCGATTCCTGTTGCGCGATCTTGGTCGCGGTGCCGATGATCTGACGACGGCACCAGACGGCGCCGATCCCGCGGTCGATCTCGTCGAACTCGACGGTGTCGAACGGTCCCGACCGCAGGAGCGCACCGGAGTCCTGGTCGATGCGGCACCCGTTGAACAGCCACTCGTGCGGACGCTTCATCACGCGCTGGGCGCGGCGGGTGCCCGTCCCGTGGTCGGCGCGGACGTGTTCCAGGAAGAAGTAGGTCCCGCCCGGCGCGAGGATGCGGTGAGCTTCGGCGACGACGGCGGCGGGGTCGTCCACCCCGCACAGGAGCAAGGTCCCGACCACCCCGTCGGCAGCACCGTCGTCGACGTCGATCGCCTCCCCGCGCAGGCTACGGATCTCCAGGTCGACGCCGTGCTCGTCCGCCGTTGCCCGGAGACGATCGTGCATGTGCGGGTTGGGTTCGATGGCGACGACGCGGACGCCGGGGGCGTAGTAGCGCATGTTCGCACCGGTACCCGGGCCGATCTCCACGACGGTCCCGCGCATCGCTCCGATGATCTCGGTCTTGCGATCGCCGAGCGCTGCATGACTGTCCGCTGCACCCGCATCGAGCAGTCTCCGCTCGAGTCGACTCCGCCACTTCTGCTTCTCCAGGTCCGGCACGCACACGACCTTATGCAGCGCGACCTGACGCAGCCCGACCTCGGACAGACCCACCTCGGACAGAACGACGGTGCGTCGACGCCTACGTCGGGATCCGGCTCGACACCACCTTCGCCTCGGCCAGGTCGGCGATCCGTTCGTCGTCGTAGCCGAGGACGTCGCGCAGTACCTCGGCGTTGTCCTCCCCCCGGAAGCGTGGGGTGCCGGTGACGCCGACGTCGGGGCCGTCGGAGAATCGCCACGGTGCGTTCGGGATGCGGATGGTGCCCCCCGATCGATCGTCGACGTCGACGATCGCCCGGCGTTGCTCGGCCCAGTCGGTCGCCGCGAGTTCGCCGGGCTCGCGGACCCGCCCGACGGCGAGGCCGTGAGCGGCGAACGTGGCCTCGAAGGTGTCGGGGTCGGGCACGCCGAGTGCGTACTCGACGAGGATCGCCTTCAGCTCGTCCAGGTGCGCCAGTCGGGCGGCGACGGTCGAGAAACGAGGGTCGTCGGCGAGGTCGGTGCGTGACATCGCCGCGAGGAAGAGGTCGAACGTGCCGCGCTCGGCGGGGTGTCCGCTGACGATCAGTGACTCTCCGTTGGCGACGGTCAGCACCGGGTAGTCACCCGGCCGGAAACTGCGGATCCAGTTCGGGTCGACCTCGCCGTCCCAGAGCGCGTCGTGGAGGTGTTCGTTGACGTACAGCATCGTCTCGGCCATGGACACGTCGATGGTCTGGCCGCGTCCGGTCCGCTCGCGTTGGAAGAGGGCGGCGTTGATCGCGGCACACGCCTCGATCCCGGCGTAGACGTCGGCGTGGCTGTGGCGGTCCTTGGCGAGTCCGCCGTGAGCGGTGGCGTCACCGTCGGGGAACCGGGCGTTCGACTGCGAGGCGATCAGCCCGGCTTCGGCTTCGACCACGGGCGCGTACGCCCGCCGCTTGACCCACGGCCCGTCCTGTCCGTATCCCGAGATGGAGGCGACCACGATGCGCGGGTTGCGGGCCAGCAGCACCTCGCCGCCGAGCCCCAGTCGTGCCATGACACCCGGCCGGTAGTTCTCCAGCAGCACGTCGGCGCGCTCCACCAGGTCGAGCATGATCGCCACGCCGTCGGGGTGCGAGAGGTCGATGCTGAGGTTGCGTTTTCCGGTGTTCTGCTGGGCGAAGTAGGACGCGACCCCGTTGCGGCGCGGTGCCGAGAAACGCGTCAGGTCTCCAGCGGGCGGTTCGACCTTGATCACGTCGGCGCCGAGGTCGGACAGCATCCGCCCGCAGTGCGGGCCCGAGAGCACCCGGGTGAGGTCGAGCACCAGGATCCCGCTCAGTGGTGCACGTCGGTCATGGGTCGCGTTCGTCGGGGGATCGTCGAGGGGGTTCACGCACCCATCGTCGCAAACCGGACGCCGTCGCGGCGAAGCACGTCGAACGAGTGCCCGTGCAGGGATGACGCCTCCGCCGAGGGCGGCGATCCGGGTCGTCGACACGGGCCGTCGTTCGACACACTCACGGGATGGCACGCCTCGATGATCACGTCGCCCTCGTCACCGGAGGCGGGTCCGGGATCGGGCTCGAATGCGCCGATGCGCTCGCGGCCGACGGGGCCTCGGTGGTGCTGGCCGGGCGCGACGTGGGTCGCCTCGAGGCTGCAGCGACCGACCTGCGAACGCGCCGTGCCCACGCCACGATCGAGACCGTCGCGTGCGACGTGACCGACGAGTCCTCGGTCGCCGCAGCGGTGGCGGTCGCTTCCGGGATGGGTGCCCTGAAGATCGTCGTGGTCAACGCCGGCTTCGGGTCCGCGTCGCCGTTCCACCGGACCACGCTCGACGACTGGAACGCGGTGCTGGCGACGAATCTCACCGGCGCGTTCCTGACGATGCGCGAAGCGGCGGCACCGATGGTGGCGGCCGGTGGCGGATCGATGGTCGCCGTGTCCTCGATCGCCGCCGTCGAGACCCACCGGTTCATGACGCCCTACACGGTGTCGAAGGCGGGGCTCGAGATGTTGGTCAGGCAGGTCGCCGACGAGCTCGGCCCGTCGGGTGTGCGTGCGAATGCCGTGCGACCCGGGCTGGTCCCCACCGACGCCACCGCCGGCATGATGTCGATTCCCGCGATCGTCGACGACTACCGGGCCCAGATGCCGCTCGGCCGTGAAGGGACCACCGGCGACGTCGCGAGCCTCGTCCGGTTCCTCGCCGGTCCCGAGAGTTCGTGGATCACCGGCACCTGCATCAGCGTCGACGGCGGCCATCACCTCCGCCGCGGTCCGAACATCGACCCGATCATGGACATGCTCCACCCCGGCGACACCGCCCCCATCCAGGGGTGACGGGGGCCAGGGGTGATGGGGGGCCAGGGGTGACGGGGGCGACACGCGAGATGTCGGAACGCTCGGTACCGTGATGTTTTCGCTGGCCGTTCTGGTCGGTGGGCGCTGTTCGGGATCTCTGCTCCGGCCGTAGCGCTGTACGTGAAGCAGAACCGAAAGAAGTCCCCCCATGAGCACCCTCACCGAGGACGCCCCGGTGTCCTCCGACGCCCCCTCCACCGTCTCCTTCGCCGATCTCGGCCTCCCCGAGGCGATCGTCGACGCACTCGAAGCGCGTGGCATGACGGCACCGTTCGCCATCCAGGCTGCGGTCATCCCCGATGCGCTCGACGGACGCGACGTCGCCGGTCGCGCCCCGACCGGGTCCGGCAAGACCCTCGGCTTCGGACTCCCGATCGTGGCCGGCCTCACGAAGGCCAAGCCGAAGCGCCCCGTGGCACTCGTGCTGGCCCCCACCCGAGAGCTGGCCGAGCAGATCATGGCCGAGCTCACGCCGTTCACGAAGGCGATGCGCTTCTACGCCACGTCGATCTACGGCGGCGTCGGGTACGGCAATCAGAAGAACGCCCTCAACAAGGGCACCGAGCTCGTCGTGGCGTGCCCCGGCCGGCTCGAGGACCTGATGCAGATGGGTGCGATCGACCTGCGTGACGTCACCCAGGTCGTCATCGACGAGGCCGACCAGATGGCCGACATGGGCTTCCTGCCCGCCGTTCGCCGCATCGTCGGACAGACCTCGCCCGACCGACAGGTGATGCTGTTCTCGGCCACGCTCGACGGCCCCGTCGCCAAGCTGATCAAGGACTTCCAGCACGATCCGGTGCGTCACGAGGTCGGCCCCAAGGGACCCGACATCCACGCCGCCCACCACGTCTTCTGGCAGATGGACCGCGCCGACCGCAACGACAACACGGCCGGTGTGATCGAGAGCTGCGGGTCGACGATCGTGTTCACCCGTACCCGTCACGGCGCCGACCGCCTCTCGAAGCAACTCCTCAAGCTCGGTGTGTCGGCGCAGCCGATCCACGGTGGTCGCAGCCAGAACCAGCGCGACCGGGCGCTGGATGCCTTCAAGCAGGGCAAGGCCAGCGCACTGATCGCCACCGACGTCGCCGCTCGCGGCATCCACGTCAACGGCGTCAACGCCGTCATCCACTACGACCCGCCGGCAGACGGCGCCACCTACCACCACCGCTCGGGTCGCACCGCCCGAGCCGGAGCGTCCGGCATCGTCGTGTCCTTCGTCGAGCGCAACATGCACAAAGAGGTCAAGAAGCTGCAGAAGGAAGTCGGCATCCAGGTCGACGTGACCGACCCCGACCTCGACGACCTCGAAGTCACGTTGCTCCTCCTCGAGACCGAGGCCGCAGCCAGGGGCGACGTTGTGGAGACCCCGGTCCGCTCGACGCGAACCGACTCGGCCGACGACCGCCCCGCTCCTCGCGAGCGCAAGAGTGAGAACCGCCGCCGAGATTCGGCCGACCACGATGGGCCCGAAGCGCCTCAGCGCAAGCAGCAGCCCGAGAGCAACGCGCCCATCCCGACGGGTCACGAAGTGGGCACGGTCAAGTTCTTCAACGCCAGCCGCGGGTACGGATTCATCGTGCGCGATTCGGGGCGCGACGAACTGTTCGTCCACTTCTCGAGCATCGAGAGCGAGGGCTTCAAGACCCTCGACGAGAACGCACGCGTGTCCTACGCGGTCGGCCAGGGCAAGAAGGGCCCCGAAGCCACCCACGTCCGAGTCCGCTGACCTCGTCCCGGTGACGTCCATCCCGGATGGGCGTCACCGCCGGTGAGTGTGTTCCGACCGGCCGAGTCCTCAGCGCCCGAGGCGCGGGAGCAGCGGCCGCTGGCGGGCGTGTCGGAACACCTCGGAGAACCGGGCCTTGGCGTCGTCGGTGGCCACGAGCAGGAGTTCGCAGTCCGCCGGGAGCGGCACGTGAGGATCCGGATTCGAGTGGATTCCGTTGCCCGAGTCGACCGCGACCACGTTGCAGTTCGTCCGCCGGCTGACGTGCGACTCGGCGAGCGTCTGTCCGACGAGCTCGCGGGGGATCGGTGAGCGGAACACGTGCCGTCCGTGCGCGACGAGCAGCGTCTCGTCGCCTCGGAAGTGATTCCAGATCGCCGTCGATCCAGTCGCCGCGTACGACAGCACCGAGTCGGCTCCCGCCCGACAGAGGGTCGACACGTTGCGGTCGAGTCGGGATCTCGACACGATCCGGACATCGGGACGCAGCCCCGGCAGTAGCGGGTGAGGTAGACGTTGACGTTGTCGTCGCGGGTGGTGATCGACACGGCGTCGGCGTGGTCGATGTCGGCCCCGGTGAGCACGTCTCGGTCTGCGGCGTCGCCGATCACGTAGCGGACGCCGTCACGTTTCCGTTCGGCGGGTTGTTCGACGATGGCGTACTCGACGCCCTCACCGGAGAGTGCGGTGCCGATCGCTCGGCCCACTCGTCCGCCTCCGATGATGACGGCCGTCGGCGCGGTCGGCGAATCGACTGCGTGTCGGTCGTCGAAGTGCGCGAGCTGCTCGGCGGTACCGGCGAGCAGGAGCAACGATGATCGCGCAGCCCCGTGCCGGCGGATGCGATCTCGAATCCGCCACGATCCCACACGCCGATCACATGGCTGTCGCCACTGAGCCCGAGCGCACGTGCGGCCATGGCGGCACCGAGGATCTCGCCGAGATGCACGACGCTGTCGGCACCGGCGATCTCCAGGATGTCGACCGATGCCGGACTGTTGGGGGTGGCGACGATCGACACGTCGGGCGCGATCTCGCGCACCGTGAACGCGATGTTGGTCAGCCTGACCCGCCAGTCGGCGCGGGCGGTCAGCCGAGGCCGCACTCCTCGAAGTTGTTGACGAGTGGTGTGAGGCCGGCGGCTTCGGCGCGGGCACGGAACTCGGCCAGGCCGGGCTGTGCGGCCATCCAGTCGAGGCGGGCCTGCTGTCCGTCGGAGTACGTCTCGAGGTCGAACACGTAGGCGCTGAACGCCTCGGCGAAGTCCTCCTCCGGTGAGCTGCCCGCATACGGCCCGAAGAAGCCGGCGTCCACATCGCACCGCAGCTGACCGGTGTCGGCGGTGATCTCCTCGTTCGGATCGATCTCGTCGATCAGGCCGTCGCCCCAGAACTCCTGGATCCACGCATACATCAGGGAGTCGTCGAGGTAGCAGCCGTCGCCCGGAGAGTAGGTCGTGCAGTTGTCGATCGCCTCGATCGTTCGGTCGATCTGGGTGGACAGTGCGGTGAACACGTGGCTGAACTCGTGGGCGATCGTCAGTTGGGCCTCGTTGAGATCGGCCTCGTAGCTGTCGAGGTTGACCGACATCTGGAACTGGGTGCCGTCGTCGTCCAGGATGTTCACGAAGGCGAGCGTCACGTCGTCGCCCTCCTCGGCACTCTCGAAAGCCGCGAACACGCCGAGGTCGCCGAGTTGGCCCTCGGGGGTGATGGTCGCGAGCACGTTCCACGCGTCGAGCAGTCGGTCGTCGCTCTCGCCGAGGCACACGTCACCGAGCACGCCGTCCACGACGTAGTGGATGGTGGTGAACGTGTAGATGCCCTCACCGTCCTCGCTCACCGCCTGGCAGTCGATGTCGTCGCGACTCCCGCCGGTCGGTACGGGGACGTCCGGCACGTCGTCGATCGGCTCCTCGTCCACCGTGCCGTCGTCGAGAGGCGCTTCCTCGGGCGCATCGCCGACGCCGTCCTCGATGACGGAGTCCACGGGTGCGTCGCCGAAGTCGTCCTCGATGACCGAGTCCTCGGGGAACTCCTCGTCGACGAACTCCTCGTCGTCGACGAACTCCTCGTCGGTGACGCCTTCCTCGTCGGAGACGTCCGTGCCGTCCTCCGACCCCGCGGCACACGCACCGAGGATGAGGGTGAATGCTGTCAGTGCTGCCGCACCACGCCGCCCGTGCCGTTGCTTCATGTCCGTCCTTGTCGCCGTCGCCGACGACGTCGTCGGCTGGAGGGACACTACGCGATCAGCAACTACGGTTTCGGTGTGCACGACGACCGGAAGCTCGCCGAGCGACGCATCGAACGCGAACTGTGGGAGCGGATCATGCCGCACGTCCACGAGGGCCGGCGGTCGCTGACGATCGAAGCCGGCCCGACTCCCGACGAGCTCTCGTCGTTCGAGAGCGGTTCGTCGTGGGGTGCGGCCTGGCAGACGACGTGGTTCCGGATCACCGGTGAGGTCCCCGCCGACTGGTCGCAGCAACCGCGCTCGACCAGGATCGAAGCCGTGATCGACCTCGGCTTCACCCGGAGCCCGGCGGGGTTCCAGGCCGAAGGGCTCGTCGTCGAACCGCGCGGCGACGGTTCGTACCGACCACTCCAGGGCATCCATCCTCGCCGCACGAACTTCGTGCTGGACCCACTCTCGACGCGTGTCGACGTGCTCGTCGAAGCCGCATCGAATCCGACGTTCGCGCAGTTCGTCCCCTCGCAGCAGGGTTCCCTCGACACCGCCTCGACCGACCCGATCTACCGGTTTCGCACCGCCGACGTGGTGCTCGTGGACGTGGAGACCGAGGCGCTCGTCCACGACCTCGACATCGCGCAGGGCCTGATGCACGCTCTCGACGTCACCGACCCCCGCCGCACGAAACTCCGCCGCTCGATCGTCGATGCACTCGATGCGTTCCCCGATGTGCAGGCGGCGCGTCGCTGCGTCGCCCCACACCTGGTCGCCGTCGGAGGTGGGTCTCGACGTCACCGGATCGTCGCCACGGGGCACGCACACATCGACACCGCATGGCTCTGGCCGATCCGGGAAACCGTGCGCAAGTGCACCCGGACGTTCGCCTCGGCCGTCGCGTTGATGGACGACGACCCGACGTACCGGTTCAGTTGTTCCCAGGCGCAACAGTACGCATGGATCGAAGAACGACACCCCGACCTGTTCGCACGCATCGTCGACAAGGTGCGGGCGGGACAGTGGCTCCCGGTGGGGGGTATGTGGGTCGAAGCCGACATGAACCTGCCGTCGGGCGAGAGCCTCGCCCGCCAGATCGTGTACGGGCAGCGGTACTTCACCGAGAAGTTCGGTGCGCCGTGCCGCGAGGTGTGGATCCCCGACGTGTTCGGCTACCCGGCCGGCCTTCCCCAGTTGTTCCGGGCCGGGGGCATGGACCGCTTCGTCACGCAGAAGCTCTCCTGGAACAAGCAGAACCGGTTCCCCCACCACACGTTCCATTGGGAGGGACTCGACGGGTCGCAGGTGCTCACGCACTTCCCGCCCGTCGACACCTACAACGCCGAGATCACGCCTGGTGAGGTCGCCCACTCCATCGCATCGTTCAAGGAACACTCGTGGAGCGACGTGTCCCTGATGCCCTTCGGGCACGGCGACGGAGGTGGCGGGCCGACGCGCGAGATGCTCGAACGGGCGCATCGGCTCGCTGCGATCGACCCCGACGTGACACTCGAGATCGGGTCGACCGACGACTTCTTCGCCGCGCTGGAGCGTGAGGTCGTGCGTGGCGCCGACGTGCCGGTGTGGCGTGGCGAGCTGTACTTCGAGACGCACCGAGGCACGCTCACCAGTCAGTTGCGGACCAAGGTCGGCAACCGCCGCACCGAACACGCGCTGTTCGAAGCGGAGTTGTGGGAGGCGACCATCGGGGAGCGACCCTCGGCCGACGAGTTGGAGAAGATCGGTGCCCGGCCGATCTCCGGCATCTGGCCCGACGTGCTCACCCAGCAGTTCCACGACATCCTCCCGGGCTCGTCGATCGCCTGGGTGCACAGCGACGCCGAGAAGGTGTTCGCCTCGGCACAGCGCGAGCTCGCAGGTCATGCACACCTCGCCGCGGAGCGCCTCGGAACGGGCGACTCGGCGGCGAATCCCGCCGGCGTCGACCACAGTCGAGTGGTCGTCGTCGAAGCATCCGGTGATGCCGGGAACGTCGACCTCGACCGGCTCACGCACATCGCGCCCGATCGCGTGCAGCGCATCGGCGACCGCGAGTGTGCGATCGCGCTCGACGTGCCCGCGTTCGGCATCGCACCGGTCGTGCCGCGCGTCGTCACCGATCGGGTCGTCGTGACCGACTGCTCGATGACGAACGGTCGGCTCGCGGTCCGCTGGAACAAGCACGGCGAGTTGACGTCGATCATCGACATCGCCGCGCAGCGGGAACTGATCCCGGTGGGCGAGCACTCGGGAGTGATCGAACTCGGTCGCGACCAGCCGGTCGAGTACGACGCGTGGGATCTCGAATCGTGGACCCGCGAGGCGTCCCGCCCGGTCGGACGCGGGGTGGTCACGATCGACGCCGAGGGCCCGCTCGTCGGTCGGATCCGCGTCACGAACTCGTTCGGTCCGTCCGAGGTGGTCACCACGTTCCAGCTGCGTGCGGAGTCCCGTCAACTCGACATCGAGGTGGACGTGGACTGGCATCACGACGAGCACCTGCTGTCCATGGCGTTCCCGATCGACGTGCGTGCCGACACCGCCGCGTGCGACGTGCAGTTCGGCGTCACACATCGGCCGACGCACCCGTCGTCACCCTGGGACGCTGCGAAGTTCGAGGTCTGTGCACACCGGTTCGTCAGCGTCGCCGAGCCGTCGTTCGGTGTCGCCGTGCTGAACGACGGCCGCTACGGACACTCCATCTTCGGGGGCGCGATCCGCGTCAGCCTCGCCCGAGCGGCGAAGTACCCCGACCCCGATGCCGACCACGGTCGTCACCGGGTCCGCCTGGCGATCCGGGCACACGACGGCGACCTGGGTCAGGTGCGTGCCGCCGCCGAGCTGTTGAATCGCCCGCTGACCGTGTCGCTCGGAGCCTCGGCCGACGTTGGTGTCGGCGTGCCCGTCGACCCGATCCTGGCGATCGTCGGTGCCGACGGCGAAGCGATGCTCGGCGTCGAGGTCGACGCCGTCAAGCTCGCCGACGACGGACCCCACACGCAGCCCGGCGACCTGATCGTGAGACTCCACGAAGCGATCGGAGATCGCACCCGCATCACGCTTCGCACCCGTCGGCGGATCGGTGCGGCGTGGTCGTGTGACCTGATGGAGACGCCGCAGCGTGGCCACGAGGTCGGCGACGGTGTGCTGTCGCTCACGCTGCGCCCCTTCGAACTGGCGACCCTCCGACTCCGTCAGACCGACGACTGGGACGGACGCAGTGGAACTGGCGTCGGACCGTGAGTCACGAGCGCTGTGTCGACGATGGTGACACCGCCCTTGCGTCCGGTGTGATCGTCGCTCCTGGTCGTCCTACGACACTGAGATGCCGAGGGAGCGGGCGTTGGTGACCGGAAGCGTTGCGGAGTCGGAGTGGACCGACTGTCATGGTCGAGCGTGAGGCGTTGCCCTCGTCGGTTCGGTTCGGCCCGTTGGGTTCGGTCGGGACGATCTACGAGCTGCCGAACGGGCGGCGCTGTGTCGTGACGTTCGCCAACCGCGGCTCTGATGTGCTCACGCCGATCCGCAACGGTCGTGGGGAACTGTGGATCGGCCATCTGCTCCAGGACGACGTCGAGCCGGCTCGCTTCGACGACTGGGAGCGAGAGTGGGTGCCGGCCGAATTCCTGCGACCGGTGGGCACGCTGATCTGACGGCGACGTCATCGCTGCGTCATCGGTCGTGCACGGGCGTGGGACCCCGCGGCTGACCTACCATCGATCCATGGCGAGCCGAGCGATCATCTTCCACGGCACCGGGGGACGCCCGGACGCCGTCTGGTATCCGTGGCTCGATCGTCGACTCACCGAGCGGGGCTGGAGCGTCGAGCGACCGTCGTACCCTCGGCTGAACGAGGAGCCGATCGCCACCTTCCTTCCGCAGGTCCTCGAGTCGCACACCTTCGACACGGACACGGTTCTCGTCGGTCACTCGGGCGGTGCGGCACTGATCCTCGCGGTGCTCGAGCAGTTGGACGTGACGGTGGCTCAGGCGGTGCTGGTCGCCGGCTACTGCACGCAACCGAACGACGAAGCCGAACCGGTACTGCGAGCGGAGTACGACTGGAACCGGATCAGGTCCAATGCGACGGACTTCGTCTTCGTGAATTCGGCGGACGACCCCTACGGCTGCGACGCCACCCAGGGTCGGGCGATGTTCGATCGACTCGGCGGCACGCTCGTCGTGCGCGATGAAGGCCACTTCGGAGACTGGAACCAGCCCTTTGCGACCTTCCCACTCCTCGACCGGCTCATCTGATCGGACGACCTGCACCGACCGGTGTCGTCAGTCGGCGGGTCGGTAGCGCAACGCAACCGACCCCGAGCGGAACTCCTGGCGGTCGACGAGTTCGAGCTGGAGTCGATCGACCAGTCCGGCGAACAACGTCGGGCCGTGTCCGGCGATCACGGGTTGCACGACGAACTCGTACTCGTCGATCAACCTCAGATCGGCGAGTGCGAGCGGGAGGGTCACGCCGCCGACGAACACGCCGCTGCCCGGTGCGTCCTTGAGGAGTCGGACGGCGGTCTCCAGGTCGCCCGTCACGAGTTCGGCGTTCCAGTCGACCCGGTCCAGCGTGCTCGAGACGACGTACTTCCTGGCGTCGTCGATCGTCTGCGCGAAGGCGCGGTCGGATTCGTCCATCCAGTCCGGCCACGCTCCCGACGGCGGCCGGCGCCACGCTTCCTGCATCATCTCGTAGGTCACCCGACCGAACAGGAGGGCGTCGGCCCGAGCCAGGCTGGCTGCCCAGTACGCATGAGACTCGGCATCGGCGATGCCCACCCGGTGATCGCAGCAGCCGTCGAGCGTGATGTTGATCGAGTAGCGCAGCGGTCTCACGAGTTGCTCCGGCCGGCTTCGAACCTGCGCCATGTGCCTTCGGAAACGACCTCGACGGCACCGTCGACGACGCTGATGGCGGTGTCGTCGTCGATGGCGTACGAGGCGCAGCCGAGTCCGCCGGCCCACTTCTCGGCGTTGGCCATGGTGTTGGTCGCCAGGTCCGGGTGATCGAGATGAGGGTAGATCGCGAAGTCGACGACGCCGAGCGCCAGGTCGTCGCCGCTTGGTGGTCGCCAGCCCATGAACGCTTCGCCGATGCGTGGGGTCATCACCATGCTCCCGGCACTGAGGCCGACCCAGACGATTTCGTCGATCGTGGACAGCAGGTCGGCGAGGCCGGATTCGCGCATCCAGTGGGCCAGATACAGCGCGTCGCCGCCGGCCGCGAGGATGACGTCGGTGTCGTGGACGAGCGGCATCCAACGCTCGTCGTCGATGCTGGGCAGTGCGGTGAGTTCCAGGAGCCCGACCGACTTCCATCCGAGCTGGGTCATCTGTGCGTCCTCGCGCCCACTCACGAATTGCCACGGCTTCACACCGGGGCCGACCTGGGGGTGGCCGTACTGTGCGGTCGGGATGCACAGCGCAGTGCACTGCTCGACGGGCCTGTCGAGCATGCCGACGAGCGCGTCGTGGATGCTCGCATTGCCGATGCCGGCCGAGGTGAGAAGGAGTCGCATGGTGCTCCGAGCGGTTCGAGACGTGTGTGGCGCACGAGTGGTTGCGAAGTGCAATCACTTCGGCGTACGATAGCTGTCGTCGAGGTGCCGCGCAACCGGTCGCGCAACCGGTCGACGGGAGGAGCACGTGGCGACAGAACCGAGGTCGGGTTGCCCGATCAACGCCGCCGTCGAAGTCCTGGGCGACCCGTGGGCGGTGATCGTGCTGCGCGACATCATGTTCGGTGGGCGGCGCCACTTCCGCGAGCTGATCGCGGGGTCGGAGGAGGGCATCGCCACGAACATCCTCGCCGGCCGCCTCAAGCTGCTCGTCGCCGCCGACCTGCTCACTCGTGAGGAGACCCGACGTGGCCAGCGCGCGGCGTACTCGCTGACCGAGGCGGGCATCCAGGCGCTCCCGATCATGGTCGCGCTCGGCAACTGGGGGCTGGCTCACCGTGAAGGCGAGCGTCGACTCCGCGTCCGTGCCGAACTGCTTCGCGACGGCGGCCCGCAACTGGTGCAGGAGATGATGGACGAACTGCGCGAGATCCACATCGGCGTCCCACGCCCCGACCCCGGAGCACCCCGAGCGAGCGAGCGCTTGCACGCCGCGTACGAAGCTGCACTGGCCGTCGAGACGCCGGCGTCGGCCAGACCGATGTCGGGTCCGGCTCGACGCAGCCCCGGTGATCGACCGTGAACGTACGCCCCGTGATCGATGCGCTCGCCCCTCACGTCGACGCGGGCGACGTGTCCGGTCTCGTCGCGGTCGTCGGACGTGGTGCCGACGTCGAAGTGGTCGTGCTCGGCGACCAGGCGATCGGCGGGGCACCGATGCGTGAGGAATCGCTGTTCCGGATCGCTTCGGTGGGCAAGCCGATCACCGCAGCCGCGGTCCTGACGCTGGTGACCGACGGTCGACTGCGTCTCGACGACCCGGTCGACGACATCCTTCCCGAGCTCGCATCACCTCGCGTGATGCGACGCGTGTCCGGACCTCTCGACGACACGGTCTCCGCGGTCCGACCGATCCTCGTCGAGGATCTGCTGCGCTCGACGAACGGCCACGGCTTCCCGTCCGACTTCTCGTCACCCGTCACCACCCGGTTGATCGACGAACTCCACCAGGGCCCCCCGCGACCGCAGGCGATGCCGGCTCCCGACGAGTGGATGTCGATCCTCGGGACGGTCCCGCTCCTCCACCAGCCCGGCGAGGGGTTCACCTACAACACCGCCTTCGACATCCTGGGCGTCCTCGTGGCACGGGTCAGCGGGCGACCCTTCACCGACCACGTCGAGGATCGGCTCCTCCGACCGCTCGCCATGTTCGACACCGGCTTCTCGTCCCCGCCGGGATCGATCGACCGGATGACGACGTCGTATCGACGTGTCGACGACACCCTCGAGATCGTCGACGGGCCGGACGGAGAGTGGTCCGTCGAGCCCGTGTTCGCCTCGGGTGCCGGCGGCCTGCTGTCGACAGCAGCCGATCTGTTGGCCTTCCAACGGATGCTCCTCGACGGTGGTGGCGAGGTGCTCCCTCGAGAGACGGTCGCCGCGATGACGTCCGATCATCTGGACCCGACCATCCGCGACACCGACAGCGTGTTCCTCGACGGCCAGTCCTGGGGGTACGGCGGTGGCGTCGACATCGCGGTGCGCAACCCGTGGAACGTGATCGGTCGGTTCGGCTGGGTCGGTGGTACCGGAACATCGGCCCACGTCGTGCCCTCGCACGACAGCATCGCGATCCTCCTCACCCAGACCGAGCTCGGTGGCCCGGCAGACGCCGCAGTCTTGGAGTCGTTCTGGACCGTCGCCGCCGAGGTTCTCGGCCACCGACCCTGATCATCGCACCGCCGCCCGAACGTAGGATCTCGAGGATGCATCGGATCTTCACCACCAGCGTCGCTGCGGTGTACCCGCACTACCTGAACAAGGTCGAGCGCAAGGGGCGGACGCGAGCAGAGCTGGACGAGGTGATCACCTGGCTCACGGGGTACGACGAATCGACACTGCGCGACCACCTCGCGTCGGACACGACGTTCGAGGCGTTCTTCGCCGAAGCCGAGCTCCACCCGAACGTCTCGTCGATCACCGGCGTCGTGTGTGGTGTGCGTGTCGAGGACGTCGAGGATCCGCTGATGCAGAAGATCCGCTACCTGGACAAACTGGTCGACGAGCTCGCCAAGGGGCGGGCGATGGAGAAGGTTCTCCGCGCCTGACCTCGAGCGAGTCGGGTCCTACCGGACGACCAGACCCGACGGCGACAGCTGCCGGAGGGCGGTCGCCGCGTAGAGGGCGATGCCGGTGCCCATCGCCGCCTCCTCGAAGTACACCCGGTTGGAGTGATTGGGCGCGGCCTTCGCCAACGGGGTGTCGTGGGGCGTGGCGCCGAGGAACACCATCGCACCCGGAACCTCGTTGAGCAGGTAGCTGAAGTCCTCGGCGCCCATGACCGGGTGCGGCAGACGGACCGCGGCACCCGACCCTGCGACCTCGGCGGCGAGACCGAGGGAGAACTCGGCGAACTCGTCGTGGTTCGACGTGACCGGGTATCCGTACTCGATGACCGCTTCCGCGCCGCAGCCGTGCGCCGCCGCGATCCCGTCCGCGACACGCTTCACGCCGTCGTGGACCTTGGAACGCGTCGACTCGCTGGTCGCCCGGATCGTGCCTTCGATGAACGCCGTCTCGGGGATGACGTTGTTCGTGGTGCCTGCGTGGATCTGGCCGATCGTGAGCACGGCGGGGTCGAACGGGTCGATCGAGCGTGTGATCATCGCGTGCAGAGCCATCACGATCTCGCACGCAACGGGCACGGGATCGACCGCACGATGCGGTTCGCTCGCATGGCCTCCCTTGCCGGTGACCGTCACTCGCAACACGTCGGCCGACGCCATCAGCGGGCCGCCTCGTGTCGACACCCAGCCGCTCGGAAGTGCCGAAGTCATGTGGATCGCAAAGGCGCTCTCGACCGGCGAGTCGGTGCCGTCCGACATCGGCGGCACGTCGAGCAGACCCTCCTCCAGCATGTGCTTGGCACCGTGGTGGCCCTCCTCGCCGGGCTGGAACATGAACAGGACCCGTCCGGCGATCTCGTCGCGACGCTCCGACAGCACGCGCGCAGCCGTGGACAGCATTGCGGTGTGGGTGTCGTGGCCGCACGCATGCATGCAGCCCTCGACGCGCGAGGAGAAGTCCAGGCCGGTGTCCTCCGGCATCGGCAGTGCGTCCATGTCGCCGCGCAGCAGGATCGTCGGGCCCGGCCGGGTTCCTTCGAGGAGTGCGGTCACGCCACTCGTGGTGGAGTGCAGCGAGACGTCGAGTGGTAGGTCCTCGATCGACGCGAGCACCTCGTCACGGGTACGCGGGAGTTCGTTGCCGATCTCGGGCCACTCGTGCAGACGCCTGCGCATCTCGACGGCCCGTTCGAGGTGTTCGGCGGCGTGTTCGCGCACCGCAGCGATCTGCGGGTCGAGTTCATCGGTGGAGCTGGCGGCCTGGCGATCCGATCCCATCGGAGAACCGTATCGAAACTCGATTTCCTCTCCCCGACCCTGGCGACCCACTGAGTGGGTGGCGCACCCCCGGAGGGGTCGAGCCGACGTCAGATCCGACAACGACGGCAACGTCACATCACCCAGGAGAGAACACCATGGCAGCATCGCACGGCGCAACACCCGAGGAGCTCGACGGGATCGGAGCGACGTTGATCGCTCAGATCGAGATCGTGAACAAGATCGTGTCGGACGTCGACAGTCCGCTCAACAACAGTTCGTGGATCGGCCCTGCCCGTGACGCCTTCCAGGGCGAGTGGGACGGCAGCTTCAAGTCGGCTCTGACCAAGCTCAACGAGGCGTTCGACATCGCGGGCAAGGACTGCAAGAACCGGGCCGAAGGCACCCGGTTGGTCCTCGGCTCGGGAGGCGGAGGCATGCCGATCGCAGTGTGACGGTCAGCATCCCCGGCGTCGAGCGGGTCGTCCACGTCGTCTCGTTCTAGTCTCGTTCGATGTGGTGCGGGTGCTCGACGAGGAGTGGGTGATGGGGCGGAGTCGGCGGCGGATCGACGACTTCGACGTCGTGGCGTTCGACGCCGACGACACGCTGTGGCAGTCCGAGGACGGCTTCCAGCAGACCGAGGCTCGCTTCGCCGAACTCGTGTCGCCGTTCGCTCCGATCGGCATCGACGTGCTCGACGCGCTGCACGCGACGGAGAAGACGGACATCGCGTCGCAGGGCTACGGCGTCAAGGCGTTCACGTTGTCGATGGTGCGGGCGGCGATCTCGATGACCGACGGTGCAGTTCCCACCGAGGTGATCCGCCAACTCGTCGACCTCGGCGCTGCCCTGCTGGTCGAACCGGTGCACCTGCTCCCCGACGTGCCCGAAGTGCTCGCCCGGGTCGGTCGCGACGCCCGGCTGGTGATGATCACCAAGGGCGACCTCGTGCACCAGACGCGCAAGGTCACCACGTCGGGTCTCGAACACCACTTCACCGACATCGAGATCGTGCTGGAGAAGGACCCGGCGACCTACGCCAAGCTGCTCGCACGCTTCGGCGTGGAGCCCGACCGGTTCTGCATGGTCGGCAACTCGGTGCGCAGCGACATCCTGCCCGTGATGGCGATCGGTGCCCACGCGGTGCACGTCCCGTACCACCTCACGTGGGAACTCGAACGGGTCGACGACCACACCGAGGACGTCGTCGCCCTCGAGCGGCTCGCCGACCTCCCCGCCTGGCTCGGCCTGGACTGACGGAGGGTCGGCTCGGGTCGGACCCCAGCCGACCCCGGCAGTCCTCAGAGTCGGCGGAGTTGGACGCGGTCGATGCGGTGGTCCTTGCGTTTGCGCAGGATCGCCGACGCCCGGTCGCGGGTGGGGGCGATGTTCTCGCGCAGGTTGATGCCGTTGATCGAGCGCCAGATGTTGCGGGCGGTGTCGATGGCTTCGTCGTCGGTCAACTCGGCGTAGTTCGAGAAGAAGCTGTCCGGATTCTGGAAGACCGACTCGCGCAGGGTGAGGAACCGCTGGACGTACCAGTTCTCGATGTCGGACTCGTCGGCGTCGATGTAGATCGAGAAGTCGAAGTAGTCGCTCACGAACTCCGTCGACGACTCGCCCGTCTGCAGCACGTTGAGGCCCTCGAGGATGACGATGTCGGGTTGCTCGATCACGACGCGCTCGTCGTCCACGATGTCGTACACGACGTGGCTGTACACGGGCGCTTCCACGTGTGCGTGACCGCTCTTGATCTCGTTCAGGACGTTGAGCAACCGGCGGGTGTCGTACGACTCGGGGAAGCCCTTGCGGTGCATCAGGCCGCGGTGTTCGAGCACGTGGTTCGGGTGGAGGAACCCGTCGGTGGTGATGAGGTCGACCTGGGGGTGGTCGGGCCACTGCGCGAGCAGCGCCTGCAGGATTCTTGCGAAGGTGCTCTTGCCGACGGCGACCGAGCCGGCGATGCCGATGATGTACGGAACCTTGGGTGCCTTGGCTCCGAGGAACGTGGCCGACACCTTGTGCAGGTTCTGCGTGGCGATCACGTACAGGTTGAGCAACCGACTGAGTGGGAGGTAGATCGCTGCCACCTCGTCCATGTCGATGCGTTCGTTGATGCCGCGCAATCGGTCGAGTTCGGGTTCGCGCAGTGTGAGCGGCGTGGCGGCCCTCAACTCGGCCCACTCGTCACGATCGAAGGAGAGGTGTCGCGACTCGTCGGTGAACGCCCGGACGGTGGACGTCGTGGACTGCACGGCCTCGGTCACGGGGCGCACTGTAGACGGGGGTCCACCGCGATCCCTTCTCGGCCATACCCTCTCGGCAGTGACCGGGGAGCGCATCACGAACGACGGACCGGAGTCCGGCGCGACCGTCGACCGCAAGCAACGCGGCGCCTGGTTCACCCCCACCCACCTCGTCGACGCCCTGGTCGCCGCCGTCGTGACCGGGGAGTTCGTCGAGCGTCGGCGACGTCGACCGATCCACGTGATCGACCCCGCCTGCGGCGACGGCCGGTTCCTGGTCGCCGTCCGCGCAGCGGTGGAGGCCCACGGTGGCGACGTGCGACTGGTCGGTGTCGATGTCGACGCCGCCACCGTTGCCGCGATCGACCCGTCGTGCGGGATCCACGTCATCCGTGCCGACGCCCTGCGGGACGGACGTCTCGACGACGTACGACCGCGCGAGGGCTTCGACATCGTCATCGGCAACCCGCCGTACCTGTCGCAGATGGCGGCAGCGACGACGCGAGGAGGGTCGAGCGTTCGGGGAGGCGGCCCGTACATGGATGCGGCCGCCGAGTTCCTCGCGCTCGGCTCCGAACTCGTCGATCCCGACGGCGGGCGGCTCGCCTACGTGTTGCCACAGTCGATACTGTCGGCGCGCGACGCCGGTGACGTGCGGCGGAACATCGACGATCGGGCGACGATGTTCTGGTCGGCGTGGACGGGCGAGCGCGACTTCGCAGCGCAGGTGGTCACCTGCGCAGTCGCCTTCGAGTTCTCGCCGACAGCGGCGGCCAGCCTGGCGGCCAGCTCGACGGGCAACTGGTCGCACGTGGTGACCGCACGGTCGGGCGTTCCCGCGCTCGCCTCGGTGTTCGAACATCCCGAGCCGGCGGCCGGGCGACTGGGCGATCGCGTTCGACTGAACGCGAACTTCCGCGACGAGTACTACGGGATGGTGCCGGCGGTCGGCGACTTCCTGTTCGGACCGCCACTGATCACGAGTGGACTGATCGATCCCGGCCGGTCGTTGTGGGGCGAGCGGTCGGTGCGGTTCGCGAAGCGGCGTTTCACCGCACCGCGGATCGACGTGGCGGCTCTCGACGAGAAGATGACACGGTGGGCCGAGCAGCGTCTCGTCCCGAAGGTGCTGATCGCGAACCAGACCTCGATCCTCGAGGCCGTGTGCGACCCCCTCGGCGAGTGGCTGCCCGGTGTGCCGGTCGTGGCGGCCTATCCGCTCGACGTGACCAGCGGTGCGGAGGTCGCATGGCAGGTGGCGGCCGTTCTCACGTCCCCTGCCGCCTCGGTCTGGGCGTGGCACCAGCGTGGGGGAACGGGCCTCGGGCCGACGGCGATCCGGGTCGGGCCGACGATGCTCGCCGAACTCGCCTGGCCCGAGGGGTCCCTCGACGACGCCGTCGACGCGCTGCGAGCGGGGGACGTGATCCGGTGCGGCGAACTCGTCGACGCCGCGTTCGGACTCACCGCTGACGAACACGCGGCGGCGATGGCGTGGTGGTGCTCGGCGCTCGACCGCATCGGCGAGCGGTCCCGCTCACACCCGGTCCGAGACGCCAACCTCTGTTGATCGCTCCCGGACGGAACAACAGAGGTTGGCGGGTGCTGGCAGGATGACGACGATGGAGGAACGGACGTGTTGATCATCGCGAGTGACGAGCACCGGGGGCATCGGTATCGCGAGTTGCACAACGGGGAGATGGTCGACGGGTTCGAGCGACCCGAACGAGCCGACCTGATCGCCGCTGCACTGCGCTCTGCGGGCCACCACTTCGTCGAGCCCGGACCCGTCGATCGTGAGCTGCTCGGCCGGGTCCACACCCCGGCGTACGTCGAGTTGCTGGAGACCGCATGGGCCAGGTGGGTCGGAGCGGGACACACCGCAACGGCGGCGATGGGGTTCATGTGGCCGACCGGTGGCTTCACCGATCGCGAACCCGCCGACATCGTCGGCCTGCTCGGTCGACACAGTTTCAGTGCCGACACCTCGATCGTGGCGGGAACGTGGGCGGCCGTCGCGTCGTCGGCGGCGATCGCGACGACTGCCGCCGACCGGACCCTCGACGACGGCGAGACCGCGTACGGCCTGTGCCGCCCTCCCGGACATCATGCGGGCCGCGACCGCTTCGGCGGCTACTGCCTGGTGAACAATGCGGCCGTGGCCGCGCAGCGACTCCGGGACCGCGGGATGGGTCGGGTCGGCGTCCTCGACGTCGACTACCACCACGGCAACGGCACCCAGGAGATCTTCTACGCGCGTGACGACGTGGTGTTCGTGTCGATCCATGCCGACCCGGTCGAGGAGTTCCCGTGGTTCGCCGGCTTCCCCGACGAGCGTGGCAGCGGCGACGGCGAGGGCGCGAATCTGAACCTGGCGTTGGCGAGAGGTACGGGCCGAGCCGAGTGGTTCGCCGCGCTGGCCGTCGCGTTGGAGCGATTGCGGGGTCTCGACGCGCTGGTCGTGTCGCTCGGTGTCGACACCTTCGAGGACGATCCGCTCGGCACGTTCCACCTCACCACCGACGACTTCGGGCGGATGGCGACGGAGATCACCGGACTCGGAACTCCGACGGCGATCGTGCAGGAGGGCGGCTACGAGTCCGACGACCTCGGCCGCAACGTCGCCGCCTTCCTCGCCCACATCTGACGACGAACGTGCCCGAGTCGGTCCTTCTGGTTCAGAACCAGACGGACCGACTCGACCTTCGGGTGTGATCAGCGGACGGGGTGCAGGCGGTCGCCGACGCGGTCGCGTATGTCGCCCCAACCGTTCCAGCCGGGTGATCCGGCGATCATCCACAGCAGCGCCAGACCGGCGAGTTCGGCGAGGTGGGCACTCTCGGCGAGCGGCGACCTGTCGCCGTCGATCAGGTCGAAGCCGGCGCTCGCGAACATCGTCAGGACCAGGGCGCCGGCGAACGGCAGCATCCCGAACGAACGGTGCGGGCGCCACGCCACGTACGCGAACCCGATCGCCATCGCGACACCGAACGCGCCCAGGTGGCGGGCGAGGTGGGTCTCGGCGCCGTCGGTGCGACCGAGCACGAGGGGCACGATGTTCTGAGCGAACAGCACGATGGCGACCCATGCCAGGGCGGGGCGCATCCAGCCGCCGCGACCGAGTACCGCCGGTCGCACCCGTGAGGTGACCGCCAGGACCAGGTCCGGGACGGGCTCGGCGGGCCGCATCCGGAGGCGTCGTTCCGCACCCGTGAGCGCTGCGGCGAACGACGAACAGTCGGCGCAGCCGTCGAGGTGGGCGTCGAGCGTGCGTCGTTCGTGGCGCGTCGCTTCGTCGTCGGCCACGACCGAGACGAGGATGCGCGCATCGTCGCAACCGACCGTCTCGATCGATGCGTCGTCACCGGAGGTGTGCCCTTCATCACGTTCCACGAAGAACAGGTCGTCGGACCCTGGGAAACGGTTCCCCGGTGCGACACTGTTCGTGCGATGGATCATCTGACCCGACTGCTGATCGACGCCCGAGACGGTGACGGTCGCGCCCTCGAACGCTTCGTCGCCGAGACGCAGGGCGACGTGTGGAAGCTGTGCCGCTACCTCGGCGACGCCCGAGATGCCGACGACCTGGCCCAGGAGGTCTACGAACGGGCTGTCCGTTCCTTGCATCGCTACCGAGCCGAGGGTCCGGCTCGTGGGTGGTTGCTCACGATCGCCCGGCGTGTGTGCGTCGATCACGCCCGTCGTGCGCAGCGCCGACGTCGACGCGACGCCGCCGTCTTCGACGACGCCGTCGCCGGCGACGGTGTCGGCACCCTGACCTCGATCGACGCAGCCGACCGAGTCGCTCTCGACGACGTGCTCGAAGCGCTGAGCGACGATCGACGTGCCGCCTTCGTCCTCACCCAGGTCCTCGGCATGCACTACGACGAGGCCGCCGAGGTGCTCGACTGTCCGGTGGGCACGATCCGGTCGCGGGTCGCTCGTGCGCGGATGGACCTGGTCGAGATGATGACCGACGACACGGCGGACGACGAGCGGTCCACGGGAACCGACGGCCCCCGTCGCACGACCTGAAGAAGGTGAAGAGAAGGATGCCCACGCCCTCAGGCCACCGAACGCGAGGTCGATTCGCACTCGGAGCGTCGGTGGTCGCGCTCGTCGTCGGGCTCGCGGCGTGCGGCGGTGGCGACGACAGTGGCCTGTCCGAACTCGCTCAGCGTGGCAAGACGGTGACCATGGCCAACGGGTGCGCGTCGTGTCACGGCGCGGCCGGACAGGGCGGTGTCGGGCCGACATGGATCGATCTGGCGGGTAGCGAACGCGAACTGAAGGACGGCACGACCGTGGTCGCCGACGACGCCTACCTGCTCCGATCGATCCTCGAACCGTCGGTGGAGGAGGTGGCCGGGTACACGCTCGCGATGCCGGTCAACGGCGTGAGTGAGGCCGAAGCGGCCGACGTGGTGGCCTACATCAAGGAGTTGACGACCGATGAAGCATGATCGGTCCCGGTGGTCCGCACCGAGACGCGGCCGTCTCGTCGCGATCGCCTCGGTCGCTGCGATCACACTTGCCGCCTGTGGTGGATCGAGCGACTCGACCGCGTCCGACGACGATGCCGGAGCCGGCTCGCCCGACGCGACGCCGGACGACGCTGCCCCCTCCGATTCCGACGGGTCGGGTCTGTCGGGCATCGTGCGTTCACCGGCGCCCGCGGTCGGTGGGACTGCGCTGCCGTCGCTGACGGAGCCCGGCACCGAGGTCGAGTTCCGCGCCGAGCCGGGCGGCATCGAAGTGGTGTACTTCGGGTTCACCAACTGCCCGGACGTGTGCCCCACCACGTTGTCGGATCTCGGAGCTGCTCTGAACCGACTCGAACGGGACGAGCCGGGCATCACCGACTTGATCGAGACCACGATGGTCACCGTCGACCCAGGCCGCGACCTCGACGTGTTGGCGCCGTACGTCACCAGTTTCGTGTCCGACGCGGTCGCGTTGGGAACCAGCGACGAAGCGCTGCTGATGGAGGCTGCCGAGCCGTTCGGGGTGAGCTACGACGTGCGCACGCTCGACGACGGCACGATCGAAGTCGACCATTCGCCGTTCCTGTACGCCGTCGACGACCAGGGCGAGCTGGTGCTGACCTGGCAGTTCGGCGCCGCGCCGAGCGACATCGCGAACGACCTCGACATCCTGCTCGAGCGGGAATCGGCGTGACGTTCGCCCGGGCCCTCGCGGCGGCGGCCGTCGTGTCGCTCGGTGTCGTGGGTTGCGGCGGTGCCGACGGCGCCGACGGTCCGGGCCTCACGCCCACCGAGCAGTCGGGCGAGGCCACCTACGAGTACACGATCCCGCTCGGCGCCGGCGAGGCACTCGATGCGGGGACTCCACTCGAGATCCTCCCGGCCGAACTCTCGACCAGGGTCGGCGAGACGATCCGCATCGTCAACGACGACGACCGCGGGCACAACGTCGGTCCGTGGTTCGTCGGAGCGAACGAGACGTTGAACCAGGAGTTCACGTCGCCCGGGGAATTCGAAGGGGTCTGCACCGTGCACCCGAGTGGCCAGTTGATCCTCGTCGTCGAAGCGGCCTGATCGATGCCGGGCAGAGCCCAGACACGCCACGGCGGAGCCGACACGGGCTCCCTCGGGGTCGCCCGTCGACCTCGTGCGTGGACCGGTGGGCGACGATCGTCGTGGGTCGGTCTGCTCGTCGCGGTGGTCGCCCTCGTGCTCCTCCCGAGCACGGCGTTCGCAGACCCCGCCGGGCCGACCGACTACCTGAGCGAGGTCCGCAGCATCGAGCCCGCCACACCGGGAATCGAGGTGAACGTCCTCGGCGGCGACTCGTTCATCCAGTTGCAGGTGGCGACCGGGACCGACGTGATCGTCGTCGGCTACCAGAGCGAGGACTACCTGTGGTTCCGGGCCGACGGCACGGTGCTCGAGAACCGGAACGCTCCGAGCACGTACACGAACGACGATCGCTTCGGCGGCGCAGTGCCTCCTGCGAACGCGACCGTGGACGCGGAGCCCGACTGGGAGGAGGTCGCGAGCGGTGGCCGGTACTCGTGGCACGACCACCGTGCCCACTGGATGCAGACCATCCGGCCCGCAGGCAAGCAGGTCGGAGATCAGATCGTCGAGGGCGTGATCCCACTCGTGGTCGACGGTTCCGAGGTCGACGTGACCGTGATCAGCACATGGCAGCCCGAGCCCTCGCCGGCGTCCGCCATCGGCGGCGCGGCGGCAGGAGTCGCCCTCGTCGGAGCAGCGGTGTGGGCCTGGCGCTCGAAGCGGCACTGGGTCGTCGCAGCTGTTCCGCTGGCGCTCTTGGCACTGGTCGCCGGCGTGCTTCAGTACGTCAGCCTGCCGTCGGAGACCGGACCGCGGTTCGTGTGGTGGGTGCTCCCTGCGATCGCCGTCGTGGCTGCGACGGTGGGGGTCGTGACCGAGCGTCGCGGGAGTGGCTTCGCAGCCAAGGCGGCAGCCCTCGTCGTGGGCGTGCAACTCGTCGTGTGGGGCGTGATCAAACGTGACGGGCTCACGGCGGCGCTGATCCCGAGCGACGCGCCGGGATGGCTCGACCGCCTCGCCACGGCCTCGGCCATCACCGGCGGCGCGGCGTTCGCGGTCTTCGCCCTGTTCACCCTCTTCGGACCGCAGGATCCGGGTCCGAGCGGTGGCGATCGTTCCGCCACGACCTGAACGGGGTTGCCGACAACCCCGGTCAGCGGGTCAGCGGTGCCAGGGGGCGACGGGGCTGGCTGCGCCCTCACCGCCGGTGAACACCTCGGCGTCGCCGTCGGTGACCATCAGCGTGTGTTCGAACTGGGCCGTGCGCTTCCCGTCGGCGGTGACCGCGGTCCAGTCGTCGTCCCAGATCTTGTAGTTGATCGTGCCGAGCGCGATCATCGGCTCGATCGTGAACGTCATGCCGGGCCGCATGATGACCTTGTCCTGGCGGCTGTCGTAGTAGTGCAGCACCTGGGGCGGCGGATGGAACTGCTCGCCGATTCCGTGCCCGACGAACGCCTTGACCACCCCGTACCTGTAGGGCTTGACGTGCTCCTCGATCGCTCGGCCGATGTCGGAGAGGGGGCGGCCGGCCTTGACCGCTTCGATCCCCTTCCACATCGCCTCCTCGGTGACCTTCACCAACTGGCGGCTCTCCGGGCTGACATCGCCTGCGAAGAAGGTGGCGTTGGTGTCGCCGTGGACGCCGCCGATCCAACCCGTGACGTCGATGTTGCAGATGTCGCCGTCCTGCAGCGGCCGCGAATCGGGGATGCCGTGGCAGATCACCTCGTTGACGGACGTGCAGGACGCCTTGGGGTAGCCGTGGTAGTTGACCGTGGACGGATAGGCACCGAGCTCGATGAACCGTTCGTGGATGAAGAGGTCGATCTCCTCGGTGGTGACACCCGGAGCGACCATCTCGCCCGCTTCACGCAGCACGGTCGAGGCGACCTTGCCGGAGCGCCGCATCCGTTCGATCACGTCGGGCGACTTGACCATCGGCTCGTCCCACGGTTCGTACTCACCGGTGTCGGCGTACGGCGGGCGGGCGATGTGGTCGGGCACCGTGCGCATCGGCGTGACCTCGCCGGGCAGCACTCGGCCTTCGAGCTTCTTGTGGCAGCGCTTGTACTTGCGTCCGCTGCCACACCAACAGGGTTCGTTGGCCTGGGGGAGTGCGACGGGAGCCGTTGCGATGCTCATCGGTTCAGGTTACGGCGCGAATCCGTTCGGTCACAGGGCCGTGGGCCGCGTGACACACTGGGGCCATGTCCATCACCGACGAGAAGTACGTCAGCCTCACCACGTACCGCAAGGACGGCACGCCCAAGTCGCTCCCGGTGTGGATCGCCGACTTCGGCGACGGCACGATCGGCTTCACCACGGCGTCGTCGAGCCACAAGGTGAAGCGCATCGGCAACGACCCGCGCGTCACGTTGCAGCCGAGCAATGCCAAGGGCGAGGTGACCCCCGGCTCCGACGTCGTGTCCGGCACGGCCGTGATCGTGACGGATCCTCAGGAGTTCGCCGCCTGCGTGGCGTTCGTGAAGAAGAAGTACGGAATCCAGTACCGGTTGATCACGCTGTGGGGCAAGCTCGCCAAGGTCGTCGGCAAGGGTTCGGGGACCGACTGCGCCGTCAAGATCACCGTGACGTGACGAGTCGTGTCACGGCCATCCGGGCGGGTCGGTGTCGAGCCGTCAGGCGAGGAGGTCGGCGAATCGGCGGCGCCATTCGACCGACGGCCTGTCGGACTGCACGCTGACCGTCGCGCGTTGATCGAGCGGCAGCACACCCTTGACCTTCTCGAGCATCAGCTTGTCCTCGGCGCCGATCGCACGGTCGAACACGATCACCTCCTCGGCGGGCACGGTGAAGTCGTCGTTGCGCCAGATGACGAACGTGAAGTACGACGTCGTGTCGTCGACGGGCGTGGAGCACAGCAGGATCAGGTGGTCGAGGCCGGTCTCGTAGTGGATCGTGCTGCGCACGGTGAACGGCAGGTGGAACCCGGTGCTCATCCTGCGGGTGATCACGGCGTCGTCGAGACCCGACGCGGCGGCCCCCTCGTCGTTGCGGACGTCGACCTCGTACGCGTAGCCGAAGAAGTCGTCGTCGAGTTGTTCCATCTCGATCTTGGGGACGTCGGTGTTCTGCGCGATGCCGAACGTGCCGATGTGGACGTACGGGAAGTGCGAGATGTCGAGGAAGTTGTCGGTCATCCGCGTCGCCGACGTGGCCCACACGTCGACGCCGGTGTTGATCCGGCGGTAGGCGTCGTCGTCCTCGGCGGCCATGAACGGGATGTCGCTGCTCGGCTCGCCGAGGCACAGCCACACCAGGCCGTACCGCTCGGTCGCCCGGACGGTGGCGAGGTGCGCAGCGGGCGGCACCGGTCGGCCGGCACCGGAGGAGGGGACCTCCACACAGCGACCCTGGTCGCCGAACGCCCACCCGTGGTACGGGCACACCACGCACCCGTCGTGAACGGTCCCCTGGCTGAGCGGAGCCTCGCGATGCGGGCAGCGGTCCGGCGCGGCGACGATGTCACCCGAGGTCGATCGCCACACGACGAGGTCGCGACCGAGCAGCGTGACGCCCAGCGGTGCATCGGTGACGTCGGTGGTCTCGGCGACCACGTACCAGTGGTCGAGCAGTGCTTCGTTGTCGATCAGCATGTGTCGTGGGCTCCTGCTGTGCGCGCTGGTCGGGCCGTCGTGGTCGTCGGTGTCCGGCGATCGACGCAACCCTTCTGGTCTGATGGTCTTACCATAACGGCATGAGCGCGAACCCTGCGGACAACGGCCCCGATCCGATGGTCGAGGGGAGCGCCGGCTCCATGCCGGCCGGCACGGACGCCCCGGTCGACACGATCCTGCTGGCCGACACGGTGTTGACGATGGAGCCGGGTGCCGAGCCTCTGGTCGACGGTGCGATCGCGGTGTCGGGCGACCGGATCGTGGCCGTCGGACCTGCCGGTGCACTGCGAGCCGCCCACCCGCAGGCGCAGATCGTCGGCGGACCGGGGCACCTCGCGCTGCCCGGCCTGATCAACGCGCACCAACACCTCACCGGCGACCGGATCATCCGCTCGATGATCCCCGACGACCTGGAGCCCGGTCGATCGATCTTCGAATGGGCGGTCCCCGCACATGCCGCGCACACCGGCGGCGACGACCAACTCTCCGCGACGCTCTCCCTCGTCGAATCGGTGTGCAACGGTGTCACCTTCACGGTCGAGGCGGGCACCGTCGCACATCCCGAACGGGTGCTCGCCGGCTTCGACGCCGTCGGAGTGGGCGGCACGCTCGGCTCGTGGGGCTGGGACGTCGCAGGTGAGCCGTGGGCCGGATCGGTGAGCGAGGTCCTCGACCGTCAGCGTGAGGTGCAGCGCCTCACCGTCGACCATCCGCGCGTCCGCGGATGGGTCACGCTCGTCGGTCACGACCTGATGAGTGACGAGTTGGTGGTCGCCGCGAGCGACCTGGCCCGCGAGGTCGGCTGCGGGATCACGTTCCACCTGTCACCGTCCGACAGCGACACGACCAGCTACCTCGATCGGACCGGCAAGCGCCCGGCGGTGCATCTCGACGACCTCGGTGCGCTGGGTCCGCACGTCCTGATCGGTCATGGAGTCCATCTCGGCGACGACGAACTGGAGCGGTTGCTCGCGACCGACACGGCGATCGCCTACTGCCCGTGGGCGTACCTCCGTCTCGGCCAGGGTGTCACCCGTGCGGGTCGCCACATCGAGTTCATCCGGCAGGGCGGGCGGGTGGCCATCGGATGCGACGCCGAGAACGCCGGGGATGCCATCGACGTCCTGGGCGCCGCGGCCCTCGCTGCCGGGCTCGCCAAGGACATGGCGATGGACCCGACCGTGTTCGGAGCGCACGCCGCGCTGCACCACGCCACGCTCGGCGCGGCGCACGCCCTCGGCATGGGTGACGAGATCGGTTCGCTCGCAGTGGGCAAGCGGGCCGACATCGTCCTCGTCGACACCACCCGACCGGAGTGGGTGCCGCTGTCGCCCGACCCCGTGCTGCAACTGGTGTGGGCCAGCGACGGGCGCAGCGTGGCTCACGTGATGGCATCGGGTCGGATGGTCGTGGTGGACGGCGAGCCGACCCTCGTGGATCGCCCGGCTCTGGCGATCGAAGCCGCCGAGCGCCACCGCCGTCTGGTTCGCGACGCCCGACTGGGCGCCTGACGCGGCAGCCGATTCGAGGCAGCGCGGCTCAGTACTCGCCGCCGACCTCACCGAGTGGAGTCGTGTCCCGGTGGTGGAGGTGATCGGGACGTCGATCCGTTCGCTGCCGGTTGGTGGTCGGGTTGACGATCAGCGAGAAGATGCGGCGCTGCCACGGCGACATGTTGGACGGCGATCCGTGGATCAGGGTGTCACCGAAGATCAGCACCGTTCCGGCTCGTCCCTTCGGTGATGCGAGGCCATGGCGTTCGACGAGCGGTGCGACCACATCGGGCCCGACCGTCCACAGTGGGAAGCTGGTCGTCTCGGTGTCGAGCGACGTCGGGGCGGGGCCGTCGACGTGGGATCCGGGAACGAACACGAGGGGCCCGTTGAACTCGGTCACCTCGTCGAGGAAGATGTGGATGTTGAGAGCGATCGGCTCGGGCACGCCGTCCTCGTGGTGGTGCGTGGCGAAGTCGTAGTGCCACTGCCACTGCTCGCCGGTGAACGCCTGTTTCGCGTTCACCTTGACCTGTTGCGCGTAGATCTCGCCGTCGCCGAGGATCTGTCGCGCCGGTGCGAGCAACCGGTCGTCGTTCACCAGCTGCGCGAACAGCGGGTGACGGAGGTGGAGCCCCATCGCAGTGCGCACGACACCGCTCGACTTCTCACGGATGTTCTCCGGACAGTCCTGTGCGGCGAGGAGCGAGAACGCGTCGTTGATCCGCTCGACCTCCTCGGCCCCGAACCGGTCGGGGAGGACCACGAATCCGTCGTGCGCGAACGCGTCGAGTTGGTCGGCGGTGAGGGCGTTCGCGCCGGTGTCGATCGTCGATCTCATCGTTGGGCTCCTTGTGCGTGGCCGGGCCGAGCGTCGGGCTGGACGCCAGGCGATCGGAGTGGATTGTCGGGGTCGCGGACGAAGTGGACCGTGTCGAAGCGTCGCCGCAGTTCGCTGGTCGGCCCGGCGACGGCGTCGGGGTCGCGGAGCCCGCTGGCGATCAGGGCGGCGAGCTCGGGCATGTCCGTGGTGGTCATGCCGATCCTGGTGATCTCGGGGGTGCCGAACCGCAGCCCGGCCGCCTCGTCGCCGGGAAGGCCGATCGCGCTCGCCAGCAGGTTGCCACGACGGAGCCGCACGGCGGCCTCGCCACCGCCACCCCATCGGCGGGCGTCGACGACGAGTTGGTGTGATCGGGTGTGCACGCCGCCGACGGTGTGCACCGGGACGGCGAGGTCGTCCAGCGCGCCGGCGAGCGCCTCGGCGTTGGCGGCCATCGCGTGGGCGTAGTCGGCGCCGACGTCGAGCCAGTCGAGCAGCGTGATCGCCAACGCCGTGGTGACGGCGACGTCGAAGTTGGCGGTCAGGCCCGGGTAGGCGATCGCGTCGAGTCGGTCTGCCAGGTCCGCCCGGTTGGTGAACACGATGCCTCCGGCCGGTCCGCCCAGGCTCTTGTAGGTGCTCATCGTCATCAGGTCGGCGCCTTCGTCGAGAGGGTTGGGCCACACGCCACCGGCGATCATCCCGCACGCGTGAGCCGCGTCGAAGAGCACGCGAGCTCCGACGCGATCTGCGATCGTGCGGATCTCGGCGACCGGGTGGGGGAGCAGGTTCAGACTCGTCCCGACCGTGATCAGCTTCGGTCGGACGCGATCGACCAGCTCGGCGAGGCCGTCGAGGTCGACGCTGAACGTGGCCGGATCGATCGGGTGCTCGTGGATGTCGAGTCCGTAGAGACTCGCAGCGCCTGCCCGGCGATGGGTGACGTGGCCTCCGATCTCGGCCGGGGGAACGACGATCGAGTCACCGGGTTCGCACGTCGCCATGAACGCATAGAGGTTCGCCAGTGCTCCCGAGCCGACTCGGAGTTCGGCGTACTCGGCGTGGAAGACGGCTCGAGCGAGTTCGTTCGCGATCACCTCGATCTCCTCGATCGCTTCGAGGCCCATCTCGTACTTGTCGCCGGGGTGCCCGAGCGAGGCCCGGGTCGTCAGACCACTCGACAGGACGGCCTCGGCACGCGGGTTCATCACGTTCGACGCCGGGTTCAGGTTGATGCACTCCCTGTCGTGGATCTCGCGGTTCCGCTCGATCAGATCGAAGATCCGACGGTCCACCTCGTCCAGACCCGTCGACTCCAGCGACGAACGGATCTGCGCCTCGCGCGCCACCGCCTGCGGACTCATCCATGTTCGATCCGACGGCGGGGGCGACGAGAACAGCTGCGGCATCCGTCGATCGTGCCAGTTGCAGGCCGTGCTGGGAAGCGACGATCGGTGACGCTGTCCATAAGGTGAGCTGATGGTCCCCACCACGCTCGAACGGCTCACCATCCTCGACGCGATTGCGTCGTCCGGAACCATCGCAGGTGCCGCTCGCACACTCGGCTACACGCCGTCGGCCGTCTCCCAGCAGCTCGCCTCGCTCGAACGCGAAGCGCGGACCCCACTGGTCGAGCGATCCAACCGGGGCGTCGTCCTCACGTCGGCCGGCCAGCTGCTCGCAGTGCGATCCGGCGAGATCCTCGACGCCGTCCGCACCGCATTCGACGACGTCGACCCGACGGCAGCCACGACGGCGACGCCACTCATGGTCGCAGCGTTCCCCACCGCGATCATCGAGATCCTCCTCCCACTGCGCGACAGGCTGGCGTCCACGATCGATCTGACGATCGTCGACGCAGAGTCCGAACACGCACTGGAAGCGGTCGCCTCGCGCACCGTCGACGCGGCGATCATCGACGGCTACGCCCACCAACTACGCCAAGGTCTGCGCCAACTCGAACGCACACCCATCCGCGTCGAGCCGATCCGCCTCGTCGCGCGTCCCGACCGGCTCCACGACACGTTCGCCGCGTACTCCGAGGCCGAGTGGGTGATCGCGGGGCCGACGAGCCCCATCGGCCACGCGCTTCGTCAGCTGTGTCACGACACCGGATTCGTGCCGAAGGTGATCGCGGAGACCGACGACCACCGGATCACGTTCGACGTGATCCGAACCTGTGGTGCCGTGTCACTGCTCCCCGAACTGGCACTCGCCGACCTTCCCGACGACCTCGCCGTCGCCGACCGGATCGAACTGCCGATCGAGCGTCGCATCGAGTTCGTCACCCGTCGATCCCTGAGCGCCAATCGCGCCGTCGTCGCGCTCGCCGGTGCGCTGACCGATCCGGGATGAGCACCGGTCGACCGCCGGGCGATCCGATCATCCTGCGACATCGATGCGCGTCGCCTGCACGCTGACTCCGCCCGGCTCCCGCTCGGTGTTCAGTCGCGACGCGCGGTGAGCTCGGGGGCCAGTCGGGAGACGGCATCGACGACGCCGGGGCGGTCGGTGCCCACGGCGAACACGACCGCGGCATCGTCGGAGACGGGAAGCCACGCGACGCGCACCGAGTCGCAGACGAACGACCGCGCCGGGCCGGCGCCGACCCCGACGAGGATCGCGGACAGCACGTGGCGAGCAGCGCCGACGGAGACCGAACTCCCGGCGCCGCGCACGCGAGGTCCGAAGGACTCGTCGTGATGTACGAGCGGACGACCGTCGCGCTCCACGCGCAGTACGAGGCGCAGCAGACCCGAGTCCTCCCGTGTGCGACCGAGCGAGACCTCCTCGACGATCCGACACGTCGCCGACGCGTCGAGTGTCACCGCGGTGGTCACCGTGTGGGTGGACCCGACGACCGACACCGTCGGTTCACCGATCCAGTCGAGGTGCGCATCTCGACCCACGCGGCAGCGCGTGCTCATCGTCGACGGCTCACCGGTCGGTCCCGGCAGGACGACCGTGGAGGCGACGGTTCCCACGTCGGCGCAGGCACCGTCGTCGACCGCGACGTCCAAGGAGAGCTCGTCGCCACCGACCGGCGCCGCGGCCGACGCGGCGATCAGGATCCGGCCGGCGCACGAGCGGATGCCGAATGGCGGCTCCGACGCAGCCGACGAGAGCGATGAGCGCCCCGAGCGCTCGTCGTACGCGACCCGGATCGATCCGTGCCCCTTCATCGACGACGCCCGGTCATCGCGTCATCCGGTGTCTGACACCGTGTGGATCTCACGGCTGGTTCCGGGCGGCGATCTGGGAGAGGACCCAGTCGGCGACCGGGCGGGCACCCTGCTGGTCGACGAGTGACGTCGGGATGACGGGGCGGCCGGCGCGTCGTTCGCGAGCATCGCTGAGCATCCGGTCGGTGTCGGCGCGCACGTACGGTGCCAGGTCGACCTTGTTGATCACGAGCAGGTCGGCCATCGCCACACCCGGGCCGCCCTTGCGCGGGACGTCGTCACCGCCGGCGGTGTCGAGGACGAAGATCTGGACGTCGACCAGGCCACGGCTGAAGATCGCCGTCAGGTTGTCTCCGCCCGACTCGACGAGTGTCAGGTCCACCCCGTCGCCCGCCGAACCGTGGAGCGCCTCGAGTTCCTCCACGGCGTCGAGGTTCGCGGCGATGTCGTCGCGGATCGCCGTGTGCGGGCAGCATCCGGTCTCCACTGCAACGATCCGGTCGTCCGGAAGGACGGCGGCGGCACGTAGTGCGTCGGCGTCCTCCGAGGTGAAGATGTCGTTGGTGACCACGACCATCGACAGGTCCTCACGCAGGAGCGCGCACAGCGATCCGACGAGCGTGGTCTTGCCCGAACCGACGGGCCCACCGATGCCGACCCGCAGGGTGCGTCGAGGCGGTGTGTCCGAACCGTGGTGCGGCCGCCCGACCTGTGCGGCGTGGTTCTGGAAGTCGTCGTGGGGGATGTCGTGAGGTGGCATGGCGAGGATCCAGATCGGAGGGAGGGACGTGGGTGAGGGAGGGAGTGTCGAGGTGGTGCGGTCAGGCGACGAAGAGTCGTGCGTCCCACCCGGCATGGTCCTCGGCGAGGATGTCGGTGAGCGAGCCGCCGGTCGCCGGCAGCTCCGCCATGGGGGCGGCGGCCCACACATCTGCCTCGGCGCACGACGTGTCGACCCACCGGCCGACCCGGGCATGGAGGGCCGCGACGCTCAGCGGGTCGAGACCGAGCAACCTCACGCCGGCGGTCGTGACCGCCGTGCCGAGGTGGTGCAGTGCGATCGATGCGGCATCGTGGGGGGTGCCTCCCGCAGCGGCGACCAGCGCACCGAGCACGACCGGTTGGTGCGTGCCGCGGTCCGAGGTCGCGAGGACTTCGAGTGTCGGCGACGACCAGATGCCCGATCCCGCCCGCATCAGTTGGCGCCCGAAGCGACGGCTCGCGTCGCGCAGCGCCGGGGAGGGGATGCGTGCCGTCAGTTCGTCGTCGATCTCGGCGAGTTCCTCCTCCGTCGGGTCCACGAGCGCGCAGGTGTGCGCGGCGAAGGCCGCGTCCACGAGTCCGGTGGTCTCGAGTCGGCCGAGCAGGTAGCGCTCCAGGGTGGCGTCGTCGACGACGTCGCCGATCCGCACGGCGGCCTCGACGCCGGCCGAGTTGGTGTGCCCGCCCGCCGGGAACCGCCCGTCGATCAGCATCATCAACCCCGAATTCACGCACACCCCCGTTTGCGTGACGCTTTCGGCGGTCCGGACGACCGGAAGTGACACGCAGACCGGAGAGACGATGCGTTCATCAGTAGAGGAAGTATCGCTGGGTCATCGGAAGCGACTCGGCGGGTTGCTCGGTGACGAGGCCGCCGTCGATGCGCACGGCGAACGTGTCGGCGTCGATGTCGATGTCGGGAGTGGCGTCGTTGAGGATCATGTCCGCCTTGCCGACGGAGCGGGTGTTCGAGACGGGCACCATCGCTCGACGCACGTTCAAGCGGTCGGGCAGTCCGTCGTCGAGTGCCGCCAGCGACACCCAGGCGAGCGACAGGCCGGGTGCGACGCCGGGGGCCGCGCCGAACATCGGCCGGGGGAGCTGCGGCTGAGGTGTGGGGATGGAGGCGTTCGCGTCGCCCATCTGCGCGTAGGCGATCATCCCGCCCTTGATCACCACGTGGGGACGCACGCCGAAGAAGGCGGGATCGTAGAGCACGAGGTCGGCGAGCTTGCCGACCTCGATCGAGCCGACGTCGGCGGCCAGGCCGTGGGCGACCGCCGGGCAGATCGTGTACTTCGCCACGTAGCGGCGCGCTCTCAGGTTGTCGGCGACGCCATCGGAGTCGGAGCCGATCGTGAGTGCTCCACGACGGAGCTTCATCACGTGGGCGGTCTGCCACGTGCGCAGCACGACCTCGCCGATGCGGCCCATCGCCTGGCTGTCGGACCCGATCATCGAGATCGCACCCATGTCGTGGAGGATGTCCTCCGCAGCGATCGTCGACGGTCGGATCCGGCTCTCGGCGAACGCGAGATCCTCGGGAACCGACGGGTTGAGGTGGTGACAGACCATCAACATGTCGAGGTGTTCGGCGACGGTGTTGACCGTGTGCGGCCGCGTCGGGTTGGTCGATGACGGGAGCACGTTCGAGTGTGACGCGACCGTCATGATGTCGGGCGCGTGGCCGCCGCCGGCACCCTCGGTGTGGAAGGTGTGGATCGACCGACCGGCGATCGCCGCCAACGTCGAGTCCACGTACCCGGCTTCGTTCAACGTGTCGGTGTGGATCGCGACCTGGACGCCCGACGCGTCGGCGACCGTGAGGCATGCGTCGATCGTCGCCGGTGTGGTGCCCCAGTCCTCGTGCAGCTTGAACGCCGCCGCACCCGAACGCAGTTGCTCCCACATCGCTTCGGGGTTGACCGTGTTGCCCTTGCCCATCAGCGCCACGTTGATCGGCCAGTGGTCGAGCGCTTCGAGCATCCGCTCGAGGTACCAGGAGCCCGACACCGTCGTGGCCTTGGTGCCTTCGGCGGGGCCGGTGCCGCCGCCGATGATCGTCGTGATCCCGGCGGTGAGGGCCTCGTCGAGCAGCGTCGGGGAGATGAGGTGGACGTGGCAGTCGATGGCGCCGGCGGTGAGGATCCGCCCGTTGCCGGCGAGGATCTCGGTCGAGGGCCCGATCACGAGCGCGGGGTCGATTCCATCCATCGTGTCGGGGTTGCCGGCCTTGCCGATGCCGACGATGCGACCGTCCTTCACCCCGACGTCGGCCTTCACGACGCCCCAGTGGTCGAGAACGATCGCGCCCGTGATCACGAGGTCGGGCGCACCCTCGGCCCGGGTGCGCAGGGACTGGCCCATCGACTCGCGGATCACCTTGCCGCCCCCGAACACCACCTCGTCGCCGGCGGCCGATCCGCCCCCGGAACGATCCTCGGTGACCTCGATCCACAGGTCCGTGTCGGCGAGACGCACGCGGTCACCCGTGGTCGGGCCGTACAGGTTGCGATAGCGGGAACGCTCGATCCAGCTCATGCGTCGCCATCTATCTGATCTCCGCCATCCATCTGGTGTCTGACACCGGATGGATGGCCCGGTGGGGATGCGTCGAGGGGGCCTGCGGTCTCGCCGCGGAGGCCGGGGACGATGCGGGTACCGACGAGCGGGACGAGGGCGACGTCGGTCGCGATCCCGGGCTCGAAGCGGATCGCGGTGCCGGCGGGGACGTCGAGACGGAGCCCGTGGGCGGCAGCCCGATCGAACTCGAGCGACGGGTTCGCTTCGGCGAAGTGGTAGTGCGACCCGACCTGGATCGGCCGGTCACCGGCGTTCTCGACACGCAGCGTCTTCACGGGCCGACCGACGTTGATCTCGATCGGGTCGTCGGCCCCGGCGATCTCTCCGGGGATCACGAGGTGACTCCGTCGACAGTGACCGGGGGCTGGATCGGATCGTGAAGTGTGACGAGCTTCGTGCCGTCGGGGAACGTCGCCTCGACCTGCACGTCGTGGATCATCTCGGGGATCCCCTCCATCACGTCGTCGCTGCTCAGCACGTGACGACCCGCCTCCATCAGGTCCACGACGGTGCGTCCGTCACGGGCTGCTTCGAGGACCCAGTCGGTGAGGATCGCCACGGCCTCGGGGTGGTTCAACTTCAGCCCTCGCGCCTGGCGCGCCCGCGCGACGTCGGCGGCCACGTGGATCAGCAGTCGTTCCTGTTCGTGGGGGGAGAGGTGCATCGTCGTGATGTTCCCAGACGTCGCCGTCGTGTCAGCGATCGAGGATCGAGTGCGGGACGCCGGCGTGGCAGCCGACGATGCCGTCGACGACCTGGGTGACGCCCATGTCCACGGCCACCGATGCGAGCGAGTAGGCCTCGTCCATCGTGTAGCCGCCGCGATCGACCATCAGTTTCAGCATCTGCTCGGCGGCCATGGCCATCGCGTTGCCCAACCCACCGACGCCTTCGTCGATGCCGCCGGAGAAGCCGTGCGTGTACCAGTGCGTGTCCGTGCGCAGCAGCGGGGCCTGCACCGGGAGGTCGTCGGCGATCGACAGGCGGAGGGTGACGTCGAGCGACGCCTCGATCGCCGTCCCGCAGATCTCGCCGTCACCTTGTGCGAAGTGCGGGTCGCCGACGTAGAAGCCGGCCCCCTCGTGGAACACGGGGTAGTGCACGGTCGAGCCCGGACCGAAGCGCCAGTTGTCGACGTTGCCACCGAACACCCCAGGCGGGATGCTGCTGACGCGACCGCCCTCGGGGGCGACTCCCATGACGCCGAGATGCGGGCGGACCGGCACGCGAACGTCACGGCTGAAGGGCTGGCGTGCCGATTCGTCGGGTTCGGAGATGACACCGGGCAGCGTGTACAGCTCCATCGCGGTGAAGTCGAAGCCGAAGATCGGCTTCGCGAACTCCGGAAAGCCGGGCCCGCCTGCGTCGGCGAGAACCGGGTCGAGCAGTTCGTAGATGGTGATCCGCTCCTTGCCCATCTTCTCGTGGAACAGACCCCAGTTCGCTGCGCAGTTCGACCCGTAGGCCAGCCGCGGGGTCATCGACAGGAGTTCGACCCTGAGCGTGTCCCCGGGCCTCGCCCCCTGCACCTCGATCGGGCCGGTCATGATGTGGACGCCGGGGGCCCGGGTCTCGGGGGCGATGCCGTCCCAGATCGCCCGGATCCCGTCGTCCATCAGCAGGTCCGGCGCATCGCCGGAGTGGTGCGTGATCGCCTCGATCGTGACGGTCTCGCCAGGGGCCACGCTCATGACCGGTTGCTCCGATGCATCCAGGTACCCCCAGAAGCACGTGTCGGGTGTGGCGATCAGTCTCGAGCTCATGGTGGTCTGACCATAAGACCACTCTGTGAACCGGATGTTTCCGGTTCGTCACGACTGCGTGCCGAGCGGAGGACCGTCGCCGGGTTCTCCGGATCCGACGATCCGGCTCGGTGTTCGCAAGTCCGTCAGCGGCGTCGTGCTGCGGTGTCGAGCCCAGGCGACACCCAACCCGTGTCGGCCGGATTCAGGTCGATTCCCGGCGTGACCACCTCGTCGATGGCATCGAGGACGTCGCTCGTCAACGACACGTCGGAGGCGGTCAACAGGTCCTCCAGCTGCTCCTCGGTGCGCGGCCCGATGAGCGCACTGGTGACCGCCGGATGTTCCACCGCCCACGCGAGTGCGAGTTGCGTCATCGACAGCCCGGCCTCGAAGGCGATCGGAGCGAGCCGTTCCACGGCGTCGAACTTGTCGTCGTTCCCGCCGTCGAAGTGGTCGGGGTTCGTGGCGGCCCGCGACGACTCCGGTGCGCTCTCGCCCCGTCGGTACTTGCCCGTCAACCAACCACCCGACAGCGGCGACCACACGATGGTGCCGATCCCGTGCCGGCGACAGGTCGGGAGCACGTCACGCTCGATGCCGCGACACAGGATGGAGTACGGCGGCTGCTCCGAGTGGGGGAGGGCGACTCCACGACGCTCGGCTGCCCAGCACGTCTCGACGATGTCGGCTGCGGGAAACGTCGAGGTTCCCCACGCCAGGATCTTCCCGGCACGCACGAGGTCGGTGAGCGCATCGATGGTCTCGGCGATGTCGGTGCTCGGGTCGGGTCGATGCATCTGGTAGAGGTCGATCCGGTCGGTCCGAAGTCGACGCAGACTGTCGTCGACGGCGGTGTTGATCCAGCGCCGCGAGTTGCCCCGTCGATTCGGGTCGTCGCCCATCGGATTGTGGAACTTGGTCGCGAGGACGACGTCGTCGCGTCGCGCGGCGATCGCTGCCCCGACGATCTCCTCGCTCTCCCCGAAGGCGTAGACGTCGGCGGTGTCGACGAGGTTGATGCCGGCGTCGAGCGCACGGTTCACGATGCGATCGCAGGCGCTGCGGTCGGTGTTGCCCCACGCGCCCAGCACCATCGTGCCCAGCCCGAAGCGTGACACGCTGACGCCGGTTCGTCCGAGTGTGCGGTACTCCATCAGAACTCCATTCCGACCGGTGTGGTCATCACAGGCGGTGTCTCCATCACGTCTCCGTCACACGAGGGACTGGGACGGGTGCCAGCGCAGGGCGCGCCGCTCGATGGCCGCGAGGATCAACACGGCGACGACACCGATGAACGCGAGCACGAACACGCTGCCCCACAGCTGTTCGTTCAGTGCGGGCTGGGACTGGCCGACGCGGGCGGCGTTGCCGAGACCTTCGCTGGAGTTGAAGAACTCACCGATCACGGCGCCGACGAGCGCGAGCCCGATGCAGATGCGGGCCGCGGAGAACAGGTACGGCAGCGCGTGCGGCACGCGCAGCCGCCAGAAGATCTCCCACGAACTCGCACTGGTCGAGCGGAGCAGTTCGTGCGTGTCGGGATCGACCGCGCGCAGCCCGGTGAGGGCGTTGGCGACGAACGGCACCCACGCGAACAGCGCAGCGGTGAGCACTTTCGGCCACGGCGAGAAGCCGAACCAGAGCAGGAACACCGGGACGAGCACGGCGATCGGCGTGGACTGGATCAACACGATCACGGGCAGACCGGCGCGTTCCATCAGCCGCGAGTGCGCCATGACGCTGGCGACGACGACCGCGGCGACGAATGCGATCACGAAACCGGCGGCCGCCTCCTTCAGGGTGACGATCCCGTTCTCCCAGTAGAAGCCGGGATTGTCGAACACGTGGATGAAGATGTTCGACGGTCGTGGGAGCGTGAGAGGGCGCAGATCCATGATCCGCACGTACGCCTCCCAACCGAGGAACACCGACGCGAGTCCGAGTACGGGGGCAACGGTGAGCAGTGCCGTGCGGACACGATGGCGATCCTCGGGCGGCGGCAGGTCGTCGCCGGCGTCACCGTCACGCGGGTCGAGGATCGCATCGGCGGCCGACGCAGCGGCGTCGTGGATCTGGGTCATCTCAGTCCCATCCTGCCTTGAGCGCCCGGCGAACCGCCGCCACGCCGGCGTGGAACTCGTCGGAGTCCTCCTGCGCGTCGGAGCGCGGGCGGGCGAGGCCGACGTCGATCACGTCGGTGATGCGCCCCGGGCGGGCCCCGAGCACCACCACCCGGTCGGACAGGATCACGGCCTCGGGGATCGAGTGGGTGACGAACACGACCGTGCAGCCGACGCGCTCCCACAGCGCGAGCAACTGGTACCGCATGTCGGCGCGTGTGATCTCGTCGAGGGCGGAGAACGGTTCGTCCATCAGCATCAAGGGTGCGCCGAGGGCGAACGCCCGGGCGATGCTGACGCGCTGTTGCATGCCACCGCTCAGCTCACGCGGGTAGGCGTCGAGGAACGGGGTGAGCCCCATCTGCTCGATCAGTTCGAGCTGGGCCTCCTTCGACACGCCCGTCATGCGCGCCTTCCTGTTGGTCTCGCCGAGGAGTGCGACGTTGCGTCGAACGGTGCGCCACGGCATCAACGCCGGCTGCTGGGGGACGAAGGCGTAGTGCTTCCGCGCCAGCGCCTGTGCGGGGGTCTCGCCCTGGACGACGACCGTGCCCCGGTCGGCTTCGATCAGTCCGCCCGCGAGTCGCAGCAACGTCGACTTGCCGCACCCGGACGGCCCGATCAGGCTGACGAACGAGCCCGGCTCGATGTCGAGGTCGATGCGTGAGAGCGCGTGGGTCAACTGGCCCTTGCGACGGAACCACTTGGACACACCCTGGAAGTGGATCCCCTGCTGGGTCTTGGCGACCGCGTCGGGATCGATCAGCTCGTGCACATCCCTCCCGTCACGTTCAGCGCCTGCCCCGTGATGTACGACGCCCCATCGGACGCGAGGTACGCGACCAACGACGCGATGTCGTCCACGTCGGCGAGTCGACCCAGCGGGCTCATCGCCGTCCAACTCGCGACCTGTTCGTCGTTGCGCGTGTCGGCGCCCATGTCGGTCAGCACGTAGCCCGGACAGATCGAGTTCACCGTGACCCCGTGAGGCCCGAACTCCTGAGCGGCGATCCGACCGAGGGCCACGACTCCGGCCTTCGACACGGCATACGCCGCTTCGCCCGGTGTCCCGAGCTTCGCGGCCATCGACGCCATGTTCACGACCCGACCTCCGCCCGCCTCGATCATCGACGGGACCACCGCCTGCATGGTCGTGACCATCGAGCGGGTGTTGACGGTCTGGAGGCGGTCCCAGTCGGCCAGACACACGTCGAGCAGCGGTGTCGTGTCGAAGATCCCTGCGTTGTTCACGAGCAACCAGCACGGAGCGTCGTCGACGAGGGCACGCATGCGCTGCGAGGCGTCGGGAGCAGTGAGATCGATCACCGCGGATCGAGCCCCGAGTTCCGACGCCACCGACTCCACGGCCGGGTCGACGTCGACCAGGGTCGTGTCGTACCGCTCCGTCACGAGTCGGCGTGCGAGCGCGAGGCCGATTCCACGAGCGGCGCCGGTGACGATCGCCCGACGGGCGACGCGGTCGTCTGGATCGGCGTGCGTCATCCCTGCTGCAGCAACTCGCGCATGTTCGGGTCCTTCAACGTCTCGCGCACCGTGTTCACGATGGTCTGGGTCTGCGCGTCGACTTCGAGGTTCGCGACCGAACCCACCTCGAACCCGCCGAGCGTGGTCCGCTCGAGCGTTTCTGGGATGAGGCTGACCGCCACCTGGTTCGTCGCCCGGTCGACACGCGAAATCGTGAGGCTGGCACCGTCGACGGCGATCCAGCCCTTCCACATCAGGTACGGCATGTGGTCGGGGTCGACCGAGAACCACATCGTGCGGTTCGCGCCGTCGGCGTCGATGCGCGACACCGTCATCGTGCCCGAGACGTGCCCCGAGAGGATGTGGCCGCCCAGTTCGTCGCCGAACTTGAGGCTGCGTTCGATGTTCACCCGATGCCCGACCTCGACGTGGCGCAGGTTGGTCAACTGCACCGTCTCGGAGATCACGTCGAAACAGACGAGTCCGCCGTCGATCTCCGACGCCGTGAGGCAGGCACCGTTGTTCGCCACGCTGGCCCCCGTCTGGAGGCCGTCGGCGTGATCGCCGAGGTCGACGACGAGACGACGAACGCCGTCTCGATCCTCGACCCCGACGACCTCACACAGCTCCTGGACGATCCCGGTGAACATCGGACATGCGCTCCTGGTTCTTCGTATCCTGCTCGACCGGCCGGGTTCAGCTCGGGTAGATCAACGTCGTGCCGTCGTACACGGACTCAACGATCGACGTGTCGACCATCGACATCCAGTCGGGCGCTTCGGTGAACACTCCGGCTTCGACCATCGCATCGATCTCGGCACCCAGCAGTTCGAGATCCGGCGTGCCGACTCCGACACCGTCGGGCGCGAGCTCCGCGATGAGTCCGGACTCCACTGTCCAGCGGTTGAGTTCCGACTCGACGGCGAGGAAGTTCGGGTTGCCGGCGGTGTTGATCAGCTCGAACGCCGCGTCGACGGTCGCCTGTGGGTCGGCGGCGGCGTCCTCGTAGCCCTTGACCAGCGCGCGCACGATGTCCTGCACGGTGTCGGGGTGCTCGTCGATGAACGACTGGGTGGTGAAGGCGATGCCGAAGCTGGCCGGCACGTCGAAGTCGAGCGGGTCGAGGGTGGTGTACTCGACGCCTGCGGCGTCGAGCTGAGCCGGTTCGTTCGACTTGTACACGGGCAGCGCGTCGAGGCCGAGCTCGAGGTGCTGCACCGGGTCGAACCCGTCGAGCAACACCTCGTCGAAGCAGCTGCGCTCGATTCCCGACAGGGCGACCGCTGCCTGCAGCGAGTACGGCAGGTCTCCCTTGATCCCGACGGTCGTGCCGCACAGGTCGGCGAACGTGGCCACCTCGGAGCCCGCCGGGATGACCATCTCCTCGATCGCGGTGCGTCCCCAGTGCAGGAGGGCCACGAGGTCCCCGTCACCGGCGGTGTTGTTCGCGACCAGTTCGCTGAACGAGCCGGCCATGCCCATCTGGGCCTGGCCTTCGATCACGAGTGCCCCGTTCGACGGTGCGAAGCCCGATTGGATCTCGACGTCGATGCACAGTTCCTCGAAGTAGCCGTTGGCGTCGGCAACGATCAGTTCGGCGATGCCGGCAGCGGCGGCGTAGTCGAACGCGGTGACCCACGTGACGGTGCCGGCCTCACGGTTCGCAGCGCACCGTTCCTCGGAGATCGCCGGTTCGGCGTCGGGCGATTCGTCGTCCGGCGCCCCCGTGCCGACGGGCTCGGTGACCGTGTCGCCGGGTGCAGCGTCGGTCGCCGTGGTGACGGTGTCGGTCGCCGAAGGCGCCGGATCGGAGTCGGCGGCGTCGTCGTCGCTGCCGCAGGCGGCGATGACGACGGACAGGGCCGCGAGCCCCGCCATGGAACGTCGCATGCGCCGCCGACTCGTCGAGGTCGGTGTGTCCTGTGTGGTGAGCATCGGCTCGGTCCTCTCCCTGTATCGGCCTGATGGTCAGACCAGTCGGTTCATCGTACGCACACCGATGTTGCCGAAATGTTACGACACGGCAGCAGTGGGGGCTTCGATTCCGGTGGTCGGGTGGCTCAGGGCGAACAGTACGTGATGGTCCGTCGTCCTCGGGCATCGCCGACGCCCGGTGAGCGTCACCACACGCCGATGAGTCGCCCCGCCAGGTAGAGCGCCGACACGATCATGAACACGCGAACCAGTTGCTCGCCACCCTTGACCGCGAGCTTGGCGCCGAACCATCCGCCGATCATGAAGCCGGCAGCGAGGACGAGTGCCGGGGCCCAGACGACGTTGCCCTGCAGGACGAAGACCGGCAGGGCGATCATCGTGACCACCAGGTTGATCAGCACCTTGACGCTGTTCGCCGTGACCAGGTCGAACCCGGCTCGGGTGAGAGCAGCGAGCAGGACCAGGCCGACGCCGGCCTGGAACGCGCCGCCGTACAGCCCGATGAGCAGGAAGACGACGACGGTCACCGTCGGTGACCAGGGCTCGGCGTCGAGGTCGGGCTTCGGCTTGAAGATGGTCAGGAGGATGACCGGGATCAGCAGGTAGCCGAACACGGTCTCGAAGGTCTCGTCGGCGATCTGGCTGATCCCGAACGAACCGATCAGGGAGCCGATGACGGTCGGGACGAGGATCCGTCTCGCGTTCTGCAGTCCGTCGACCCCCGAGCGGCGGAACGACGCTGCGGCCGCGGCGCTCAATGTGAGCACACCGACCCGGTTCGATCCGTTGGCCTGGTTGCCGGGCACACCGGCGAGCACGAGCAGCGGCACGGTGAGTGCCGAACCGCCGCCGGCCATCGTGTTGATCACCCCGGCAGCGAGGCCGCCGACGATGAGCAGCAGCCCTTCCCAGATCGTCATCGCACGACGAACCGGATCAGGTCAGGCCGCGGACGAACGGTTGAGCGAGTGCCCGAGGTTGACGGACCCGGGTGGCGAACACCAGCACGACGGTCAGGGCCACGATGTACGGCGCAGCCTTCAGGATGAAGGGATCGATGGTGTATCCGTTGGCGGGGATCGACAGCGTCAGCGCTTCGACGAAACCGAACAGGACGCAGCCGATCAGTGTGCCGCGCAGGGTCCAGCCGCCGAAGATCACCGCTGCGAGCGCGATGAAGCCGCGCCCGTTCACGATGCCCGACTGGAAGGTGCCGACCTGACCGAGCACGAGGAAGGCGCCGCCCATCCCGCACGTGATCCCGGTGATGTAGATCGCCTGGCGTCGCCGGGCGTTGACGTCGATCCCGGACACGTCGGCGGCCTGAGGGTTCTCGCCGACCGCTCGAACCTCGAGGCCCCACCGGGTGCGGAACACCGCCCACCACAGGAGCGGCACCAACGGGTAGACCAGATAGGCGGGCCACGGTCGACCGAAGATCGCACTCCCGATCAACGGCAGGTCGACGAGGCCGGGAACCTCGATCACCTTGGCTCTCGCAGGGTCGAAGCCGATCGAGGAATCGAGGTAGGCGGTGAGGCCGAGCACGAGGACGTTGAGAGCGAGGCCGACCACGAACTGGTTCGCCGTGAGACGATGGGAGAGGTTGGCCTGAACGGACCCGATGAGCAGTCCGAACAGTGCCCCGACGAGCAGGCCGACGATTGCCGATCCTGCGATCTGGTGACCGACGACGGCCCCGAACGCTCCACCGAGGAGCATCCCCTCGACGGAGATGTTCAGCGTGCCGGCACGCTCCGCCACCCATTCTCCGGACGCTGCGAAGGCGAAGAGGACCGAGAACTGGAAGGCGCTGTCGTACAGAGCGTCGGAGGAGAGCAGCGTGGCGATGGCGTCGAACATGTCAGGCGGCTTCCGGCGTCGGGTTCGTGGAGGGAGCGGTCGACGGGCCGGTCGAGCGCAGTGCCCGCCGCCGGTCGCGGACGAAGAGCAGCGCCGGCGGGACCAGCAGGGCGAGGACGAGGAGGGCCTGGACCACGTCGGTGACCTTGCGGTCGACCCCCGTCGCGGCGAGGAAGCTCGACCCGGTGCGCAACGTCGCGAACACGAGCGCGACGGGCAGAGCGACGAGGATCCGGTTCCGCGCGAGGAGAGCCACGAGCAGACCGTCCCAACCGAAGTTGCCGGCGAACCCGAACACGAGACGGTCGCCCGCCGCCCCTCCGCTCAAGAGCACGGCACCGGCCATGCCGGCCGTCGCGCCCGAGCCGACGAGGACGGCGGCCGAGAGCGGACCGGCCGCCACGCCGAATCGCTGCGCTGCGCGCGGGTTGAAGCCGAGCATGTCCACTCGTGTCCCGAGCAGTGTGCGAGCCATCGCGAGCGTGAGGATCGCCGCCAGGCCGGCTGCGACGAGGAAGCCGGAATCGATGGCGTTGCCGAAGAGTCGGAGGTCCGGGAGGCGGGCATCACCGGGGATGATCTCGCCGGTGTTGAGCTGGTTCTGGCGTTCGGTGTCCCGGTCGGCGAGGAGCCAGGACTGGCTGAGCCCGTAGGTCAGCAACGGGAACGACACGAAGGTGAGCAGCAGCGTGGTCAACACCTCGGGCACCTTGCGCCACGCGCGGAGCCCTGCGGCGATGCCCGCCCAGGCGCCACCACCGACGGCGCCGAAGAGGAGTGTCGCACTCACCACGACCCATCCGGGTCCACCGACGCGCACGGCGGCATAGCCGGAGAACGCTGCACCGATCAGGACCTGGCCCTCCTGGCCGATGTTCACCAGACCGGCGCGTGTGGCGACGATGGTGCCGGTCGCGACGAGCAGCAGTGGCGCCGCGGTGGTCAGCGTCAGGCCCCATGCGCCAGGCGAACGCAGGCTGCCGTCGAGGAGGGCGTCGAGCACCGCGCCCGCCGACCCTCCGGTGGCGGAGACGAGCACCGCCGAGAGGGCGAGAGCAGCGATCAGCGAGACGGCGTACGCCGCCAAGGTCACGCCGGTGTCGGTCGATGCGAGTCGCCCGGTCAACAGACCGGGTCGGTTCCTGACATCAGCCATTGCGCTCTTCTCCTGTACCGGTTGGTCGGGGACGCGGCGGTGGTGCGTCGACCACGCCGCCCATCATCAGGCCGATCCGTTCCACGTCGGCGTCCTCGATGGCCATGGCGCCGACGATGCGGCCGGCGTGCATCACGAGGATCCGATCGGCGAGGTGCAGGATCTCCTCGAGTTCACTCGAGATCAACAGGATGCCGACCCCGGCATCGGCCGTGGCCCGCAGTTGTGCCCCCATGAACTCGATCGCCCCGACGTCGAGTCCCCGCGTGGGTTGTGCTGCGACGAGCACCTTCGGGTCGCCGCTCAGTTCGCGAGCGAGCACGACGCGCTGCTGATTGCCACCGGACAACGAGTGGAACGGTGCATCGGGGCCGCTGCAGCGGATCTCGAACCGCTCGATCAGGTCGATCGCCGCAGCCTCGTCGGAGCCTCGGTCGATCCGACGCAGCGCGCTGCCGACACCGACGCGACCGAGCGCGAGGTTCTCCGCGACGCTCATGTCGAGGACGCAGCCGGCGTCGTGTCGGTCCTCGGGGATCATGCCGACTCGTGCCGCGCCCATCGCTCCGGCCCGGCCGGTGGGAACCGTCTCGCCATCGACGACCACGGTGCCCGCATCGAGTGCGACGAGGCTGGACAACACGTCGGCGAGTTCGACCTGTCCGTTGCCCTCCACACCGGCGACGCCGACGATCTCCCCGGCGCGAACCTCCAGATCCACTCCGTCGAGGACGCGGTGACCGTAGCGGTCGAGCACGGCACCCTCGATGCGCAGCACGACGGCGGCTTCGGACGCGCCGGAACGCTCGTGGGCGTGACGCGCCTCGTCCTCGACGGCGTCGGTGACGCCGAGTGCAGCGGCATCGTCGCCGCGCAGCGAGACGGCGCGACCGACCATGGCCTGAGCCAGCGACTGCTGGTCGAAGCGATCGGTGGGCCCGTGATCCACGACCGCACCGCGTCGCAGGATCGTCACGGTGTCGGTGGCGCGCCGGATCTCGTCGAGCTTGTGGCTCACCAGCGCCACCGCCTTACCCTCCCGCTCGACCGCAACGCGCAGCACGGCGAAGAGTTGTTCGGACTCCTGGGGCGTCAGGACCGAGGTCGGCTCGTCGAAGATGACGATGGAGGGATCGCGACGCAGGCACTTGATGATCTCGACGCGTTGGCGCAGCCCGGCGGTGAGGTCGCCGACGCGGGTGTCGGGGTCGACGGCGAGTCCGTACCGTTCACCGATCGTCGCCACGAGGTCACGGGCGTGCTTCGGGTCGAGCCTCTCGCGTTCACCGAGCACGACGTTCTCCCACACCCGCAGTTCGTCGACGAGGCTGAAGTGCTGGTGGACCATGCCGATCCCGAGGGCACCCGCCCGCGCGGGGCTGTCGACGCGGACCTGCTCTCCGTCGACGTGAATCGTTCCGGCGTCGGGTTGGACGAGGCCGATCAGGACCTTCATCAGTGTCGACTTGCCGGCACCGTTCTCGCCGAGCACGCCGTGGATCTCACCCCGGCGAAGTTCGAGATCGACCGCCGAACAGGCGACCACATCGCCGTACCGCTTGGTGAGGCCGCGCACGGACACGGCGGCGGGCCCGGTGCCGGCGTCGGTCGCCCCCGCTGCGCTCGCCGCGTTCACCATGTCGGGAACTTCGCCTTGTCCGGCAGACCGGATCGCTGCACGATCGCCTCACCCCGGCGCTGGGCCTCGACCCACAGGGCCGCTTCGTCGACGTGGGTCATGTGACCGTCCTCCACGACGATCCGTCCGTCGACGACGACGGTGTGCACGCCGCGACCGTCGGCGGACCAGACGAGCTGGTTGATCACGTTGAGGAGCGGCCGCCACTCGGGCCGATCGGTGTCGTGGAGCACGGCGTCGGCTCGCTTGCCGACTTCGAGTGAGCCGATCTCGTCCTGCATCCCGATCGCCTTCGCGCCGCCGATCGTGGCCATCTCGAAGGCCTTCTCGGCCGGGAACATGTGCGGATCCATCCGGCCGTCCTTGAACAGCCCGGCGACGAGATAGGTGGCGCGCATCAGGTCGGAGTAGTTCGACGCGTTGTTGCCGTCGGTCCCGATCGACACGTTGACGCCCTTCTGGACCATCTCGGGCATCTTGCCGATCCGTGTGACACCGTAGGACACCTTGAGTGCGGTGGTCGGGCAGTGGGCGACGGTCAGGCCGTGGCCACCCATGATGTCGATCTCGCGATCGTCGACGTGGACGCAGTGGGTGATCGCGCAGTCCTCGCGCAGCACTCCGAGTTCCTCGAGGTGCTCCATCGGCCGGTGACCGAACTCGGCGATGAATCCGTCGGGGTCTGTCGCGGCGGGCGACATGTGGAAGCTCATGCCCACGCCGTGCTCGTCGGCGAGCTCACGAGTTGCCTTCCACAGCGGGTCGGAACACGTGGTGTGTCCCACCACGGTGGCCCACGTCCCGAGGCGACCGTCGCCGAACGTGCGGTAGGACTCGAGCTGCGCCTGGAGTCGGGCGATGGCCTGGTCGGTGCTCTGGTGGTACACGTCGGGCTGGGGCGGCAGGTCCCACACCCACGACCCGAGCTTGCCGCGGATCCCCGTGCCCGCGAGTCCGTCGAGGACTTCGTCGAGGAAGCGGACGGTGCCCGCCTCGAGGAAGGTGGTGGTGCCCGAGCGCAGCATCTCGGTGGCGGCGAGCTGCGCCGAGCAGCGCTCGTCCTCCGCTTCGTACACCGCGTACAGGTTGGTCAGCCAGACGAACACGTTCTCCTCGAACGGGGTGTCGTCGGGGACGTAGCCGCGAGTCAGCGGTTCGCCGGTGATGTGGATGTGGGTGTTGATCAGCCCGGGCGTCAGCACGAAGCGTTCGCCGCCGATGCGGCGCGCCGGTGCGAACCGTTGCTCGAGGTCGACGGTCTTGCCGACGGCCACGATCCGCCCGTCGGCGACGGCCACCGAGCCTCGGTGGATGATGTCGCGCGTGGCGTTCATCGTCACGACGTACCAGGCGTCGATCAGCAGGCCGACCGGGGTCGGGTCGGTGGTCTCCGGATCGCTCATCGGGTGGCTCCTCGTGCGGTGGGTGCGGTCGTGTCTGGTGGGATCGGGTTCGTGGCTCGCGTCGTCGTCACGTTCGGGTTCGCGACGTTCGGAGTCGGGGGCTTCGTGGCGACGAACACCTCCTGGAATCCGATCGGCTCGATGCACCGCACCGCTTCGAAGCCGGTGTCGGTGAGCCACCGTCCGACCTGGCCGTGCGTGAACGTGGCGCCGCGACGCGTGCTGGCCATCATCGTGACCCCCATCATCAACGCATGGGCGGCCTGGGATCGCTGCTCGTCGCAGAAATAGTCCCCGACGAGCAGTCGACCGCCGGGTCGCAGTGCGGTGTACGCCCGTCGCATCAGCGACACGGTCCGTTCGACACCTTCGGTGCGGCACACGTGGCCGAGCACGACGAGGTCGTAGGTGTCAGGTTCGATGTCGATGTCGTGGAAGCTGCCCGGACGGAACTCGACGCGCCCGGTGAGCTCCCGCTCGGCGACCTTGCGGCGGGCCACGTCGATCACGCCGTCGAGGTCGTTGACGACCGCGGATGCGCCGGCGTTCGCTTCGAGCACGGCGATCGCCCAGGGTGCGCCCCCGGCCCCGAGGTCGAGCACCATCGGGTCGGTGAGCGCCGAGTACCGCAGTTGGAGATCGGCGCGCATCGCGCACCGGTTGATCGTGGTGAAGGTGCCTTCGACCAGCGGGACGTGGAATCCGGTGTCGTCGTCGACGGGGTCGGCGGGGACTCCCGTCCGCACCGTGTCGGTGAGACGTCGCCAGTTCTCCAACGGACCGGGCGACACGGGGATCAGCGCCGCCATCGACGCCGGGGAATCCGACACGAGATAGCGCCTGGCCGTGTCGTTCAACTCGAAGCGTCCATGGCGTCGATCGAGCAGGCCCAGCGACACGACCCCTTCGAGCAGCGTCTCGAGGTGAGGAGCCGACACGTCGAGGGCCGACGCGAGTTCGTCCGCCGTGGTCGGGCCGGTGTCGGCGAGGGTGTCGAACACGTCGAGTTCGAGTGCGCTGGACAACACGTGGAACCTCCCGAACCCCTCGATCACGTCCCACACGGGAGCCGCCGCGGGCGGCTTGCGGTCGGTGAACGGCCGACCGACACGAGCCATCGTGTGGGTCTTCTTCAGTTCGGGGTAGGGGGAGTCGGCCATGGGGCTCGCTCAGGTGCCCTGCGGGCGCAGCACGATCTTGCCGAACACGTCGCCCGACACCAGTTGCTCCTGCGCATCTCCTGCGCCGTCGAGCGGATACTCGCGGTCGATGTGCACGTCGAAGTCGCCGGTGCAGAACGCATTCCACGCCGGTCCGAACTCGTCGGGGCGGTAGGCGTCGGAGCCGAGGATCGAGATGCGCTTGTGGAACATGTGGCCGAGACTCGGGATGACCGCTTCGTCGCCGGCGGTGTTTCCGCACGTCACGAGGCGGCCTCCGATGCCGAGCGAGAACAGCGACGGGGCGAGGAGAGCGGCACCCACGTGGTCGAGCACGACGTCGACGCCTCGCCCGTCGGTCACCTCGTGGGCCCAGGTGACGATGTCGTCGGTCCGGTTGTTCAGGACGTGGTCGGCGCCGAGTTCGAGAGCTCGTTCGACCTTGGAGGCCGAGCCGGCCGTGGCGAGCACGATCGCGCCGGCCCGTTTGGCCTGCTGGATCGCGGCGACGGACACGCCGCTGCCGGCGGCATGGATCATCACGGTCTCGCCCGCCGCGAGGCGTCCGACGTCGAACAGGGCGTGCGACGCGGTGAGGTGGCAGGTCGGAAAGGTCGCAGCATGCTCGATGGGCATCGTGTCGGGCACCCGGAACACGTGGCTCGCAGGGGCCAGACACAGCTCGGCGTACCCGCCGTCGGCGTTCGCACCGATCACACCCAGTTCGCCGTGGAGGTCGCCACGCCCGTTGAGGCTCGACCCGGCGGAGACCCCGGCGAGCGAAGGATCGACGACGACCCGGTCGCCGACGGCGACGTGGGAGGCGTCCACTTCGGTGCCGACCTCGACGACGGTTCCGGCGACGTCCATCCCGGCGATGTGGGGGAGGGTGAAACCGTCGAGGGTGAACCACCCGTTGCGCTGGACGACGTCGAGTCGGTTCAGGGCGCACGCCTCGACACGGACCACGACGTCGGCGGGACCGGGACGAGGATCGGCGATCTCGACCACGCGGAGAACCTCGGGGCCGCCGTGTTCGCTGTACTGGACTGCTCTCACGAGATCCTCCGTGTGGGGTCGATGTGTCGACTGGGTCGGCGGGAGGTGACGGTCGACGGATCGACCGTCACCTCCCATGCACGTGTGTGCCGACCGAGGTCAGCGGCTCAGAAGCCATAGACCTCGGACTTGATCTCGAACAGGGCGTCGGCGAACTCGCCGGCGGCGATCCCCGCCAGGACCTCGTCGAGTGCGGCGACCTGTTCGTCGGTGCCGTCGCAGAGTTTGGCGCCCACGAACGGGAACTCGCCGACGGTGAAGACGAAGGTCTCGCCCTCCACCAGTTCGCCCGTGGTGATCTGGTCGAAGATCACGTCGAGGTAGTCACCTGCGTCGAACTGCACGGCGATCTGGTAGTCGAGGTCCTCGCTCTCGCAGACGTCGGACGCTCCCGCCGACATCGTGATCACGCCGGCATCGTTGGCCAGTTGCACGATCGGCTCGAGTGCGCCGCCGAGGAACGGGTACACAGCGCCTGCTCCGTTGGCCGTGGCCTGGTTGAACGCCTCGGTCGCGCCGGCGACGTCGTTGAAGTCACCGGTCGGGATGTAGGTCATCGTGAACGACTCGTCGACCGCTTGCAGACCGAGTTCGAAGGAGCGGTAGGCCTCCTGCTCGAAGTCGAGGTCGCAGCAGCCGAGGAACGCCGCAGCAGTCGAGTCGGTGTCCTGCAGCAGGAGCCCGGTCGCGTAACCCGCCGAGTAGCTGATCTGAGCGGAGTCGTCGGCCGACTGGGCGACGCCTTCGACCTGTTGGCCCGCACCGCAGTTGCAGTACCAGAAGATGTCGGGGAACTCGGCGGCGAGCCCGGCGAGCGGATCGGCCAGCTCGCTGGCGCCCACTGCGATCACGTCGACGCCCTGGCGAGCGAGGTTGCGGATCTCGGTGTCGGCCTGTGCCGGGTCGATGTTGTCCACGACGATCGGTTCGGCGTAGCCGTTCTCGCTGGAGAAGGCTTCGATGCCTTCGACGAGAGCCTGGTAGTACGCGCCGTCGTCGCGGGGGCCCGGTGTCGCGACACCGAAGGTGACCACTCCGTCGCCGTCGGCGTCGAGGGACACGGGCTCTCCGTCGACGGCGGTGTCGTCGACGGTCGTGTCGTCGACGGTCGTGTCGTCGGTCGGCTCCGTCGGATCGGTGGTGTCCGCTCCGTCGGTGGCGGGCGCTGCGGTGGTGTCGGTCGTCGTGTCGTCGGTTGCGTCGTCGTCGCTGCCGCACGCGGCGACGACGAGTGACAGCGCCGCGACGGCTGACACCGCCCGGATCCTTCGGGAGACGCTTCGCTTCTGTGGTGTGTTGAGCATGGTGCTCGGTTCCTTCCCCTGGTGACCCGCAGAACGGGTTGGTCCGATGGTCAGACCATTAGACATCACCATAGTGCATCGACGTTTCGGCGGTGTGAACTCAGTCCGTCGACGACGGGGCGCAGGCCTCGGCGTGTCGGCGGTACCGATCGACGAGCCACCGGTTGAACCGCACGTGGCTCTCCTCCTGCCACGAGTATCGCCCACGTGGAGCGAATCGCGAACGGAGCCCGCGCTGCACCTTCGTCGTGGCGTCGGTGTCCTGCTCGACGAACACCTGCACGCCGACGTCGGTCAGCTTCAGCTTGTGCTCGAACAGCGGGTCCTCGAGCGCGCTCGGGTGGAAGATGTAGCCGATCTCGATGTCGACGGTGTTCGGCGACTTCGGCCGCACGAGGAAGAAGAACGCCTGGTCCGGCGCGGTGCCGAGGCAGAGCGTCGGCGGCACGAGCGCGAAGGTCGAGCGGGTGCGCTCCTCCTCGGTCAGCTTCGGGAACACCGGCATGATCGCCTGGTGGGTCGCGTTGAAACCGCCGTCCAGCACCGTGTAGCCGCCCTTGCGGAAGATCACGTTGGAGTCGGCATTCCACTCGGTGGGGAACTCGGTCATGTCGCTGGGGCAGAAGTCCTGCACGTACTGGTGCAGGCGGTTCGCGTGGTAGCCGTCGTTGAAGTTCTCGAACATCACCTTCCAGTTCCAGGGCCGGTCTTCGAGCGTGAACGTGCCGGTGCACACGGCGTCGGCGAGGTCGTAGTTGGCGATGAAGGGTTCGTAGTCGGCCAGCGTCGGTGCCAGCGGCGCCGCGTCCGGGTCCATGTTGAAGAACACGAAGCCCTGCCACACCTCGACGCGGAACCGGGGCAGGCCGTAGTCGGCCTTGTCGAAGTCCTCGGTGCGCTCCATCGCCGGAGCGCCGAGGAGCCGACCGTCGAGTGCGTAGTTCCAGTGGTGGTACGGGCACTTGAAGGTGCCGGAGTTCCCGCTGCCGTCGCACACCTGCATCGCCCGGTGCTGACACACCGCCGACATCGCGTGCACCTCACCCTTCTTGTCACGGCAGATGATGACGGGTTCGTCGCAGATGTCGACGGTGAACCAGTCGCCGTTGTTCGGGATGCGCTCGATGCGACCGGCGCACAGCCACTCCTTGGCGTAGATCGCCTCGCGTTCGACGTCGAGCACCTCGGTCGAGGTGTACAGCTCGGCCGGCAGGGTCGTGGCGTCGGCGACGTCGAGGATCGACTCGTCGAGCGCCGCCAGCAGGTCGGCACGCAGGCCGGGACCTGCCGGTGTGCCCGTGCGGGCGGTCCGGTTGGGGTCGAGCATCGTCATGTGCGGTTCTCCTCGGGGTGTGCGGATGGCTGGAGTGAGTCTGGGTCGGTGTTCGTGTCGACGGGATCAACACCGGGTTTCGAGTGTGGTGTGTCGCCGTCGCTGCGACTCGCCGCTTCGGTGAGCAGGAACTTGCGCACCTTGCCGACACTGGTCCTCGGGAGTTCGTCGACGAGGATCACGCGACGCGGTCGTTTGGCCTTCGCCAGTCGTTCGGCACACCACTCGCCCAGGTCGTCGACGAGGGTGTCGCCGGCACCGGGAGCGGCGACCACGTAGGCGACGGGCACCTCGTCGCGGATCGGATCGGGTGCACCGACGACGACGACGTCGAAGACGTCGGGATGTTCGCCGATGACGGCCTCGACCTCCACGACCGACACGTTCTCGCCGGACACCTTGAGCACGTCGGATCGTCTGCCGTCGAAGGAGAACCGCCCGTCGGCGTCGACGCGGGCCCGGTCACCGGTGACGAACCAACCGTCGCGGAACGACGCGGCGGTCGTGTCCGGGTCGTCGAGGTACCCGGCGAACAGGGTGTGGCCGGGTGTCCCCCCGACGACGATCTCGCCGACCTCACCGACCGGAGTCGGCGCGCCGTCGGCGTCCTGCAGTGCGACGGTGCAGCCCGTCGTGACGAAGCCCATCGAACTCGGGCGGGGAGCGACGGGCTCGTCGGTGAGCACGGCGGGGATCGTCTCGGTCATCCCGTAGAGCTGGCGCGGGCGGCAACCGAACCAGTCGGTCAGCGTCTCGTACTGGTCGTTCGTGATGTTCTGGGCGAACCAGCAGTGACGGAGCGCGAGCGGGGGTTCGGTCCCCTCCGGGGTCCACGGCCCCCCGCGAGCGAGGATCATCCGCAGCGGCCCGGCGAAGAGGCTGGCGTGCGTCGCTCCGTGCCGCGCCGCTTGTGCGACGAACCGGCTGGCGGAGAAGGTGTGCATCAGCGCGACGCTCGCGCCGACAGCGATCGCCGATGCGAACGAGTAGTACTGCGCGTTGGCGTGGAACATCGGGAGCACGACGAGTTGGCGGTCGTTCGGCCCGAGGTCGGCGGCCGCCGCCATGGTCGTGCCGGCGAAGGCGTAGTTGGCCTGGGTGACGACGACGCCCTTGGGTCGTCCGGTCGTGCCGCTGGTGAACATGACCGCGGCGCGGTCGGTCGGGTCGATCGCCGGCGGGATCACGACGGGAACCGACGGTCGCCCCTCGTTCGTCGTCAACGCGTCGAGCGTGACGTCGTCCTCGTCGACCGGGATGGTCACGAGGTCGCGCACGTCGTCGCCCGCCGTGGCCGAGGCCTCGGCGGACACGCCCTGTCGGGACATCGCGACGACCGACACCGCGGGCCGGGTCCGGCGGAGGTGCTCGGCGAGTTCGGGTGCGGTGGCCATCGGATCCGACGGCACGATCCACGACCCGAGTCGGATCGCGGCGAGCCACGCCGCGACGAACGACGGCGAGTTCGTGAGGGCGAGATGGACGCCGCGTTCGGCATCGACCCCTGCATCGGTGAGGCGACCAGCGGTGTGGGCGACGACGCGATCGAACTCGTCGTAGGTCCACTCGTGGACCGTTGCGTCCGACGCCTCGAAGCGCAGGAACACCTCGTTGCCACGGGACCGGACCGACGCGTCCCACATGGCTGCGAAGGTCATGGCAGCGAGTGTGGTCGGTTCGGTCATCGGTTCGGTCCTCTGGCCTCGGCGGCCGTCAGGCGCCGGTGCTCCCGTATCCGCCGCCGCCGGGAAGGTCGAGGCGCACGAGGTCGCCGGGTTGCAGCGTGATGCGCTCCTGGGTCCTGACCTTCTCGCCGTTGACGCTGAACGCACCGGCCGCGCCTGGTTCTCCACCGAAGATGCCCTGGGGTGCTTCGGCGAGTCGGCTCGTGACAGCGTTGAGCTGCCATTCCCGGGTGGTGTCGACCTCGAACTCGATGGTCTGGCCGAGGCCCCCGGTGTTCGCTCCGGCTCCACCAGACCCGGGTCGCAGTGCCTTCTTGGTGAACCGGATCGGCGCCGAGGCCTCGACCACTTCGATCGGCACGGCGGCCACGCCGGTCGGGTACGAGCAGGCGTCGAGGCCGGGTTTGGTCGCGCGTCCGCCGACGCCACCTGCGTAGGTGAACATCGCCGTGATGAACGGGCTGCCGTCGTCGTGGTTTCCGCTCACCTGCATCGTCCACACCGCACCCGATCCCTCGGCCATGGCCCCCTCGGGGCGGACCTGGGCGAGTGCCTTGAGCAGTGCGTTGGGAAGGAACATGCCCACCACGTGGCGGGCGGTACACGGCTGCGGCGACACCGCGTTGAGGATCGAACCCTCGGGGGCGATCATGTCGATCGGCTTGAGGCTGCCGTAGTTGTTGGGGATGTCCGGGCTCAGCACCGAGCGCACGACGAAGGTCGTGTAGGCGTGGCTGTAGTTCTTGACGACGTTGATGCCCCAGCGGCTGGCGTCGGCCGAGCCGGTGTAGTCGACGGTGATCGAGCCCTCCTCGGCATCGACGATCAGCGCGCACTTGATGACGATCTCGCTGCCGTCGGCCAGGTCGAGCAGCGCGCTCGACTCGTAGCGACCGGACTCGAGTTCGCGGATGCCCTTGCGGGTCGCCTCCTCGGACCGCGTGATGATCTCGTCGGCGAGGTCTTCGATGTCGTCGAAGCCGTGGTGGTCGCACAGGGCGAGCAGACGCTGTGCTCCGATCTGGCCCGACGCCATCTGGGCGTGGAGGTCGCCGCCCATGTGATCGGGTTGACGCACGTTGGAGAGGATGAACTTCCAGACGTCGTCGTTGCGCTCACCGGCCTTCATCAGCTTGACGATCGGGATCCACAGACCTTCCTCGAACACGTCGCGGCCGCCGGCACCGATGCCGTACCCGCCGACGTCGGTGTGGTGGATGGTCGAGCCGAACAGGGCGATCAGGCGCCCGTTGCGCCAGACCGGCACCAGCACGGTCACGTCGAGCAACTGCCCGGCGGTCTTGTACGGGTCGTTGGTGATGAGGATGTCACCCTCGACGAGGGAGTCGATCGGGTACTCCTCCAAGATGTTGCTGACCGCGATCGCGAGGCTGTTGATGTGACCGGGAGTTCCCGTCACGGCCTGCGCGACCATGCGACCTCGACGGTCGAAGACGGCGTTGGCGAGGTCACCCGCCTCGCGCACGATCGGGCTGAACGCCGAACGTTGCAGTGCCTTGGCCTGCTCGTTGACGGTCGCGATCAGGCTCTGCCAGCAGATCTCGAGTTCGATCGGGTCGAACCCGCCCGCCGTGGTGGGCGCTGCGTCGGTCATGGTCATGGTCTACTCCTCGACGATCTGTCATCCGGTGTCTGACACCGTGTGGTTGTCATTCGGTGTCTGACACCGTGTGGTTCGGCACCGCGTGGTTGCGGGTGGCGATCAGGCTGCCGTCGGGGCCGACCTCGACGTTCCAGCCGGGTCGGATGACGGCGGTGGTCTCACGCTCTTCCACGACGCAGGGTCCGGAGAACGTGGCGCCTCCACCGAGTTGTGTGCGCTTGTACACGGGTGCGTCGATCGGCTCCATGCCACGTCCGAAGACCATCGCACGATGCGAGACCGGCTCGGCACCGGCACCGGACGGAACCGGCTCGGGTGCCACCCGCTCGGCGTCGGAGGACACCGAGAGTCGCCACGTGACGATCTCGATCGGGACGTCGGGGATGGCGAGTCCGAAGATCCGCTTGTACTCCGTTTCGAACGCGCCGAGAACTCCGGCGTCGTCGACGGGCCAGATCGCGTCCTCGCCGGGCTCGGACTGCCCGACCCACACGGTCACCTCGTTGCCCTGGCCGACGTAGCGGCAGTCGAGTCCGTAGCGAAAGCGCACGGCGTCGGCAGCCGAACCGGCGGCTGCGAGCACCCGCCGGCCCTCGTTGCGGAGGTCGTCGAGCAGCGCGTCGCGCTCGGCGGGATCGATGGCGTGGAGGCGACGGGGCATCGATCGTGCGAGATCGATCCGCACGGGCGACACGAGCGTGCCGAACGCGGACAGTACGCTGGCGTTGACGGGGAAGATCACCGTGTCGGACTCGAGAAGTTCGGCCACGCCGCAGGCGTGGACCGGGCCGGCCCCACCGAAGGCGATCATCGACACGCCGCGCAGGTCGACGCCCTGCTCGACCGCGTGCATCCGCGCCGCGGCGGCCATGTTCTGGTTGACGATCTCGTGGATGCCCGCGGCGACTTCGACGGGGTTCAGACCGAGCTGGTCACCGATCGTGGCGGCTGCGGCGGTGGCCGCGTCGCCGTCGAGGGGCATGTCGCCACCGAGGAACGCGGCCGGGTCGAGCAGACCGAGGACGACGTCGGCGTCGGTGACCGCCGGGACGGTCCCTCCCCGTCCGTAGGACGCCGGGCCCGGTTCGGCGCCAGCGGATTCGGGGCCGACCTTGAGCAGGCCGAACTGGTCCACCCACGACAGTGAGCCGCCACCTGCGCCGATCTCGACGAGGTCGATCGACGGCACGGACACGGGGAATCCCGAACCCTTCTTGAACCGGTAGGCGCGGGCGACCTCGAAGACGTTGGTCAGTTCGGGCTCCCCACCATCGATCAGGCAGGCCTTGGCGGTGGTGCCTCCCATGTCGAAGCACAGCAGGCGGTCGATTCCGAGGCGTTCGGCGAACCACGTTCCAGCGAGCGCTCCCGCAGCCGGGCCGCTCTCCACGAGACGGATCGGGACCCGTGCGGCGTCGTCGGCCGAGACCACACCACCGTTCGAGAGCATCATCAGGACGGACCCGCCGAAGCCTTCGCCCGAGAGCCACTTCTGGAGTTCGTCGAGGTACGGCCCGATGACCGGCATGGTGGCGGCGTTGCACGCCGTGGTGACCATGCGCGGGTACTCGCGGATCTGAGGTGACACGTCGGCCGAGATGCACACCGGCACACCCAGCTCGCGTTCGAGGAAGGCGGCGAGCGTGCGTTCGTTGCTCGAGTCGACGTAGGAGTTGAGCAGGCAGATACCCACCGACTCCACCTCCAGCGCTCGGAGTTCGTCGGCCACCGCCTGCATGGCGGCGTCGCTGGGAACGAGCAGGACCTCGCCGCTCGCCGCCGTGCGTTCCTCGATCTCGATCGTGCGGTCACGCGGAATCGGCGGCGCCGGGAACTCGATCTGCAGGTCGTACATGTCGTACCGGTGCTCGTCGCGGATCAGGAGCGTGTCGCCGAATCCCGCGGTGGTCACCAGGCCGGCCCGGCCGGTCTTGCCCTCGATCAACGCATTGGTGATGAGCGTCGTTGCGTGGACGATCGGAGCGATGACGTCGCTCGGACGCAGGTTCGCACGGGCGAGGAGCTGGCCGACGCCGGTCCGGACGCCGTCGAGGGGATTCTGCGGGGTCGTCAACGTCTTGTCGACGACCACGTCACCCGATGCGGCATCGAGCAGGACCACGTCGGTGAACGTGCCTCCGATGTCGACGGCGAGGCGCCAGTCGGCCGTGGTCGATGGCTCGCGGGTGGGGGTCGGGTCGCTCACGATGCTGCTCCGTTCGTCGAGGCTCCAGGGGTGGGGGGTTCGCCGTCGGCGTCGCCCAGTCGGGTCACGATCGGTTCGGCGGTCGCGCTCCTCAGGTCGTCGCGCGGCGGGCTGAACACGTCGAGGATCCAGCACTCGTCGAGTTCGTCGTCGCCGACGAAGACCGAGTCGCCGTGCCACACCTGTCGGGGTGCGAGGTAGATCCCTCCGGCGCTGAGCACCGTCCGTGCGTCGTCGTCGACGTCGCCGATCCGGAAGTCGAGGGCGCCACGCATGATGATGCCGAGTTGCTCGTGGTCCTCGTGCTGGTGCATGTACGAGCCGGTGGCTCCGCCGTCGATCCGCCAGAAGCACAGCTGCAACCGCTCGCCGGTGATGACCCGCCGTCGGAATCCGGGGCGGGTGGTCTCCTCGAACGCCGCATCGTCGAAGAAGTGGCAGTACTGGTCGGAGAAGGCGTGGATGTCGATGCCGGTCACGAGTTGTCGCCCTTCGGCTCGGGTGCGACGTGGGTGGTCGAGCGGCGATCGGCACCGAAGGTCTCGATGGTCGCTTCGAGATCGAGGGGACGCACCACGGCTTCGTGTTCGTCGGCTCCCCAGAGTTCGGAGGGCGTCAGCCACATCACCTCGAACTCCAAGCCGTCGGGATCGATCGCGTAGAGGCTCTTGTTCACGCCGTGGTCCGATGCGCCCTTGAGTGCACCCGCCTCGCTGAGCCGGCGCCGCTGCTCACGGAGGTCGGACAGGGTCGCCACCTCCCAGGCGAGGTGATACATGCCGACCTGGTTGCGCCCGGCAGTCGTGTCACCCGCCTGTTCGCCGATCGTGAAGCAGGCGAGATCGTGGTGGTTCGCTGATCTCGGTGCACGGAGGAACACGAACGAACCGTCGGGGTCCGCAGCGACGGTCTCGAAGTCGAGCACGGTCTCGTAGAACGACTGATGCCGGCGGGCGTCGCGGACGTACAGCACGGCGTGATTCATCCCGGTGATCATTCGGTTGGCCCCCTGGCGTTCGAACCGGAGCGACGGCGGCTTCGGTCTGTTGGTCAGACCATAACGCCAACACGTCCCGCGCGACAACGTGATCGTGACGAAGCGCACCGGCGAGGACACTCTCCGGGGTGGATCCCGTTGTCTGGCGACCGCGTCGGCACTGTTACGGTCAGACCAACAGACCGACGACGAGCGCGCCGATGCGCGCCCGTCGCCTGCGACAAGGAGCATCCATGACCTATCCCAACGCCCTCGTGTTCGTCGATTTCCCGGTGACCGACGTCGACGCGGCCAACACCTTCTATTCCGAGGTCTTCGGCTGGGAGGTGGAGGAACGCATCCCCGGCGTGTTCCACCGCATCGTTCCCGGTCAGAACTTCAAGACCGACGACGGGAGCCAGGGGCCGACCGGAAATCTCCACATGGGGATCTCCAACGTCGCCAACATGCGCCCGCACCCGGACGCCGAACCGCCGGCGCCGCACGAGGTCGGACCGGGACGCGGCACCCGGGCCTGGATCCTCGTCAGCGACGACGATTCCTTCGACGGCATCCTCGATCGGGCGGCGGCACGCGGCGGCGAGGTCCTCTTCCGCGACCACTTCTGGACCGAGTTCGGCGGTGCGAGTGCGTCGTTCCTCGACCCGTGGGGGAACCAACTCATGCTGTGGAGCCACCCCGAGGGGGCGGAGCAGGACGAAGAGACCCATCAACTGATCGGCGACTGGCAGTTGCCCGAGGGGTGGACCATCGAGTGACGGGGGAGCGCGGACCGGATCGCCGTGCCCTCATCCACCGCTGAGGCGGCGCACCTCGTCGAATCGGGGCTGCGACGGGACAGCTCCCGCACGGGTGGTCGCCAGCGCCCCGGCCGCAGACGCGTATCGCAGAGCGGTGGCCATGTCGTCGCCGGCGGCGATCCGACTCGCCAGCGCACCGCAGAACGCATCGCCGGCTCCGGTCGTGTCGACGGGAACGACGTCGAACGGATCGATGTGGAGGGTCGTGTCGGCGTGGACGTGGTCGGCCCCCCGTGACCCCAGCGTGATCACGAGGTGTTCCACCCGAGAAGCGACACGATCGCGGCCTCCGAGCAGATCGACCTCGTGTTCGTTCGGCACGAGGACGTCGCACAGATCGAGCAGTGCGTCGGTCAAGGCGACGGCAGGCGCCGGGTTGAGCATCGTCGTGGACCCGTCGTGGCGGGCGCGTGCGAACGCGCCGACCACGCCGGCGACCGTGGTCTCGAGTTGAGCGAGCACGACGCGACCGGTCGGCAGATCGGATGCGACGGACCCGGCATTCGCTCCGGCCACGACGATGATCGAGTTCTCACCACGGTCGTCGACGGTGATCAGCGCACGACCGGTGGGCGCGTCGTCGAGGGTCCCGAGCCAGCGGTCGTCGATGCCCTCGCCGCGTACGATCGATCGGAGGTCGTCGCCGGCCGAGTCGGCGCCGACGTTGCCCACCAGCGCCACCGATGCGCCCGAACGAGCGGCGGCGACCGCCTGGTTCAGACCCTTCCCTCCTGCGTACTCGGCGTACTCGGACCCGCTGATCGTCTCGCCACCGTCGGGCCGGCGAGGAGCGCGGACCACCAGATCGAGGTTCAGGCTGCCGACCACGACCACGTCGAAGTCGAAGTCGCTCATCCAATCGCCCGGGCGCTCGTCGGAATCATCAGACCAGGCGGTCGATCAGGCTCCGCTCGACCGCCTGCAGGTGGGCGATGCCCTCCGACACGGCCACGACCGTGTCGCCCGCAGCCACGGCAGCGGCCAGACGATGGTGCTGGGCGGCCGCGTCGCTCACGATCCTGCCGACCTCGTCGCGGTTGGCCTCGTCGCCGAGGAGGGAACGCAAGCCGTCGGACTTGAACAGACGCGCCATGACCTTGGCGTACACCTCGACGAGGAGCGGGTTGCCGCACGCCGTCGACAGCGCGGTGTGGAACTCGCGATCCAGTTCCCGGAACGACGCGAGCGACATGTCGGCCGTGAAGCGTTCGGCCAGTTCCGAGATCTCGGCGCGTTCGGCGTCGCTGGCGCGGATCGCGGCCAGTTCGATCATCGGCACCTCGAGCAGTCGACGGGTCTCGAACAGTTGCTCGACGAACTGCTTGCGATCGTCGACGGCGTCGAACGACACGTCGGGCAGTTGCTCGGCGACGTAGGACCGGTTCCCCCGCCGTACCACGAATCCGAGCGACAACAATCCCTGCATCGCCTCGCGGACCGATGTGCGCGCCACGCCGAACTGCTCGGACAGCGATCGTTCCGACGGCACCTGGGCTCCGGGTTCGAGAGCGCCCGACGAGATCCGCTCGAGGAGCCGATCACGGATCTGAGCGCTCAGGGTCTCACGCGTGACGGGAGCGAAGTGGACGCCCGAATCCTGCGCGTGTTCGGCGGTGGTCGTTGCGCCGCTCACGGAGTTCGCGCGCCCACGACGGTGGAGAACGGACGAGTCGGTCTGACCATCCGACCGACTGTAGTCCGTCGCGTCATCTCGGCGTGGGCCTTGCGTCGTGGTGGATGACAGGTGCCGAGCGGTGCGAACGCAGTGGTCAGACCATCAGACCTTTGATACTGTGGCCGTCATGAGTGACACCATCGAGGACACCGCCGACCAGTCGGCGACGCACGAACTCCGGCCCACCTCCTCGAGATGGACCCACATCGCGCTGCGGGTGAAGGACATCGACGCGACGATCGCGTTCTACCAGCGCTACACCGATCTCGAACTGCTCGACAAGCGACAGGACGACGACGGTTTCGGCGCCTGGCTCGGCCACTCCGACCAGAAGGAGTTCCCATTCATCCTGGTGCTCGCCCAGTTCTTCCCGGACAAGGACCCGTTCGCACCGGCACCGCTCGCCAAGATGGCGCCGTTCAACCACTTCGGGATCGAACTCCCGACCAAGGAAGCCGTCGACGACATCGCGGCGCGAGCCGAGGCCGCCGGTTGCCTGGCGATGCCCGCTCGGACGATGCCCGACCCGATCGGCTACATCTGCATGCTCGAGGACCCGGACGGCAACCTCGTCGAGTTCTCCTACGACCAGGGCGTCTACGAGACCGTCCGCGCCAAGTGGGGCTGATCGCTCCGTGACCGATCACCGTGACGACCTCGATGTCGCGCTCGCCTACGTGGCCGCACTCGGAGGCGACGACCCGGCGGCGGTGGTCGATCTGGTGAGTGACGGCTTCCGCAACGAGCACCATGCCGAGTTGGGTTCGGGGTGCGTGGGGCGTGACGAGTACGCCCGTCGACTTCCCGGCTTCTTCGCCACGTTCGCGAACCGCCACTACGACGTGGTCGAGACCTCCGTCGGCATCCTCGTGGAGAGCGAACCGGACCACGACGGGGGCGACCCCGGCCCGGGCTCGGAGGTGATCGTGCGGTACCGCTTCGGTGCCGACGTCGACAGAACCCGGATCGACATCCCGGGGGTCATGTGGATCAGCGTGCGTGGTGGCCGCGTGTCGCGGCGCCTCGACTGTTGGGACTCGCTGACCTTCCACCGCCAGACCGGAACGGCACCCACGCTGTGAGCAGCGGCGCCGCACCCGTCCGACTCCGTCGCTGCTGGGAGGAGAACCGCACCGCCTTCGGCCTGTGGATCTCGACCGATGCACCGTCGTCGGCCGAGGCGCTGTGTGATGTCGACTTCGACTACGTCGTGATCGACCTCCAACACGGCTTGGTGGAGGTGGCGGGAGCGATCTCGATGATGCGCGCCATGCAGCGGACCGATGCCACGGTGCTGTGCCGTGTGCCCACGAACGAGCCGGGCATCATCGGCCGGGTCCTCGACGCCGGCGCGCACGGGGTGATCGTGCCGATGGTCGACGACGCAGATCTCGCCCGGGCGTGCGTCGCTGCTGCCAAGTACGCGCCGGCGGGAGGGCGCAGCTACGGCCCCACGAGGGCACGCATGGTCGGGACGTCGACCGATGTCGCCGCGGTCAACGACGCGACGATCGTGATCCCGATGATCGAGACCGCCGAGGCGGTGCGCAACGTCGAGTCGATCGCCACCGTGCCCGGCGTCGACGCGCTCTACGTCGGCCCGTCCGACCTGAGCATCACGATCGGCCTCGCGCCGGGCAACGACCAGACCGACGAGCGGTTCACTCACGCACTGTCCGCCGTGCGCGCCGCAGCGGAGCGTTGCGGTGTGGCGCCGGGCATCCATGCCGACCCCCAGGTCGCGGCGAAACGCGCCGCCGAGGGATTCGCGATGGTCACCGTCGTGACCGACCTGCAGGCCGTCACCGACGGCGCCCGACGGGCGCTCCACTCCGCCCGCCTCTGACACCTGCCGGGCCGGTGCCCGGTCGGCCCGAACCCCGATGCTCAGGCCGCAGGGAGCGACCAGATGAGGTGCTCGAGCAGGAGACGTTCGTTCGGGTTGCGTTCCAGTGCGTCGAGGGCCGCATGGATCGACCGGACCGCACCGACCGCAGCGTCGACCTCGACCGCGCCGGCCGTCAGCGCGTCGCGATAGGTCGCGGCCATCGTGGCCAGTCCGGCTCGGATCTCGTCGGTTCGGTGCCGGCGGAGTTCGCGCTTGTGGCGCTCCTCCAACTGCTTCTTCCCGCTGCCTCGTTCGCCGGACTCCTTGATCCGCGCCGTGAGTTCGTCGACCTCGGCGGCGTGACGGGCGGCCAGCGGCTCGGCGGCGGCGTCGATCATCGCGAGGAGTTCGCGAGCCAGGCCCATGGCCATCGCGCCCGACCCGTCGACCGACGTGGACACCGCGAGGAACGCCTTGCGTCGTTCGGCGAGACCCGGATCGGTGGCGAGCAGCCGGGCACGGTCGAGGTCGCCGAGCGCGGCCTTGGACGCCGCTTGGGCCTCGACGGGACCGACGCCTTCGGTCAGCAGTCGGGCCGCGATCACGCCGTCCGCGATCGCTCGGAAGTCGATACGTGCACAGCGCGAGGAGATGGTGATCAACTCGTGCGGGACGAAGTCGGCGCAGATGACGAACATGGTCGAGGGCGGCGGCTCCTCGATGGTCTTGAGCATCAGCGCCGCACCCTCGGGCCGCAGCAGGTGGAATTCGTCGAGGATCAGCACCTTGCGGTTGCTCTCGGTCGGCGCGAGCGAGGACACGCGCACGATCTCGCGCGCTTGTTCCGCCGAGATCGACGCCCCGCTCCGGCGGACCTCGCGGACGTCGGGGTGCTCACCCGACAGTGCGAGGCGGGCGTCGCGCTGCGCGGGATCGTCGCCGCCGCTGATCACCCGAGCGGCGAACGCCCGTGCGGCCTGCCACTTGGTGGAACCAGGCGGGCCGACGAACAGGTAGGCGTGGACCGGGCCGCTGTCGGCCGCTGCCTTCAACCGTTCGATCGCCGTGGTCTGACCGACGACGTCGTCCCAGACCGAACTCACGACGAGACGTCCCGTCGGTCGAGTGCGTCCTGGATCTGCTTCGCCACGTCGGCGATCGAGCCGACCGCAGCCACGGTGATCCAGCGGTCGGGGTCGGCGGCGGCCATGGCACGGAACCCGTCGATCACACGTCGATGGAAGGCGTCGCCGGCGGCCTCGAACCGGTCCAGGTTGCGCCGTGACATGCGTTCGGCGATCACGTCGTCGGGCGTGTCGATGAACACCACCACCTCGGGCCACAGGCCGTCGGTCGCCCACTCGTTGATCCGTCGCACCTCGTCGACGACCAGCTGGCGGCCGTAGCCCTGGTAGGCGAGCGTCGAGTAGACCGACCGGTCGCTGACGACGGTCCGGCCGGCGTCGAGCGCGGGTCGCACGATCTCGGCCATGTGCTGCGCCCGATCGGCGGCGGTGATCAGCGCCTCGGATCGCGCCGACAGGTTCTCGATCGAGGTGTCGTGGAGGATCCCGCGCAGCCTGGCGCCGATGTCGGTCCCACCCGTCTCCCGGGTGAGCACGGCGCCGACCGATTCGGCGTAGTGGGCCGCCTGGGTCGACTTGCCGCAGCCTTCGGCTCCCTCGAACGCGATGTACCTGGCCGACGTCACGCTCACGAGGCTAGTGAGGATCGAGCGAGCCAGGTCCCACCACCTCGGTCATCCAGAACTTGTGCATCCGAGCAAGCTGAGCGAGTTCCGATCGACAAATTTCGCCTGAGTGCGGGATCAGTCCTCGTTGAGGTCGGTGATCTCGACCGCAGGCTTCTCGGTGACGGCAGCCGTCTTCTTCGTCGCCGTCTTCTTCGCAGCGGTCTTCTTGGCTGCGGTGGTCTTCGTGGCGGTTTTCTTGGTGGCCGACTTCTTCCTGGAGGCGGCCTTCTTCTTGGTCGCCTTGGCCTTCTTGGCACCGGCGCCACCCTTGGCGATGATCGTCTCACGTCGGATCGCCAGCAGCTCGAACGCTCGCTCGGGCGTGATCTCCTCCAACCGGTCGCCCTTGCCGAGCGACGCGTTGGTCTCGCCGTCGGTGATGTAGATGCCGAACCGGCCTTCCTTGGCCACGACCGGCCGCTCGCTCACGGGGTCGTCGGCGAACTCGCGTAGCGGCTTGGCGGGTTGGCGTCCGCCGCGCTTGTACACCTTGGGCTCGCTGAAGATCTTCGCGGCTTCGTCGAGGGTGATCGCGAAGATCTGCTCCTCGGAATCGATGTTCCGGTAGTCCTTGTCCTTGCGGACGTAGGGCCCGTACCGACCGTTGTCGGCATGGATCTCCACCCCGTCGGCCGGGTCGTCACCGACGTGGCGGGGGAGCGACAGCAACTTCTCGGCGTCGGCCATGGTGATCGTCTCGAAGACCATGCTCGAGAGCAGGCTCGACATCTTCGGCTTCTCCATGCCGGGAGGCAGGTTGTCGTGGTCACCCCACTGCACGTAGGGGCCGTAGCGGCCGTTCTTCGCGTAGACCGGCAAGCCGTCGAGTTCGCCGATCGGTTCGTCGCCCTTGGGTGCAGCGAGCAACTCGATGGCCTTCTCGACCGTGAGCTCGTCGGGTGCGAGGTTGTCGGGGAGTCCTGCCGTGTCCTCCCCACGCTTGACGTAGGGGCCGTAGCGGCCGGGCTTGACGACGATCAGTTCGCCGTTCTCGTCGTTGCCCAACGGGAACGTGTTGATCTCCGCAGCGTCGATGTGGTCGAGGTTCTCCTCCACCAGACGCTTGAGACCGACGAGCGCATCGTCGGCGTCGCCGCCCGCCTCGGCGGTGATCGCCGGGATGTCCTGGTCGTCGGTCTTGCCGAAGTAGAAGCGCGTCAGCCAGTCGGCCTTCTGGCGTTCACCACGGGAGATCTCGTCGAGGTCCTCCTCGGTGGATGCGGTGAAGTCGTAGTCGACGAGCGCTTCGAAGTGCTCCTCGAGCAGCCGGATCACGGCGAAGGCGGTCCACGTGGGAACCAGCGCCTGGCCCTTCTTCCACACGTACCCGCGGTCCTGCACGGTCTGGATGATCGACGCCCACGTCGACGGACGCCCGATCCGCAGTTCCTCCAACTTCTTCACGAGCGACGCCTCGGTGTAACGCGCCGGTGGAGAGGTGGCGTGGCCGACCGGCGTGATCGACTCGGTCGGCACGACGTCGCCGACGGTCAGCGGCGGCAGCAGCGCTTCGGAGTCGGCGGCATCGTCGCCACGCTCCTCCTTGGACGCGACGTACACGGCGCGGTACCCGGGGAACGTGATCGTGGTGCCCGACGCTGCGAACTCGCACTCGACGATCTCGCCGGTCGTGCGGTCGGTCGCGGGCGCCGTCATCCGCACGCTGACGGTGACGCCGGTGGCGTCGGCCATCTGCGATGCGAGCGTCCGTTGCCAGATCATCCGGTACAGCGCGAGTTCCTGGCTGTTCAATTCGGTCGACAGCGAGTCGGGCGATCGGAACGGCGTGGTCGGACGGATCGCCTCGTGGGCGTCCTGGCCCTTCGACTTCTTCTTGTACTGCTTCGGCGCCGCGTTCAGATAGTTCGCGCCGTACTCGCTGGTGATCGCGCTGCGCACGGCGTTCATCGCTTCGTCGGACAGGATGACGTCGTCGGTACGCATGTAGGTGATGAAGCCGCGTTCGTACAGACCCTGCGCGACGCGCATCACCTGCGATGCCGACAACCGCAACTTGCGGCCGCCTTCCTGTTGCAGCGTCGAGGTCATGAACGGTGCCTTCGGCGACGACCGGTACGGCTTCTCCTCCACCGACGACACCGTGAAGGTGGAGCCGTCGAGGCTGTCGGCCAGCCCGCGTGCCCGCGCTTCGTCCAGCACCGTGACGTTCTGTCTGGCGACACCTCGCTCGTCGAAGTCCTTGCCCGATGCGACGCGGTCACCGGCGACCGACAGCAGCTTCGCGTCGAACGACGGGCTGCTCGCCGTGACGACGTCGATGTCCCAGTAGTCGGCGGTGACGTAGGCGATGCGTTCGCGTTCGCGCTGCACGATCAGACGCACCGTCGGAGATTGCACGCGCCCTGCCGACAGGCCGCGGTTGACGCGGCGCCACAGGACGGGGCTGACCTCGTACCCGTAGAGACGGTCGAGGATGCGGCGGGTCTCGGCGGCGTCGACCATGCCGTAGTCGATCCCGCGCGGGTTCGCCACGGCGTGGTCGATCGCGGTCTTGGTGATCTCGTGGAACACCATCCGCTTCACCGGGACCTTCGGCTTCAGGTACTCCAGCAGGTGCCACGAGATGGCTTCACCTTCGCGATCCTCGTCCGTCGCGAGATAGAGCTCGGAGGCGTCCTTCAGTGCTGCCTTGAGTTCCTTGATGACCGTCTTGCCTCGCTCGGTCAGCTCGTAGGTCGGCTTGAAACCGTTCTCGGTGTCGATGTTGAGACCTTTGGAAGGCAGGTCCGACACGTGACCCACCGATGCGCGCACGTCGTAGTCGCTGCCGAGCAACTTGGTGAGTGTTTTCGCCTTGGCGGGTGACTCGACGACGACGAGGGGCTTTGACATCGGGGACTTTCGCTGTGTGATCGCGGGACGTTCGGCGAGTTGGTCGCGACGCAACTCTCGGGCAGTGTGCCTGTCGGGCGGTGGATTCCGCACGCGTCGGCGCGCTGGACGTCGAGGCCCGAGCGGGTCGCGACGACGCGTCGACCCGTCTTGCGTAGGGTCGCGGCGGTGACGCCGAACGACGAGATCTGGCGACCGGACGACGCAGCTGCGACGCCGGTCGCGCCGATCGGCGATCGTCGCGAGGTTCGGTCGATCTCACCGGCCGACGAGTCGACGCCCAGTCCGTGGAGCGCCGGGTCCGGCGCGACGTTCTCGCCCACGGTGGCTCCGAGGCTCGATGTGGCCGACTCGGAGGTCGTCGCACGCACCGTCCCGGCGGTGTCGGGTGTCGAGTCGCCGGTGCGGCACGTGACGGTCGACGGCGAGGTCGTCGCGTTCGCGAGACGACCGAACCGACGCCGGATCGCCGTGGCCGCGATGGTCGCCGCTGTCGCCGCTGTCGTCGCTGTGTTGGTCGTGGTCCGTGCGGTCCGACCCGACGGGCTCGACGGCGACGTCACGACGGGTCTCTCGGACGAGTGGATCTATCCGAACTTCGACGGCGTGGGCGACGTGGTGGTGGCGTCGGGTGCACTGGTGGATCCGCTCGTCGACGAACCGTTCGCAGGTGCCGACCGTCGTCGTCTCCCGGCTCGACTCGACGAACGGTGGAGCACCGAGGTGGTCGACGTCGACGTGCCCAGCGGGACCGATCTGACGGTGCTCGACGACGGGTCGGTGATCGGCGTGTTCGACGACCGATCGGTCGACGCGGGCGAGATGGCGTCGGTGGTGGTCGCGCTCGACACCGACGACGGGTCGGAGCTCTGGCGATCGAGGTTCGAGTCGTCGGCACGAGATCTCACCGTCGTCGCGGCGTTCGACGGCGTCGTCGTGATGCAACGTCGCTCGTCCACCGAGCAGTCCCTGCTCGGTCTGGCCGCAGCGACCGGCGATGTGCTGTGGGCCGACGAGACCGACGGTTCGGTGTCCCACTCGGTCGTGCCCGGAACGTCGCTCGTCGCACGTGATTCGAGTGCGGACTTCCCGCCGCTGGGTTTCATCGACCCGGTGACGGGAGCCGAGGTCGGCCGTCCCGACGGCCGACCGTTCGCCGTCGACTCCCGCGGCGCGATGTTCTTCCGCAACGGCCGTGACGTGTCACGCCTGGACCTCCGGGACGGGTGGAGCCCGCCGGTCCCGGTCGGTGAACTGCCGGTCGACGGACCGGCGGTCGAGGATGCTCCGGCGAGCGTCGTCGACGGACGCCTCGTCGTGATCGTCGACGGCGATCTGCACGTCCGTGGCGACGACGGAACGCCACGCCGCGCGGAGATCGTCGGCGCCGACCCCGGTGACGGTCCGGTGGCATTCACGGAGTTGGTGCCGATCGGCGACGACGCCGTCGTCCTGCTCGGAGGCGGCGACGCATTCGGAGCGGACCTGCTGGACGACGGTGACGTCGACATCCGGTGGCGCGCATCCGGCACACCGATCTCGTTCCGATCGACCGACCGGGGGGCGACGATCGTCATGGCCACGGAGGGCGGCGGCGAGCAGCGGGTGATCGACGGGTCGACCGGGCAGGAGATCACGTCGGTCGACATGGTGCCCGGAGCGATCGACACCCTCCAGTTGGTCGGGAACGGTGTGGTCGTCAAGCGGTCGGCCACGGTCGGGACCGAGCGGGTCGGGCTCGACCTCGACGGCGACCAACTGTGGACGCTGGTGGGAGACGGCCCGCTCTCCGTCGGGCGTGGCGTCGTGGCCACGTACGCCGAGCGCGACGGGGGACTGGTCGTCACGGCCTACGGCGACGTCGTCGTCTGACACTCGCCACCGAAACCGGTCGGCGGCTGCTCGTCCACCGGGGGTACCGTCGTCGACAGATGACGGAGGAACGAGCAACGTTGCAGCGCCTCGGGTGGTCCGACGCGTTCGACGAGGCGTGGACCGCGCTCGACCGACCGGGCGCACCGGCCCGGGTGACGCGCCTCGACCGCGGATGGTCGACGGCGGCACGCACGCTGACACAGGCGACGGGTGACGACGAACCGGTGCGGCTGCGCAACATCGGTGCCGACGTGGCCGTGGGCGACTGGATCGTGCCGAGCGAGGACGGTGAACGCGTCGAACACGTCCTGGACCGCACGTCCGGCTTCACGCGGCGGGCGTCGTTCGACGGGATGCGAGCGGTGTCGCACACGCTCGCGGCGAACATCGACGTCGTGTTCCTCGTCCACGCCCTGGGTTCTCCGCCGAGCCCGCGCCGTCTCGAGCGAGAGCTCGTGTTGGCGTTCGACTCGGGCGCCGACCCGGTCGTCGTGCTGACCAAGACCGACCTGGTCGCCGACCCCGAGCCGATGCGCGCTGCGCTCGCTGCCGTTGCGCTCGGCGTGCCGGTCCTGTTGGCGAGCGGCATCACCGGGGACGGGATCGACGCGATCCGCGACTACGCCGTCGGGAACCGCACGCTGGCGTTCCTCGGGGCCTCGGGGGTCGGCAAGTCCACACTCGTGAACGGACTCGTGGGCAATCAGTTGCTCGCCACGTCGGCGGTGCGCGAGGGCGACCAGCGGGGGCGTCACACCACGGTCGCCGCCGAACTCGTCCCGATGCTCGGCGAGGGGTGGCTGATCGACACGCCGGGCGTGCGGGCGGTCTCGCTGTGGTTGTCGGGCAACGGGATCGAGCGGGCGTTCGCCGACGTGTTCGATCTGGTCGACGGGTGTCGGTTCCGCGACTGCAAGCACGACCGGGAACCGGGGTGCGCGGTGCAGCGGGCGATCGCCGACGGTGAACTCGACCCCGTGAGGCTCACCGCGCTCGAAGCGTTGATCGTCGAGGAGGAAGCGTTGGAGAAGGAACAGAAGGCGCGCGAGAAGGCCGCAGATCGACGGTCGAAGGACCAGCGCCGCCCCGAGGCGGCCGAGTACGACGGGATGAGGGACTGATGGGCCTCGGAGCGAAGCGCGGCGAGAAGGAGTTGGCGGCGGCCGGCGGTCGCGGGGCGACGGCGCAGAACGGGAAGCCGGTCGAGTCGGTGTGGGACTTCCCGCGGCCCCCGTCGGTCGAGCGCGTCGACTGGCGCATCCGGGTCGTCCATCGGGGCGAGACGATCGTCGACGCCCCACACGCCGTGCGGGTGCTGGAGACGAGCCAGGCGCCGGCGTACTACGTCGCAGCGGAGTTCGTCGCGCTTGACCGGCTCGCGCCCGCGGCGCGCACGTCGGGCTGCGAATGGAAGGGCGCGGCGAGCTACGCCGACGTGGTCGTGGACGGGTCCACCGCCCGCGAATCCTGCTGGACCTACCCGCAGCCCACACCGGCGTTCGAACCGATCCGGGACCACTGGGCGTTCTACGCACAGGCGCTCGACGAGTGCTGGGTCGACGACGAGCGCGTCGACCCGAACGACGGCAGCTTCTACGGCGGCTGGATCACGAACAACGTCACCGGCCCCTACAAGGGCGCCGTCGGCACGATGTTCTGGTGAGTTGGTCTTTCTGGTTCTGAATGGATCGGACCGACTGGGGCCGGGTGCGTTCTCAGAGGGCGTCCAGGGACCAGCCTGCGCCCGTCTCGTCGATCGTGCGGAGCCAGAAGGTCGCCGCAACCACGGCGGCGATGGGCAGCGGGCCGTAGAGGTGCGGGAAGAGTTCGTCGCCGGCGGGCGTCGGCGGCTCCCACTCGATCCTCGAGCCGACCTTCGTCGGGTCCACCGTGAGGAGCACGAGCTGATCCACGTCGGCGTAGAACCGGTTCGCCGTCGCTTCGACCTGCGCACGGGTCGAGAGGTGGATGAAGCCGACCTCGTCGAGGGTCGTGCCACGGGTCGACATCGTGTACTCGCCCGACTGGAACGCGGCGGCCCAGTCGTCGGGCATCGCAGCGTGGAAGAGAGGCTGGTCGGGGTTCGCGGAGGCGTCGGTCGGTTGGCTCACCTCGAGAGCTTGCCGGACAACCCGACGGGCGGCACGCCGGAGCCCGGCAGCGGTCCTCGAACGGAGGCGGACGACCGGACTACAACTCGCCGGCGTCGAGCATGCGCCGCACCTCGACGGCCCGCTCGCGCACCGCAGGGAGATCGGACAGCCGTTCCGATGCGCGGACCTGGCGTGCGATCCGTGGGTTCTTCACGAGGCGATCGTGGTGGCGGGCGAGGAAGTCCCAGTAGAGGGTGGTGAACGGGCACGCGTCGTCGCCCGTCCGCTTCTTGCGGTCGAAGCGGCACCCCGCGCAGTAGTCGCTCATCTTGTCGATGTAGTTGCCGCCGGCCGCGTACGGCTTGGTCGCCATCCGGCCTCCATCGGCCCACTGGCTCATGCCGATCACATTCGGCAACATCACCCACTCGGCGCCGTCGACGAAGCTCGACCACATCCAGTCGGTCAGGGCCCACGGGTCGACGCCGTGCAGCATCGACAGGTTGCCGAGCACCATGAGGCGCTGGATGTGATGGTTGTAGGCCTTGTCATGCAGCGTCGAGATGCACGTGCCGACACAGTTCATCTCCGTGCTCGCCGCGCCGGTGAACGCCGGCGGGATCGGCCGGTCGGCGCTGAGCACGTTGGCGGAGCGGTAGTCCGGCATCCACAGCCAGTAGACGCCCCACACGTACTCGCGCCAGCCGATCACCTGGCGGATGAATCCTTCCGCCGAGTTGATCGCCACACCGCCACGGTCGTACGCGTCCTGCACGGCGTCGCACACCTCGCCCGGAAGCAGCAGACCGATGTTCATGTACGGCGAGAGCACCGAGTGAGCGAGATGCCACGACCGCTCGACCATCGCGTCCTCGTGCGGCCCGAACTGCGGGAGGACGTCGTCGACGAAGTGGCGCAACCGGCTCAACGCAGCGCGCCGCGACGTCGCCCACGTGCCGTCGGGTTCGGCACCCCACAGTTCGCCGCCGTGGTCGCTCGCCGCCGCTTCGAGGTCGGCCATCACCTCCCGGTCGATGTCGTCGAGCTGCGAGGTCTGCGGGTCGGCCCACGGATCGGCGTCACCCTTCGGGGGCGGTTCGCGGTTCTCGTCGTCGAAGTTCCAACGGCCACCCGTCGGCTCACCGTCGGGCTCCATCAGATAGCCGAGACGCGTGCGCTGGTGGCGGTAGAAGTCCTCCATCTTGAAGCTCTTCCGGCTGTTCGCCCAGGCGGCGAATTCGTCGTAGTGGCACAGGAACTGGTTCGACCGGACGACCTCGACGTCGAGGTCGCGCAGCATCTCGAGGCCGTCCCAACTCGCGGGCTCGGTGGCGCGCACGACGTCGGGTTCGAACTCGTCCACGTGCTCGTGGAAGCCTGCGCGCAACGACGACGCCCGTCGGTGGTCCACCTCGAAGCCGGCCTCGGCGAGTTCGGCGGCGAAACGGCGCATCGAGGCGATGACGAAGTGGGCCCGTTGGCGATGCCACCGTTTCGACGTGGTCTTCGCGGTCGACTCGATCAGCAGGATCCGATCGGTCGTCCTGTCGGCGTCGGCCAGGGCCCCGATCTGTCGGTTCAGTTGGTCACCCAGCACCCAGATCGTTCGCACGGCTCGATGCTGCCCCACGCCCGGCGATCTGCAAACTCCTGCGACCGATCGCGGGAATCCGGGCGAGGAAGCCCCCGGGAACGCTCGAAGAGGACGTGGGGGCTCGACTCACGGTGGCTCGATGGCCATGGTCGCGGTCGCAGTGTGGGTGACCGGGCCGATGGCGGCACCGATGATGGCGATGTCGGTCGGGTCCACGTAGGTGACGGTGACCGATACGGCGTTGCCGTCGGAGGAGACCGTCACCTCCATCGGAAGTGCGACCGCGCGCCGTGCCGCCGCCGATGCCGAACCTGCCGAGTCGGCGGACACGGCTGCGGCACGAGCTCCTTCGCGAGCCGCCAGTTCGACGGCGATCTCGTGGCGGATCGACACGCCGACCTGAGCGATGGCGAGCATCGCGACCACGATCAACGGCAGCGCGACGGCGAACTCGACGGCTGCCTGTCCCGCGTCGTCACTCGAGCGGTGTCGTTCGGCCGGCCGGTCGGCGCGTCGATCCCGGGTCACGTCAGACCTTGTCGATCACGGAGTCGATGACGCTGTTGAACAGTCGGCTGACCCTGGCCGCACCGCCTCCCGCAGTCGCCCACGCGATCACCAGCAGTGCGACGAGTGCGGCAGCGAGCAGCACGAGTGCGTACTCGGTGGTGGCCTGGCCCCGGTCGGCACTCAGTGCGCTGTGCCGGTCGGCGATGACGTGGGCGACGGCATCGGCGAGACGGTGTCGGACGGCATCGCCGGCCTGGTGGACGGAGATGGCGAGCATCAGGATGGGAGTGGAGTCGAGCATGGTGGTTCCTTCGATGAAGTCACGACGGAGTGGGTTCCGCCGACGGGTCGGGGACGAAGTGTCGAGTCGGGCCGGTGACGGCCGAGGAGGTGCGGCGCCGTCAGAAGCCGGTCGTGTCGATCGACGACAGTGCGCCGAGCACGGCCGGCACGATCGCGATCAGGACGAACGACGGCAGCGTGCAGATCACGAGTGGGAACGACATGCGGATGGGCAGCTTGCGCGCCTGCTCTTCGGCGTGGCGCGCACGGCGTTCGCGGACGTCGACCGAGAGCTGTTCGAGTGCATCGCCGATCGGCGTGCCATATCGCTCCGACATGGTGAGCGTGTCGGCCACGACGTTCGCAGCTGACCCCACGAACTCGGGGAGCGCTCGCAGCGAGTCGGCGAGGGTGGCGCCGCGTGCGCGACGACGGTCGACTTCGACGAAGGCCGGCCGGATCGGCAGCGGTGCGCATTCGGTCAACATCGACACCGCTTGGTGCGGGGTCATGCCCGCCCTCACGACGAGGATCAGCATCTCGATGGCGTCGGGGAGCGCCGCCTCGATCGCCGCTCGTCGGCGGCGCTGCCGGCTGATGCGGACCACCCGGGGCCACACGACGAGGCCGATGCCCGCTGCCATGGTGACCGCCGACCCGAGAACGATCGCCGAGGCGACGGCGCCGAACGCGAGCGAGAGCGTCCGTCGATGTCGCCACGCCGACGACGCACGACGTCGCCGCGCCCGCCCTGCGACGCTGCCGGGAGACCGAGTTCCCGGCCGTCCGGCGCTGGCGAGGATCATCAGGACCGCGAACGACGACAGCGCGGCGGCGGTCATCATCGGCCGGCCGTTCGGCTGCCGACGATGTGGTTCATCCACACGGCACCGAGTGCGTTGAGCGTGAGCCCGAACGTCACGACGACGCCGCCCGTCGCCGAGGTGATCACCCCGCGCACGCCGTCGTCGGTGAGCAACAGCAGTGCCAGCACGGCCAGCGGCACCGAGGTGAGCACCTTGGCCGACATCTGGGCCTGGGCGCTCTGTGCGCCGCGTTCGAGGTCGTCCGATGCCCGCTGCCGCATGGTCACGGCGAACCGATCGAGAGGTGCGGCGGCCGCTCCGCCCAGTGACCCCGCAGCCGCGAGGACGGCGGACATGGTCACGAGGAGTTCGATGCGCTGGCCCGTCGGTCTCCCCCTGCCCGTCGCCGCCGCAGCGAGGTCGATCGACCATTCGTCGCACGCCTCGGCGACGGTCGATCCCCGCTCGAGCCAGTGACGGAGGGATGCAGAGCGACGCTCGACGACCGCATCGGTCGGAACGGTGTTGGTGAGTGCGGCGCGCAACGTCGACCCGTGGCGAAGTGCGCGAGCGAGATCGTCGGCCCACGCGGACAGCGCGACCGGCTGCACCACATGAGCTCGCCGCCGCAACCTCCTGGCGAGACGACGTCGCCGATCGGCCCATCGATCGACCGCGGGCTCGGACGTCGTGAGACGACGTGCGCTCGGATTCGGTGGTCGCGTCGATCGGCCGAGGAGCGTCGGCGCGACGACCAGGGCGACAGCCAGCGCAGCGAGCGACGCCGCGAGCAGCGTCATCGCCGGGTCCGCCGGAGTGAGGAGTGGACGACGAACCCGTTCGGTTCGGACTCGCCGAGCGTTCGCATCCGTGGCACCGTCGAGGACGCATGGGGGTCCGGGGGCACGACCTCGGAGATCGACGAGATGCGGCGCCGGCCGTCGACGCGATCGACGTGCACGACGACGTCGATCGACCGGGCCAGTTGCTGGCGCACGGCGTCGAGCGGCCACTGGGGTGCGGCCTGGAGCACCAGCGACTCGAGGCGGAGCAGTGCATCGAGCGGTCCGTTCGCATGACAGGTCGAGAACGATCCGTCGTGGCCGGTGTTCATCGCCTGCACGAGAGCCAGGCACTCGTCGGAGCGGACCTCGCCGACCACGAGACGGTCGGGTCGCAGCCGCAGCGCGGTCCGCACGAGGTCGCCGAGCGTGACCGCGGACAGACCCTCGGATGTGGCGGCGCGTGCCTCCAACCGGACCTGGTGAGCGGCCCGACACGGCAACTCGGCCGTGTCCTCGAGGACGATCAGGCGGTCGGCCTGGTCGATGCAGTCGATCATCGACGCCAGGAGGGAGGTCTTGCCGGAGGATGTCGAACCACTCACGATCACGTTGCAGCGCGCCGCCACGATCTCGTGGAGCAGGTGTTCGCCTGCCGCGTCGGTGAAGTCGGAGAGTGGGCGGACCTCGGATGCGAAGCGACGGATCGACAGCGCGGCTCCGCCCATCGCCACGGGCGCGACCACGGCACACACCCGCGACCCGTCGGCGAGTCGTGCGTCGACGATCGGGGTGGTGCGATCGACACGACGACCGATCGGAGCGAGGATCCGCTCGATCACCTGCTCGACGTTCGTGCCCGTCAGACGTCCTGCCGGCTCCACCCGCCCGTTGCGGTCGATCCACACGGCGTCGCCGTTCACCAGCACTTCGTCGACGTCGGGGTCGGTCAGGAAGGCATCGAGTTCGCCGAGCCCCGCCATCTGTGCGATCGCAGCGTCGCGCAGGGTCGTGCGTTCCGTCGCCGTGGCGAGCGGCGCGATCCGACGGACGGCACCCTCGACCAGTTCGCCCAGGTCGCCCGCCGAGTCGCGCACCGCGTCGCAGACTTCGTCGAGCAGTCGCCTGGCGGGCTCGTCGGAGATGTCGAGATCCCTCGTTGCGAGGATCATGCCGCGACCCTGCTGAGGCTGCGGTTGATCGACCGTGGGAGGCGTCGCTGGCCGAGGAGGCCGGCATCGACGGATCGGGCGACGCGGATGTCCCAGGGGATGGTGGCGATGATCGGTGCCCGGACCGACGCCTCGATGTCGCGGTGCTGCAGCGCACGGCCCGGCTCCTCGATCAACACGATGCCGGTCGGCGGGACGGCGAGTCGGGTCGCTCGACGCAGTGCCAGGTAGCACGCGCGCGTGACCAGCCAGCGGTTGGGGCACTGCTCGACGAACGACGTCGGGAGTGGTGTGGTGCCGGCGTCGACGACGATCGCGCCGCCCGTGTCGTGTGCCCACTCGGTGAACCAGTCGACGACCTCGTCCCAGCGTTCGGCGGGTGCGGTGGCGATGGCGGATCGCCGCGTCACCGAACCGGCCACCCCGTGGGCGGGCAACAGGACGGCATTCGGGGTGACGTCGATCAACAGGTCGTCGAGGTGTGCGCTCGGTGCTCGACTCGTGAGCCACTCGACGATTCCGGGTCGCTCGGGATCGGCGAGACCGAGCATGCCGGGGATGTCGCCTTCGAGGTCGACCAGCAGGACGGGGCCGGGGGATTCGATCGCACGCAGGCAGGCGACGAGCGTGGAGCCGCTCCCGCCCTTGGCGGCGTGACAGAGGGTGATCATGTTGCTCCCAAGTGGGACGTGCCGGTGGACCGGACGTGGACTCAGGAGGGAGTCGGCACCGGGCAACGTAGTACCACGGCGACGCGGACGCAAGGGGTGCCGTCCGGCGCGCGCCGGACGTCGCGGGCACTCCATCGGACGCACACGACTCGACGGACGCCTCGGCGTGGATAGGGTCCCTCACGCACTACCGGGAGGTGTCTGGGTACCTGGTGGGCTCCGCCGCCTTCAAAGCGGTTGGGATGGGCGATCCCCATCCGGCGGGTTCGATTCCCGTCCACCTCCGCTGATGCGTCCGCGATCGTTCGTGGACGCATCGTGAGAGTTCGTCGACCAGGGCCGCCGTACGGAGTCGTCCGCGGTGCCCGCAGGTGTTCGCGGTCGCTGGACGGAGCGACTACTCGGAGAACAAGGCGTCGAACGGTGCGAGCGGCACGAGGCCCGTGGCCTTCAGAGCGAGGTCCCCGTCGGTCGTGATCAGTGCGTCGGCTTGCAGCGTGCAGACGGCGATGTACTCGGCGTCGAAGATCGTGTCCCAGCCGTGCTCGCGAGCGATCTTCCACGCCGTGCGACGGGACACCCGGTCGCCGAGCAGTCGCATCTTGACGGCGGTGAGGCGTTCGTGCTGCTCGAGTGCGAATTTCTCGGTGATGTCACCCTGGTCCACAGCAGCCAACAGCAGGGTCATCGCCTCGGACCGGACGCGGTTCGGAGCAACGAGTCGATGAGCCGGATGCACGTCGACCGGGTGCGCGACGAGCTCGAGGAGTGTCGGCGCATCGATCACGTAGCGGGTCATCGACGCAGGATAGGTCGAGCCGAACCGGGCGTTCCCGACGTGACGCGGGCCCTGCTGCTCGGGCGCATCCGGCGGTAGGGTCGCGTTCGGCGAAGGGGAGTAGCTCGACGCTGGGAGATCGACACACTGGGTGATGAGCCCCGGTCCCCAGGCCCATCATCGTGGGTGAGCAAGACCTTCGGCCAGACATCGTCAGATGTCCGGTCGATGGTGTCCCACCTTCCTCCGGACGCAACCCGGAGGAAACCCGTGAACGCATTCCTGATCAGCTTCGGCATCATCTTCGTCGCCGAACTCGGCGACAAGAGCCAACTCATGGCGATGACGTTCGCCACTCGGTACCGAGCAACGACGATCCTCGCTGCGATCACGGTCGCCACCGCCGTCGTGCACCTGATCAGCGTCGCGGTCGGTGCGGTCGTCGGTGCGGCACTGCCCACCGACGTCATCTCGATCGTCGCAGGTGCGGCGTTCCTCGCCTTCGCCGTGTGGACCGTGCGCGGCGACGAACTCGGCGACGACGACGAAGCACGAGCAACCCGTGCCGGACGGTCGGTGTTCCTGACCGTGGCAGTGGCCTTCTTCCTCGCCGAGCTCGGCGACAAGACGATGCTCGCGACCGTCACGCTCGCCACCGACAACGGTGTGCTGGGGACGTGGATCGGTTCGACGCTCGGCATGGTCGCAGCCGACGGCCTGGCGGTGGTCGTCGGTCAGCAACTCGGCGCGCGGCTCCCCGAACGAACCGTCAAGATCGGTGCAGCGATCACGTTCGTCGTGTTCGGCGTCTACCTCATCGTCGAAGGACTGGTCTGAGCGGCACGCGGAACGAGCGACGGTCGATGTCACAGCCGACCGAACGGCCACGATGGGACCCCCCGAGGTGGCGATCACTATGTTCGGACGCATGGCAGCACTCGAATCCACCGTGGACATGTACGACCTTCGGATGTCGGAAGGCGTCCGTCCCCTCTACGAGAAGGTCAAGGCCTTCATCGCCGACGAGGTCGCTCCCATGTCGGAGAAGTTCTTCAAGCTCGGCGAGGAACGCACCGAACGCTGGTCGTACGCACCGGGCCAACTCGAACTGCTCGAAGAGGTCAAGGACAAGGCCAAGGCGAACGGCCTGTGGAACTTCTTCCTCCCCGACGCCGAGACCGGCGACGGACTGTCGAACCTCGACTACGCCTACATCGCCATCGAGTTGGGCAAGAACCCGCTCGCCTCGGAGTCGATGAACTGTGCCGCCCCGGACACGGGCAACATGGAGGTGCTGGAGCGCGTCGGCACGCCCGAGCAGAAGAAGCAGTGGCTCGAGCCGCTGCTGAACGGCGAGATCCGCTCCGCCTACGCCATGACCGAGCCCGACGTCGCATCGTCCGACGCGAAGAACGTGGCCTGCAAGGCCGAGCGCGACGGCGACGAATGGCTCATCAACGGTGAGAAGTACTACATCTCCGGAGCCGGCGATCCGCGCTGCAAGATCATGATCACCATGGTCCAGACCAGCGAGGACGGGCCCGCCCATCAGCGTCAGAGCCAGATCCTGGTCCCGATCGACACGCCCGGAGTGAAGATCCTCGGCCCGATGCACGTGTTCGGCAAGGACGACGCGCCGCACGGCCACATGCACATCCAGTTCGACAACGTGCGCGTGCCGTACGAGAACGTCCTGCTCGGTGAAGGCCGTGGCTTCGAGATCAGCCAGGTCCGTCTCGGCCCGGGCCGCATCCACCACTGCATGCGCTCGATCGGCCAGGCCGAGAAGGCGCTCCAGATGATGGTGTCCCGCGGTCACACCCGCGACGCGTTCGGCAAGCCGCTGAACAAGCTCGGCGGGAACATGGAGATGATCGCCAAGGCCCGCATCGAGATCGAGTCGATGCGGCGGATGGTGCTCACCGCTGCCAAGGCGATGGACGTCCTGGGCAACTCAGAGGCCCGCGTGTGGGTCAGTGCCGTCAAGGCGATGGTGCCGATCCGGGTCTGCGAGATCATCGACCAGGCGATCCAGATGCACGGCGCCACCGGCGTGTCGCAGTGGACGCCCCTCGCCGACATGTACGCCTCGCAGCGCACGTTGCGTCTGGCCGACGGCCCCGACGAGGTCCACTGGATGGTCGTCGGCCGCAAGGAGATCAACGACGGCGAGGACGTCGCACGCGACTACAACCCGAAGGAGACCTTCCTGGCGAGCGACAGTGCCGTCAAGGAAGGCGCCTTCACCGGTCCGGCCTGACGCCGCGTCGACGGTCGATCTCCTGGTCCGGTCATGACCCGGTCCACCACCGACCCGGCCCGGGAGATTCTCGGGTCGGCGCAACTCCACGCGGTCGACGGCGTGACCGTCGACGTCGGCGCGTCCCGTCTCACCATCGGTGCCGATCGAGATCTGGCAGGCCTCGCCACCGGGCGCTTCTCGACGCCGTCGGTGGGTGTGTCGTGGGCGCGCGATCAGTGGCCCGACCACATCGAGTTCCTCGGCTTCGCGTTCACCCAGTTCGCGTTGCCGGTCACGGCCGGTCGTGACCTGGCGTTCGACTTCGCGCCGGCGCCGGGGCTCCGGTCGCCGTCAGCGATGTTGCCGCTCGTCGCCCGCACCGGCGAGCGCGTCGTGCTGCTGGCGCCGCTCGACCACTTCCACGAGCAGATCGTCGCGGTCACCGACGACGGACTCTTCTGGGGGTGGCACGGAGACCTCGACGAGGTGCCGGCAGGGTTCTCGACCACGCTGGGCATCTACGAGTCGCGGTCGGTCACCGATGCACTGTCCAGGTGGACGTCGGACCTGGCAGTGTCCGCGGACAGGGTCAGGGACAACGTGCTCTCCACGCACCTGTCGTACTGGACCGACAACGGGGCCGCCTACTGGTACCGCACCGAACCGGGTCGCACGATCGCCGAATCGGTCGTCGACGTCATCGACGCGTTGCGCGCCGATGACGTACCCGTGCGATCGGTGGAACTCGACTCGTGGTTCTACGACCACGTCGTCGCCCGGCCGATCACCGAGATCGGGTACCCCGAGGAGGTTCCACCGACCGGGATGTTGCGGTGGGAGCCTCGAGTCGACGCATTCGGCGAGCCGGGCGGCCGACAGATCGCGGATCTCTCCCGCCGCCTCGGCCTTCCCCTCGTGTTGCACTCACGTCACATCGCTCCCGAATCTCCCTACGTCACCGACGATGGTTGGTGGATCGGGAGACATGCCGCGCATCCGCAGGATCCGGCGTTCTTCCGACGGTGGTTCGACGATGCGAAGCGGTGGGGTGCAACGGTCATCGAGCAGGACTGGATGCAGGTGTACTGGTTCGCCGTTCGCGAACTGCGTGCCGTCCCCGGACGCGCCGAGGCCTGGCAGCGTGCGCTCGACGAGCACGCCCGGGCGACCGGGGTCGACCTGGTGTGGTGCATGGCCACGCCGGGGGATCTGATGCTCGCGGCGTCGCTCGACCGTGTGATCGCCGTCCGAACCAGCGACGACTACCGGTTCAACGACGACCCTGCGTTCCTCTGGACCTGGTTCCTCGTCGTCAACCGGTTGGCCGGATGCCTCGGCCTGCCGGTCTTCAAGGACTGCTTCTTCTCCCACTCCGGCGTGGGTGACGTGCGACCCGAGAACGAGGGCGCCGCCGGCGGTGACGCGATCGACGGGGACCGCCACGCCGAACTCGAAGCAGCACTCGCGGCGCTGTCGAACGGACCGGTGGGGATCGGCGACCGGATCGGACGGACCGATCGGAACATCGTGATGCGAACCTGCGACGACGACGGTCGACTCCGGCGTCTCGACGGACCGATCGCCGCGATCGACCGGTGCCTGTTCGGTGGGCCGGGTCGCGGTGACGGCCTGATGTGGGCGACGACCACGGCGTCGAACTCGGCGGGCACGTGGACCTACGTGCTCGCGATCAACACGAGCGTCGACGAAGAGTTCGTCCAGGACGTGTTCGACCTGGACGGCGAGTCGACCGTGTACGACTGGCGACGACGTACGAGCCGTGTGCTCGCGACGATCGACCTCGGCCTCGACGCGAAGGACTGGGCGTTGTTCGTCGTCAGTCCGCCGGAGCGACCGGCTGCGGATTCGGTCGGGGACCCGGATCGCTACGTCGTCGTCGAATCCGCCACGTAGACCGCCGTCGCCGTCCGGTCCCGCTGGCGTCGGTTCGCGGTCGCGTGCGACCACTTCGTCGGCCGAGCGGGGAGTGCGACGCCGGTGTCGGAATGATGTCCCGTTTCGTTGTCCTCACAATAGTTGCCACTGTCCGTGGTTGTGACAGGAAGCAATTTTGATGGTGCTTGGCAGTCGAGATGCCAGCACTTTCGTGCCGTGGGGCGGAAATTGTCACCCAAGCCGCTCGCGACAGGGGTGTGCCTGGTCGCAGCGACCGCACTCGGAGGCAACTTCGTGGTCGCAGCCGCCGATGATGTTGCGATGTCGTCGTCGTTGACGACGGCCGACGCCGAAGTCTTCGCCGGCATCGATCCGGTGAGGCTCCTCGACACCCGCAACGGGGTCGGTGCCCCGGCACCCGGCCAGTTCGGTCCGGGGGAACTCCGCACGCTCGTGATCGCCGGGGCCAACGGGATTCCGGCCGATGCGACGAGCGTCGCCCTCAACGTGACGATCCCGCGATCCGCCTCCACGACGTCGTTCGTGACCGTGTGGCCGACCGGCACCCCACAGCCGGCCACGTCCACCAACAACGCCACGCCCGGTCAGGCCGTCCCGAACTTCACGATCACCTCTCTCGGCACCGGCGGAGCGATCCAGGTGTTCAACGAGCGCGGCAACACCGACATCGTGATCGACATCGTCGGCTACTACGTCGCTCTCGACTCGGTGGACGGCATGGGGGGTGCTCCGGGATCCGGGAGCAGCACCAACATCCTCAACGGGGCGGGTGCGCCGGCGTTCAGCCTCGGCAACGACGGTGACTTCTACATCGACACGACCAACAACGTGCTGTACGGCCCCAAGACCGTGACCGGATGGGGCCCCGGGGTCTCGCTCGTCGGACCAGCCGGACCTGCCGGCGCAGACGGGTCGACGGTCGACGTGGGTGACGGTGCGCCCGGCGCCGACGGCGATGACTCGATCGGCGACATCTACATCGACCAGTCCACGGGTGACATCTACCGCTTCGACGGGACCACCTGGGTCCTCGTCGGCTCCACGGCGCCTCCTCGCGCAGGAGGATCGGTCGCCGATTCCGCAGCCGCTCTGCCCGTCCCGGAATTGTCGGTGCTCGATCTGCCGGGCAACGACGTCCAGGTCGGCTCCCTCACCGGTCTGCCCGCCGGAACCTACGACGCCTCGGCCACCGTCGACCTCGCGATCGACGCAACCGGCGTGTTGGGCATCGGCGCAGGGATCCAGGCTCGCTGCTGGTGGGATACGAATCCGGCGGTGAAGTTCACGACGTCGTTGACTGCGGCCATCGATCTCAGCCTCAGCCTCGATTTCGTCATCCCGCTCCCCGTCCCGCTCCCGATCGACCTCGGTGAGATCCTCGATCTGGAACTCCCCGGTGTCGCCACGGGGTCGGTCACGGTGCCCGGCACGATCGACGGGACGTCGGCGAATCTGATCTGTGACGCCGGAGCCACTGCCGCACTTCTCGCGGAGATCGACGTTCGCTCGGTCGACATGAGCGCCGTGCGCACGGGTGCCGACATCGGCACGGTCACCTTGTGATCTGCGACTGACTCAAGCGGAACTCCAGATCAACCCCCCGATGAGTCGGATCCGCCACGCGGGTCCGACTCATCCGCGTCCGGGAGCGGTGGTGTCCCGGGACGCGCCACGGGCGCCGACCTCGCGGTCGGCGCCCGTGTGGCGCTCTCTCGATGTGATTCGGGTCAGACGGCGAGAAGATCGCGGGCGCCGGTGTCGCTCGACGGGTGGCGCAGCTTGCTCATCGCTCGAGCCTCGATCTGACGGATCCGCTCACGCGTCAGGCTGAAGTGATCGCCGACCTCTTCGAGGGTGCGGGGCTCGCCGCGATCGAGGCCGAAGCGCAGCTTGAGGATCTCACGTTCCCGCTCGTCGAGGGGGGCGAGCAGGCGCGTGATCTCGTCGGGCAGCAGCGCGGTGGCAGCGACCTCGAACGGGGACTCGGCCGAGCGGTCCTCGACCACGTCGCCGAGTTCGGCGTCGCCGTCTTCTCGGAGAGGCTCCGAGAGTGACAGTGGCTCCGCAGCGAAGCGCAGTGCCTCGGTCACCTTGTCCTCGGGCATCTCGACTTCCTTGGCCAGCTCGGACAGCGTGGCGGGTCGGCCGTACTTGAGTTCGAGGCGGGAGCGAGCCTTCTGCAGCCTGGCGAGCGTGTCGCCGGCGTGTACCGGGAGGCGGATCGTACGACCCGTGTTGGCGATGCCGCGGGTGATGGCCTGTCGGATCCACCACGTGGCGTACGTGGAGAACTTGAAGCCCTTGCGCCAGTCGAACTTCTCGACGGCGTGCATGAGCCCGAGGTTGCCCTCCTGGATCAGGTCGAGCAGTGGGAGTCCGGACGCCTGGTACTTCTTGGCGATCGACACCACGAGACGCAGGTTCGACTGGACGAACTGGCGCTCGGCCTCTTCGCCCTTGCGGGCGACGCGGCGCAGTTCACGCTTCTTGGCCGGGGTGAGTTCCTTGCCTCCGGCGTCGAGCTGTTCGATCGCCTCGTTGCCTGCCTCGATGGCCTTCGCGAGTCGGACCTCGTCGTCCTTGGTGAGCAGCGTGTACTGCCCGATGTCGGTGAGGTACAGACGGACGAGGTCTTCGTCGTCACGTTCGACTCGATCTTTTGCCACCATCGACTCCTTGGAAGTGTTGGAACTCGCTCGGCTTCGGTGTTCGTGTTCGTTGTGTCTTCGGACTCGTCGACCTGTTCGATCCGCTCACGCCCGGGACGAGTGTGGTAGTGAGGCCGTTGGCGAGACGTGGGTCACGATACCCACGCGGTGAGGCCCCTCAACTCCGAAAGTCGAGTGGTCCGTCCGGTATCGCTTGTTCAGATGAGCAGATCGGGAGTATCACAATGACAGATGGCCGTGATGATGCCCTGGCCGCCGGCGATGTGGAGATCGCGGTCGTCACCATGAGCTTCGACGCCCGCGACGCCGCAGGACTGCACGCCGTGCTGTCGAAGTACGTCGTGCTGACGCGCATGGTCGACGGGTGTCGCAACGTCGACCTCTGCGCGAGCACCACCCGCCCGGGTCGCATGCTGATCGTGCAGAAGTGGGACCACGCCGAGGCGCAGCGCGCCCACTTCGACTCGTCGCTGATGATCGAGATGGCGCGGTCCTGCGACGGTCTGCTCGCTTCGGCGCCCGACATCGATCTGTGGGACCCACTCAGCGCTCACGATCTGAAATGACGCGTCGCGCAAGCCGTTGATCCGCAGACGGATATCCTGGAGCGACCATGTCGAATCCGTTTTTCAACGAGAAGAAGATGAACGAAGACGCCAACGGCTGGGCGGCGCCCACGAGCGCCGCCGCCGTCGCGTCCAAGCCCCAGGGTTTCCCCGCGGAGCCGGACGGCGCGCTGCACCGGCCCATCCACGACGGCCCCACCAGTCGATACCAGTCGCAGGTGATGACCGTGAACGGCGTCATCACGGCAACCGCCGTGCTGTTCACGATCTTCCTCGTGGCGGCGTCGGTCGGATGGTTCACGTCGACGACGAACGCCGAGGGCAACTTCGAACCGGCCCCCGGAATCCTCATCGGTGTGATCCTCGGCTTCGTCGCCGTGATGGTGGCGTACCGCAAGCCGACGTGGGCGAAGTTCCTCGGACCGGTGTACGCCCTCAGTTACGGCTATGCGGTCGGGGCGATCTCACGGATGTACGAAGCCTCCCAGAACGGCATCGTCCTGCAGGCGGCCGGGGCGACGATGGCGGTGTTCATCGTCATGCTGACCCTGTACCGCACCGGAATCATCAAGGTCACCGAAGGATTCCGGCGCATCGTCATGGGCGCCACGCTCGGGGTGATGGTGCTGTACCTCGTGTCGATCGTGATCAGCCTGTTCGGTGGCGAGATCGGTTTCATCAACTCGCCCAGCCTCCTCGGCATCGGTTTCTCGGTGTTCGTCTGCGCCCTGGCCGCATCGAACCTCGCCCTCGACTTCGACCTCATCGAGAAGGGCACGGCGATGAAGATGTCGAAGGACTACGAGTGGGTCGCGGCTCTCGGCATGGTGGTCACCATCGTGTGGCTGTACCTCGAGATCCTGCGGCTGTTGTCGAAGCTCAACCGCCGGTGACCCCGGTGCGCCGGTGACGCCGGTGCCGGGCGTCCGCCTGTTCGAGTCGATCGTCGTCGCCGGAGTCGCCGCACTGCTGGGTGCGGCAGCCGGATGGACGCTCGGACTGGCCGTCCCCGGTGCGGTGGTCGCCGGTGCGAACGGAGCGGTGTCGGGATGGCGCGGTGTCTACGACTGGCGTCGGGTCACGGGCATCACCGCCTTCGTCCTCGACTCCACGTGGTCTCTCCTGATGACCGCAGCAGGTCTGTTCGCCAACACCGTGTCCCGACTCCAGCGCGACTCGGGCTACGTGGACGCGCTCTCGCGTCGCCAGAACCGCCACGTCCACCGTCGGGGGTTCATGCCGCGCACGGGCTTCGCCACCACGGTCGGCAACGTGATCGGGGGCGCGGGCGACATCGACCAGCCACGGCGCCGTCGTCTGATCACCGATCACGAGGACGTCCACTGTTGGCAGGCCCGTTGGCTCGGTCCGTTGTTCCCCGTCCTCTACGGAGGGTGGACCGTGCTCGCCGGGGCCGCCGGCATGGTGGTCTGGGTGGTGGCCCGCCGCGATCAGCCCTTCGCGAAGGTGGTCGAGTCGAGCGCGTACTACCTCAACCCGCTCGAGTGGTGGGCGTACAGCCGCGACGACCACTGGCCGCCGTCGGGCAAGGTCGCGGGGCTCGGCTGGAGCCGTCCCTGCTGCCGACCCCTCGCCGCTGTCCGACAGCGCGCCGACTGAACCTCGGCGTCAGCGCGTGGCGGCGAGGGCGCTGCGCAGCGCCTCGTCGAACTCGTCGGGCGATTCCTGCTGGGTCCAGTGTCCCGGGCCGTCGATCATGAACGTTCCCCGGTAGTCCGGCAGCGACGTCTCCATGCCGTGGACGTAGTCCATGCGGTGGGCGATCACCATGTCGCGAGTGCCGCCGATGAACGCGCACGGCATCGGCGGTGCCGGCAGCCCGCGTGTGAGCTCCCAGTTCGCATCGAGGTTGCGGTACCAACTGATCGGGCCGAAGAACCCGCTGTGGGTGAACTGTTCGACGTAGCGGTCGAAGTCGGCCTGAGCGAGCCAGGGTGGGAGGCCGTCGGGCGGGCCGGTCTCGCCCGTCCAACTGTCGAGCAGGCCGGTGCCGGCGAGCGGCGGCAGGTCCTCGGTCGCCGTGGGTTCACGCGCCGATTCACCGGCGCCGCCCCAGATGATGGTGCGCAGCGAGCGAGCGATGTCGGCATCGAGTTCGAGTTCGACCGGCCCGACCTCCTGGAAGTAGAGCATGTAGAAGAACCGGTCGCCGTACATGGCCCGGAACAACTCGGTCGGCTGCATGGGCCAGGGCGTGTACGGAACGCTGACGTTGATCACGGCGTTCACGCGATCGGGATGGAACCGGGCGAGGTCCCACACCACCAGTGCGCCCCAGTCGTGGCCGACGAAGGTGGCGGTCTCGGCACCGACGTCGTCGAGCAGTGCGATCAGGTCGGCCGACAGCAGGTCACTGCGATAGGCGGCGACGTCCGTGGGAGCCGACGACGACGCGTAGCCGCGCTGGTCGGGGATCAGCACCCGCCATCCGTCGGCGACGAGCGGATCGATCTGATGGCGCCACGAGTGCGAACTCTCGGGCCAACCGTGGCACAGCACGATGACCGGACCGTCCGATGGTCCGGCATCGATCACGTCGAGTTCGATGCCAGGCGCTGTCGTGATCCGTCGTGACTCCACCCGTGGACAGTACGCCAGCGGCAGCGCGGGACGACGATCCGAGTCGGCGTCAGGTGCCGGGGAGGTCGGACCAGGAGAGGCCGTCGGCCGCCCACAGGCGGTCGAACGCGGCGTCGGTGTCGTCGCCGAACCCGAACCGGTTGCGGAAGTCGTAGCGATACTGCTGCTCGACCGGCCCGAGGCCCAGCCGTTCGAGCCGGCCCCCGCAGTACGCGTCCCATGCTGCGTTCTGAGGGTTCGTCAACTCGGTGTCCTGCGGCGCATCCTGGAAGCGACCGCTCAGCCGGTCTGCCGCTCGCAGCAGCATCCGACCGATCGACAACCGGGCACGCGACTCACCGAAGGTGGTCAACGCCTTGGTGTTCTCCAGCGCTCCGCTCTCGAATCGGAGACGGACCGTCGCGTCCGACGACGACCCGTCGACGGCGGCTGACATCTTCGACAGCGGCGTTCGTTCGTCGACGTCGACGACGATCGGGTTCGTGACGCCGACGCGCTCGGCCAGTTCGCGCACGATCGAGACGATCCTGTCGGCGTCGTAGGCGACGAGTGAGAACCGTTCGGGAGTGACGGTGACGAGAGGTGAGGTGGACGTGGTCATCGAGGAATCCACGCAGCCCGGACGATCAGACGCCGGCGACTTCGCGTGCGCGACGCACCGCTGCCTTGCGTTCCTCCAACGCGTCGTGGTCCATCGACGCGATGGTGTCGACCTCCTCGTCGGTGAAGCCCGCGAGTTCACGGAACCGACGTGCGAGACCGATCGGGCTCTCGTCGCTCTCGCCTCGAGCGCCTCCGAAGCTGAACAGCTTGTCCACCACCTGCTGGAACTCGAGAGCCTTGGCGCGCCGCTCGGGATCCTTCTCGGTGACCTTGCGCAGCCAGTCGGACCCCATCTTCACGTGGGTGACCTCGTCGGCGAGCATCCAGTCCTCGCAGAACTCGAGGAAGGGGTCGCCGGCGAGTTGGCCGAACTCCTTCATCTGCGTGAACACGTCGATCGCGAGTCCTTCCAGCGCACGGTTCACGCCGGCGAGGCGCAGCACCGGGTCGTTCGAGCACGCCGCCTCGAAGAGGACCGTGTTCTCCTGGAACTGGCCGATCTCGGTACCCATCCAGTCCGAGAGCTTGGCGCTGATCTCCACGTGGCGAGCCTCGTCCCAGGCCTGGCGGGCCATGTCGAGCTTGAGTTCGAAGGGGATCGTGTCGCCCGTGCCGTCGCCGGCCGGGAAGTCGTGGGCGGTGCGCCCGGCGCCTTCGAGCGCCTGGATCTCACCGACCATGATCCCGTGCATCAGTCCACGAGCGGCGTCGGACGCATCATGGCGTTCGGGAGTGAGCCGGTTCGACGCGCTGCGACTCCTGGACTTCGACTTCTTGACGCCGACGGCGGAACGCGTGTCGCGCATCCGCTCGGCCATGTTCGTCTGCACGAAACGGTCGTCTCGTGCGAGGTCTTCGACCGGAAAGAACTGACGCATGTGGATCCCCTTGCCCTGCTGCGAATGTGAGGTCGACCCCACCGTACTCGCGCGATCGCGCAGGCATCCGGTCGTGAGGGTCAGCCGATGCTGCCGGGGCCGCAGATGCCGCCGGCTTCGACCATGATCGCTTCGAGCCTCGACTGCTGAGCGGTGGCCCGCTCGACGTGTTCGGGCGTGGTGATCAGCGACTGCAGCATCATCTCGCCGTCCCGCCAGTCGTCGAACTCGTCCTGCAGCGCGAACTTCAACGACCGGATGGTGGGCGCGTCGGTGATCTCACTCGTGTTGTTCATGTGGAAGGTGTACGTCGCGATGAAGCGCGGGATCAGCACGCGGTAGACGCCGACGAGTTTCTCGATCGTGAGGTCGGGTCCCTCCGGCTCGGTCATCGCGTCCATGAAGCGCTCCATCGCATCGTTGGCGGGAACCGTGAGCCGTTCGGGCTTCATCTCGCGCAACTCCGGGAGACGCTTGTGCCACAGTTCGGCGTGCCACGCGTGGTGGTAGCAGTGCGTGCCGAGGCGCAACTTGATGTCGAGTTCGGGCACCGTCGCGACCCACCCGCCGAGTGCCTCGAACAACTTCATCTCGGTCCACTTGTAGTTGCCGACACGACGCGCGGTCTCGGCGACGTCGAACGAGCCCGGCAGGTCGCGGCGATCCCACGGGGCGAACGGTGAGCGACCGGGTGAGCCGGACGAGTGGGTCGATGTGGTGTCGGTGTCGTCGGCCATCGAGCCCGATGGTAGGCGGCGGCGTGGCGTCGCCAAGCACCGCAGTCGGCTCCTCGACGGACCGCAGCGAGTTCTCGGGAGGGGGAGCCGGACCGTCAGTGACCGGTGCGGGTCGCCTGCCATGCGGCTTCGGCCACACCGAGTTCGGTCGCCGGTTCGCCGTCGTCGATGTACTCGAGCAGCATCGCGCGCCACGGACCGCGTGCGTCGAGCTTGCCGAGGATCGCGCTCACGCCCCAGATCACGCGATCGAGGATCACGAAGCTGGGTGGCATGTTCAACTTCTCGATGACCGGACCGTGCGGGCCCTGGACGTCGAAGATGGTGGCGAGGGTCTCGCGCATCCACTCGCGCGTGAAGGTGAACTCGTCGCTGAGGTACGGCGTGTAGGGACTCGACACGTAGTCGTAGACGAGTTGAGCGTCGAGCCCGTGCCCGGACTCGAGGAACCCGGAGTGCTCCATCCGACGCACGAGCAGTTCGGGGTCCCGATCCACGATGATCGCGTCCATGGCCGGCTTGAGCGTCTCCCACTCGTTCGGCGCCCACCGCTTGACGAGGCCGTAGTCGAGGAAGCTGATGCTTCCGTCACGGTGGAACCGGTAATTGCCGGGGTGGGGGTCACCGTTGAAGATGCCGTAGCGGTGGATCGCGTTCTGCGAGAACCGCCAGAGGACCTCGGCCGACAGCTGCTTGGTCGCATCGCTCGCGGTGGTGCGAAACTCCTCGAACGACAGACCGTCGATCCACTCGGTGGTGAGCAGGCGTGCGGTCGAGAACTCGGGGACGAGCTTCGGGATGCGCACCCACGGGTGACCGGCGAAGCGCCGCTCGAACTCGGCGACGTTGCTCGCCTCGAGTCGGTAGTCGAGCTCCTCGCGCATCCGGCCGCGCAGTTCGTCGACGAGGCCCTTCGCGTCGAGTCCCTTGAGCATCATCGAGGAGAACATCGCGTACATCACCTCGGCGGCGTCGAGGTCGCTCTCGATCGCCTCGTGCACGCCCGGGTACTGGACCTTGACGGCCACGTCGCGGCCGTCGGGGGTGACCGCGCGGTGGACCTGACCGATCGACGCTGCGGCCACCGGCATGTCGGTCCAGTCGAGGAACACCTGCTCGGGCGGCCTGCCGAGATCGCCGCGCACGACGTCGGCGGCGAGTGACGGTGCCATCGGCGCGGCATCGGCCTGCAGCGTGGCGAGCGCCGCCTGGGCCTCGTCGGGCAGGGCTTCGAAGATGAAGGAGATGAGCTGGCCCGCCTTCATCAGCACGCCCTTCATCTCACCGAGTTCCTTGGCCACGTCGGCGGCGGTGCGGATCGCGAACTGTTCGTCGAGTTCGGCCCGCCGTTCCTCCGCGCTGCCGATCCCGCGGACGCGGGTGACGGCATAGCGCGCCGAGTTGCGGGCGGTGAGTTTCCAGACCTTGGCCGAACGTCCGAAGCGGCTGGTGATCGGCGATGCGACGACCCGGTCGCGGGCCGTGTCGGTGGCGACGCGGGCCTGGGTGCCGGCGACCTTGCCGGCCCGCTGGGCAGCAGCCGCGAGGCCCGCAGCCAGCGCCACCATGGACGCCATCGACGCGACCGTGCGCCTCTGCATCAGGCCCGCCGTGCCAACGGGTCGACGTCGAGGACGTCGGCCGGGATCGGCTCGCCGGTGACCTCGTCGGTCCAGTACGTGCCGTCGGCGAGTCGCGCGAGCGCCGCTTGGACGCCGTCGAGGTCCGACTCGATGCCGACCAGATCGATCTCGCCCGGTCCACCTGCGTCAGGCACGGTCGAATCCGCCGGATCGGTGGCCGCCGGGCCGTTTCGCTCGCCAGGGTCGTCCGCGGTCGGGTCGTCGACGGCTTCGTTCACGGGTGCGACGCTATCTCCGGCAGCGGACCGCTCCGGAACCCTGTCCGAGGCGCCGACCGCTCGAGCCGACGCTTCGTGATGGCCGGTGCCCGAACGCGGCCTAGCCTGATCGGGTGCCACTCGAGAACGTCACGTCCAGCGCGCAGACGTCGCCGCTCCTGGCGCTCTCGACCAGCGAATCCGACCGGACCCGCGTCGAGGCGGCCATGCACCAGGCGGTCATCACGCCGGATGCGTACCTCACCGAGATCGCATCGCACCTGATCGTCGCCGGCGGCAAGCGGCTCCGTCCGGTCCTCTCGATCGTCGCCGCCCAGATCGCCGGTGAGTCGGCGTCCGACGACGTCGTCCGCGGCGGAGTCTCGTGCGAACTCGTCCACCTCGGGTCGCTCTACCACGACGACGTGATGGACGAAGCCGACACCCGACGTGGCGTGGAGACCGTCAACGCCAAGTGGGGCAACCTGCAGGCCATCCTCGCCGGCGACTTCCTGCTGTCGCGAGCGTCGGAGATCGCGGCATCGCTCGGCACCGAGGTCGCAGGCCTCCTCGCTCGCACGATCGGTTGGCTGTGCGAAGGGCAGATCGAGGAACTGCGGTTCACCTACGACGTCGCCCGCACCGAGGAGAGCTACTACACCTCGATCCACGGCAAGACGGCCTCGCTCTACGGCACTGCGGCGCGCATCGGAGGCATCGTGGCGGGTCACGACCAGCACACGATCGACGCGCTGACCGAGTACGGCAACGCGTACGGCATGGTCTTCCAGATCGTCGACGACATCCTCGACGCCACCGCCACGGACGAGGAACTCGGCAAGCCTGCGGGCCACGACATGGTCGAAGGCGTCTACACGCTGCCCGTGTTGCGCACGATGGCGCTCGGCACGTCCGATGCCGACCGCCTGGCCTCGCTGTTGGGTGCCCCACTCGACGCGCGGCAACAGCAGCGTGCGCTGGCGATCGTGCGTGCCAACGACGGCGTCGGCTCGGCCATCGACACCGCTCGCGACTACGTCGGACGCGCCACCGCCGCGTGCGCCGGATTCCCCGACACCGAGGCCACCGCCGCCCTCGTCGCCGCTCCCGCCGCGCTCCTCGCCGGCGTCACCTGACCCTCCGGCGCCCGACGGTGGCGGCGCGATGCGGGCAGACGCGTCACACTGGTCGGAATGCATGTGATCATCGTGGGCGCCGGCGAAGTGGGGCGCTACCTCGCTCAGCGACTCGGTGCCGAGGGCAACGACGTCGTCATCATCGAGCAGAACGAGGCGGTGGCCGCCACGATCGGCGAGGAACTCGACGTCCAGGTGGTGGTCGGCAGCGCCACGGTGCCGTCGACGCTCGCTGCCGCCGGCGTCGACCGCGCCGACATCCTGGCCGGCGTCACCCAGAACGACGAGGTCAACTTCATCGCCTGCCTGCTCGCGAAGGAGGCGGGGGTCAAGCAGACGGTCGCGCGCATCCAGACCGAGGAACTGCGTGGACCGGCCGGCAAGACCCTGCGGGAGGCGATGAAGGCCGACCTGATCATCGACCCCGATGCCGACACCGCCGACGAGATCATGGAACTCGCCCGCGTGTCGGGTGCCGACGAGGTGTACCGCATGTCCGACGGCGACCTGCTCGTGATCGGTGCGGTCATCCAGGAGGGCTCGGCGTTGGCGGGGAGCACGCTGGCCGAGATCGGTGCGAGCTTCGAGCCGAACTGGCGGTTCCTGTTCGGTGCACTCACCCGTCACGGGGAGACCGTGATCCCGCGCGGCGATCAACGCCTCGACATCGGCGACCACGTACGCGTGCTCACCACGCGAGACACCCGCGACGAGATCCTCGAACTGCTCGGGGCCAAGCACCGCAAGGCGAAGCGCGTGATGGTCCTCGGTGGCGGAGCGGTCGGTTCGCGTGTGGCCGAGCGACTGACCGACGAGGGTGCCGAGGTGGTGCTGGTCGAGCAGGACCTGGATCGTGCGAAGGAGTTGAGCGAGCAGTTGCCGTTCGTCACCATCGTCAACGGCGACATCGAGGACGTCGACCTGTTGAACGAGGAGTCGATCACCCGGATGGACCTCGTGATCGCCGCGACCGGCGACGACGCGGCCAACGTGCTGGCGTGTGCGTTCGCGGCGACCGAGAAGCGGACGTTCACGGTCGCGGTGCTGCACCGACTCGCGCTGCTCCCGCTCGTGCGCCAGTTCGGGATCGACGCGGCGCTGAGCCCGCGCACCGCGTCGGCGAATGCGGTGTTGCGTCACGTGCGTGGTGGTACGGCATCGGTCGCGACGTTCCTCGAGAGCGACATCGAGGTCGACGAGTTCGCCATCGAGGTCGGGTCCCATGCCGACGGGGTGCGCGTTGCCGACCTCCACCTCCCGCACTCGATCGTGCTCGGCGCAGTGATCCGCCCGGGCGCGCCGGGGGAGATCGTGCGCGGCAGCACCGTGCTGCACGGTGGCGACAACGTCGTCGTGTTCGCGCGCCCCGACTCGATCCCCTCGTTGCTCAGGGCCTTCTCGAAGTGAACGACGTCAACCGGTCGCACCGGGCGCGCCACGATCCGGATCCACGATCGTTGTTCAATCCGCGTACGTCGGTCTTCGGTGGTCGCGGGGAACGGTTGCTGCAGGCCGACCGGCGTCCGACGCTGACCGGGCACATCGTGGGCCTCACCGTGACGGTCGTCGGCGTGGGCATCGCCTTCTCGGGAGTGGTCGAACTGATCGACGGCGGGCCCGACGTGGTCACCCTGTTGCTGATCGGCATCGTGATGGGCTCGATCGGTGCACTGCTGTGGCGTTCGACGATGACCCCCAAGCAGATCCGCGTCCTCGACGTGTTCACGGCGGTCACCGTGACCTGGCTGATCATCGCCGTGGCCGGTGCGATCCCGTACGTGCTCACCGGTCACTTCGAGAGGTGGGACGACGGTCTGTTCGAATCGATCTCGGGCTTCACGACCACGGGAGCCACGGTCACGCCCGACATCGAGTCGACGTCGAAGGGTCTGCTCTTCTGGCGGTCGACCACGCAGTGGATGGGCGGGATGGGAGTCATCGTGCTGGTGGTCGCCGTGTTGCCGACCGTCGGCTCGGGCGGCATGAGCCTGATGCAGGCCGAGGCGCCCGGCCCCACCGGTGAGCGCCTCACGCCTCGGGTCCGCGAGACGGCACGTCGACTGTGGGCCGTGTACATCGGCTTCACCGGCGTGCTCGCGGCGGCGTACTTCGTTGCCGGGATGAGCGTGTACGACGCCGTCAGCCACTCGTTCACGACCGTGTCGACGGGAGGATTCTCGCCGTACCAGGCGTCCATGGGCCACTTCGACTCGGTCGCGATCCAGTGGATCTCGATCGTCGGCATGTTCCTCGCCGGCGGCAGCTTCACGCTCTACTACCGGGCGCTGCGGCGCGACCCGAAGCCGTTGCTCCGATCGACCGAGTTCCGGGTGTACGGCGCGGTCGTGCTCGCGGCGACCCTGTGGGCGTTCCTCACGTCCGGCACGTCGGGTGGTCAGCCCGGAGGATTCCGCGACGCGCTGTTCACGACCGTGTCGACCATGACCACCACCGGATACGTCTCGACGACGTACGGCCTGTGGAGCCAGACGGCGCAGTCCGTGCTGCTGATCGCGTTGCCGATCGGCGCCATGGCCGGCTCGACGGCGGGAGGCGTGAAGATCCTGCGCGTGATGGCCGTGGCGAGTTTCGCTCACCGTGAGGCGTTGCGACACCTCCACCCGAGGCTGGTGAGGCCCGTGCGCGTCGGGAACGGCATCCTCTCCGACGACGTGGCGGGCAAGGTCGTCGGGTTCCTGCTGCTCACGCTGGTGGTCTTCGGTGGTGGGTCGTTCTTCATCGCCGCGACCGGCCCGGATCTGATCACGTCGTTCTCCGCATCGGCGACGGCGCTCGGCAACGTCGGGCCCGGGCTCGGCGACATCGACCACACCGGCGACTTCCTCGCGATCCCGCGCGCCGGTCGCGGCGTGGCGATGATGCAGATGCTGCTCGGTCGCCTGGAGATCTACCCCGTGATCCTGGCGCTCAGCGTCGTGACGTTGCGCCTCCCGCGACTCGGTCGTGCCCGCCGCTCGCGTCCCCGCCACGAACACATCTGACGCGCCCGTGCGCACCGTTCGCGCCGGCGGCAGCTACCAGCTGGGAGCGAACCGGGCGACCTGCAGCGCGAGTCGGTAGGCGCGTTCGGCTCCGCCTCGGTCGCCGCCCGTGCGCAGTTCGTTCGTGGCGATCCGCAGGGCGGCGCCCATCGCAGCTTCGCTGCGGATTCCCGAGCGCAACGCGGTGCGTAGCAGCCAGGGTCGACCGAGGAACCGGGCGCTGAGCCGACCGACCTTGTGGTACCGGGCGAACGACTCGTCGAGGCGAGCCGGGTAGCGCTGCAGCGTGGTCGAGTTGCCGAACGTCAGCGCTTCATCGAGCACCTCCGCCGCGATGCGTCCCGTGGTGAGTGCCGCCAGCATTCCGTGAGCGGTGAACGGGTTGGCCATTCCCGCGGCGTCGCCGGCCACGAGGAAGGTCGGGCCCATGGTCGGGCCGACCGAACCGCCCAACGGGGTTCGCCGACGGACGGGCTCGACCAGGAGACGGGTGGGGTCGAAGCGCCACCGGTCGGCGATCGAGACGCAGAAGGCATCGAGCAGCTTGACGATGTTCACGCCGAAGACGTCGCGGTAGCTCGACGACACGGTGACCCCGATGTTGAGCGTGCCGTCACCGCGAGGGTGCACCCACGCGTGCCCGGTGACCGGGTTGGCGTTGGCATCGAGCGGACCGAGGTGCGTCTCGAGCCAGGCGTCGGACCCGCGATCGCTCGCGACGATGGTCGACGCCGTGACCGCGGACGGCCACCGTCGGTCCCGGTGCGTGCCGAGCCCCCGCCCGAAGCGGCTGTTGGCCCCGTCGGCGACGAGCAGGAAGCGGCATCCGATCTCGATGGTGGACGCCGTGTTCGCGCCGTCGTCGATCGTCGCGTCGTCGATCATCACGTTGGCGCCGCGGACGAAACCGCGGTCGACGAGTGGCGAGGTCGCCTGCGCTCCCATCCGCACGTCGGCACCGGCGGCGACGGCGCGTGCGCGCAGGGCGTCGTCGAGGCGGTCGCGCGCGATCACGGCACCAGCGGTGGCGGCCGTGGTGGCGGCGCGTCGCGACGACCCGTCCGTCGGCCAGCGGACGGCGACCGAGCGATCGCCGTGCCACATCCTGGTGCCGAGCACGGTGTGGCCGAGTCGGGCGACGTCGACGTCGAGTTCGTGGAGAGCGGTGACGGCCGCGGGAACGACGAGATCACCGCGGGTGACGGTTTCGCGACCGGTGCGTTGGTCCAGGACGGTCACCTCGTGCCCGGCTTCGGCGAGCACGATCGCGGCGGCGCATCCGGCGGGTCCGCCACCGACGACGAGGACGTCGGTCGACGTTCGCGTGCTCACGCCGCGCAGGCTAGTGGCGCGGTCGCAGGCCTCGGTCGGGCCCGACGCTGCGCGCCGCGACCCAGGAGGAGGTCAGCCTTCGCCAGGGGGAGTGCCGGGCTTGGGTGCGCCGACGATGTCGATGGTGAAGGTCTCGCCCTCGGCGTCGGTGAACTCGGGCTGCTCTTCGCTGTCGAGCGTGTACTCCCCGGACTCGAGCGCGGCGAACACCGGCGACTCCTCCGAGCAGAACTTCTCGAACTCTTCGGCCCACAGCTCGTCGTCGGGGGCCGCACCACCCAATGCGTACCGCTCGTGGCAGACCACGCCCAAGATCTCGTAGTCGGTCAGGCCGCCGCCTGCAGATGCACCCTGCTGCGGCATGACGCCGAACGAGCCCGTGAGGTGGGGGCCACCCTCGCGGTCGGGGTTGCCGTAGTTGTCGACCGCCGCCAGGTTGTACTCACCCGAGCCCCAGTAGACGAACCGGAGCTGGTCCTCGATGTTCGGGAACGTGGCGAGCACCTCGCCGCCCGAGAAGGCACGACCGACACCGCCACCGCCGTTGGCTCCGTGGCACGACGCACAGGCGCCGTACTCCTCGGCGCCGATACCCAGCGGGCCTTCGACCACGACCGGCGGTTCGGTGACGGAACGGACGTACATGAAGCCCCAGACCGGCATCAGGCCGAGGGTGGCCATGGCCCACCACGGGACCTTGCGCCGCTGCTTGGCAGCCGTGACGTAGGCCGGATCGGGCTTCGGTGGCTTGGGGGCCTCGGCGGGCGTCGCAGCAGTACGTGCGGGGGGCCCGGACGCAGCGGTGGTGGCGGGTGCCGCTGCCTTCGCGGTGGTGGCGGGGGTGGAGGCCGAGTCCGCAGCAGGAGCGTCGGACGCACCAGCGTCGCCGCCCTGACCGATGGCGGAACGACGCTCTCTCGACCGCTTCAGCAGGTGCTCGGGGATCTCAGTCACGGGCCAGAGGATAGATGCCCGACCCTCTGCACGGAAACTCTGGACCCGGATTGTGACGCCCGGCGGCCGTGCGCGAGAACTTGCGCACAACAGGCGCGCGTCTCGCATGGTTCTGCCAGACTTCGAACGTCCCTCTCACCGCAGTAGGCTCGCCGTGCCCTCGTATCCCGACCAGGAGTTGCCCGAATCCCGATGATCGCCGTCGATGTCCTCTCGTGGCCTGGCTTCAACCAGGCCTTCATCGCTGCCTTCCTCGCGTCCCTGGCCATGATCGGTGTCGTGGTCCTGTACGGGAAGCGTCGCAAGGTCGGGACCCCCGTCACGTGGGGCGAGGCGATGCTCGCCGCGACGTTCATCTTCTGGATGCTGTTCCTGACCTACGGCATCCTCCCGCACCAGTTCATCGACCACGCCGACAAGAACCTCGGGTGGGCGAAGGACAAGCTGATCTTCGGACCCGGCGGCATCCTCAAGCCCGAGTCGGCCGGGGGGTGGAACCCGATCACGCTGCAGTACGAAGCCGTGCGCGACACGCTGGTGGTCCTGCTCCACGCCCTCTTCTTCGGCCTGCACATGTGGCTCGCCGTCTGGTGGCAGAAGCGTGGCGAAGGCGACGCCGCCAAGAAGGAACTCCCCACGTCCACCTACGGCCGACCCTTGGTCAAGAAGGCGTGACGCATGGCGAAGACTGATGCCAATCCCCCGATGATGCCGTTCACCGACGACTACACGTTGGTGGAGGTCGACGCGGACTACCTGACCAAGGCCGTCAAGCCCAAGCAGTTCATCCACATCGACCAGTCGGAGTGCATCAGCTGTGAGGGCTGTGTCGACATCTGTCCGTGGAAGTGCATCCACATGGTCAGCCTCGACGCGATCGACGACGCCATCGGCACCGAGCAGCCCGGCACCGATCCCTCCGATGCCTTCATGTTCACCATCGACGACGACATCTGCACTCGCTGCGCACTCTGCGTCGACCGATGCCCCACGGGCGTCATCATCCTCGGCAAGGCCGGTACGGCCACGGCTGCCGGCGACTACCACACGCGAACGAACAACCACGGCTACGGCTACGGAATGAGGCTCTGATGTCCAAGATCATCGACGACAAACCGAAGCCCACGATCGGCGATCGCGCCAAGGACGCGATCGACGGCGTCCAGGGCAGCCAGGCGTGGAGCTCGATCTTCCGCCCCGGCTCGATCTTCCGCAAGGGCTACACCGACAGCCCGCGCAACCGCAGCTACGTCATCATGAACTCGGTGCTCTACCACCTGCACCCCGTCAAGGTGAAGCGTCACGCCGTGAAGGTCAGCTACACGCTGTGCCTCGGTGGCCTCAGCTTCTTCCTGTTCATCCTGCTCACGGTCACCGGCATCTTCCTGATGTTCTTCTACCGCCCCGAGACCACGGCGGCCTGGAACGACATCAACAACCTCCAGACCTCGGTCACCTTCGGTCTGCTGGTCAGGAACATGCACAGGTGGGGTGCCCACCTGATGGTGCTCGCCGTGTTCCTGCACATGGCCCGTGTCTTCTACCACGGTGCCTACAAGCCGCCGCGCGAGTTCAACTGGGTGATCGGCGTGATCCTGCTGATGCTCACCCTGCTGCTCTCCTTCACCGGGTACCTGCTCCCGTGGGACCAGCTGGCGCTGTGGGCGGTCACCGTCGGCACGAACATGATGGGGTACACCCCCGTGTTCGGCCAGGAGGTCAGATTCGTCTTGCTGGGTGGCGCCGAGATCGGTGCCGAGACCCTGCTCAGGTGGTACGTCCTCCACGTGCTGTTCCTGCCGTTCGTGATCGTGATCTTCATGGCGATCCACTTCTGGCGAGTTCGCAAGGACGGCGGTATCTCGGGTCCGCTGTGACCTGGGATTCGCGCCGGAGTGATCCGAATGATTGACTGGAAACGAACACGAGTCGAAGGGACCGTCCGATGACTGAAATCCCAGAACATCTCTTGAAGCGAGCCGCAGCTGCTCGTGACAAGTCGAAGGCAGAGCCCGAACCCGTCGCGGCCACGGAGCCTGCGGCAGAGGAAGCGGCCGGCGACTCGCGCATTCCCGCACACCTGTTGCAGCGCAGCAAGGCGGCCAAGGCCGGCAAGGACGCTCCCGTGGCAGAGTCCGGCGGTGGCGTGGCCGTGGCCGAGAAGGTCGGCGCCGTGGTCGCCGCCGCTCCCGCCGGCGGTGGCGTGCCGATCGGTGCAGGCCCCGGAGGCCACACGCAACGCCTCCTGACCGTCGTGAAGTCCGGCACCATCCAGGACGTCAAGGCCACCCCGGTCGACAAGGTCCACACCTGGCCGCACCTCCTCGCCGCGGAGTTCGTGGCCGCCCTCGCGTGCACGGCGCTCGTCTTCGTGTTCTCGATCTTCGTGCACGCACCGCTGCTCGAACTCGCCAACACGAACCAGACCCCGAACCCCTCGAAGGCGCCCTGGTACTTCCTCGGCCTCCAGGAACTCCTCGTCTACTTCCACCCGATGGTCGCCGGTGTGACCCTTCCGGGTGTCGGCATGATCGCGCTGATCCTCACCCCCTACCTCGACCGCAATCCTTCCAACAAGCCCGAAGATCGCAAGTTCGCGACCTCGATCCACACCATCCACCTGATGTTCTGGGCGGTGCTCGTGGTCATCGGATCCTTCTTCCGTGGTCCGGGCTTCAACTTCGTCCTGCCATGGGTCGAAGGCCTGTTCTTCGAACTGTGAGTCGTTCGCTCGTCGAAATGGAGACACCATCATGAGTACCGCAGCAATCATCGCCATCGCTGTCGGGGCCGTCCTCGTCCTCGCAGCCGTGAGCTTCTTCACCCTGGCCCGCCGCAGCGACGTGCGCGGTGCGGGCGCTCTGTCCAGCGAGACGCTGGACCGGGACAAGGCGAACCGCAAGGACTCGCGTGCCTTCGAAGCCGCAGCCACCAGCGGTGCGAGCCGTTCGGCTGCGCTGGCCGAAGCCGAAGGCACCGCATCACGTGGCACGGGCACCGGCCTCGCCACGGTCGACACCGAGCCGGCACTCGTGCCGTGGGTCGCCCCCGACCCCGAGGCCATCGGCGTGTCCCGCCGCCAGTTCTTCAACCGGGCCACTGTCACGCTGATGACCGCCGGTCTCGGCAGCTTCGCCGCGGCGTCCTTCGTCGGGTTCCTCTGGCCCACGGGCACCGGCGGCTTCGGCGGTTCGGTCCCGGTCGGCAAGCTCGCCACCATCAAGGACGGCATCGAGCAGGGCGGTGGCTTCTTCTACGCTCCCGAGGCCCGTTCCTGGATCACCGAGTACCCGACCGAAGCGCTGCCCGTGGCGTCCACCATCTACCCGGCCAGCCTGCTGACCGCGATGGAGCAGGGGATCGTCGTGCTCAGCCAGAAGTGCCCGCACCTCGGTTGCCGCGTGCCCGAGTGCCCCACGAGCCAGTGGTTCGAGTGCCAGTGCCACGGCTCGCAGTACAACCGTGTCGGTGAGAAGAAGGCGGGCCCGGCGCCGCGCGGCATGGACCGCCACCCGGCCACCATCTCGGCCAGCGGTGACGTCGTGATCGACACCGGCACCGTCGTGCCGGGCCCGGCCATCGGTGTGAACACCACCGGCCAGGAAGCCGAAGGACCGCACTGCACCGGTGGTGGCGATCACTGATGGTCGCACTCACCACCACGTCGATCGCCGGTCTGGCGTTCGTCGTCATCCTCATCGGGTTCGCGGTCTACGCGATGTTCAACGTGCGGGCCGGTCGATCCGAGGTCGGCTCCGAGATCGAACTCGCCGCCAACCGCAAGCCCTACTACGACGACGACACCCTCGAAGGCTCGCGCCTCGAGCGGATGCAGATGATCGGGCTCGCCTGCCTGCTGGTCTCGGTCATCGGCCTGCCGTTCTATTGGATCCTCGAGCCGTCCCGTCAGGCCGGTGCCGAAGAGGGTTGGAACAAGCGTTTCGCCACCTGGGGCTCGGAGCTCTTCGAGACGACCGCCGAGGGCGGCTTCAACTGCGCAGGTTGCCACGGCGGCATGAACGGTGTCGGCGGCGAAGCCCCCTTCACGGTCACCGACCCGCAGACCGGAGCGGTCACGGCCGTGAACTGGAAGGCCCCGGCGCTGAACACCGTCCTCTACCGCTTCAACGAGTCCGAGGTCGAGTTCATCCTCAACTACGGACGCCCGTTCTCACCGATGTCGCCGTGGGGCACCATCGGTGGTGGCCCGATGACGACGCAGCAGATCGAGACGCTCATCGAGTACATGAAGAGCATCCAGATCCCTCGTGAGGGGTGCCTCGAGGACGAACTCGGAGGCGAGGAGTACTTCGACGTGCAACTCTGCGGTTCGGGTGTCCTGCCCGCCGATGATCGAGCCGACATCGAGAACGCCGCACGCCTGGCCATGGAAGCCGACGGCGTGAGCTACGGGGAGGCTCTGTTCAACCTCGACCTCGCGGCCGGCGCGTACAGTTGCGCCCGCTGCCACACCCTCGGGTGGAGCTACGACGATCCAGGGGTGTCCGGACAGGGCGCCTACGGTTGGAACCTCACGGCGGGCTCGACGAACAGTCACTTCGCCAGCGAGGACGACATGGTCGATTTCATCAAGAACGGCTCCGAGTTCGGCCGGCTGTACGGGATCAACGGTCAGGGCAGCGGACGCATGCCCGGCTTCGGTTCCGTCCTCACCGACGAGCAGATCCGCGCCGTGGTCGAGTACGTCCGGAGTCTGTGAGCGATATGAATCTGTTGGCAATCGGCTGGGAGCCAGAACTCCGCGGCCTTCTCACGGTCGTCATCGCCGTCGTCATCCTGATGGGGAGCATCTACCTCATCATGTTGACGAACATGGGCGCACGGCTTGCGTTCCTCGTCGCACTGGCCGGTCTCGCCGGCTGGATGATGCTGATGGGGCTCACCTGGTGGATCTACGGCATCGGCCTGCGCGGTCCCGACCCCACCTGGCAGCCCGTTGCGGGCGCGACGGTGTTGCAGGACACCGATGCGCTGCGATCGGGCGGCGCCCTCCAGACGCTGCCGCAGATCCCCGACGGGGCGACGCCGAGTGAAGAGGGCGAACTCGTCGGCGACCAGTTCATCGAAGAGGGTTGGATCCTGTTGGACCCGGCGTCTCCGGCCTTCGGACAGGCCCAGGCCAGCGCCAGTGTCTTCCTCGAGGAGGAAGAAGCCTTCGCGGCCGGCCAGTACGTCGTGACCGACATCTTCGACATCGGTGGCGATCGCTACCCGCGGATCAAGGCCGGGGCGATTCCCGGGTTCACCAACGACACGCTCGACTTCTTCGCGTTCTTCCACGAGCCGCACTTCGTGGTGGCCGAGGCCGCTCCGTACGTGCAGGTCCGGACCGAGCCCGGTCGTGCGCCGGTCACCCCTCAGATCGACGAGACCCGCCAGCGCCAGTACGTGTACATGGTGCGCGACCTCGGGTCGCGGCGTCAGCCGGCCGTGGTCCTCACGCTCGGCGGTGGAGCGATCTTCCTCGCCCTGTGCTACCTCCTGCATCGCCGTGAGCGTCACCTGCAGGAGAACCTGACCAACAGCAAAGCCGTCGCCGCCGCGTAGGGTGGGCTGCTGATGGACCAGTACCTGCCGATCGTCGTCCTGATGCTCCTGGGCATCGTCTTCGGTGTCCTGAGTCTCGCGGCCTCCAAGTTGCTCGGACCGAGTCGCCCGTCGGCAGCCAAGGAAGCGCCCTACGAGTGCGGGATCGTCCCCACACGCGAGCCTCCGGAGCGGTTCCCGGTCAGCTTCTACATCGTGGCGATGCTGTTCATCATGTTCGACATCGAGATCATCTTCGTGTACCCGTACGCGGTGTCTCGCGGCGCGCTCGGTGCCTACGCCTTCTGGGCGGTGTTCATCTTCTCGGTGATCTTCTTCCTCACCTTCGTCTACGAGGTCGCCCGTGGCGGACTCGACTGGGGCCCGGTGCAGAAGTACCGCAGCCTCACGGCCGACGCCGACATGGTGGCGCCGCAGCGCACGCTCGGCTCGACGATCCGGCGGGTCGGCACCGACGGCCGCCTGGACCTGCCGGGCACCACATCACCCGCCGAACAACCCGCCGCATAAGGAGTCACTCATGGGCATCGTCAACGATGTGCTCGACGACGGACTGGGCGGCCTGACGCACAACGTCATCACCGGAAAACTCGAAGATCTCGTGAACTGGTCGCGGTCGCGTTCCACCTGGCCGGCATCGTTCGGTCTCGCGTGCTGCGCGATCGAGATGATGGCCACCGGCGGGGCGCACTACGACATCTCACGCTTCGGCATGGAGGTGTTCCGCGCCAGCCCACGCCAGGCCGACATCATGATCGTCGCCGGTCGGGTCAGCCAGAAGATGGCGCCCGTGCTGCGTCAGGTCTACGACCAGATGATGGAACCGAAGTGGGTCATCTCGATGGGGGTGTGCGCCAGCTCCGGCGGCATGTTCAACAACTACGCGATCGTCCAGGGTGTCGACCAGGTCGTGCCGGTCGACGTGTACGCGCCCGGCTGCCCGCCCACACCCGAGACGCTGATCCATGCGATCGAGACCCTCCACGGTCTGATCGAGAACGGTCAGATCCTCAAGCGTCGCTCCGAGACCGGCGCAGGGGCGAATGTCCACGTGCAGCAGATCGAAGCATCGACCACCCCGGTCCTGATGGGGAGCAAGAGCTGATGGACTCCAGCGACGCCGTCGATCCCGAGACCCCCGAGTCCGAGTCCGAGACCGCCACTCCCCAGATCCACGGGTGCCCGGTCACCGACTCGCACGGCCAGGAGGTGATCCATCCGACCCGCGAGCAGTACCTCGACGTCGCCAAGGCACTCGCCGACGAGGGGTACACCATGGCGATCGACCTCTGCGGAGTCGACTACCTGACGCACATGCGCCGTCCGCTTCCCGCCGAGATCGTGCCCGAGCGCTTCGAAGTGGTCGTGCAACTGCTCGACATCGGCAACCGCCGCAGGACGCGGCTGCGCGTCCAGGTGCCCGAGAACGATCCGGTCGTGTCGAGCCTGTTCGACCTGCACCCCGGCACCGAGGCCCCGGAGCGGGAGACCTACGACATGTTCGGCATCTCCTTCGACGGTCACCCCGATCTCACGCGCATCCTGATGCCCGAGGACTGGGAGGGTCACCCGCTGCGCAAGGACTACGAGATCGGCAGCATTCCCGTTCAATTCAAGGAGGCACACGCGTAATGGCCACCACGGAGGACGACCTGAAGCTGGCGGACACCGACGAACATCCCGTCGACGACACGCCGCTGATCGATCGCGTCGAGGGCGACCACCTCGACACCAACTACGCCGTGTTCATCCCGAACACCGACGAAGGCGCACAGCTGCTCAAGCCGCGCAGCCAGACCACCGCTCGCGAGCTGATGCGCGAAGTCGGTTCGGTGCTGCGCATGTCCGAAGCCGAGGCGGCGCTGCTCGGGGATCTTCCCGAGGACCCCGAAGAAGATCAGACGATGATCATCAACATGGGGCCCCAGCACCCGTCGACGCACGGCGTGCTGCGTCTGATGCTCGAGATGCAGGGCGAGGAGGTCCTGCGCTGCAAGCCGATCATCGGGTACCTCCACACCGGCATGGAGAAGACCGCCGAGTCGCTCACCTACATGCAGGGCGGCACCAACGTCACGCGCATGGACTACCTCAGCCCGCTCAACAACGAGCTGGTGTTCGCCATGGCCACCGAGAAGCTGCTCGGCATCGACGAGGACATCCCCGAACGGGCCACGTGGATCCGCATGCTGATGTCGGAGATGAACCGGATGGCGAGCCATCTGCTGTTCATGGCCACCAACGGCATGGACCTCGGTGCGGTGTCGATGATGATCTACGGCTGGCGCGAGCGCGAGGAGGTCCTCCGCTTCTTCCAGGAGGTCACCGGCCTGCGCATGAACCACAACTACATCCGCCCCGGCGGTGTGGCGGCGGACCTTCCCGCCGGCTGGCGAGACGGCGTGCTGCGTCTGCTCGAGATCATCCCCCCGCGACTCGACGAGTACGACATCCTCATGACCGGGCAGCCGATCTGGCGCGAGCGCCTGCAGGGCGTCGGTGTGATCACGCCGAAGGAAGCGCTCGCCCTCGGGGCCACCGGCCCGATCGTGCGTTCCACCGGCGTGCCGTGGGACCTGCGGCGTGACATGCCGTACCTCGACTACGACAAGACCGAGTTCGACGTGATCGTCGGGTCCTACGGCGACGCGTTCGACCGCTATGCGATCCGCCTCGCCGAGATCCGCGAGTCGATGAAGATCGTCGCGCAGATCGTGGAGATGATGCCCGCCGGCGACTACCGCATCCAGGACAAGAAGGTCACGCCGCCGCCGCGTGCGCGCATCGACGAGTCGATGGAAGCGCTGATCCACCACTTCAAGATCTTCACCGAGGGATTCAAGGTCCCCGAGGGCGAGGTGTACGTCGGGATCGAGAGCCCGCGCGGTGAGATCGGGTGCTACATCGCATCCGACGGTTCACCCAACCCGTACCGGATGCACATGCGCGACGCATCGTTCACGAACATCCAGTGCCTTCCGCACATGATGCGCGGCGGCCTCGTCGCCGACGCCGTCGCCGTCATCTCCAGCGTCGATCCCGTCCTCGGCGGGGTAGATAGGTAGCTCGTGTCTCGTCTCACTGATTCCAATCTGGCGATCGCACGCGAGATCATCTCGCGCTACCCGCGCAAGAAGTCGGCGTTGATCCCGTTGTTGCACCTCACGCAGGAGCAGAACGGGTACGTCACCGACGAGGCGATGCGTCACCTCGCCGAGCTGCTCGACATCACTCCGGCCGAGGTGATCGGCACCGCGACCTTCTACGAGATGTTCAAGTTCGAGCCGGTCGGCACCTACGTCATCAACGTGTGTCAGACCCTGAGCTGCGCTCTGCTCGGGGCCGGGAACCTGATGCACCACGCCGAGGCGAAGCTGGGCATCAAGTCCGGTTCCACGACCGAGGACGGCATGTTCACCCTCGAGGCAGCCGAATGCCAGGCGGCGTGTACCGAGGCGCCGACGTTGCAGGTCAACTACCGCCACCGGTATCGCGTCACGACCGACGACTTCGACCAGCTGGTCGACGATCTGCGCTCCGGTGCGCTGAGTGGCGAGATCCCGCCGCACGGGACACTCGGCCGCAACCGCCAGCACATCCCGGCCGACAAGTTCGTGGGCGCGCCGGACCCCGACGACGTGACCGAAGGTCCCGCGTGGATCCCGGTGAAGGTGGAGAGCACATGAGCACCGCGATCACCCGTGAGTACACGCCCGGTTTCTACGAGGGCGACCGGCCCAAGATCGTCACGTCGCGCTTCGAGTACGAGGACAGCCACACGCTCGAGCGTTTCGAGGCAACGGGTGGCTACGAGGGACTGAAGGCGGCACTCGCCATGGGGCCCGAGGCGATGGCGGGCGAGGTGAAGGCCTCGACCCTGCTCGGCCGCGGCGGGGCCGGCTTCCCGGCGGGAGTCAAGTGGGGGTTCACTCCCCAGGGCGTGTGGCCGCGCTACCTCGTCGTCAACGGTGACGAGTCCGAGCCGGGCACCTACAAGGACCGCCTGCTCATGGAGCGCGATCCGCACCAACTGATCGAAGGCTGCCTCATCGCGTGCTACGCCGCAGGGCTGTCGCAGTGTTTCCTGTACGTGCGGGGCGAGATGGCGTTGGCGCACGAGCGCATCGCTCAAGCGCTCAACGACGCGTACGCCGCCGGCTACGTCGGCAAGAACATCCTCGGCTCCGACTTCGGTGTCGACATCGTCCTGCACTGGGGTGCGGGTGCCTACGTCGTGGGGGAGGAGACCGCGCTGATCGAGTCGCTCGAAGGCGAGCGCGGCATGCCGCGCCTGAAGCCGCCGTACTTTCCCGCTGCGGTCGGGCTGTACGGCCAGCCGACCATCGTCAACAACGTCGAGACGCTCGCCAACCTGCCGTTCATCGCAGCGAACGGCTCGGCGGCCTTCACTGCGATCGGCACCGAGACCTCGCCGGGGACTCGCATGGTCGCCATCTCGGGTCACGTGAAGCGGCCCGGTGTGTACGAGATCGTCAACGGGTCCACCACGTTCCGCGACATCATCTACGGCGACGAGTTCTGCCAGGGCATCCGTGACGGCAACGAACTGAAGGCATTCGTGCCCGGCGGCGGCTCCGCGCCGTGGTTCGTGGCCGACCAGTTGGACATCCCGTTCGAGGGCAAGGAGGCCGGCGCCGCCGGATCCATGCTCGGTTCCGGTGCGGTGATGGTGATGGACCACACCACCGACATCCCCGAAGCCGCCCTCACCCTCGTCCGGTTCTACGCGCACGAGTCGTGCGGCAAGTGTGTGCCGTGTCGGGAAGGCGGCACCTGGTTGCTGCGCATCGTCGAGCGGATCTGTTCGGGCCACGGCACCGACGCCGACCTCGACCAGCTGCTCGAAGTCGGCCAGTCGATCTGCCCGGGGGAGATGCCACATGCTGCCAGCGAGCGTCTCGGCCTCGCAGCCGTGCCGTTCCCGTACAAGATGACGACCATCTGCTTCGTCGGACCGTCGGCCTATGCTTCGATCCACTCGCCCCTCACGTTGTTCCGTGACGAGTTCGAGGCCAAAGTCGTCCCGGCGCCCAAGCGCGTCTCGATCCCGGTTGCAGCAGGATGAGCGAAGAAGAAGACACAGTTCCGAGCACCGACGAACCGACCGAGGCAGTCCAGGAGGACGCGCCGCAGCAGGAGCAGGGCAAGGACGTCCCGGCCGAGGAGATCGCCGAAGAGGTCGACGCCGCCGAGGACACCGATTCGGTCGAAACCGACGTCCAGGGCGACGCGGTCGACCCCGGACCGGTGGTCGATCCGAACGTCGTGATGGTCACGTTGAACGGTCGCGAGGTCGAGGCCCGCGCGGGCGAACTCGTCATCGCCGCAGCGCAGCGCCACGACACGTACATCCCGCACTTCTGCTACCACCCGCGGATGAAGTCGGTCGGCATGTGTCGTCAGTGTCTCGTCGAGGTCGACACGGGCCGCGGCATGCAGCTCCAGCCGAGCTGCATGATCACCGTCTCGCCGGAGATGAAGATCGAGACCGAGTCGCCCACGGCCAAGCGTGCCCAGGAGGGCATGATCGAGCTGCTGTTGGCCAACCACCCGCTCGACTGCCCGGTGTGCGACAAGGGCGGCGAGTGCCCGCTGCAGGACCAGGCGTTCAGTCACGGTCCCGGCGAGTCGCGGTACATCGAGGAGAAGCGGCACTACGAGAAGCCGATCCCGATCTCCGATCTGGTGCTGCTCGACCGGGAGCGCTGCATCCTGTGCGACCGCTGCACCCGCTTCGCGGACGAGGTGGCCGGCGACAAGCTGATCCACTTCACCCAACGCGGCAACGAGACCCAGGTCATGACCTTCCCCGACGAGCCGTTCGCCTCGTACTTCTCCGGGAACACCGTGCAGATCTGTCCGGTCGGGGCACTCACCGCCGAGCCCTACCGTTTCAAGGCCCGCCCGTGGGACCTCGCACAGGAGGAGTCGACGTGCACGTCGTGTTCCGTCGGCTGTCGCGTGGTCGTCCAGTCGAGTCGTGACGAGATCCTGCGCTACCAGGGCGTCGACTCCGACCCCGTCAACCACGGCTGGCTGTGCGACAAGGGGCGCTTCGACTTCGAAGCGGTCAACTCCGAACTGCGCATCTCCGACCCGATGGTGCGCACCGAGGCCGGACTCACCCCGACGAAGTGGAGCGCGGCACTCGACGCTGCGACCCGGCTGATCCGCGAGTCCCTCGAGGCCGGCGGACCCGACTCGATCGGTCTGCTCGGCGGAGCACGCGGCACGAACGAGGACGCCTTCGCCTGGGCGCAACTGGCCGATGCCCTCGGCATCACGCACCGCGACGCCCAGTTCGGCGACGGCCTGCCGGCGTCGATCCTCGGCCTCGACCGGGCCACGATCGACGACGCGGCGAACGCGTCGACCATCGTCGTGCTCGGGGTCGACGTCAAGGAAGAACTGCCGGTGCTGTACCTGCGTCTGCGTGACGCAGTCGTCGAGAAGCGCTCGAAGCTCGTCGAGTTCGCCAGCATCGACACCGGACTCACGCGCTACGCAACGCAGAGCATCCGCCATCAGCCCGGGCTCCAGACCGAGGCGATCCGCGACGCGGCAGATCTGCTGGCCGGCGAGAACGTCGTCGTCGTCGTGGGTCGCGGCAACCTCGCCGAGTCCGCCGACGAGACCATGTCGGCCCTCGCCGCTCTCCTTGCGATCAACCCCGATGCCAAGGTGCTGCCGGCGCTTCGTCGCGGCAACGTCGTCGGTGCCCTCTCGGTGGGCATGGCACCGGCCGATGATGCCCACGACGGCCTGGCCACGCTGCGCGCCGCAGCCGACGGCAAGCTCGAACTGCTGATCCTGCTCGGAGCCGATCCGATCAACGACTGCCCCGACTCCGACCTCGCACGCCGTGCGATCGCCGGTGCGCGCCGGGTGATCTCGATCGACACGCATCCCTCGGAGTCCACGAAGCTCGCCGACGTCGTACTCGCGGCTGCCGCCTACGGCGAGAAGTCGGGCACCACGACGAACCTCGAGGGTCGCGTCTCCACGGTGTCCGACAAGGTCACCACCACCGGAACCGCTCGCCCCGACTGGATGATCGCGGCGGAACTCGCGATCATGCTGGACATCGAGGGCGACATCGCCGACGTCGCGAGCGTCGGTGACATCACCGCCGCCATCGCCGCCGAGGTCCCCGGGTTCGCCGGAGTCACGCCCGCCGCCCTGGCCGCCGATCGCAACGGGGTCCTCGTGACGGCGCCGACGGCGCCGCTGCCGGACGCCACGCACCACGCGGGCCAGCGCAACAGTTACGACCATCGACTCGTGGTCGGTCGGAAGCTCTACGATCGGGCGATCGGTACGGCCATGTCGCATTCCATCGCCAAGCTCGCTCCGGGTGCGGGCGCACACCTGCATCCGCTCGACATCGACGTGCTCGGAGTCGCCGTCGGCGCCGACGTGCGTCTGATCGGCGCCAAGGCGTCGGCCATCCTGCCCGTCGTGTCGAACCCCGGTGTCGCACGCGGCGTCGTCTGGGCGCCGTTCAACCAGGCGGGCGGATCGATCGAGGACCTGATCGACGCATCTGCTGCGGTGACCGACGTGAAGATCGAGGTGGCATGAGCCTGCTCGCGATCGACCCGCTCGGCACCGACGGTCTGTGGTGGAAGCCGCTGCTGATCATGCTGATCAAGGTCGTGGTGATCTTCGTCGTCGCCCTCGTCGCCACGATGTTGATGATCTGGGGCGAACGCAAGGTCGTGTCGGGCATGCACAACCGCATCGGCCCGAACAAGGCCGGCCCGTTCGGAATCCTGCAGTCGTTGGCCGACGGCATCAAGGCGTTCTTCAAGGAGACGTTCACCCCCGCCAAGTCCGACCCGTTCATCTACAAGCTGGCGCCGTACCTGATGTTCGTGCCGGCGTTCCTGATCTGGTCGGTCATCCCGCTCGGCGGTGACTTCAGCAACGGCAAGGACGGCACCGTCACGCTGTTCGGTGAGACCACGCGCCTGCAGCTCGCCGATCCGCCCATCGGCATCCTGCTCGTCCTCGCCCTCTCGTCGATCGCCGTGTACGGCGTGATGCTCGCCGGCTGGTCGTCGGGGTCGAAGTACCCGCTGCTCGGTGCCGTGCGCGGCTCGGCGCAGATGATCTCCTACGAGGCCGCACTCGGTCTCAGCCTCGCTGCGGTTCTGATCTCGAGCGGCACGCTGTCCACCGCCGGGATCGTCCAGGCGCAGAACAGCATCGCCGACTGGAACATCATCGCCACCGGCATCGTGCCGTTCGTGATCTTCCTGATCGCCACCACCGCCGAGCTCAACCGACCTCCGTTCGACCTCGTCGAAGCCGAGCAGGAGCTGGTGTCGGGCTTCAACACCGAGTACGGCGGCATCTCCTTCGCACTGTTCTTCCTGGCCGAGTTCATGAACCTGATCACCATGTCGGGCATCATCGTCACGCTCTTCCTCGGCGGACCCCAACCGATCGTGGTGCGCGGCACCGACATCTTCGCCTGGGCCGGGCCGGTCGGTGGAACCATCTGGTTCGTGCTGAAGCTGCTCGTCTTCCTCTACATGTACATCTGGTTCCGGGCCACGCTGCCCCGTCTGCGCTACGACCAACTGATGGACCTCGGCTGGAAGGTGCTGATCCCGATCTCGCTCGGCTGGTTCCTCCTCCTCGCGGCGCTGCGTCAGTTCTCACCGAACGGCGACGCCGTGGACTCGATCAGGGTCACGCTGATCTCCGTGGCCGTCGCCGCGGTGGCGATCGGCCTGTTCATGGCGGCGCTGCGGGTGAGCCGGAACCACCGCACCGTCGACGCGCTCGAACCCGAGCAGGAAGGAGCGCCTGTCTGATGGGCTACTTCGAAGGTTTCCTGGTGACCGCCAAGCAGCACCGTCTGTTCGGCGGCAAGCGCGTCACCACCGAGTACTCGGGTGGTCGCAAGGCCAGGAAGCAGGGCCAGACCAAGCAGGACGTCAAGGGCGACGAGAAGATCCCCAAGCCCGAGCGTCTCCACGGTCGCCACGTGCTCAACCGGTACGAGGACGGCATGGAGAAGTGCATCGGATGCGAACTGTGCGCGGGTGTGTGCCCGGCCAACTGCATCCACGTGCGCGGCGCCGACAACGATCCGGTCAACCCCACGTCGCCGGGTGAGCGGTTCGGCTACGTCTACGAGATCAACTACCTGCGCTGCATCCACTGCGACCTGTGTGTCGAGGCGTGCCCTACCGAGGCGATCACCGAATCGAAGCTGTTCGAGTTCTCGTTCACGAACCGCAAGGACGCGATCTACACGAAGACCGAACTCGTCGTCGACGACGACGGCAAGCCACAGCACCTTCCGTGGGAAGACTGGCGCGACGGCGACGACGAGCACACCTCCGGGTGGATGCGCGCCACGTCGCCGTCGGGCGACGCATCGTTCGAAGGCCACGTCGGCTGGAGCAACGAACTCGGCCACGGCACGCGCGCGCCCGAACCGTCCCAGACGGATCGGGACGCGTCCGAACGAGCTGTTTCTGTCAGAATCGTCGAGCGATGAACACCACCGTCCTCGAATACGTCGTCTTCTTCGCCGCGTCCCTCATGATGCTCGGCGGTGCCGTGGGTGTCGTGATGCTGAAGAACCCGGTGCATGCCGCACTCGGCCTCGTGCTCACGCTGTTCGGTGTGGCCGTCCACTTCGTCGCGCAGGAAGCGCACTTCCTGGCAGCGGTGCAGGTCATCGTCTACGCCGGTGCGATCGTCGTGCTGTTCCTGTTCGTGATCATGCTGCTCGGCGTCGACAAGGCCAACGACCTGTCCATCGAACCGATCCCGGTCCAGCGTCCGCTGGCCGCCGTGATGGGCGTGGGCCTCGTCGGCCTGATCGTCGCCGCCGTGGTCAAGGCCGGTGACGCGATCGGCACGGTCAACCCCGGAGCGGGCATCGACACCGCCACCGCCGAGAACAACGACGGCAACATCCAGCAACTCGCACAGAACCTGTACAACGACCACGTGCTCGCATTCGAACTCACGTCGGTCCTGTTGATCGTGGCGGTCGCCGGCACCGTGCTGCTGACCCGCAAGTGGCCCAAAGCTGGTCAGGCATGATCGCTGCGATCGAACCGTCCTGGTACCTGATCGTCGCGTCGCTGCTGTTCGCGATCGGCGCGTTCGGGCTGCTCGTGCGGCGCAACCCGTTGCAGATGTTCATGTGCATCGAGTTGATGCTCAACGCCGCCAACCTCACGTTCGTCGCCTTCGCCACCAGCCTCGGTGACATCAACGGCCAGACCGCCGTGTTCTTCGTGATGGTGGTGGCCGCAGCCGAGGTGGTCGTGGGGCTGGGCATCCTCGTGTCGATCCTGCGCCGCCGCCCGGGCGCCACCGCCGACGATCTCGCAGAGCTGAAGGGCTGATCCATGGTCGAACTCGTCTGGCTCGTTCCCGCGTTCCCGCTCCTCGGCTTCCTCACCATCCTGGTCGGGGGCCGCAAGCTCGGTGAACCTCTCGCCGGCCTCGTCGCGACGGCGATGGTCGGGGCGTCGTTCCTCGTCGCTGCGCTGATCTACTTCGACCTGCTCGGCATGGACGCCGAGGAACGCTCGCACGTGGAGACACTCTTCTCGTGGGTGCCCGTGGGCGATCTGCAGATCGACATGGCGTTCCTGGTCGACCCGCTGTCGATCACGATGTGTCTGTTCGTCACCGGGATCGGTTCGCTGATCCACCTGTACTCGATCGGGTACATGCACGGTGACCCGAAGTTCTCCAAGTTCTTCCTGTACCTCAACCTGTTCATCCTGTCGATGACGCTGCTGGTGCTCGGCTCGAACCTGCTGGTCACGTTCCTCGGCTGGGAGGGCGTGGGCACGTGCTCGTACTTCCTGATCTCGTTCTGGCACACCAAGGATGCGAACGCCACGGCGGGCAAGAAGGCATTCGTCACGAACCGCATCGGTGACTTCGGCGTGATGCTCGCGATGTTCCTCGCATTCGGCGCCGTCGGCTCGCTCGACTACGCCGTCATCAACGACTCGGCCCTCGCCGGCACGCTCACCACGGCCACCGCCACGGGCATCGCCGCCCTGCTGTTCCTCGGAGCGGTCGGCAAGTCGGCACAGCTGCCGCTCTACGTGTGGCTGCCCGACGCCATGGCCGGCCCCACACCCGTCTCGGCGCTCATCCACGCCGCCACCATGGTCACCGCCGGCGTGTACCTGATGGTGCGCATCAACCCGGTTCTCGGTGCTGCGGCCGATTGGGTCCCGATGCTCATCGCCTACACCGGTGCGATCACGGCGCTGTTCGCCGCAACGATCGCGCTGGCGCAGAACGACATCAAGAAGGTGCTCGCGTACTCGACCGTGTCGCAGCTCGGCTACATGTTCCTCGCGGTCGGCACCGGTGCCTACGTCGCAGCGATCTTCCACATGGTCACCCACGCCTTCTTCAAGGCGCTGCTCTTCCTCGGGTCCGGCTCCGTCATCCACGGGATGCACGAAGAGCAGGACATGCGCAAGATGGGCAAGCTGTTCAAGTTCATGCCGATCACGGCGTCGACGTTCATCATCGGTTGGCTCGCCATCGCCGGTGTGCCGCCGTTCGCCGGCTTCTGGTCCAAGGACGAGATCCTGCTGTTCGCGCTCGCCGAGAGCCCGATCCTGTACGTGATCGGCATCGTCACGGCCATCCTCACCGCCTTCTACATGACCCGTCAGGTCGTCATGACCTTCTTCGGCGAGCAGAAGTGGGGCAGCCACGCGAACGAGGCCGAAGCCGCCCACCTGAACGACCCGGCCGACACCGATGCCGAGACCGAAGGGTCCGAAGCCGAGGCGCTCGAGGAGACACCCGACGCCGTGCCGGTCACGCACGGCGCGCACGGCGAGTTCAAGCCGCACGAGTCGCCACCGTTCATGGTGCTGCCGCTGATCGTGCTGGCCGGGCTGTCGGTCGTCGGCGGGCTGATCCAGCTGCCGTCGCTCGGGATCATCCCGTCGTCGTTCCAGCACAAGCTGCTCGACTGGCTCGAGCCGATCGTCGAGTTCGGCGCAGGTCCCGAAGAGCGGGGCATCGGCGAGGCGATCATCGACGGCACGTGGGCGTACGACAACAAGGTGCTGCTCATCGGGATCGCCATCGCGTGTGCGCTGCTCGGCATCATCGCCGGCCTCGCCGTGTACCAGCGCAAGATGGTCAAGGCCGTCGAACCGGAGTTGCTCGCTCGGGGCTGGCGCTACGACGAGGCCATCTCGTGGTTCATGGGTCGGCCCGGTCGAGCCGGATTCCAGGCGGTCGCGGACGGCGACGGCAAGGTCGTCGACGGAGTGGTCAACGGCGTCGCCACCCTCGTGCGTGAGACGGCCCAACAGGTTCGCAAAGGGCAGACCGGATACGTGCGTCAGTACGCCGGTGTCATCGGCATCGGGGTCGTCCTGCTGCTCGGTTGGTTCGTGGTGATTCGAGGAATTCTGTGATTGCAGCTGAAGCCGCCCACGCAGGAGCCGGCGCGTTCCCGCTGCTGTCGGCGTTGGTCTTCATGCCGATGATCGGCGCCGTGGCGATCCTGTTCACCACGAAGTCGCGTCCCGAGTTCGCCAAGCTGATCGCGCTGATCTTCTCTGTCGGTACCGGTGCGATGTCGCTGTACATGCTCAAGGAGTTCGACCAGGGCGTCGACACCTTCCAGTTCGTGTCGCAACACGACTGGATCGAGCAGTGGGGGATCGGATGGCGCCTCGGTGTCGACGGCATCTCGCTGTTCCTGATCGTGCTCACCGGCATCCTCTTCCCGTTGGCCATCGTTGGGATCGACCCGCACCACCACGGAGCGAACACCGAGAAGCCCTACCTGGCGTGGCTGCTGATGCTCGAAGCCGGCGTGATGGGCTCGTTCCTCTCCCTCGACCTCTTCCTGTTCTTCATCTTCTTCGAGATCGTCCTCGTGCCGATGTACTTCCTGATCGGCGGATGGGGCTACGAGAACCGCGAGTACGCGGCCACGAAGTTCTACCTGTACACGTTCCTCGGATCGGCGTTCATGCTGGTCGCGTTGATCGCCACAGCATTCATCGCCGGCCGGAACACGGGCACCGTCACGTTCGACCTCGTCGAGATCGCCGAGAACGGCGACATCGCCACCACCACGGCGCGCTGGCTCTTCTTCGGGTTCGCGATCGCGTTCGCGGTGAAGGTCCCGATCTTCCCGCTGCACACGTGGTTGCCCGATGCGCACACCCAGGCGCCCACGGCCGGCTCGGTCGTGCTCGCAGGCGTGATGCTCAAGCTCGGCACGTACGGGTTCCTGCGCTTCGGGCTGTACCTCTTCCCGGAGGCCGCCGTGTGGAGTCGCTCGCTGTGGCTCACGGTCGCGGTGATCGGCATCATCTACGGAGCCATCGCCGCCACGATGCAGAAGGATCTCAAGAGACTCGTCGCCTACTCCTCGATCGCGCACCTCGGATTCATCGTGCTCGGGACGTTCGCGTTCACCTCGCAGGCGATCTCCGGCTCGGTGCTGCAGATGGTGAACCACGGCGTGTCGACCGGCGCACTGTTCCTGTTCGTCGGCATGATCTACGAGCGTCGCAAGACGCGCCAGATCGCCGAGTTGGGTGGCATCCAGAAGGTCGCTCCGATCTTCGCCGCCGGCTTCATGCTGGTGATGCTGTCGTCGATCGGTGTGCCGGGACTCAACGGGTTCATCGGTGAGTACCTGATCCTGCTCGGCTCGTTCCAGACCGCCCGCTGGTGGACCGTCGTGGCCACCGCCGGCGTCATCCTCGCTGCGCTGTACCTGCTCTGGGCCTATCAGCGTGTGTTCCACGGCGAGCCCGACGAGGAGAACTCGAAGTTCCCCGAACTGAAGCTGAAGGAGGGCCTCGTGCTGCTCCCGTTCTTCGTGGCGATCGTGTTCACCGGTGTGTATCCCAAGCCCCTTCTCGATCGCATCGAGCCATCGGTCGACCGTCTGGTCGCGCACGTCGCGGACAACAGCAGTGTCGAGACGGACCCGAGCTACACGACCCAGCGTGGCGAGTTCGAGGTCGAGCACAGCGACGAAGCTCACGGCGAAGAGGCCGATTCCGAGCAGGGCGATTCCGAGCAGGCCAATTCCGAGCAGGAAGGTGAAGGCTGATGTCGTTGCTCGCTCAAGCCGACCCGTTCCTCGATCCGAACGTCGAGCCCGAGGTGCTCTGGTTCGCACTGTCGCCGCTCATCGCGCTCGTCGGTGGTGCCCTGTTCCTGATGGTCGCCGGTGCATTGACGCCGAAGTGGCCCAAGGGTCTCTACGCATTCGGATCGGCACTCGTCGCCGGAACCGCCGGTGTGCTGGCGATCGTCAACTGGGACGACATCTCCGACCGCGGCCCGCAGACCCTGGTGGCCGGCGCACTCGCGTTCGACACCTTCGCGATGTGGTCGACGATCGTGATCACATCGGCCGTGCTGCTGGTGTCGTTGCTCACCGATCAGTTCATCCGCGACACGCCCAACGACGGACCCGAGATCTACGCCCTGTACCTCGTCGCGGCCGCCGGCGGCATCGTCATGGCGTCGGCCAACGACCTGATCGTGCTGTTCCTGGGACTGGAGACGTTGTCGCTCGCCTTGTACGTGCTCGCGGCCTCGAACCGGCGCAGCGACGAATCGGCCGAGTCTGGCCTCAAGTACTTCGTCCTCGGTGGCTTCGCCTCGGCGTTCTTCCTCTACGGGATCGCCCTCGTCTACGGCGGCACCGGCTCCACCAACATCGGTGAGATGGTCGCCTCGATCGGCGGCACCGCCCCTGGCGACAACGACGCCATCGTGCTCGCCGGCATCGCCCTGCTGATCGTCGGCCTCGGCTTCAAGGTCGCTGCGGCACCGTTCCACGTGTGGACGCCCGACGTCTACCAGGGCGCGCCGTCGCCCGTCACCGCGTTCATGGCATCGGCCGGCAAGGCAGCCGCGTTCGGTGCGTTGATCCGAGTGCTCGTTTCCGGTCTGCCCGCCTTCCGCGACGACTGGCAGCCGATCATCATCGTGCTCGCCGTCCTCTCGCTCACGGTCGGTTCGGTGCTGGCCGTGGTGCAGACCGACGTCAAGCGGATGCTCGCCTACTCGTCGGTGAGCCATGCGGGCTTCCTGCTGGTCGGTGTCGAAGCGGCGGCGTACACCGCCGGGGAGGCCGAGCCCGGCCTCGGGGTCTCGTCGGTGCAGCTGTACCTGCTGCTCTACTCGATCCTGGTGATCGGCTCGTTCGGCGTGGTCACGGTCGTCGCCGGCAACTCGAGGGCCGACATCGGCTCCTTCAAGGGTCTCGCCAAGCGCAAGCCGATTCTCGCCATCGCCTTCACGGTCTTCCTGCTCGCTCAAGCCGGCGTACCGTTCACGTCGGGCTTCGTCGCCAAGTTCGGCGTCATCCAGGCGGCCGTCAGCGAGGACAGCTACGTGCTCGCCGTGGTCGCCATGGTGACCGCCGTGATCGCTGCGTTCCTGTACCTGCGGATCATGGTCGGCATGTGGCTCCACGACGCCGACGACGACGCCCCCGCCGTGACGATCCCGTTCTCGGCCGGCGTGGCCATCGCCATCGCCGCCGTGTTCACCATCGCCGTGGGCCTCTACCCGTCACCCCTGATCGACCTCGCCGACTCGATCCGCCTCGTCCGCTGACGCTCCCTTCTTCGTGGGCGGGTGTCGCTCGGTACGGTCCCGGGTCATGACCAATGTCGCCCGCCGGATCTGGGATGTCGTCGAGCCGATCGCTGCGAACGTCTACTTCGCTCCCGAGGTGCACGCCGCCTACCACGAGATCGGGTTCGACCCGTCGTCCCGGTCGTCGGGCCGGGTGCACTACCCGGACATGGTCGCCTACTTCACGAGCCGCGGGGCGTGTCTCGGCCCGAACGTCGACGGACACCTCGTCGCGTCGGCGTTCGGTGTGTTCAAGCGGCCGATGGTCGTCGCCGCGGTCGCCGACGGGTGGCGCCGAACGGATCGACAGACGGTGCTCGCCGCCCGCGAGCGGGGTGCGGTCGCATCGTTGCGGCGGATCATCGGCGACGAACCCGAAGGTCTCACCTGGGCGACGGAGGTGCTGCAGCGGATGGTCGACGCCGCGCCGGGTGAGGGGCGCGCCCTGTTCTCCGGCCTGCTGTCGCTCGGTTCCCCCGGCGATCCGATGGGCGCGTTCTGGCGTGCGGCCGACCTCGTGCGCGAGCACCGTGGGGACAGCCACATCGCAGCGTGGGCCGGTGCCGACCTCGACGCGTGCGAGATCGGCGTGCTCACGGACCCGTGGCGCCATCAGCCGCTCAGGTCGTGGGTGCGATCCCGTGGTTGGACCGAGGACGAGCTCGACGCTGCGTGCAATCGGCTCCGCTCGCGCGGTCTGCTCGACGGAGACGAACTGACGGTCGCCGGTCGGGCGCTGCGCGAGGGCATCGACGACGCCACCGACCGGATGGAGGGTCGGCTCGTGGCCGCCCTCGGGTCGGACTCGCAGCGGCTGTTCGATCTGCTCGATCCGTGGTGCGACCTGATCGTCGCCGACGGCGGATACCCCGCACGCGTCACCTGGCCGACCTGATGTCGGTTCAGGACGCGTCGAGGCGGTCGACGAGCGTCTTGGGAGCCTTCTGTCGCCAGGCGTCCTCCAACAGGTCGGTCAGCAGAGACTCGTCGACGTCGGCGAGGCGAACGAGCAGGGCCCCGTAGCCCGAGTAGTGCGGAGTCTCGAACAGCGCTCGATGGGCATCGATCAGCAGAGGCTTCTCGTCGGCGTCGCACATGACCACCACGACCTCGGTGTCGGTGGGGTCGACACCGTCGCGTGCGTACTCCCGGTCGCCCCACATCCGACAGAACGACTTCCGGCGGACCTTCAACGCCGGGGTTCCGTACGACTGGTCGACGACGACCTCGGGCAGGTCGAGCCCGATCCGTGTGACGTCGTCCCAGGTCGCCATCGGACTGTTCGAACCCGAGTCGTCAGAAGCCGCGGTTGTTGTCGCGCTTCTTCGGCGGGGCCTTGAACGGCGCCTCGATCAGCATCTCGAAGCGCTGGTCGTCGGGTTGGTTCGGCTCGTTCATCTGCTGCAGGTACTTCTTGATGGCGGCCCGACCAGCCGTGACGTGGTCGCCCTTCATGCCGAGCGAGCGGCTCATCGCGTCCTTGGCCTTCTCGACGCGCTCCTTGCGCGTGGCCTTCTCCTCGTCGGTGTAGACCCGGGCGACCTTGTTGGCCTTCCTCTCGGCGGCCGCCTTGCGGTCGGCCTCGACCTGCTGGAGGGGAGTGAGCTGCTTGTCTGCCATGGGCGGCACGATACAAGCGTCGTCTGCCTGCGCCGAGGTTCGCCTCACGGCGGTCGCAGATACCGTCATCGAGCGTGACGGACATCGACGACGTGCACGCGGTCAACGACAGGTTCTACGCCGCGCACGAAGCTCGCGACCTCGCTGCCATGTCGGACGTGTGGGAGCACACGGAGCGTGCCGTGTGCGTGCACCCCGGCTGGCCGATCCTGCGTGCGTGGGACCAGATCGAGGAGTCGTGGAAGCGGATCTTCGCCGGCGTCGGCCGCAACCAGTTCATCATCACCAACAAATCGACGCACGTGGTCGGCGACATGGCGTGGGTGACGCTCGAGGAGAACCTCGTCGATCGTGGCAACACCCATGCGCTGGCCGCCACCAACGTCTTCGTCCGCCGCGACGGCGAGTGGAAGCTGATCGCCCATCACGGCTCCCCGATCAACGCGCGAGTGGGCTGAACGCGCCTGGTCACCGACGACCGTGCAGGCGTGGCCCCAACCACCTGACGGCGATGATCGAACCGATCAGGCCGCCGGTCGACGAGAGGAACAGGTCGCCGACCGTGTCCTCGTAGGTGAGAGCGAGACCGCCCGCACCACCGAAGCCGTCCTCGGAGACAGCCCACTCGAGGATCTCCCACCACACGATCGTGATCGCCCCGAACCCGTAGCCCAGCAGCGTGGCGTCGCGTCGGTCAGGAACGTTGCGGAAGCGGAACGCGTGGAACGCACCGACGAGCAGCACCCAGTTCAGAGCGTGGAGGACGTCGTCGGTGCGCGGGTACTCGTCGTAGATGCCGAGCAGGTTGCCGAGCGTGTCGATCAGGAACGGCGCGGCGAGCAGGGCGTCGGCGGTGTGTGGATACGGGTCCCACCTCCTCAGCCGTGCGAGGACCGGGACGACCACGACCGGAGCCAGGAACAGCGGTGCCCGGAATCCCATCGCCTTGCCCTCGACGGTGCTCGGTTCGAACCCGATGGCGATCACGAAGCTCACGATCAGGGCGCATTTCACTGCGATGTTCGCGATCCGTGTGGACGGGTGCCGGTCGACATCCAGGACGTGGGAGCCGTGGTTCACGTCGCCAACGTAGGCGCCGGTCCGCGGCCCCCACGCGATGCACGGAGTGTGCGCCTACCATCCGACGTCGTGCACGACCTGTCCGAGCCGGCCCGCGAGATCGTCCAGCGTCTCGGGCTGGAACCTCATCCGGAAGGCGGTTGGTACCGGCAGGTGTTCCGTGACGAGGGGCCCGACGGCGTGGTCCGCTCGACGGCCATCTACTTCCTCCTGGCGCACGGCGAGCGGTCGCACTGGCACCGGGTGCTGGACGCTGCCGAGGTGTGGCACCACTACGCCGGCGACCCGATCCGCCTGCGTCTGTCCGGGGACGGCGTCACCTCGGAGGAACACGTCCTCGGAACCGAACTGGCGGCAGGCTGGCGTCCGCAGGTGGTGGTACCCGTGGGCTGGTGGCAGTCGGCGGAGTCGCTGGGGGAGTGGACGCTTGTGGGTTGCACGGTCGCACCCGGGTTCGACTTCGCCCGGTTCGAACTGGCGCCGCCCGACTGGGAACCCGGGGAGCCGGTCAGCCGCGGAGTCGACTGAGCATCGACCACAGTTGGTCGTCGAACGACGAGAGCGCCTGGCGACCTCGGGGAACCGCACGGTCGCCGACGCGGGCGACGACCAGCGAGAGGGCGGGGGACACGTACATCTTCTGGTCGTCCTTGCCCAGCGCAGCGACCATGTCGGTGGGTGCGCTCGGGATCAGCGGTCCCGGCCGCGTCCGCCCGTCAGGCCCGGGGAGCACGAACGAGTCCTTCCCGTTCAGCCACCACAGCGAACCGTACGACGCGTTCAGGTCCTGGTCGGCGGCGAACGAGGAACGCAGCCACTCGCCGAACGGCTGATCGGCCTGCTCGTCGAACTGGTCCAGGACCCAGGTACCGATCGAGGTCAGGTCGTTGATCGACGCCACCATTCCGATCGGCGCGAACGCGCTCGACCGTCGCTCGTAGAACTCCGCCGTGTCGGCACCGGCGGGGCCGAACAACCAGTCGTCAGCGAGGTCGCCGAGTTCGCGACCGGTCGTGGCCACGAGCACGTCGAACAGCACGGCGAAGGCGCCGCTGTAGAGCCACACCGAGTCGGGAGCGGCCACGACCTCGAGGCGGTCGTCGAGTCCGCTCGTCATCGTCAGCAGATTCCGAACGGTGATCCCTGCCGTGTCTCCGTGCGACGTCCAACCCGTGCCGATCAGTTCGTCGATCGTGGTGTCGACGGTGAAGTGACCATCGACGACGGCGCGCCCGACCAGCAGCGAGAGCATGCTCTTCTGCGCCGATGCGATGTCGCGTCGGGCGTCCGGCTCGTCCCGGTACCACTCGTGGACGAGCACGCCCGCCTCGACCACGGCGAAGCCCGTCCCGTTCGTCGAGGAGATGAAATCGTCGAGTTCCCCGAAGTCGGCGCCGGCCCATGGGGTGGCGGCGACCGAGGTCGAGGGCACGGCAGTCGTCGACGTACTCGCGGTGGACGTCGTGCCGTGAGCGGTCGAGCCAGCCGTCGACGGGGCCGCGGTCGGATCGTTGTCGTCGGCATCATTCGAGCAAGCCGCCAGTGCGACGCCCAGCGCTCTGGCGGCTCCGATCAGGACCGAGCGGCGTGTGGGCATCTGCGGGGTCGATCAGGGTTCGCGGTCGTGGACGACGGCGTCGATCCTCGCCGCGACGGTGGGCAGACGCTCGGCCATGTGCTTGAAGTCCCACCCCATCATGCAGGCGAGTCGGCAGCGGGTCCGGGCGGTCACACGCGCGTTGCGCTTCTCGCCCTTCACCAGCGCGGTCTCACCGAAGAACTCACCGGGCCCGAGGCTGGCGATGTGCTCGAAGTCGCGGTGCACGTCGACCTCTCCGTCGAGCACGACGAAGAACTTGTAGGCGAAGTCGTCCTGCTTCGCGAGGCTGCTGCCCGCCACGATCTCGAACTCCACGAACAACTCGGCGTACGGGGCCAGCTCGTCGTCGGAGATCCCGTCGAAGAGCGACAGTGTGCGAAGTGGATCGATCTGCATGTGCGTCCCCTGTCTCCATCGCCCGGTGCGAATCCGACGGAGCCCCACGCCGGATGCACCGAACGTACCACTCGGTCGACGAGCGACCGCCGGGGTCAGATCTGCAGGCCGCTGGTCGCGCCTCCGTCGACCAGGATGTTGGTCCCGGTGACGAAGCTGGCTCGTTCGCTCACGAGGAAGGCCACGACGTCGGCGATCTCCTCGGGCGTGCCGAGACGACGGAACGGATTCTGCTTCACCGTTGCGTCCCACAGCTTGCCCCCTTGCTCACGAACCGTGTCCCAGGTTCCGCCAGGGAAGATGACGTCGCCGGGCGAGACGACGTTGGCGCGGATGCCGCGCCGTGCCACCTCGAGTGCGAGCGACTTGACCATGCTGACCGTGGCGGCCTTGACCGCGGCGTAGGCCACGATGCGCGGCGCTGCGGTGCTCGCCGCCCGCGATCCGATGCACACGATGTTGGCTCCGGCGTGGTCGTCCATGTGAGCGAGGGCGGCTCGGATCAGTTCGTCGGTGCGCACGAGGTCGACGTTGACCGACGCGACCCAGTCCGTGCCGGCCATCGCCGACACGTTCGACACGAGCACGTCGAGCCCACCCATCTCGCTCACCGCCCAGTCGACGAGCGCAGTCGGGTCGCCCTCGACGGCCATGTCGGTGACCCGGTGGTGAACGGTTCCCAGCGCGGACAACTCCTCCGCGGTGACGGCGAGTTCCTCGCCGTTGCGAGCGCAGATCGCGACGATCGCGCCTTCGCGCAGCAGTGCCTCGGTGATCCCGCGACCGATGCCCTTGCTCCCGCCGGTGACGATGATGCGCTTGCCCGTGAGTCCGAGGTCCATGTGCGCAAACGTACCGCTCGGTCCGTCTCGGGTTCCGTTCGAGTCGGGCTCGGTAGGGTCGGGAGATGTCGAGGTCGTGCGTGGTGGTCGGATCCGGGCGGGCGGGCGGTTCGTTCCACGCAGCGCTGTCCGAGGTCGGCTGGCGATCGGTCCTGGTGGCACGCGCCGGCGACGTCCAGGTCGACGGCGACCCGGACCTGGTGCTGCTCGCCGTCCCCGACTCGGTGATCGCCGCCGTGGCGCACGCACTCCCTGCGACCGACGCCGTCGTGGCGCACGTGTCGGGGGCGTGCGGTCTCGACGTGCTCGCGCCGCACCGGCGGGTCGGCTCGATCCACCCGCTGATGTCGTTGCCCGACGCGCTCGTCGGAGGTCGCCGACTGCTCGATGCGTGCACCTTCGCGGTCGACGGCGACCCGTTGATGGCCGAGGTCGTCGGCGACCTGGGCGGACGGGCGATCCAGGTACCGGCGGCGAGTCGTGCGCTCTATCACGCCACCGCGTCGATCGCCGCGAACCACCTCACCGCGCTCTGCGCCCAGGTCGAGTCGCTGGCGGCGGAGGTGGGCGTGCCCGTCGATGCGTACTGGACGCTGATGCGGACGACCCTCGACAACATCGTGGACGTCGGCCCGGCCGCGGCACTCACGGGACCTGCGGCCCGTGCCGACTGGGACACCGTGCGAGCACACCTCGATGCACTCCCCACCGACGACGACCGCCGCCTGTACTCGGTCCTCTGCGAGCGTGCGGCACGACTCGCCGGCCACGAGGTACCCGGCGACGTGACCGGTCGAGTCGACCCGGTGCCACCCACCGGCGCTGTGCCAGAGTGAGGCATGAGCGAACAGCGGATCGAAGTGGAACGGGCGATCGCGGCAGAGCCGGCGGCGATCTTCGAGATCCTCCGGAGCCCCGAAGGGCACGTGAAGATCGACGCATCGGGGATGCTGATGTCGTCCACCGGTGAGGCGGCGAGTGCAGTGGGTGACACGTTCACCGTGCACATGGACCGTGATGCACTGCGTGACTTCGACCTCGGTCTGTACGACGTGATCGTGGTGATCAGCGAGTACGAGCAGGACCGGGAGATCGCCTGGACGATCGACGGCCAGATGCAGCCGCCGATCGGCCACGTCTACGGCTACCGGCTCGAGCCGGTCGAGGGCGGCACCAACGTCACGTCGTACTACGACTGGTCCGACATCCACGAGAACTACCGCGAGTTGGCGGCGACGCACTTCCCGATCATCTCCGAGACCAACCTGCGTGCGACGCTCGGCATCCTGGCGCGCACGGTCGCACCCGGCCAGCCCCGCCTCGGCGCCTGACCCGAGCCGTCGTCGGTCAGTCGGCGTTGCTCCGAGCCGCGAGTTCGGGATGGAGGCGGGCCTCGGTCTCGGCTCGCATGTTCTCGGGGATCGACATCGCCCGTCGCGCACCGATGTCGAAGAGCACCGAGACGATCTCGAACGTGGCGAGCAGTTCCCCGCCGTCATCGCCGTCCAGGGCGTAGACCCACATCGACATCTGCGTCGTCTTGTCCGCGATCGCCGTGGTGGCGGCGAACGACTGGATGCGGTTGCCGAGGTCGGGGAGGCGATTGATCGCGATGCGCGTCTCCATCGTGGCCCACCCCATGTTCTCGCCGTTGGGCCCGGTGTGCAGCAGTTGGTGTTCCGTGCCGTCGGCGGGCGTGCCGCCCCAGAACAGCATCGGCGCCATGCTCGACGCAACGGTGTCACCGCCGCCGGTGTCCTCGCGATCGATCTCACGCGGTTCGCGCATCGCGAGTCCGAGTCGTCGGAGTTCGTCCAGTGACGGGCTCGCCATGACGGAGGTGAGGTCGATGCTGCGCGGTCGGCCGTGCTCGGGGAGGTCGATCGTGTCGACGTGGTCGATCGGCGTGTCGGTCTCGACCCGGTAGACGAAGGTCGCCGCGATGTCACCCGTCGAGGCATTCACCAACTCGTGGTAGAGCTGCGTGGAGCCGGTGTCGACACCGAGGACGCCGCTGCGCACCTCGAGTTCCGTGCCGAGCAACTGCTCGCGGTGGTGGCGGGTGTACATGTCGAGGATCCGCCCGTTGCCGGCGATCGAGCGGGTGGCGGCGCGCGCGTTCACGGCGTAGTAGCGCACGTTCATGTGGCCGAGGTGGTCGATCTGGTCGGGGGTGACCGTGCTCGTGTGGGTGACGGTCAATCCGTCCGGGGCTGTCATGTCGCCGAGGCTAGGAGGCGACCGCCCGAGCGGCGCGTTCGACGATCGACGGCGCCTCGGTCTTGGGGAGTGACACGATGGCGAGATCGGCGCCCGCAGCGTCCATGGCCGCGACGTGCGACCGCAGTTCGTCGTCGTCGCCGGTGTAGCGGGCGAGGACCGAGCAGGTGATCTCGCCGGGGTCGCGCCCGATGTCGTGGCAGGCGGCGTGCAGCACTCCCCGCAGTTCGGCGAACTCGTCGGGGTCCTGGCCGCCGTAGTTCCAGTGGCTGGCGTACTTCGCCGTGAGCGGCAGGGTGCGCTTGCGGCCGGTGCCACCGATGCAGATCGGCAGCGGCGACTGCACCGGCTTGGGGTTGTTCATCGCGTTCTCCAGGACGTAGTACTCGCCGTCGAAGGTGGTCCGGTCGTTGGTCAGCAGCGAGTCGATCACGGCCAGCCCCTCCTCGAACCGGTCGAAGCGCTCGCGCATCGTGCCGAGGTCGATCCCGTGGTCGCCGCACTCCTCCTCGTTCCAGCCGGCGCCCAACCCGAGTTCGAGGCGACCGCCCGAGGTGATGTCGAGCGTGGTGGCCATGTTCGCCAGCACGCTCGGGTGGCGGTACACCATGCCGGTCACGAGCACGCCGCCGCGCAACCGCTTCGTCGCCTGCAGCAGTGCGGTCAGCGTGATCCACCCTTCCATGCAGTCCTGGGTGGAGTCGCCGAAGAGCGGATACAGGTGGTCGAAGGTCCAGCCGGACTCGAACACGTCGAGTCCGTCGGCCCGCTCCCAGACCTCGAGCATCCAGTCCCAGGTCGTGTACTGCGGTGAGGTCGAGAAGGCGTAACGCATGTGTCCATCCTTCCCACTGCGGCGATCCCGCTCGCAGTCGTGGCGGCGTCGGTCCCGCCGTAGATTCAGCGTCGTGGCAGCCTTCGGCATCCCTTCCCGCCTGGCTCGGTTGCTGCCACGACTCGCACCGGACTCGACGGCGAAGGCGGATTCGGCGTTCACGAAGGCGCTCGACTGGGCGATCGAGAACGCCTGGGACGATGCCGTCGTTCGTGCGGCGGCGCTCGAGGGGCCCGACACACGGAGTCGGTTGAAGCGTCTGTGGACGTCGTTCGGCAAGGAACTCGCCGCCGTCGGTGCGGCGACCGGTGGTGTGGCGGCGGTGCCCACCGTGGGCACGGTCGGTTCGCTCTCTGCCTCGGCTGCCGAGTTCGGCTGGTTCACGAAGCGAGCCGCCGAACTGATCCTGACCGTGGCGGCACTGCACGGCCATCGTGGATCGTCCGTGCTCGAGCGGCGGGCGTGGGTGCTGGCGGTCGTCCTCTACGGCAACAAGGCGGGTCGTGAGTTCCATCGCATGGTCGCCGACGCGAGCAAGGCCGACGGCACGGTCACGCTGACGTCGCTCCCGCTCTCCACCCTCACCCGGATCAACGGCTCGCTGGGACGCAAGGCCGCCACCCGCTACGCCACCCGTCGTGCTGCGATCGCCGCCGGTCAGGCCGTGCCCTTCGGCATCGGTGCCCTCATCGGCGGCACCGCCAACTACTGGGCCACCCGCCGCCTCGCCCGCCAGGCCGACAAGTTCTTCCGCACGCTCCCGCACTCCGTGAGCCCTGCGACCTGACCCGACCGCACACCAGCCATGACCATGACGTCGTGGTGATCTGTTCTCGGCCAACGAGCTGTGCAAGGGTCGCAGGCAGCATGCGTGCCCGCGACGTCGCCGACCCAGCGAGTTCGTCCGCATGAAGCGCTCGACCGTCCTGATCGGCTGCAGCCTCGTCGCCGCCACCGTGGCAGCCACCTTCCAGTTCGCAGGCGGACTCGGCGGAGATGCACCGGCGGCGGGTGAGTCCGAGGTGACGGCGCCGACATCCCCGGCCGACGACTCCGTGCGGGACGTGCTGGACCTCCTCGGATCCTTGACCGTCGCCGACCCCGATCCGGCTCGCCCGGCGTACGACCGAGACACGTACCAGCCCGACGGTTGGGCGGACCTCGACGGGGACTGCATCTCGGGCCGCCACGAGGTGCTCGCCACGCAGTCCCGGATCCCCGTCGTCATGGACCCGTCGGGCTGTTTCGTCGAGAGCGGATCCTGGACCGATCCGTACACAGGCACGGTCGTGACGCAGGCGACCGACATCACGATCGATCACGTCGTTCCCCTCAGTGCGGCGCATCGTGCCGGTGCGTGGCGGTGGGACCCGGAAACGAAGATCGCCTTCGCCAACGACGAGGCACCCGGCGTGCTGGTGGCCGTGGTGGGTTCGGTCAACCAGGCGAAGGGCGACATGACGCCCGATCGGTGGCTCCCTCCGCGCCGGGAACACCACTGCGCCTATGCATCGAACTGGGTGAGCACGAAGGCGCGCTGGCAGCTGTCGGTCACCGCTCCAGAGGCGGCGACGCTGGAGCAGATCCTGTCGTCGTGCGCGCCTGCCGACATCCCGTCACGGCCGGCGAGTGAACCGTCGGTCATCGTGCTCGCCCCGCCGGTCACGTCGACGACGATCGGTGGCGTGGTGGTGCCGGTCGACGGATCGGGAGTCGGTGACGTCCGGATCGCGCAATGTCAGCGGCGCGAAGAACGTGTCGTCCTCGTGAACCCGACCGCCGCCTCCATCTCGTTGGTGGGCTACGAACTGCACGACGAGGAGTCCCGACACTCCACGCTGCTCGACCGGTTCGGATCGATCGACGCAGGAGCGACGCTCGTGGTCCTCACGGGCGAGGAGGCGGTCGAGTCGCCGGGTGAGGTGGTTTGGAAACCTCAGAACGTCTGGAACAACGACGGCGACACCGCATTCCTGGTCACCCCGTCCGGCTCGGTGTCCAGCGTGCGGTGCTGAGACCGATCGCTCTCATCGGGTGGTTCGTGGCGCCCTGACTCGGGCACACCGGGCCCATGACTGCCATTGCCATCGTCCTGATCCTCCTCCTGCTGCTGGGAATCCTCGGCGCAGTGATCAAGGGACTGCTCTGGCTCACCGTCATCGCCATCGTGCTCTTCGTCGGTGCCGGCGTGTACGGGTGGTTCAAGTTCAAGCGTCGCTCGAGCTGACCTGCGGCGCAGCTCGGGCTCGCCGCTTGCCCTCGTGCATGGCGGCGACTCGTGGGGTCGGGATCTCGCTGCCCTCCTCCACCAGCACGGCGGGCACCTGCTGCGGAGAGGGGAGCAGGGCACTCCACGGCTCGCGACCGTCGAGCAGCCCGAGAGCGTTCTCGATGGTGACGTCGCTCGGTTCGAACCCGTTGAGCTCGTCCCAGGCGAGCGGCCACGACACCGGTGCTCCCGGGCGCAGCCGTGGGCTGTAGACGGACACGACCGTGCTCAGCCCGCCCCTGGTCGCATCGAGGAACAGGCGGCCGCCGCGGTCGTCCTTGAGGAACGCCGTGGTCAGCGCGTCGGGATCGAGCCGCTCGGTGCGAGCGGCGATCGCACGCGTGGCGAAGATCGCCTCCTCGCTCGACACGTCGGTGACGGGCATGACCACGTGCACGCCCTTCGAGCCGCTCGACTTCACCGCAGCGGCGAGCCCTACCTCGTTGAGCACCTCGTGGACACGATGCGCGGCCGCTGCCACCACCGAGAACGCTGCTCCTTCGGGCGGATCGAGGTCGATCACCAGATGCGTCGGCGCGTGGAGGTCCGCCGTGCACGACAACGTCACGTGGTACTCGACGGCGCGCTGGTTGGCGAACCACATCAGCGTGCGCACGTCGTTGCAGAGCGCGTAGTCGACCGTCCGTTGCGACGCCTCCGCCCAGAGCGGAGCACGTTCGATCCATTCGGGCGCGTGGTCGGGAAGGTTCTTCTGCATGAAGGGCATCTGCCCCCGGGTCGACCTGATCACCGACAGCGGGCGGTCACGCAGTGCGGGCAGCATCCGGTCGGCGATGCCGTCGAGGTAGTCGACCAACGCCCGCTTGGACACGCCCGTGCCAGCAGCCAGTTCGGTGTCGAGGCTGCTGAACGACACCCCGTGGCGTTCCTCCTTCGGTTCTGCGCGGCGCGCCATGGCTGGAGCGTAGACCCGGAGCCGATTCAGTCGAGGGCTGCGCCGAGGTGGGTCTCCATCTGGTTCAGGTCGATCCGGTTCAGGAGGTTGGAGTACGCCATCCACGACGCGAGTGCGCTGATGTCGGCCACGTGGGGAGGCAACCTCGACGGAGACTCGAGGAGGCCCTCCTCGACCAGGTGCGCGAGCACGCCGAGTTCGCGCACGGCGAGCTTGCCGGCGAACAGCAGGGGCAGCCGGTCGATCAGACCACGCTTCACCGCGAGCCGCATGAAGTCGTAGACCTCCAGGAAGCCACGCGTGTACACGAGGTCCTTGGTGAACGGCCCGTCGGTGGGCGTGCTCCCGCGGAACACCCGCACCGACGACGCCCACGCGTCGGCCTCCGCCAGTCCCTCGTCGACGAACCAGCGGAAGACGTCGAGGAACGTGCCTCCCTCCTGGGCCATCTTGATCGCCAGGACCCGTCGCGTCACCTTGCGCAGCCGGTCCGGCGTGGACGACATCGTCGTGATCTCGGTGAACACGGCGAGCCCCTCCTGCGTCGACGTGGTCGACGGAGTGCCCTTGCCGAGGAACGTGCACCACGGCTGGTGACGACCGTTGAGCGTGGTGGCGACGTGGACCCACCCCTCGTGGACCTCCAGCACCCGCAGGTCCCGAGCCGAGAACATCGCGTCCGCCCGCAGCTTGATGTAGTCGCCGCCGGCGGCTGCGTCGGCCACGATCCCGTCGTCGATGATCACCCGCAACTCGTCACCGCACACCGGTGCCAGGCGGTCGCGGAGGATGTCGACACCGGTCTCCGCGGTGTACGAGTGCTCCTCCGGCGGTTGCCACGTGCCGAGGTCGATGCTGGTCAGCGCATCGTCCATCAGCACACCGAGGTCTGCCAGAGTCGGACCGTCCGGATGCAGTCCGTCGTCGATGCCTCCGTACAGCTCCGACGCGATCGGGCTGAAGGCCGGCGTGCCCCGGGCGTCGAGCATGTCGATCACCCGCAGATACTCGTCGATCCGCTCGACGAGCAGGCCGGCGACCGGCGCGCCTCCCAGCCCACGCGAGATGCGGCTGCGTAGATCGGTGAACCCGGCCCGCACCTCCTCGGGCTCGAACCGCAACGGTCGATGCGGGGCGTAGTACTCCGCATCGACGTTCGGCTGCCTTCGGCACCCGGCAGCGAAGAACTCGGCGGCGACGTCATCACCCCACGCCACCGCGTCGAGGATCCTGATCGGCTGCTGCAAGGCGACCAGCTCGTCGGAGAAGCCACGCACCGCCTCGCGGAACTCGTTCGCCGACCCGGGCATCGCCCCGAACTTAGCCCGCACCCGGCGGCGCTTGCGGCGACCCGAGCCGGACCCCTCATCGCTCCTCGGGCACGCCAGGCATCAGACGTTGGGCAGCGACGGTTGGGTCGGCGGTTCGGTCGGGAGGGCGAGGCCGACCAGGGGCGGGCGCAGGAACTGTGCGCCGCCGTGCGGATCGTTCAGATTGAAGTGTCCGCCCCCGAGGGGCTCGATACTCCAGTGCTGCTCGTGCAACAGGTGGTGGTGGAACCAGCACAACAGCACCAGATTGTCCGGCTTCGTCTCACCGTCGTCGAGCCAGTGGGTGGCGTGGTGGGCGTCGCAGCCGCCGGCGGGGATCCCGCAGCCGGGCCAGCGACATCCGTGGTCGCGGATCAGCAGCGTGTCGAACAGCGAGTCGGACACGACTCGTGTGGAGCGTCCGTAGTCGACGACGGTGCCGAGTGGGTTGGTGATGTAGCGGTGCACGTTGCAGTCACATGCCATGCGCCGGACTGCTTCGGCCGAGATGATGGTGCGGTCGGTGTCGGTGTCGAGTGCCCCGCCGAGCGGCCGTGGTGTCGGCGCAGCAATCTCGGAGCGGGAGCCGGCGTGGATCAGATCGAGCACATCGCCACCGGTATCCGCAGCGTTGTCGGCGTGAGTGATGGCCTTGGCGGTTTGTTCGGCGTGCCACTTCGAGGCGAGACCGTCGTAGCTGCTGGTGGCGACCACTTTGGGCTTGCGCCGCTTCTTGCCCGGGACAGCGATGTGGTTCTCGATCGCCATGCGGGCGATCGTGACCAAGGCGTCTGCCCGTCGTTGCGCGGCGGAACGCGTCTCGCCGTCGGCGGGCTGGGCGTAGAGGCGGATGGCTTCTCGCAACAGCGAGAAGCCTTCGGAGTCGAGATTGCCGTCGATGACGCCGACGCCGTCCATCAGCTTCGACAGGTGCACCGCACGCGAGTCGAACTGTTCCTGTGCGGTCTTGGCCTCACGGTCGGGGTCGGCGTGCATCCGCCAGGTGTCCAGAACCAGTTTGAAGTCGGCGTGGGGCATCGACGTCGCCCACCCACACAGCATCTGCTCGTCACGCTCGAACACATCGGCAACCGATTCGGCCCACGCACCGGCGAGCAGCCGCAGCGAAGATTCGGCGAGGTCGCCGCTAGCGAACGCAGCCCTGATGATCGGCATCCTCTGAATGCGCTCGGCAAGATGAAGTGTGAGCTTGCAGAACCCGACGCCTTCGCGAGTGGTGACCATCAGCCAGTCCGTCGGCGATCGGAACCCTTTGGCGTAGAACGAGCCTCCATTCACGACGGCGTCGACCTCGTCCAACTGCTCGGCTCGCAGCCTGCGCATTCCGCGAGTTGCGGCGTCGACCGCGGGTGTCGGCGTGGCGCGTTCGGCCAACTCCTCCACACACTCGACGAACGCCTGTCGGATCATGATGTCCATTCAAGCACAGGGGTACCTCAGAGTTTCTCGAAGCAGGAAAGGCCAGGTCAGGTGGGTGACCGGGCGCGCCTCGCCTTTCTCAGTGCCCTCAGGATCGATCGCTGGAACCTCGGCCTCGCCGGGTCGTTCGACCGTAGAGACGGAGCGCTCCGATGATCACCGGTCCACCCGGACACGTCGAGAAGCGCACGGATCGTCGCCGGTCGGCCGACCGTGGCAACCGAGCACCCTGATGATCCGGTCCGCCCCGGACACCTCGAGGAGCACTCAGATCCAAACACCGAAGCGCATCGAGCGGACGCCCGCGAAGATCGGCGGATCGGATCGCGCCGAGCAGGGGCACGCACCGGATGCGCCGCTGCGAACGTGCGAAGAGGTCGGCCGCTCAGCAGCGACTCGTAGAGGTCGAGGGTGGCCTGGTCGAAGCAGACGAAGATCACCCGCTCGACAGATGTCGAAGCCGATCGGACTGCGTCGACGGCGACCTCGGCCGCCAACTCCTTCGGGTAGCCGTACACGCCGGTCGAGATCGCAGGGAATGCGACCGACGTCGCTCTGGCCTCGGCGGCGAGTTCGAGCGAGCGGCGGTAGCACGAGGCCAGCAGTTCGGGTTCGCCCTCGTCGCCGCCACGCCAGGACGGGCCGACGGTGTGGATCACCCACCGGGCAGGCAGGTCGTGGCCGCCTGTGATCTTGGCGGCGCCGACGTCGCAGCCGCCGAGCGTGCGGCACTCCTCGAGCAGTCCGGGTCCGGCTGCTCGATGGATCGCCCCGTCCACGCCTCCTCCACCGAGCAGCGAGGTGTTGGCGGCATTGACGATCGCGTCGACGTCGAGCGTGGTGATGTCGGCGACGACGGACTCGAGGGCCGCAGCGGTGCTCATCCGCCAGATCATAGAAACCGGCACGGGCGTAGGAAGCCGGGGACTGCCGGGCGCAGCTGTGCCTACGATCCCGACATGGACTGGTTCGCTGACCTGACGGGGTTCACCGAGAACGCAGACGCGGTGCGGGAGCATCTCACCATCGACGGCGAGATCATGCGGTTCGCCGTGAACGGTCGCGAGATGCGATGCGGAGCGCTGACGACGCCGTCGCTGGCCGACCTGCGCCGCGATCGACCCGAGCGGGACGGACCGGTGACCGTGCGGGAGGTCGTGGCCGATGCCCGTGCGCTGCACCTCGATCCGCAGAACGCCGACGCCATGTTCCAGGTCGCGTCCCAGTTCAACCTGCTCGAGATGCCGGCCCCGTCGGTGACACCCGAGCGCGGCGTGACCGGCTACTGGAACGACCGCACGCAGGGGCCGGCGTGCGCGATCGCGTGCGGTGCGGGCACCATCCAGCGAAACTGGTTCGCTCCGGTCGGCGACCAGATCGGACAGACCGCCGAACGACAGATCGACTGTGCCGCTGACCTGGGCAACGCCCTGGGTGGTGCAGGCGACCTGTGGACGATGCAGAACGGCTACCTCTTCGCGACCGGTGACGGCCTCGACGCGGTCGCAAACATGGTGTCGACGAGTGACGACGAGCAGCGCGACGAACTGCTCGGCGCACTGCGGATCGGCCTGCAGTCGAACACCGAGGTGACCTTCGGGACGACGGAGGAGACGCCTGGGCATCTGGTCAGCCAGGCGTACTGCTCGGCCGTGCCGGTGGGTTACTCGGACCAACCGGCGAGTCGGTGGGAGCCGCTCGCTCGGCTCGTGCTGGATGCGACGTACGAGGCGACCCTGTCCGCCGCGGCGATCAACGCCGAATCGATCGGGAACCGCTCGCTGTTCCTGACGCTCGTCGGCGGAGGCGTGTTCGGCAACCGGACCGAGTGGATCGTCGACGCCATCCGACGGGCCGTCACCCGCCACGAAAACGCCGATCTCGACGTCGCGATCGTCAGCTACGGCTCGTCGCAACCGGAGCTACGTCCGCTGCTGACCTGAGCGGTGGACCTGGTCAGACGGAGACGAAGTTGCCCGACTCGAGCGTCGGTTCGCCGTCCCACCGGTAGGCAACGAGGGGCCCGCCCTTCACTGCACTGAAGTCGACACACGCCGTCGTCGGTGTGCTCGGCCTCGCGTCGCTCTCGGTGAACCAGTAGTGCCCGAACAGGACGGGCGGGGCGTCGTCGGGATACGGCGACACGAGACCGACGACGTCGGCGAGCGGTGTCGCCGGAAGGTCCGTCGCCGGATTGCCCAGGGGGTCGGTGAGTGTCCACGACGGGTCGATGCGGACGATGTCACGCAGCGTCTCGGCCTCGGTGTTCCACCACTCGACGCGACCCTTGGTGCGCTCGTTGCCGTCCTTGTCGGCGTAGGTGTATCCCTCCATCTGGACCTCGGGTCCCTTGAGCACCGTCTCGATCGCGTCGTAGGCGGCAGTCCCCTTCGTCGTGCCGGCGCGGACGAGGTCGTCGGTCAGCCCGCCATGCGCTCCCACGTGCGTGCGGAGGACGTCGATCGAATCGTCGTGCCAGCAGGCATGCACGACGCGGACACCGCCGAGGTCGAGCCAGAGTGGGAGCGACATGAACCAGTCGAGGATGCTGCGATGGGTCACCGATCCGAACCCGACCGCATCAAGGAACTCCTGGTGCTGTCCGACGTTCTTCTCGCTGTGCCGTCGGCACCAGTCCGTGTCGTCGGCGTTGCGGGTGGCGTAGGCAATGGCGTTGAACTCGTGGTTGGCGACGACCATCTGGGCGGTGCCGTGTTCGACCATCGCCCGGGGGATCGCGACCGACTCGAGCTGCAGCGGACCTCGGTCGATCAGGTCGCCGACGAAGATCGCCTGGCGTTGGTCGGCGTGCCGGTGTGCGCCGTCTCGGTGGACGTATCCGAGCTTCTTCAACAGCGTCTTCAGCTTGTCGGCGCAGCCGTGCACGTCGCCGATGATGTCGTAACCGGTCACCGGCTGAGTATGCCGACGGGTAGATCCGTCGAGAGGCGACCGCCGAGGATCGTCATCATGCGCGCCGCTTCTTCGACCGCTTCACCGGCGAGCCCCAGGTCCATGCCTCGTCCGCCTCGACGAGCTCCGGTGGGCGCCGCCCCTGGGTTCGGTCGCAGCACGTCGGCCGGTGGATGAGTCGGTGCCGATCACGACACACCGCGTGAGGCGGCAGCACGCCAGCGGACGAGGCCGACCACCGCCATCACGAAGAAGAGCACGTAGAGCGCGGCGAACATGTTCGCTTCGGTCTTCAGATAGAGGCCGATCGCAGAGATGTTGACGGGGCCGATCCACAACCACCACGACTCGACCTTCTTCAACGACAGCAGCAGCATCGCAAGTACGGAGGCAGCGACGATCGACGCGTCCCAGTAGGTGTAGACGGCGTCGTCCCATCCCGCATCGAGGACCCATCCGAGCAGGATCGTGGCGGCGACACTGGCGACGAGGACCAGTACACGCATCGACGCGGCGAGCCGAGTCACGAGCAGTTCGCCGCCGCCCTCGCCACCGCGGGTCCACATCGCCCAGGCCCAGAACTGGATCGGCAGGTAGTAACCCCACTGGAGCCACTGCTGACCGACGAGTCCGATGTCGCTGAAGAACGAGCCCATCAGGATCACCGAGACGATCCCGATGGGCAGGGCGAGCACGTTGCGCCGTTGCGTGATCCAGACCGACCACAGCGAGGTGGTGGTGGCCGAGAACTCGACGACACCAGGTGTGGTTTCGGGCGCGAACTCGCGAGTGCCGGCCCAGTAGATCCCACACGCAACCAGCGACCCGGCGCCGGCCACTGCTGCTTGGCGATGTTCCCACGGTCGACCGAACCAAGGTGCCGGAGAAGCGAGAAGGGACTGCTCCTCGGCGATCAGTGCGGGCGTGGAATCGGTCATGTGAGCGTCCATTCATACGAGTGGGGGAAAGGTGCGGAGCGGGGCGATCGCGTCGAGGGCGGTCTCCACCCGCTGCTCGTGCGGCCCTCGCAGAACGACGACTCGGGCGCCCGATGCTCCTGTGCGAGCTTCGATCGACCGCTGCATCGAAGCGCGTTCGTCACGGGACTCCCGGGTGCCGTCCTGTACCCAGGCGAAGTCGTCGGCGCAGACGAGGTAGAGATCGGGGCGCTGGCGACTCGCAAGTTCGTCGAGGTGCTGATCCGACGACCCGAGGTAGCGCTCGTGCCAGACGGCGGTGACGAGCGCATCGGTGTCTGCAATCACCACACCGTTGGTCGACAGTCTCGCCATGTCGTCCTCCAAGCGACGCTGAGCAGCTGCGATCCGGTGGAACTCGTCGGTGTCCCACGACTGGTCCGGCCGATACCTCCGACCTTCCCAGTACCAGCGACCGTGTTCGGGCACCCAGACCGATCCGGTCGCTGCGGCGAGAGCTTCGGCCATCGTCGACTTGCCGGTCGACTCCGCTCCGACGATCACGATCCGTCGAGCGAGAGCCACCCGAGCCGCAGGTACGAGCCAACCGAAGTTGGCGCCGAGGTCTGCGCGGAGTGCGGTGCCGGAAGTCGGAAACGCTTCGCGTTGCAGGTCGACGCGATGGTGGCTTGCACCCATGAGCGCGGCCCACTCGTCTCCCCATGGTTCGGATGTGACAGCAAGGTCGGGAGGCTCCGGGATCGCGGCCAGCGTCCGTGCGGCCCAGGGGGCGTTCGCCGCTGGCAGGTCGTCCGGCGTGACGATCACCGAGACGTTGTCGGGGACCGCATCGCGCAGCCAGGCAACCCGGTCGGCAGCGGGAAGGGTCTGGTCGTCGCGGTCGCACAGCAGCACGTACATGCGCTCGACCATCGACGCTCCGGTGCGGATGAGGTGGAGGTGCCCGAGGTGGGGAGGGTTGAACTTCCCGACTGCCACCCCGACAGTTCGCACAGGGGGCGGAGCCATGGGTCGAAGCTAGTCGGCATGGCAGTTCAGCCGCCTCTGCTGTTTCAGCCCGATCGTGCCCGGCAAGGCGGTTCGGAAGTCCATCGCCCGTTTCGGACTCAGCAAACGCGAGTTACTCGGGCTGGTCCGTGCTGTCGAGGAGTGAGCGGGCGATCGTGGGACGCCGTTCGAGCGTGACGACGACGCGCGAGTGGTCGGTGAGTCGTCGGCCGTCGATCACATTCGACCATGCCTCGATGCTCGCAGCCGTGAGATCGAACGAGGCAGCGACGTGGTCGATCAGCGTTCCGCAGCCGAACTCGCCGGCGGTCACGACCTCGAGGTCGTCCAGAGAGATGCTGAGCTGACGTGAGTGCCGCTCAGTCGATGGGTTCAGCGCAAGGGTCCGACCTCGTCGGGGGTGACCCGCTCTCGAGCGGCCGCCCCAGACCTTGCGAAGTCGCATCGCCAGGGTGTCGGCGGACTTAACGATCGGGATCGTCCATCGGGGTATCGATCGCCGCAAGCTCGTCGGCTGCGTTGACATCGATCACGTCAGCAAGATCTGGTGTCGGCTCGTCCACGTCGAGTCCGTACTTCTCGATGAGGAAGCGCTCGCGGTACATGAATGAGGCCGCCGTTCCGACCTTTCGCATGAGCGTGTAGTTCAGTCCGGCGCCGGCGGCGATGCCGGCGATCGGCAACGCCTGAGCCAGCTTTCGTTGAGTGAGCCGAACACTCAGCTTGGCGAACAGGCCCTGAATCAATTTGACGATGGCCTCCTCGCCGAGCTCCCTCCAGGTCGCCCGCCGAGCGATCATCATCGATACTTGCCGAACATGAAGGAGTGCAGCCTGCTTGGCCGCACCCTCTCCCGCCACGCCAACCCCGATCACGGCAAGGAGCACGGCTTTCTCGTCTTCCTCTCTCGTGTCGTAGCCGTAGTAGCCCGCGTAGTGGGTGACGACACGAGCAGCGAGGCCGATCGTTGCGACGACATCACCGGCGAGCGCCCCGCCAACCGCCAGGCCTCCGGGTGCGGCGGCCACTCCTCCGGTGCCAACGATGGCCGTTGTACCCCCGCCTGCCACAAATCCCGACCCCGCGCCCGTCGCAGCGGACGTGAGTGCGTATCGGAGATTCAGACTCGGAAGGATGTGGTCGATCACGCGAAGGTCCAGCGTCCGTAGGTCGGACAGGTCGCTGACGTCCGCGCCAGCGTCACGAGCGGCCTGCAGGATGCGGTCCCGAAAGAGGGACGCCGCCACAGCGTCGGTCAGTGCCTCGTTCCCCCCTGCCAGAACCTTGCCCACGATCTCATCGAGCTGCGCAGTGCCGGGGACGGCTTTCCAGCCCTTGGCCGCGATGCCGCCCAGCTGCTTCGATCGGTCCCGAATCGGCGCTGGAATCCGACTGCGACGGCTCGATTGGTTATGTCGCCAGCGTTGGATGCGATCCCATTCCTGGCGTTCGTATTCACTGAGATGAATCAGGTCGTAATTGGTCAATGTCCGTTCGCTCCATTTCAAAAGCCGATTCAACGCTGCAAAAGACGACTGCGACGGGTGAGGTTGACGAGTTCCCTCTGCCGGACCTTGATCTGCAGTTTCGGTGTCGCCTTCTCGGCGGCGTCCAGTTCGTGCTTCATCGTTCTCCCTTGGGTCGCCACGAGTGATGACACTGGAAAGTAGTCCAGTGCTCGTCAATTCATCGGCTTCCCGACTACCGAACCTGCTGTACGTGGGCATCAGCCGAGCGACATCGGGCCTCACAGTGGTTGCCCCCGCAGCCGTGGCGCAGCGCCTCGGCCCGCTCGATCACTCATGATTGGATCCTGCGCCGTCACGCGAGCGAAGAAATCGACAACTCAGAGAGTTGCAGGCTGCAAGCGGCGCCGCCGTTCGTCGACGACCGATGCGGTTCGCTCCGCGGCCTCGAGTGGGTCCTCATGCTCCCAGAATCTGATTACCTCCCAGCCGGCCTCTCGGAGTTCCGCGTCGACCCGTCGATCGCGTGCCACGTTCGCGTCGAGCTTCTGGTCCCACCACTCCTGGTTGTTCTTGGGCCTGGTGCCGTGCTCGGGGCAACGGTGCCAGAAGCATCCGTCGACGAAGACTGCGACCTTTGCTGGACCGAACACGATGTCGGGACGGCTCCGCATTCCGGGTAACACCTTGCGGTCGACACGGAAGCGAAGTCCTTGGCGATGCAGCGCCGACCTCAGCGCGACCTCGGGCTTGGTGTCCCTCCGCCGCTGCTTGCGGAAGCGATCCCGGATGTTCTCGTCGAGTGGTTCCACCACGAAGTCCGAGTCCTTATCCCACCGGATAAGCCGGTCGAACTGGGTCGACCGCTCTCATCAGCTCGGGTCGGCGGGCTTCCAGGCGGCGTCTCCGCCGAGCACAGAGAGCCCTGCGACATATCCGAGGGGCATCGGGACAGCATCGCCGATCCACTTGCCGAGCTGGGACTTCGCCGAGACCTTCTCCGGGTGCGGGTGGAAGTCGTAGCTGTCCGGAAAACCCTGGAGACGCGCGGCCTCGTGAGGCGTCAGGGTGCGCCGCCGCGTCGGGTGGATGTAGCGCCCGCGCCCCGGAGTCATGAAACCGGTCGTGATCGTCGGCGCAGGCTTGTCCTGGTACAACCGCCCGTAGACGGCGTTGTAGGTCGTACCTTCCTGGTGGCACTCCGGACGCTCCGACGGCGGCAGGTTGTGTTCGCCGTTGTCGAAGAGCCAGTCGATCCGTCGACGATTCTCGTCGCTGTACCCGGCCTCGACCACGAGGCGCCCGTCGATGGCCTCGTCCTCGAGGTCCTCGATCGCCCACCAGAGGTCTCGCTGTTCGCTCTGAAGCGCTTCGCCGACGGCCTCGATCTCGGCAGGAGCCGAGTCTCTGCGAGCCAGGAGGAAGAACCGTTGCCGGGTCTGGGGCCAGCCGAGTCGATCGGCGAACGCTCGACCGAGAGTGACGGTGTAGCCGGCGCTCTCGAGCAGCGCCTTGGTGGTCGCCACGACCTGCTGGCGGTCGTGCACGACCGCCGGCACGTTCTCGATGACGACCATCGACGCGCCGGTGGCGATCGCGAACGCAGGGACGGTCAGGTAGAGCTCGTTCCGCCTGTCTGTGCGTCGGGTGTGGTTGTTCAGGTTCGAGTGCCCCTGACACGGGGGACCTGCCAGAACGACGTCGACGTTGTCGACCAGTTCGGCTGCCACGTCGTCCACGATCTCGGGGTCGTACAGGAACTTGGCCTTCTCGCCCATGCCCCGCACCTGGAAGTCGATGAGCGAACGAACCGAAGCCGAGATCCGCCGCTTCGTACCATGGTTCGTGGCGTACACGTCGACGGCGCCGGCGTCATCGTCGATCGCTGCCTCCGACACGAAATCGAATCCCATCTCGGCGCACGCCTGCGAGAAGCCGAGGGCGAGACCACCCGGTCCGCAGAACAGATCGAGACCCCGAACGGTACCGAGGCGGGCCTCGTTGCTCAGTGTCCGGCCCTGGAGAAACGCTCGCCACCAGTCGCCGAGATCGTCGCCCGTCGGGTCGGCCATCGGGTACGAGGAGCGGCCGATCAACCCGCCGACCTCGACCGTGCGATGCAGTCGGCCGTCACGGAGATCGAACGATGACGCTGCGGTGATCGTGGGTGCGTCCTCGAGCTGCGTCATGATTCGAGGCTACGCGGCTCGTCGTGAGAGTCCTGACCGCTGTGCATCTCGGCGTAGAGACCGGCGAGGAGCTTGTCGCAATCATCGTCCTCCCACTCCTGGAACACGATGTTCGACCAGAGCCGGTTGATGCGTCGGGCAAAGGGTCGGACGTCGTCACTGACCATCAGCTTTTCCTTCTGGAGGCGGGCGAAGCTCCGAGCGAGCGGTGGAGCGGTCCCCGTCTTGACTCGGAGCACGTGGCTCCGCCAGAAGTCAGCGGCCTTCGGTAGCGCACCTGCGAGGGAGTAGTCGTCGTCCCGCCGGATCGCCTGAGCACGCAGGAACATCCTGAACGGGACGCACTCCTTCCCACCGTTGACGTACGTCATCACGTTCCCGCGTCCGATCGCCGGCGCTTCGCGGATCGCGACGAACCACCAGAAGTCGACGAGCGAGAGGAAACGCCAGAAGCCGGGATCGTCGAGAGCCTCGATCGGTAGGTCCCTGAGGGCTCGATGCACGTCGCCGGCGAATCGGCCCTCGAATGCCTCGGGTGAATCGTTCACCGCCTTCGGGTCACGGCTCTCGAAGGTCTCACGCATGTCTGCCATCGCTGCCCCGAGGGGCCCGAGGTCGACCTCCTGCCCGGACCCGACCCAGGTCCGCTCGAGTTCCCAGTTCGGCGCGAATCCGGTGGCGACCATCTCGCGGGCCAGGGACTCCGTCGTCGAGCGAGTGAGGATCGGGTATCTCATGTGATGTCTCCGAAGGAATCGAGCATGTCCTTGCGCATCCCGGTCTTCGCCTCGATCTGAGCGAGGAAGGCCGTGGGCTCGTCGCGAAGCCGGTGGAACTCGATCTGGCGATGATCCCGTCCGGCCGAATCGAGACCCTTGCTCGCAATGAGCTCGGTCAGCTTGTGAACGAGACTTCCTCGGAAGTCGTCCACGTGCTGGGCTCCGAGACCCGGGTCGTCGGTGAGGCGTCGGTGTGCCGCGAACACGATCGCCGTCGTCGCATCGAGGAACAGCTGGCGTTGGATGTGCTTGCCGACGGGAGTGCCCGTTGCGACTGCCAGACGGTCGAGGAGGTCGCCGTCCACGTACAGCTTGACGATGTCGGTCGCCGGGTCGACATCGAACGGGTCGCCGTCGTCGAGCGTGACGAAGCGGGCGGTGTCCTGCGGGATGCCGAGATGATCACGGTCGTCGTCGGTCATCCGGATCGGGACGAAACCCGACCCCGACAGGTCGGAACGGACCCGGTACTCCTGCTGCCCGAGCCAGGTGCCCTTCCTCCACGGGCTGAGCGGGCGGGGGTCGAGATCCCTGTTGAGGCAGAAGTAGACCCGGAGGTCGGCGCCGCCGTGAGGGGCGCGCAGAGCACGGGGTCGCTCCGGGAAGCTGAGCGGCACGTGGTCGGGCATCCCTGCAGCGTCGGCGAGGTCGCGCCTGAAGATGGTGTCCACGAACCGGAGCCGGGGCGCGGCCACCAACACGAGGAGATCGATGTCGGCGGGGTCGAGGTCGAGCGCAGCAGCGCCGCTCTCCGCCAGGCTCCAGTCCAGTTCGTCCATCAGCAGGGCGAAGGGGTAGTTGAGGTATTCGTCGAGGTTGACCGACACCTCGCCACCACCCTCGACGATCTCGTCAGCGCAGCGAAGCGTGCACGAGTCGAGCATCTGCTGGAACTCCTGGCCACCGACGTACGGGCGCACCGTCCGGGTCTCGGTACTCATCCCACCGACTCCTTCTCGCTCGTGAATTCCACATCGCCCTTGATCCGACCCGTCCAGTCAGCCGGATACGGCACCGATGCGAATTCGAAGACCACGCGGTCGTGCGTCAGCGCGCCGCGGTACACGTACGGCTTCTCGTCCCTGGCTTCGAATCCCTCGGGGGCGACGACGTCCAGCTCGGCCTCTTCTCCGTTTCCGCCTTCCTCGACGAACCGATACGACAACGAGACGTCGACCACCTCCTCGGGGTCACCGAAGTGTGGAGACAGAGCGAACCCGATACGTGCCTTGACTCGGATGAGGCCGTCGCCAACGTGTTCGAGTCGCTCTTCCACCACGATCGAGAAGGGACGCTCGCTCTGCGGCGGGCCAGAGGAGTTCGAGCTGGACGACGAGAAGATCCGTCCGAAGAGTCGTTCGAGTTCCGGAAGTCGGACGTCCTCGGCGGGTCGTGTCGCCGGCCGCAACTGATCTCGGAACTTGCGAACATGGTCGCGCACTCGATTGATGACAGCGTCGGCGACCCGCGGCGCATCCGGGTCCGACCCCGCCTCCTCGATGCGTGTCTGCCAACTGTCGTGGGCTTTCGGCTCGGTCTGTCGGAGCAACTCGTCGACTTCGTCGTCCGCGATGAACGCACCGCGAACGAACGGGCGCGCCTGTCCTGCGTCGAGGTATTCCACGACCATCCGTGGACCTCGGACGAGAGCCACAAGACTGCGATGTTGGACGTCGTCGGGCTCGTCGGCACCTGATTCGTAGGACCAGCCACCGGTTTCTGCGACGAGACCGAGCGAGCCCAACTTGAGGGTCCGCTCACCGAACGAGCCACGTCGGAACGACTGGCGGTACTGGTTGGGCTTGGCGTTGTCCTGGTCGGTGGCTGCGAGGTGATAGGCGTCGACGAAGGTCTTCAGGATCGGATCCTTCATCGGGCGGGGAACTGACGTCCTCCCGTCGGCGGAGACCATCACCGTCATGCGCCCGTCCTCCAGGGCCGGCCACCAGTTGCGAGCGACGGCGACGCTCAGGTCGTCGGGCTCGACGGTCGGTTCGATCAGCAGGAACGTCGTGCCGAGATCCTCGAGATCGTCGGCGCAGCGCAGATCGATGCCGAGTCGCTCTGCCATCGAATCGGCATCGTCGTTCTCGAAGGGCCTGATCGCACCGTTGACCTGCTCGGCACCGAACCGAGCGAACCCCGTGTACGACAGGTCGTCCAGATCGTGCTGGCCCCAATAGGTCATGCCCAGGAGGCGGCGGGTGACACCGGGGTCGTCGGGCCGCTCCCGGAACGCGCTGTACGCGACGACGGTCCTGATCGCCGAGCCGCGGATGAGGCCGGCTTTGCCGTACCCGTACGAACCGCCTGCCCCACTCGCCTTGGCGGTGTACCCGAGCGAGATGAGGGCGAGGTACATCTTCGACTTCGCGCCATTGAACGGTCCGTACATGCCCGTCGTGCCACTCTCCACGACCTTGAGCGTTCTCAAGGGTGCGGAGTCGTGCAGATGATCCAGCAGGTCGTCGCTGTCCAGACCCAACCGTGAGCGCCAACCCGGATCGGCCGGGTTCGTCCCGCGTGCAGCGATGGAGGAGAGATCCAGCGCCTTGACGAGGGAACTCTTGGCTTCGTCCGTCAGCGACTCGAATTCGAACGTGATCTCGAATTCCGGAGCGTCGTCGCCGAGTTCATCGCTCAACTCGCTCGCCGCGTCGGATGAGTTCTGGATGACTTCGCGAGCCATGAGCGTCGCGTGTTCCGAAGGAGCGGTGGCGGCGAAGACTCCCGGGTTCTTGACCGTCTCGTTCTTGAACAGTTTGGCGAGGTCGCCGGAGGAGCCACTCCGGTCCGGGTCGGTCTGCTCCCATTTCCACCTTGCTTCCAGAGGTTCACTCACTTTGCTTCCACCCGCTCGCGTCCATGGTCCGCGCACTCTATGTGCGGAGCGCCCAGCTCGTCGAGTCCCGATGTCGACAAGCGGTCGGAACATTGTGTTGTAGGCGCAGTCTTGTGCCACAATTTTGCCGGACGCCGAAAGCGGTGCGAGCTGCCCGGGTAGGGGTTGCATGGCGATTGGGGTGGAATCGAAACAAATGGATCCAGACGACCTCGAGGACTTTCTCGCTGCCTACAGCGGACAGGTGAAGCGTCACGGCGTGGATTGGGCAGAAGCCAATCTTCGCGAACGACGCCCCGGCCGTGCGGAGATCGTCATCGCGGAATTCCGTCGACGCATCGGTGAGCCGCTTGAGAACAATCGTGGACTGCTAGCCAGTAAGCCAACGGGGTGGTACTACCCGAAGGCAGACCATGATTCGCCGCGATGGGTCCACGCAAGAAGCCGCCTCGGGATTCCGGACGACGTCGTGCCGGCAACCAATGACTCTGCGGATCAGATCGTCGCCCGTCTGGGCAATCCTCTCGCTGAGAACATCACCACCCGAGGACTGGTCCTCGGCCATGTTCAGAGTGGCAAGACGACCAGCTTTTTGGCAGTCGCTGCAAAGGCGCTCGACAACGACTACGACCTCGTGATCGTGCTCGCCGGAGTCCACAACTCATTGCGCCGCCAGACCCAGGAGCGGGCCGTCCGGACGCTTGTCCACAAACCGGAGCACTGGTGGCTCGGGACAGCCGTGGGTGATTTTCGACCTGATGGCAACAGCCTGTCGAGTCATCTCGCTGGAAACGGCAAACGCGGTCTCCTCGTGGTGAAGAAGCATTCGACGATCCTTTGCAAGCTGGCCGACTGGCTCGAGAAGGAAAGCGACGCTGCGCTCCGCAAGTTGGCTGTGCTGGTCATCGACGACGAAGCCGACCAGGCAGGACTCGACGTGAGCACGGGCAGCGAACTGGCAGGCGTGCACAAGCAGCTCAGCCGAATCGTGAACCTGAGGACGTCCGACGACAAGCGACGATGTGCCTACCTGGCGTACACAGCAACCCCGTACGCAAACATCCTCACGTCACAGGACGATTACGGCCTCTACCCACGCGACTTCATCTTCCCGCTCGATCCACCGCCCTCGTACGTCGGGTCTCGGGAACTCTTCGGAGATGGTTGCGTCGGCAGCCCCGTCCAGCTCGAAACGGACGACACGGACGACACGGACGACGTACTCACCGACGGCCTGTGCGACGCCATCCGTTGGTTCGTGCTCGCCACGGCGGCTCGCGCCGGGCTCGGGAAACCCGTCGACTCGTTCAACTCGTCGATGCTCATCCACACCACTCAGCTCACCGAGGACCAGAAGGCCTATCGCCCTGCGATCGAGAGCTACCTCGCCGGTCTCCTCGAGGAATTCCAGAACGATCCGACCGCAATGCGGCAGTTCTACGACGAGACGCTCGAACAGGTCCCGTCCCGGGAATCGAGCGGTGATGGATACGTCGCCGAGACAACCGCCGCGTGGGTCGAGGTCGAACCACATGTCTTGACTGTGCTGGGCCGATTGATCGACAGAACCGAGGCCGGAAAACCGTTCAAGGAGGACGGACTCCTACAGCACGCTCATTCTGGCGTCATCGTGGACAACAGCAAGGTCGATCACGTCGATCGGTTGACGTATTCCGACCCGGGGGCTGGGGAACCCGGCGTCACCGTGATCGCCATCGGTGGCAACACGCTGAGCCGCGGCTTGACCTTGGAGGGTCTCGTCTGCAGCTACTTCGCACGGACAGCCCGAAACTACGACTCGCTCATGCAGATGGGCAGGTGGTTTGGCTACCGACCCGGCTATCGACATCTGCTCCGGATCTGGACGACACAAGGACTGTTGGACTGGTTCCAGGAACTAGACCAGGTCGAGCAGGATCTCAGAAGAGAACTGGAATGGATGGCAAAGCAGGGGTTTTCGCCCGACGTGTATGGCCCGCGCATTCGGATGTCGCCGAACATGAACATCACGCGAGCAGCTGCGATGAAGTCTGTGTCGAAGGAGATCTCCTACTCCGATCACCGCATAGATCCGGCGTGGCTCGACCTCGATGACCAAGTGCTGCACGACAACCAGGTTGCTGCCCGAACTCTTGCCGAAGGACTGGGCAGCGCCGAGACCGTGGGTCAGGGATCGCTACTCTTCCGCCGTGTCCCGCTGGAACGCATCCGAGCGTTCCTCCGGGCGTACGGGTTCCATCAAGAGGAGAAGCGGCTCGACCGACCCAGCCTCGACAGCTACATCGACCGGGAAGCCGAGAATCTTCGCGAGTGGAACGTGGTTTTTAAGTCGAGTGAACGCGGAAGCAAGTCTGACTTCGAATTCGGCGGAGATGTCGGGAGCGTCGGAACGATCAGCCGAGGCCGCGTGAAGAACACGTCACTGGCCTTCATCCAATCGCTCGTCGACTCCAACGATCACCGCCTCGACTTCGACGGGAACCCCCCTGCGGGCGGAGTTCTCTACCGATCCTCGGATGAACCGCCGTTGATGGTCGTCTACGCGATCGACCCGGTCAGCACGCCGAAGGCGAACAGCGCGCGTGTCCCACTCGATGCGAGCACCACTCCGATCAGCGTGTCGCTCACGTTCCCCTCGTCGAACACGTTCGTTCGGTACGTCACCCCCCTGGTCGCAGAGATCGAAGCCTCGACCGTCGACATCGATATGGGAGATCATCAAGATGACCGATGACCAGACAGGCTGGACTCCTGACATCGGGTCTCGTCTGGCCGTGCTCCGATCTGCGATCGACAAACCCGGTACCGATCACGCCGAACTGCCGATCCAGAATCTTCCCGTCGACAGCCACCTCGGAATGGAGACTGCTGGCAGCGTCTGGCTTCGAATCACATGCGACCCGACGACGGTCGCGAGCGACGACCAGGCCGCCGCCGTCCGATTCACGACATTGACCGACGGCTACAAGGTGACTATCGCTCCGACGGCAGCCTCCAGCGTCACCGACCATCTCCTTGACGAGATGGTCCAACTACTCGGAGAAGGACACGATCCCGGCGACGTCGGACGAACAGCCCTGCAGAATTGGCGTGATCTCCTTGCTCGTCCCGCTGGAAGCCCGCTCAGCGACAACGCACTCGTCGGACTGTTCGGCGAGCTGGAGGTGCTCGAGACGATCCTTCGCCACGGAGGTCAGCTCGATCAGTGGACCGGCTGGGATAAGGATCACTGCGATTTCAGGCTGTCGAAGCTCGTGATCGAAGTGAAGTCGACCACCTCCGCAAACTATCGACGCGTCCAGATCCACGGGCTCGGGCAGCTCGCAGACCCGGAAGACGGCTCGGCGCTAGTGCTCGTTCTCCGTCGCCTCGAACCGTCTCCCGACGGCAGGAGCGTGCCGGACCTCATCGAGTCGATCGTTCGCCTCGGGGCTTCCCGTTCTGTCTTGCTCGATCGACTCTCGAACCTCCGCTACTCCGAGCAACACAAGGACCACTACGACCACTCCAAGTTCGTGTCGGTCGAAGTCGGCCTCCGTAACGTCGACGACTCCCACCCTCGGCTGGTACCGAGCATGCTCGCAGCCGTCGACATGTCGAGCATCGACAAGGTCGACTATGAACTCAACCTGAACGGCGACGCCGAGGCAGACCTCGACACCGACCTCGACTCGCTGATCGCCCGACACCTGGGCAACTCGTGACACACCTCGATCTCGTCGCCCAAAGCGAACGAATGCCCCCTACCGGGGGCAAAATCGAGGGCCCATCGCCACTGACCGGGCACCTCGGACTTCCCGCCCTGCTCGTTCGGGAAGCGGTGCAGAACTCCTGGGACGCAAGAGACGCAGATCGAGGCGACGCTCCCGTCGTGTTCCAGATCGACGGATGGGACATCGACACCGACCGTCTCGAACACCTGAGAAAGTTGCTGCCCATCGACTCACTCGGGGGTTTCGACAGGGAGTCAGATGGTGACTCGGGGAACGGTCTCCTGCACCCCAAGGCCGTGCTCCAACGCGACAACGTGAGGCTGCTCGTCATCTCCGACCGCAACACTGTGGGGTTGTGCGGCCCGAGTCGAAGCGGCACCCATTGGGATCCGATCCGGAACGGCAACTCACTCGGCAACGGTCAGCAGCGTTTCGCCAACTTCATCCGAAACATGGGTCGGGCGACGGACGACGTCGGCAAGGGCGATGGCGGGTCGTACGGCGTCGGCAAGAGCGCCCTGTGGATGGCGAGTGAGTGCGGAACGATCCTCGTCCACACGCGAACGACGGACAGCGCTGGCGAACCGGTCGAGAGGTTCATCGGGTCTGTCCATGGTGAGTTCTTCGTCCATGGCGATCAACAGTTCACGGGTCGACATTTCATCGGAGCGCAGGCCGAAGGCGACATCATCGAACCGATCGTTGGGGCGCGTGCTGCCGCAGCAGCAGGCGGACTGCCTCTGCCGTCGTACACACACGATGGTGAGCCGGTCGATGGAACCTCGATCGTGATCGTGGCTCCACGGCTACATCTGGGCTGGGAGATCGAGATGAATCGTCTTCGTGATGCGGTCCGGTGGCACGTGTGGCCGAAGCGAGTTCCCGGAGTTCGCGACACCATGGCCGGGGCGGACATGGATTTTCGTATCCACTGGAACAATCATCAGGTCGACCTCCCTGCGCCGCTTGACGACCCGGAGATCCGTCCGTATGCGAAGGCGTTGCTCGATTGCGCTCGGGAGCGCAACAGCGACGAAGCCGACCGAGATCTGGTCGCTGAGTGCCATCGACCCAAGAAGGTCCTCGGGACGGCCAAGTTCCGTTCCGGCGGAAGTCACGATCAAAACGTGTTCCATCTGACGCTGACCGATGAAGAACTCGAGACGGTCCGGCCCGACGGTTTTCAGGACGGAGACGAGATCGACGACGAGCCAGCCGTCGATTTCGGCGTGCCATGGGGACAGATGGCGCTCATTCGCCGAGAGCCGCTACTGCTCGTCAAATACGAGCCGATCAACGGTCCTGACGCCGCTGCCACTGACGTCGGCGTGTTTCTGTCTGCCGATGACCCTGAGGTCGAGGGAGCGCTCACCAAAGCCGAGCCACCAGCGCATGACGACTGGATTCACAAGATCGTGCCGAAAGAGCACACCCGGGACCACCGACGAACGTTCGCGAAGCGAACCGTGGAGGAGATCAAGCGAGCCCGCAAGCAACTGATCGGCAGCTACCGCTCAGCCGACGCCGGTGAGCGAGGCGGTGGCGAACAACTCGTGTCGAGACTGATCTCGGATGGGCTTCTCGGCGGACTCGGTGGTGGCGGTGCCCCGAAGCCTCCGAGTAAGCCGGGAAAGGCTCCGACTCGGAAACCACGAGCAGACCTCACCGTGGTGAAGAGCTACCGAGTGGCAAAAGACATGGTTCACGAACTCGACGTCCTTCTCGGCGGCATCGGCGAGAAGCCCATGAGCATCTCGCTCACGGCGGCAGGGAGCGGGCACGACAACACCGGTACGATGCCGGTCGACGGGCTCGTCACCTTCAGCTGGATCTCGGACTCGGGAACTTCTCAGCCGGGTGACCACTTCTCGACCACCGGGGTCGACGGAGCCCGACTCGGACTCGTCGTCCACGTCAGAGGCGACGTTCGGTTCCGGCCGAAGGTGAAGGTGGAGATCACCGATGCCTCTTGAACTCAGACCCGGCTGGTGTCTTCCAGACGACGCGGTCAATGAAGTGATCTCGCTCGGCGACTGGACCGTCGCCGACACCGGGCGATCGGCACTCGCGAACAATGGTGACGACTGGAAGCCAGGACAGTCCATCACCATCACGAGGTCAGTCCAGTTCAGCGTCGAAGCACTCGATGTTCGGAGGCGACTCGACCTCGTTGCCGGACAGGTGCTCGGAGTCGCGGCGCGCTGGTCCTGCAGGGCGACGAGCACAGCCGGCATCCATTCGGGTGGTCCCGTTCCCGTCCCGCTCTCGGACTCGACCTGCCTCACGCTCGACATACCGGCCGATATCGCTGGGTCGGTCGAGGTCGAGACGTGCTTGATCGTTCATTGGACTGTCGATGAACGACCCAACGATTCCTGTCCTGACGGGGCGCTCGTCTGGAGCGATGGTTGGACGAATCCGATCCGCGAGCGGACGATACTTCTCGAGGGTGCAGAGACTCGGATACCGGTTCGGACCGTCTCGTTCGAACAGCGTTTCGGTGAGCCATCCGGTTCGCTCTGGGCAGTCGACCTCGACACGTCCATCGAACTCGACGACCTCCTCGCAAACGTCGTGACGGTGCTCTTGAACCGTGACGTCATGGATCGCGACTTTCATGATGCAAACGGCGACCCCGACCCCGCAACACTCCCGCCTTCGTCTCTCGCAGGGATCTCGGTCGACCTCGTCCGTGTGCTGACCGCCGCACTCGCAGAGGAGCTGCATGCGGTTGAGGACTGGACCGACCTGGCGGACGGCACGGTCGGTCAGATGCTCGTCCTGAGGCTGACCGAGGCGTTCGGATCGGTGAGTGGTGCGCTGGCCGATCACGAACACGATCAACCAACTTTTTCGCGTCGCCTCTGGAACAGGTTCGCTCCTGACTCGTGGAGGGCGCAGGGATGACCCGCTTCGAGCAGGGTACGCACTTTCCGAGAGCGTCAGGAAGCAGCACCTGGCTACCGCTGATCGATCTGCACGGAGCGGCACCGGACTCGCTGGAGCAGATGCCGATCGACCTTCGCCGCGCCGAGTTCCACCCTGCGGGCGACCGCCAGGTGAGCCAGGATGAACTTGTCGCTTGGCGCGACGATCTGAACGCGTGGGCCCACGATCGTGGCTACCCGTCCGCGTTGAATTCCGAAAGACGGTCCACTTGGGACGTTGAGCTCGGCGCCCGGCTCATCGAGGACACCTCCGGCCTCTCGGAAGCATTACACCCCGACGTGTGGTGTTGGATCGCTACGCACCTCCTCCCCCATTTCGTTGTCTATCGCTGGGGCTGGCCCAACCTGAAGGATGGAAGTCCACCGGCTGGTCGATCTGAGTGGGCCCGATTCGGGCCGGATCTCAGGAACGCTCTCCGCCTGGCAATGCACCGAATCCTGACGTACGGCCCCGATCTTGCTGCGCGTGCGAGCGAGCAGGAGTTCCAGAGCATCCAGTACCGACCCGCATTCGGACTTGACCAACGCGTTGCGCGAATCGTCCTTCACACGCTCGTCGAAGCCTTCGACGACCCGAACTCGAACTACGGCAAGAACGGGGGAACGAGGTCGCTGGACAACAACGACGTCTGCATCGAACTCCGAGTGATCAACTCGCTGCGACCTCTGTGCTTCGTCTCCGATGAGAACCTTGTTCAGATCGTGCATGACGTCGTGAAACGGCTTCCCGATCTGCGCTCCAACGAGTCGAATTCCGCTGCCCCGACTGAGTTGGCTGAGAGAGAGACGTCTCGACGGATCCAAGGGTTGGCCAGTTCCTCACTGCGGGAGGGTCCAAGGGCTGAAACCGCACCGGTTGAGTGGCACGTGGGATCCGAGTTCCGATCGCCACAGATGGCGAAGAACAACCGTGCTTCTGAGACCTACCGCTCCTCGCCGACCGCGAAACTTCGCGACATCTCTGCCGTTCCCCTCGGTCGAACCCAGTGGACATCGAGAATCAACGGGCTGGTGGGCTTGGTGACGGTCGAACACACAACGGCGCGGCTTCGATTCAGCGGGGTGGATCGCGAATCCGGGAGGCAACTTCGTTCGCACGATGGGCCAAGCCCTGCTGTGTTGGACAGCGTTGGAAATCCCCCCGGGAAGGGAAAGAACGGAGAATTCACATGCAACGGGTGGCTTTGCCTCTACGACGAATTCGGACGGCGGCTCAACGAGATCGCCCCGCCCGTTGAGGGAGATGTGCGGTAAGCCCATTCGTTGTCGGCTGTGCGACTGAAGTCGAATCTGTTTCCTGGAGTTCTCGCACGGTCTGAGTCGGTGGAGCGACCTCACATCAACCAAAAGGAATCGAACCCCATGCCTGGGCGTAACCGAAGCGGCCAGAGTTCTGTAGAGCCTCCACGAGTCCCGGAGCGCGACTGAACCACTAGATGAACTTCGTTATCGTCAGGAGGTGGCATCCAGCAGCACAGACGTAGACATTCGCTTCCTCCGGCACCGTCGGGCGGACCGTGTGCTACGACTCGACGGCCACGGAATGCCGAGACCCCGGTCAATCGACGAGGAGGCGGTGGACGAGTTTCACCGAATCTGCGCTGAGGGCCAACATCCCGTCGAAGCGGGGCCTGACTACGGGAACGACTTTCTCCTCATCGATTGCCATGACGGTCAGCCGATCGCGTATTCACCGCCACACCGCTTTGGTCAGTTCTGGATCGTTCCACGTCTGTGGCTTCGTCAAGTCGAAGGCATTTGGAACCTCTTCAGTCCTTATCCATGCGCTGGCACGTATCGAGCGCATCATGTTCTCCGAGTGAACCGAGGAAAGCGGATGACATGCCTCGAGCGAGACGACTGCTCGATGCTGGTCATCGCTCCGTCGTTGGCGTCGATCGAGCAATACGGACTGTCGCAGTACGAAGACGACGGTTTTCACCTCGGCGACTGAGGGAGCTGTCGAAAGAGTGGTCCGGCTCGATCTGGGTCGAAAGTCCAGTTAGGACGGCGTTGAGTGCGGATGCGTTTGGAGGTTCTGGCGAGCTACACGTTCGCTTGGTAGTCCGCCCGTTCGACGAAGGCGCACAGCGCGCCGATCTGTTGCATCTGCGTCACTGACTTCGCTGTCGTGTCCAGCAGTTCCTCCGTGCACACCAGGTAGGCGAGGCACCTCGCCCGGCTGATCGCCACGTTCAGGCGGTTCTTCGAGAACAGGAAGTCCGACGTGCGGGGCATGTGCGCCGACGACGATGTCGTCATCGAGAAGAACACGACCGCTGCTTCCTGACCCTGGAACTTGTCGACCGTCCCGACCGGCACGCCACGCGTGCGGACATCGGCGCCGAGCACTTCGTCGATCAGACGACGCTGGTCGTTGTACGGCGCCACCACGATGAAGTCCTGCGGTGTCAGCGGTGCGACGTCGCCCTTCGAGTCGGTCCAGTCGGTCCCCGTCAACTCGATGATCTGTGCAGCGATGAGGTCGGCTTCCACCCTCGACGAGCGTGAGCAGCCATCGTGCTCCGCACGGATCCAGCGCAGGCCCGTTCCGGCCGCCGTCGACTGCGTCGAACACGACGGGTGCGTGCCGAGTTGACCGTCGTACATCACGTCGGAGATGAACTCGTTCACGTCGGGATGCATCCGCCACGTCGTGGCGAGGAACACGCCGCGATCGGTCGGCATGGTCTGGCTGTCGCCGAGCACGTGCTGCAACGCACTGCGACCCGATCCACCCGGATGGCTCGCCTTCGAGACCTGCGGCAGCTGCTGCGGGTCGCCGAGCAGGATCACGCTCTTCGCCCCCATCGACGCCGCCAACATGTCGGCGAGACCCAGCTGGCCGGCCTCGTCGATGAACAGGACGTCGACCGGTTGCTCTCGCATCTTCTCGCTGGCGAACAGCCACGCCGTCCCGGCGAACACGTTGCACTCGTCGAGGTGCTTGGCCTTGATGTCGCCGTACTCGACGTCGTCACGATCCTCGAACGTGCGGTCCGAACCACTCTGCTTGATCGCACGCAGCCCACGGTCACCCGCATCGTCGAACATGCCGACGACCGCACGCATCAGGTTGTCGATCGCCGAATGGCTCATCGCGCAGACGCCGACCCGCAGCCCATCCGACACGAGCGCTCGGATCACATGCGACCCCACGTAGGTCTTGCCCGTGCCAGGTGGGCCCTGGACCGGGACGACCGTGCGATCCATCCGCGTCGCCCAGTCGACGACCGACTCGACACCGGGCTCGAAGCCGTCGGCGACCGGATCGGGACCGGCGGTGAACCGCGGTGGCTCGCCGAACAGGAAGCGGGCGGGAGCGCTGTCGACTCGACCGTCCAGCACCTCGGTCGCCAGGTCACGCAGCGCGACGAGCTTCGCCTTGGCAGGGAACAGCGACCACTCGGCGACGGCGGTCGGGACCACACCTTCGTCGATCCGTTCCTGGTTCCAGGGGATCGTCAACCGGCGTGCGTCGACGTCCACATCGGCTCGGGCGGTGCGTGTCGCCTGGTCGTCGACGAGGAACGCGACGTCGCATCCCATTTTCAGGTCGTGGCTGATGTCCTGCGTTGGGAAGTCGAACGCGTAGCCGGGGGTGATCGGCTTGCCCGTCTTGCCGAGACGTTCGACGACGCCCACCGGGACGAGGCCACCGATCGCCGCCGGGTCGTCGACGAGCTCGGCCAGCGGACGGCTGAGCTGGAGCCGGACCTCCATGTAGGTCGCAGCATCCTCCCGACGCCAGTAGCCGAGCAGGTCGCCGAGCAGGTGCTGCGGCGTCTCGGGTTCGAACTCGTGGAGCCGCCGGATGAGTTCGTCGGTCTCCTCGTCGCGTTCGTACGGGTCGAGCACCGCGGCACGCCACTCGATGTTCGGCCGCACGTCGACGAGCCAGTCGCGCACGGCGCGCGTCGCCCGGACGTCGTCCTCGTTGTACCTCGCGATCGCTTCGAGGTGAGGTGCTCGAAGCACCGTGTCGAGTTCGCGCATCCAACGCTCGTACTCGACGACGGCGCCGCTGCCCTTCGTGATCGCCTGGCTCCGGACGAACCCGGTCACCGACTCGACCTTCTTCAGGCCGTACGACTCGACACCGATCTGGACGGCGCCGGTGACGATCGGGAACAGGTCGACGAATCGGCCCTCGGCCACCAGCTTCTCGAGTTCGAGTTCCGCCACGCCGTGGTGCTGGGTCAGGCGTTGCAGTGACGACCGTTCGGTGTGGTTGTAGTGGTACACGTGCATGCCGGGAAACCGGTCTCGGCGGTCGGCGAGGTACTCGACCAGTGCGACGGTCGAGGCACGCTCCTCGTCGACATCGTGCGACCACCAGGTCGTGAACTGCCAGTCGTCGTCGTCACCTGTGGCCGTGTTACCGCTGGCGGTCAGCGACGCTTCGGTGCGTTCGATCAGGCCGAACAGGAAGAACAGACCGGCGTCGGCCGTCCAGAACGGGTGGCCCTCGAAGTCGAGGAACACGTCGCCGGGAGACGGCTCGGGCAGCGCGGCGAACCCGGTCGGCTCGGTGGTGACCTCATCGCCGGTTGCGTCGACGCTGTCGTCGGCTCGGCCGCGAGCGGGCATCGTCATCGACTCGGGGATGATCTCGACGATCGGTGCGGCGCCTTCGGGGAGGGCGGCGGTGCGGACCTGGAGGTCGGCCTGACGGACGTGGCGTTCCCCGTTCGCGATGCCGAGATCGGACGTCGGATCTGCGTTCGCCAAGGCCTTCATCGTGGACACGCCCTGCTCGACGAGCACCGACCGATCGGCGGCTCGGAGACCGCTGACGTAGACGAGCGAGTCGTCGGCCCGCCACTGGTCGTCGCAGACCGAGGCGTAGTCGCAGAAGTCGCAGTGCGAGCAGGGGATCGGCTCGGTGATCGCCGCCGATGCACCGTCGATCGCCGTGGCGAGGCGGTTGCGGAGCCGTTGCCAGTACGGCTCGACGTCGGCGAGGCGGATCCGTTCGCAGTCGCCCGATCCGAGTTCGAGGGCGACCGTGTCCGCCCGGCGACCCGTAAGCGCTCGCACGGCGTCGGCGTAGAAGCAGAGCTGGAGGACGTGGCCCGGCTTGGCCTCGCTGCGGGTGAGCTTCGCGTCGACCGCCTCGTAAACGGGTGCGTCGTCGGGTGAACCGTCGACGCGGAGGAGGAAGTCGGCCACGCCACGCACGCCGTCGTGGATCAGCGGGAGTTGATAGACGACATCCCACTCGCCGGTCGCCATCGGATTCCCGACCCGGGCGACCCACGCATCGAACGGCTCCCAACCGCCCGGGAAGTCACGGGACGTCAGGCCACCGGCGTCGGGGGGCGTCGGGTTGTCCGGCGTGATGCGTGCGGGCACCTCGAAGACGCGCTTGCCCTCGGCCCGGTATCGGGCGAGGACCTCGCGTTCGTGCGCCTCCCCCTTCTCGAGCAGCATCGTTGCCATCTCGCCGAGGCCGGCGACCTCGATCTTCAACGAACCGGTCGTCCTGCGGTGGTCGAGCGTGAGGGTGTGGGCGCACGCCAACCACGCCGTCACCTTCGAGGGCGAGATCAGTCGGTCGGTCATTGTCCGATTGTTGCCGATGCTCGTGGGGCTGGTGCCTGATGCCGTCGGGAGAGCCGAGCCGATTCGTTCGGAGCGGATCTCGAGATCGGATTGCGAATGCATCTCGCATGCAATGCTGCTATTCTGCATGCATGCCGGCGATGACGATCCGTGAGGTGCCCGATGAGACACGCAACGAGCTGGCCGCTCGGGCTGCTCGGAGCGGACGATCGTTGCAGGAGTATTTGCGACAGACCCTGATCGACCTCGCCGCCAAGCCGGACATGAACGAGATGCTCGACCAGTTGCGCGCGCGGAAGGAAACAACGAGATCTCGTCTGAGTTCAGAGCAGATCCTGGCATTCCGTGACGACGGTCGGCGTTGAGCATCGTCGTCGATGCCTCGACGGTCGTGGCGGCGTTGATCGACGACGGGCCGGATGGACGTTGGGCGGAGGAACAGCTTCGGAGCGGCCGGGTGGTGGCACCCCATCTGCTCCCGGTCGAGGTCGGTCACGTGTTGCGACGAGCTGAATCAGTCGAAACCGTCGGGAAGGATTCAGCTGCCCTCGCCTTCGCCGCCCTCGTTCGGCTTCCGATCGAACTTGCACCGTTCGAGCCCCTCGCCGAGCGGATCTGGGAACTGCGATCCAACCTCACGATCTACGACGCGTTCTACGTCGCGCTCGCGGAGTCCATCGATGCTCCGCTCGCCACGCTCGATCTGCGCCTCGCTCACGCGCCCGGCACGAGGTGCGACTTCATCACGCCGTGAACTGACCTGGATCGATCGGCTGACGCAGCCGGCTTGCGGAGCCAGTGGACAACGTCCCGCATGCCCGACGCAATCGGATCGCCAACGCGTCTGTCGTCGAAACGGTTGCCGTCGTCTGCCACGACGACGGGTCGAGTTCTACTCGCAGCCGACACCGTCACCGTCGCGGTCGAGCTTGCTTTCGTACCCCGGGTCGCCCCGGTAGATCGGATCCGCACCTGCAGCACGCACGGCATCGCAGTTCTGATACGAGACGTTGGCCGGAGCAGGCGGAGGTGGGGGTGGCGGAGGAGGTGGGGGCGCATTCGTTGTCGTCGTCGTAGTGGCGATCGTCGCTGGAGCCGTCGACGCAACGACAGGATCGACGAACGGCACGATGGACACCGGGGCGGCCGTCGTCGAACTCTCGACTTCGGCGAGCGAGAGCTGCCACTGACGGCTGAGCTCGGCCAGTGCCTCGGGATCGTCGTTGCCGTACTGGTCGCACCAGTCCCTCAGTCGAGCTTCATCTTGGTTCATGTTGTTCCAGTGCTCTTGCCAGAACTCCTCGCCGTTGAAGGCGCGGCCCATCGTCTGCTGCACGCAGTCGTCGACCAGCGCAAGCGGAGCAGCGGGAACGGTCGTGATCGCTGTGTCCTCAGGAACCGGGACGGCGCTCGCTGCGACCGCTTCGGTCGAGTTCGTCGACGCCGTCGAGTCGGCCGGCTCCTCGCAGGCAGCGGAAACGAGGAGCACGCCACCGAGGATCACGCAGCGTCCGAACGTTCGCACGGGAGTCATCAAGCGCGAGGAGCCACCGGCCCGCCCGTCGGTTCCACTCGTGCTGCTCGCGATCGACATCATGCACATCCATCGGTCGATGGCGGGACGAAACCAGCACGAGGACACCTTCTTGTCGAACTCTTGCCAGATCAGATTGTTCGAGATCGTTGGCCAACGATGATCCCGATGCAGCGACGGATGTGCTCCTCGATGTGCTCGACGTCCTCCGCAACCTGCGGCTGGTGGTCTCGTGACGAGCGGTATTCGACGGTCCGACCGAACGCACGAACCCGTCATCAGAACCTCGCGGTCGGCGATGCGAAGGTCATCGCCCCAAGAGCACCAGCAAGCGGTCGGCGATCGAATCGACCGTCAGCGACGAATCCGACGCCACGTCGATCACCAGGTCGTAGGCGCCATTGAGGTCGACCGAGGCGACGTCGACGTCGCTGTTCAGCGCGCCGAAGACGACGCTGGCGGTCCAACCCAGCCGTTCGTTGCCATCGATCAGCGCAAGGTTTCCGACCAGCGATTGGAGCAGCGCAGCGGCCTTCGTCCACAGGTCGGGATACGCATCGTCGCCCATCACCGTCGACGCAGGCCGAGCGACAGCGGAATCGAGCAGGCCGACATCACGAATCGGCGGTGGCGACCCGAACTGCTGCACCGCGATCGCAATCACGTCGTCGAGCGTGAGGAACCGAGTCACCGGATCGAGGAACTACTTCGAGAGTCGATCGAGGAGGTCTCGGTGGTGCTCCATGACAGAACTGCTGATCGCGAGCACTTCGTCGCGCTGCGTCCGTCGTGCGACCTCGTTGCGAACGGCCTCGACTGCGAGTGCGTGCATCGACATGTTCGCCTTCGCCGCTGCTTCTGCAAGCGCAGCGTGTTCTGCATCACTGAGCCGCGAGGTCATCGCCGCACGTGATATCGAACTGGTATCACGTGCGGGTTCGCGTCGCGAGCGACCGTTCAGGACAGATGGCGGCCGCACACGGGCCAGGGGCCACTGCCCGCTTCGATGTAGAGCGCGAGGGCCATGGCGTCCTGGTCGGCCGGTGTGGCCGCTGCCGGATCGATGCCGACGAGTGTCGGATCGTTCCGGTCGGCGACGCTGTCCCAGGTCGACTGGACGAACTGGTAGGCGCCTCGGTAGCGGCCACTGCTGCTGGCGATCGCGTAGTCGCCGCCCGACTCGCAGTCGCGCAGAGCGGCCCACTCCTCGGCGCTGGGGCCCAGCGGAGCCTCGTCCGGAACACCGTCGGTGCTCAACGCATCGGCCTCCAGGACGTCGAGATGGGAGCGGCGGGTGACGACGCCGTACCGGCCGTCCACCTCCACGTTCAGCACCTGCTGCAGCGCCGCCACGCGCAGGCTGTCCTCGCCCCACGTGTAGGTCTCGGTGAGGAGCGCCTGCACGTCGAGGTCCGGTTCGGCCACGGCCACGGCTTTCCATTCGGACAGAGTCACGACTCCCGGTTCGGACAAGGTCGCGGCTCCCGGTTCGGCGACGGTCTCAGCGACCGCAGTCGTGTCGGGCTGCGGGGCCGATTCCTCGACCGACCCGACCCTCGGCGTGAAGACCGGTTCGTCCGCGGTCTCGGCGGGGCTCACGGTCGTTCCGGTCGGCACGGCGGAGCCGTCGTCGGCCACGGCGTTGACCACGAGGGGTGCGCCGACGATCGTCACGAGCAGTGCCGTGACCACCGCCGAACGACGGAACGCGGAGCGGTGGGGGCGGCGACATGCCGCGGCGGGGGGTGGGGTGAGGGGAGTCATGACGCTTCCTGCCGAGGTGCGCCTTCTGCAGCGGCACCGGCGGGTCGTGTGCGGAACTTCGCCGCAGACGACCGAGATGGTCGGATGTCGAAATGTTACGGAATGATGACGGAGCCGGCCACGAGACATCGGGCACAGGAGTCCGGAGGGTCGTTCGGGCCCCGAACACGTGGATCAGGCGGGGCCGACAGCGCCTCGAGGAACTCTGATGTACCCCTGTGCTTGAATGATCTCCGAGGCGTTGTCCGACGCCGAATCGTTGTCATCACGCAACCGAACTCACGACCACGAGAACGGAGCCACACGATGGCAATCCACGAGCGAGACCTCTTCGACACGTCCACCGACCAGCCGGCCTGGCCGCACCCTCACGACGAAAGCGCCTTCACCACAGGTTGCCCGGAGTGTGATTTCACCCGGATGGTCCTCTCGATCCAGCGTGAGCTCCGGCTCACCGTTCGGGATCTCTGGATCTCCGGTTGGACTCCGAACGGCTTGGCGGATGAGATCCGACGCCGTATCGGCACGGGTGCTCGCGACCTCGTCATCCACGCGCTGCTCGACGAGAACGAGACGCGAAGCGATCAGGCGAAGGCGGAGGACTGGACCCGACAGGTGGCGTGCCTCGCGACTGAGGCCGGCGTCGACGACTGCGACACCGGCTGGGTCGCCCGGTGGACCTTCCGACAGAAGGACCGGACCGTCGCGGGCATCGTCCTCTTCGATGCGCTCGACGCCCTTCACGACCTGCTCCCAGATCCCGGATGATCTCGGAACCTCAACGGTCCGACCACGGTGCTACCGTTCGTCTCATGCCCCGTGGAGCGCCTTCTCCGAAGATCTCGATCAGCATCGCCCCATCGGTTCACACCCGTCTCGTCGAGGCGGCCGAGGCCGAGGGGGTCACGGTGTCGGCATGGATCACCCGGGCCGCCGAGGACCGACTCGCGATCATCGACGGGTTGGCGCTCGTCGCACAATGGGAGGCCCAGCACGGTGCCTTCACCGTCGACGAGCTGGCTCGCGCCGACGAACGAGTGCGAGCGGACCTCGACCCGAACCGTCATGGGGGACGCGATGACCGTCGCCTATGACGCCGGCCCGCTGATCGCTGCTGATCGGAACGACCGGGAGATGTGGGCGTACCACCGCCGTCTGCTCGAGCATGGCCGACGACCGGTCACGACAGCGCCGGTGGTCGCTCAGGTGAGTCGACCCTCGAGTCAGGTCACGCTTCATCGCCTGCTCGCTGCCTGCCGGATCATCGGATTCGATGCCGATGACGTGCGATCGGTCGGGGCACTGCTCGCCCGATCGAACACGTCGGACGTCGTCGACGCACACCTCGTCTGCGTCGCCGAACGCATCGATGCCCTCGTCCTCACCTCCGACGGCGACGACATCGCGCACCTGGCCGACCATGCCGAGACGTCGGTGCGACACCGCCGACTCTGACGTCATCCGCGACGGAATGTCGACCGACCTCCCGAGCGACCCGGCCGAGTGCTCGTCCCGACGTAGCGAACGGTGATGGCGGCCGGTTCACTTCCAACAACCAGCATCACATCGCTCCCTTGGAGGCAGCAGATGACCACCACCGACGCAACGAGCGACTCCGCCACGTCGCACACGAACACCCCGACCTGGCCGTCGCACGACCCGGCCACGCGCCGATGCCTGCCGACGACCTTCCGTCCCGTCGACCACGACCGGGTCGCGTCGCTCGTGGCCTCGGAATGGGAGCGGTTCGCGAAGACCACCCCCGGATCGGCCGAGCACAACGTGCGCGCCAGGAGGACACTGCCGCTCGGGGTCACCTCGTCGTTCCAGCACTGGGACCCGCACCCGATCTCGGTCCAGTCCGCCGAGGGCGCCTGGATCGCCGACGTCGACGGTCGCCGCCTGCTCGACCTGTCGATGGGCTTCGGTGCGATGCTGGTCGGCCACCTCAACCCGGTGGTCGTGGAACACGTCACCCGGGCGCTGGAGGAGGTCGGCACGCTCTTCGTCACCCCGAGCCCGCAGGCGACCGACATGAGCGAGCGCTTCTGCGCCCGCTTTGGCTTGGACCTGGTGCGCTTCACCAACTCGGGCACCGAGTCGTTGATGTACGCGATCCGCGCCGCCCGGGCGTACACGCAGCGCAAGGCGATCGTGAAGATCGAGGGCGGATACCACGGCGGGTACGACCCGCTCCAGGTGTCGGTGAAGCCCGCGCTCGCCGACATCGGCCCCGCCGACGCACCCGTGGGCGACGTCCCCTTCGACGTCGAGGCGGGCACCGTCCACGTCGTCGCGTACAACGACCTCGCGATGCTCGAACGCATCCTGGCCGAGCACGGTCGGGACGTCGCGGCGATGGTGGTGGAACCGGTGATCGAGAACCTCGCGATCGTCCTGCCCGACGAGGGGTACCTCGCCGGCGTGCGAGCGCTGTGCGACCAGCACGGCGTCGTGTTGATCTTCGACGAGGTGAAGACCGGCCTCACCGCCGGCCACGCAGGAGCCGCGCAGCGCCTCGGCGTCCAACCGGACCTGATCACGCTCGCCAAGAGCATCGGCGGCGGCCTGCCGCTCGCCGCGTTCGGCGGCAAGCGCGAGGTCATGGAGGTCGTCGTCGACGGGCGGATGGCCCACTTCGGCACCTACAACGGCAACCCGCTGGTGATGGCCGCCGCTCTGGCGGTCGACGAGCTCTGCACGCCCGACGCGCTCGCCGCTGCCGAGGAGATCAACGTCCGCGCGCTCGACGCGATCGACGACGTCATCAAGCAGTACGAACTTCCCGCCCACACCGTCGGCATGGGTGTGAAGGGCTGCGTCACCTGGTCGCCCTCACCGGTGCGCAACTACCGCGACTACAAGGCGACCGACTTCGCGACCGCCGAGCTGTCGTGGCTGTGGGGCGTCAACCGCAACATCCTCACCCCACCCGGACTCGACGAGCAGTGGCTGGTCTCGCTGATGCACACCGATGCCGACATGGACCTGCTCGTCCACGACTTCACCGCGCTCGCCAAGGCGCTGCGCGACTGAAGGTGGCGACCGGCTCGGTCGTGCACCGGCGAATACCGGAGCCGGTCCCGGGGTTGCACCACCCGTGGAAACAGCCATCGAACTGCGGATCGACCCGCGACACCGTCCCGTCGGATCCAGCACGGTCCGCCGCCTGCTCCCGTTCCGGGAGCGACGGATGGTCGGTCCGTTCATCTTCGCCGACCTGATCGGTCCGGAGGAACTCGCCGACCAGTCGTCGCCGAACATCGATGCCCACCCGCACATCGGTCTCGCCACCGTCACCTACCTCCTCGACGGACGGATGGTCCACCGCGACTCGACGGGTGCCGTCGCCACGATCGAGCCCGGTGACGTGAACTGGATGACGGCCGGTTCGGGGGTGACCCACACCGAACGTGCGCACCCCGACGACGCGAACGTGGCTCGGTCGCTGCACGGTCTGCAAACGTGGGTGGCACTCCCCGATACATCGGAGGAGGCGGCCTCGGCCTTCGAGCACGCCGACGCTGACGCGTTGCCCACCGAGACGGTCGGACGCTCACGAATCCATCTCGCCGTCGGCACCGGGTGGGGAATGGAGTCGTCGGTCGTCGGCGCCTCACCGCTCGTGCTGGCCGACGTGCGACTCGACGCCGACTCACCGGTGCCGATCTCCACGACGCACGCCGAGATCGCCGTCCTGTCGGTCGACGGCGACATCGCGATCAACCACGAGCGGATCGAAGCAGGCCAACTCGCCGTGCTCGACACCTCCCGGGAGCTGACGCTGAGCGGATCGGGCACCGCGATCGTGCTCGGCGGCGACCCCGTCGGGAAGCGCCACATGTTCTGGAACTTCGTCCACAGCGACGAGGACCGGATCGAACAGGCCAAGGCCGACTGGATCGAGCAGCGGTTCCCCACGGTCCCCGGTGACCACGAGCCCTACGTCCCGCTCCCGGGCCAGACCTCGCCGAGCCCCGCATCGACGCCGACACGAACGGACTGACATGCAGATCGGAATCGACAGTTTCGCGGCAACCATGCCGGACCCCGCGACGGGTGTGGCCGTCTCGGGGGCCGACCGGATGGAGGCGCTTCTCCTCGAAGTCGAGACCGCGGATCGGGTCGGCCTCGATTCGTTCGGGATCGGCGAACACCATCGCGCCGAGTTCCTCGACGCTTCACCCGCCGTCATCCTCGCGGCAGCGGCCGCACGCACGCAGCAGATCCGGCTCACCAGCGCGGTGACCGTGCTCAGCGCGGCGGACCCGGTCCGGGTCTTCCAGGACTTCGCCACCGTCGACCTGATCTCACGCGGCCGAGCCGAGATCGTCGTCGGACGCGGATCGTTCGTCGAGTCGTATCCGCTCTTCGGCCTGGAGTTGCAGGACTACGATGAGCTGTTCGTCGAGAAGCTCGGACTGCTCCTCGAGCTGCGCGAGAGCCCCGAGGTCACGTGGAGCGGCCGGTTCCGGCCGCCGCTCACCGGCCAGGGAGTGTTCCCCCGGCCGCACCAGGACGAGATCCCGATCTGGGTCGGCGTCGGCGGCACGCCCGAGTCCTTCGCCCGGGCCGGCGCACTCGGCCTGCCGCTGATGGTGGCGATCATCGGCGGGACGTTCGAACGCTTCCGTCCGCTCGTCGATCTCTACCGCGAAGCCGGACGACGTGCCGGCCACGACCCCGACTCGCTGAAGGTCGGCGTGCACGCGATGGGCTTCGTCGGTGAGACCGACGAGGCGGCACGCGACAGCTTCTTCCCCGGATGGGCGCAGATGATGTCCGGTGTCAGTCGGGAGCGGGGCTTCGCGCCGCCGTCACGCCGGCAGTTCGACGCGATGTGCGGGCCCGGCGGTGCCTTCCTGATCGGCAGTCCGCAGACCGTCGCCGACAAGCTGATCGCGACGAACGACGAACTCGGTGGGCTCGCCCGGGTCACGTTCCAGATGAGCTCGGCGGCACTCGAGACCGCCGGGATGCAACGCTCGATCGAGTTGCTCGGCACCGAGGTCGCACCCGTCGTCCGGTCCGCACTCGCCGACTGACCGTCCGACCTCGTCAATCCGGCTGCCCGGCTCGATCACCGTCTCAGGTGGACGGGTGGTGGATCGCCATGCGCGTCCGGGGGTCGAAGAAGTGGAGTCGGTCGGGCGGGATCGCCAGGTCGAGCACGGTGTCGGCGCGCGGCGCACGGCCCGGCGTGAGGAATGCGACCGGAACGCCGAGGGCCTCGGCGTAGACCATCGTCTGGTACCCGACACTCTCCGTCGTGCGCACCACGGCTTCGATGCCGTCGGTCGTCGGAGCACCCACCACCAGATCCTCCGGGCGAACGCCGACGACGACGTCACCACCGTGGTACGGGTCGATCGCCGACGTCGTCACCGGGATGCGATGCCCGAGCACGGACACGTGTCGCCCGCCGCCACCGGCGTCGACGCGGCCGGCGAGGATGTTCATCGACGGCTCACCGAAGAAGTCGGCGACGTCGACCGTCGCGGGTCGGTCGTACACGTCCGCCGGCGTGGCGTACTGCTCCAGGCGGCCGTCGACGAGCACGGCGATGCGATCACACATCGCCATCGCATCGCGCTGATCGGCCGTGGCCATCAGCGACGTCAGTCCACGGTCGTGATGTGTCGCGACGATCTCGGCTCGGACCCGCGCCCGCACCTGGTCCTCCAGGTTCGCCAACGGCTCGTCGAGCATCAACGCCACCGGCGCACCGATCACGGCCCGTGCGAGCTGGACCCGACGCCGCTGCCCCTCCGACAACGTCGAGGGACGACGATCGAGGAGCGATTCGAGACCCAGACGCGACGCCTCGCGCCGCAGTCGCTGGTCGATGTCGCCGACCGTCGCACGCTCCTGTCGGACCTCGAGCGGAAAGCAGATGTTGCGACCCGCCGAGAGATGTCCGAGCAACTGGTTCTGCTGCGTCACCAACCCGAAGTACCGGTCCCGCGACGCGATGTTCGTGATGTCACGGGAGCCGACGAGGACGCGACCCGACGTCGGCGCCTCCAACCCGCACAGGATCCGCAGCACGGTCGTCTTGCCGCAACCGGACGGTCCGACCAGTCCGACGAACTCGCCGGCGGAGATCGCCAGATCGAGATGATCGACGGCCGCCGGCGCGCCCGGCCACGCCTTCGTCACGTCGTCGAGCACGATGCCCTGCACGCGCGACGACGGTAGTGAATCCGCCGTCGACGGGCCAGGCGTGGTCGCAGGTCGACTGCTGGGTGAGTCGATGGTCGACCCACCGGCAGTCTGGACCCGCCGCCGGTGCCCGTCGTGGTCAGCCCACGCGGCTCGAGGCCTGCGGCACCGCCCAGTGTTCGAACGTCGACTGGAACGGCGCGATCTTCAGGTTGCTGTTGAGGATCGAGATGAACGACTGGCCGCCGGCGCTGTCCGTCTTGAGGCGGGTCATCGCCACGTACGCGAGTCGCTTCGACCCGGCGTCGGCGCGGATTCCCATCACGAGCACACGCGTCTCCCATCCCTTGAAGCTGTGCACGGTGCACCCCTTCACGCCCGGGGCGTCGGGCCAGAACCGCTGCTTGCGGCGCTGCTGCTCGTTCTTGTTCTCGCTGAAGATGTGGTGCACCGCATGCCCGGCGTCCTCGATCACGTGGACAGCGTCGATGCCGTCGCGGTGCTGCTCGCACAGGAACACGACGTCGTTCGGCGACAGCTCGGGATGCGCCGCCAGCAGCCGCACCACTTCGCGACCGATCAGGCGGCCGAGTTCGTTCGGGCGATCGGTGTTCAGTCACCGACGACGCGTCGGGTTCGACGCGCCGGAGATCGCCACCCGATCGGCGGGCACCTCACCGGCGATGTGCTCACCGTTCAGGTATTTCGCAGCGAACGCGTTCGCCATCGGCACGAGGTCGCTCGGCAGGCGGTACGACCCGCTGAGCTCGGTCCACGGTCCGGAGAATCCGGCGCCGAGCATCCGCTCCTCGTCGGTCCACGCCTTCTTGTCGTACACGTCCTGCGTCGGGTCGGACACGAGCAGCATCTCGCCGTCCTCGGCCACGACGGGTTGCGCCCGATGGATGCGTCGACGTTCGTGTTTCGGAAACCCTGTGACACCCCCTGGGTACTGTTGTTCGTATGTTGATGTCGGGGGTGATCGAGCGAGCGGAGCGGGTGATCGCGGTGCGCGCCGACCCCGCTGCTTCGGCTGCGTCGCTGACCTCGGCGATGCGATCGGTGGCCGAACTGCGGTCGTTCCTCGCGGCAGCTGATGCCGATCTTGCGGTTCGGTTGCGGGCGGTGTCGTCGTTCCCCGAACCGGAGATCGCTGCGGTGTCGCGCGAGTCGCTGTCGGCGGCGTCGACGGTGATCGAGCGAGGCGAGACCCTCGCGGTGGTGGCCGGATTGGCCGAGGCACTCGATGATGCCAGGGTGACCGCTGGGCATGTCGATGCGGTCACGCGTGGTGCCAAGTCGCTCGAGCCATCGCAGCGTGACGCGTTGTTCGGTCGGATCGAAGGGCTCGTCGAGGAGGCGGGTGGGTTGTCGGTGGCCGAGTTCGCGCGTCGTGTGCGTCGTGAGGCCGACGGGGTGCGTGCCGATGACGGGATGGCGAGGTTGGAGCGTCAGCGGCGGGCGACGTCGATGTCGACGTGGACCGATGACGAGGGCATGTGGAACGTGCGTGGTCGGTTCGATCCGGTGACGGCGTTGTCGGTGTCGTCGGCGCTGGAGCGTGCGGTGGAGGCGTTGTTCGCCGAGGCGGTTCCGGAGTCGTGTCCGTCCGATCCGATCGAGAAGCAGAAGCATCTGCGAGCGCTCGCGTTCGCTCGTCTGGTCGAGGGTGGTGTCGGTTCGGGCAGGCCGGGTCGGGCGGAGTTCGTGGCGGTGATCGATGTCGATGCTCCGGCGGTGGCGGGTGCGGCGGCGGTCGACTGGCCGATTCCGATCGAGGTGCCGCAGCGGGTGTTGGCGTCACTGGTTGCCGACTCGGACGTGACCACCGTGGTGGTGCGCAATGGTGTGGTGTTGCACGCGCCCGGGAATCTGGATCTCGGTCGGGCGACGCGCCTGGCGAACCGGGCACAGCGGCGTGCGTTGCGTGGTCTGTATGCGACGTGTGCGATTCCTGGCTGTTCGACCGGGTTCGACCGGTGCAAGTTGCATCACGTGGTGTGGTGGCGTCACGATGGGGCGACCGATCTGGACAATCTGTTGCCGGTCTGCTCGCGTCATCACCACGCCATCCACGACGGCGGATGGAACGTGCAACTCGGCCCGAACCGTGAGCTCACCCTGACGTTGCCGGACGGCAGCGTACGCAACACCGGGCCTCCGAGTCGGAGGGCGGCATGAAGTGGCCGGGTGCCTTGCCCGGTTGCCTTGCCAGGTCGCGTGCTCGGTCAGCGAGCACGACGGCGCGCCGCTCGCCGCGACTGCAGAGCCCCCATGTCCCGGGCGACCTCTGGTCACACTCCAGGTCGGCGCGTCACGTGTGGACGCGGAATGCGTCCGCATCGTGACGCGTCGGCGTGGGCCTCGTGGATGCATCGTCGTCGACGGAACGACATGATGTTCCGATGCTGGCGATCGTCGGGAGTGGTGAGTACCTGGCGGGGATGACCGCCGTCGATCGCGACCTCCTCGACCTGTTCGACTCGCCGGCCCGGGTGGTCTGCCTGCCGACTGCGGCCGGCACGGAGGGCGATCCGATGATCGACGACTGGATGCATCGTGGCGTCGCCCACTTCACCGCTCTCGGCGCCGACGCCGCACCGGTACGTGTGTGGGATCGCACGAGCGCAGACGACGTCGGCCTCGCCGAACAGGTCGGGGCGGCCGACCTCGTGTACCTCTCCGGCGGCAAGCCGACCCACCTGTTCGACAGTCTGAACGGGTCCGTCGTGTGGCAGGCCATCCTCGACGTGATCGGTCGCGGCGGCCTGCTCGTAGGGTGCAGCGCCGGAGCGATGATCCAGGGCGAGGTGTTCGCCGGCTTCCCTCGCTCGCACCAGGGATTCGGCCTGTGGCCCGGCGCCCACATCGTTCCGCACTTCGACGAGATCCCGACGGCCGTGGTCTCAGCGATGCGCTTGGCGCTGGGCCGCGAACACACCCTCGTCGGCGTAGACCGGAACACGGCGTTCCTCCACGCCGACGACACGTACCGGGTGATCGGCGAACGAGTGACGATCTGGACCCGCGACGACAAGGTCGAGTTCGGACCCGGTGAGGTTCCTGCCGGCGCGATGCCGTCGTGACCCGCGGCGACGAGGTCGAGTTCGGTCCCGGTGAGGTTCCTGCCGGCGCGATGCCGTCGTGACCCGCGACGGCGAGGTCGAGTTCGGTCCCGGTGAGGTCCCTGCCGATGCGGTGCCGTCCTGACCTGCGGCGACGAGTCGAGTTCGGGCCCGGTGAGGTCCCCGCCGACGCGATGCCGTCCTGACCCGGACGCGCGCACTCGGAGCGGCACCTGCGAACCTGTCGGGATGAGTAACGACGCAACGAAGTTCGGATGGTTGTCGCCGGTGGCCGGCCACGCGGGGAGCGACTTCCAGCCGATCGTCATGTACCAGGAGGAGCACATCTTCCCCGGCGTGCTGGAGCACTTCGACTCGCTGTGGATCGCCGATCACTTCTACGGCTTCGACGCCGACAAGAAGGAAGGCTTCCTCGAAGCGTGGGTCACGCTCACCTGGCTCGCCGCGCGGTACCCCGACATCATGCTCAGTCACCACGTGCTCGGCCACGGCTACCGCAACCCCGCACTCACGGCGAAGATGGCGGCCACCCTCCAGGTGCTGTCGGGCAACCGGTTCATCCTCGGGATCGGCGCCGGCTGGCGCGAGGACGAATACGACTCCTACGGCTACGACTTCCCGTCGAACGCCACCCGTCTGCGCCAACTCGAGGAGGTCGTGCAGATCTGTCGGCTGATGTGGACTGAGGAGCACCCGACCTTCACCGGCGACCACTTCGCCATCGACGACGCGGCGGCAACGCCACGGCCCGACGTGGTGCCGCCGATCTGCATCGGGAGCTCCGGTGAGCAGATCGGTCTGCCCATCGTCGGACGCCACGCCGACATCTGGAACGGTTCGCACCGGGGCGGCGACGAGTCCTGGCTGCGGATGCGAGACATCGTCCGCGCGTCGGCGATCGACGCCGGACGCGATCCCGATGCCGTCGAATGCAGCATGACCGTCGGGGGTGACCTTCCCGAGTCCGACGCGGACTCCGAGGCGTGGGTCGAACGCCTGAGCCACCTGCGCGACCTCGGCGTCGAGCACTTCATCATGGACTTCGGCCACCCACTCCACGCCGACCCCGCCCTCCGCTTCGTCGAGCAGGTCATGGCCTCCATGCGGAAAGCCGGGTGAAGTCGACGAACCAGCACGGCCACCATCGATGACGCGCCGAGCGTCGACGAAGTCGCGCCCGGATGGTGGCACGCAGCGGATCAGCGATCGAGCGGCGATACTCGGCATCACGATGGCTGAGTACGAGGACTTCCGAACACCGGGCCGCAAGCGTTCGCGCAACAGCGTGGACGACGACGTGCACGACGCAGAACTGTCCGCGAAGAGCCTGCAGGAGATCGCGCACGACCGCGGGCGCATCTGCAAGAAGCGCGGCTGCGTCGTCTGTGCGCCGCTCGTCGAACGTCGCCGCGAGAAGAAGAAGGAACGCAAGGCGGCAGCGCGCGCACTCCTCCACGAGAAGGGCCAGCCGTGCGGAGCGCAGAAATGCTCCGTCCCGGTCTGCGTCGCCGCTCGTGAAGCAGGCTCCTCGTCTGCGTCGTCGCCCACGTCGTCGTTGCCCAGCTCGTCGTCGACCAACTCGTCCTCGCCTGCGTCGTCGTCAACCAACTCGTCGTCAACCAACTCGTCGTCACCCAGCTCGTCGCCGCCCAACTCGTCCTCGTCTGCGTCGTCCGCGTCCGCCTCGTCATCGGCCCCCGTGCGCGACGAGCGACCGGTCCCGCCGCCGACCGCAGCGCCCGCCACCATGTCGACCAGTGCAGTGGACTCGACGGCCGGAGCAGCGCCGACGGAGAGATCGTCCGCCGCTGATCGGCGAACCGGTGGACCGACACCGGATCGGACGCACCGTCGACAGGCGGATCGGCACCGCGTGGGCCTTCCGTGCGGGTTCGAGGACTGCCCGCGCCAGGAGTGCATCGACGGCTTCGCCAACGAACGCACCCGGCGGCATCGTGCTCACCGACCATGCCGGTCGGCCACATGCGACAACCCGATCTGCGTCGCGGGCCGATCGACGGACTGAACGGTCGAGATCTGAGCAAGGGTCGAGATTTGGACGACGGTCGGGACCTGAGCAACGGTCGCGATCCGAGCATCGGTCAAGATCTCGACCGGACGAGCCGATGAAGGAGCGTGCTCGCATTCACCGACGTCTCCACGCTCCGCGGACATGATCGGCCCGCCGCCGGATCACGCATCCGCCGGCTCGAGGCCGAGGTGTTGATGCAGGCGATCACTGCGCTTCACCTCGCCGACCTCCTCACCGACGCCGAGTACGAAGCGAAACTCCAGCGCCTCGCCGCCCGACTCTGAACCGACTGCACGCGCCTACGCGGGACTGCACGCGACTGCACGCGACTGCCGGGACTGCCGGGACTGCCGGGACTGCACGACTCAGACGTGACTGCAGGCGACTGACGGACTGCACGCAAGTGACGGGACTACGCGGGACTGACGGACTGCGGGCGACAGACGCGATTGCGGGCGACTGACGGACTGCACGGGAGTGACGCGACTGCACCCGCTGCGGCCGGAACGCGACGAAGCCCGGCCCACCGCGTCGATGCGGTGAACCGGGCTCCGGCGAGATGAACGTGACGGGAGAGGTCAGGCCGAGGCAGGAGCGACGAGCTGGATGTCGAGTTCGATCGCGACCTTGTCGCTGATCATCACCTTGTCGCCGCCGAGCGGGACGTTGAACTCGATGCCGAAGTCCTTGCGCGAGATCTGACCGGTCGCCGAGAACCCGGCGCGGGTCGACTGGTCCATCGGGAACACCGAGGTGCCGAAGAACTCGACCTCGAGCTCGACCGGCTTCGTGACGCCGTTGATCGAGAGGTCGCCGAGGAGCGTGTACTCCTCGCCGCTGCCGACGATCGACGTGGAGTTGAACACCATCGTCGGGTTGGCCTCGGCGTTGAAGAAGTCGGCCTGCTGGAGGTGGGCGTCGCGGTCGGTGTTGCCGGTGGAGACCGTGCTCATGTCGACGACCGCCGACACGACGCTGGACCCGAGGTCGTCACCGACGGTGAGGCTGGCCTCGACGCCGTCGAAGCGACCGCGGACCTTGGCGAGGCCGAGGTGGCGAACGGTGAAGCCGACCGTCGAGTGCGACGGGTCGGCGGTCCAGATCCCGAAGGAGAGGGGGAGTGATGCTGTTTCTGTCATGGAAATGATCCTAACGAAAGTATTTGCGAACGCAAATAAATGGAGATGTCACTGATGTCACAAGCAGTCAACGGAAGATCCGTTCCGATGCGAGCTCGCATCCATGGGCGAGCGAGGCGAGCTTCGCGAAGGCCACGTCCGGGTCGATGTTGCGGATGCCGACGTGGACGGAGAAGCCGCAGTCGACCCCGGCCATCAGTCGTTCGGGATCGACGACCGTGGCCCACTGTTCCAGCCGTTGGGCGACGACCTCGGGGTGTTCGATGTAGTTCGACTGCGGTTCGATCACGCCGGGGCAGATGATCTTGTCGGCGGGCACGCCGATCTCGGCGAGCACCTTCCACTCGTGTGCGTGACGCGGGTTGGCTCCTTCGAACAGCACCGTCCGCGGCTTGGCAGTCCACACGATGTCGGCGATCTGGGCGATCGAGATGTCGCAGTGGTGTGGCCCCGGGTAGTTGCCCCAGCACAGGTGCATCCGCAGTTGTTCGGCCGGGATGTTGCGCACCGCATGGTTCAACGCCTCGATGTTGATCGAGATGATCCGGCGGAACTCCTCGTCGTCGAGGTCGGCGTAGGCGGAGTGGCGCCCCATCGCGAGGTCGGGGCAGTCGAGTTGGACGATCGCTCCGGCGTCTGCGATCGCCTCGTACTCCACGCGCATCGCGTCGGCGATCGCGAACAGGTACGACTCGTGGTCGGGGTAGTACTCATTGCCGAAGAACAGCGACACCACGCCGGGCGATGCGGCGCTGGTGAAGATCTGGTGGCCGTCGGCCGCCCGTGACAGACGCGTCATGTCGTCGACGGCCGGTCGTGGATCCTTCACCCCGATCGGCCCGTTGCAGGCGGGTGCCGAACGCTTGCGGCGCCCCGGGTTGTCGGCCACCATCTCGGCACTGCGCGGGAAGTCGACGAGATCACCGAAGTGGTAGGTCTGCACCGACTCGCCGTCGAACCCCGACAGACGGTGCTGGACGTAGGTGGCGTACGACGGCTTCGACATCTCCCCGTCGTTGATCACGGTGATTCCGGCATCGATCTGGCGTGCGACGACCTCGCGCACCGCGTCGTCGATCTGCTCCTCGAGCGCGACCGCGTCGACGGGGACCCCGTCACCGGCCGCCCACATCGTGGTGATCAGGCGATCCGGTCGGGGGAGGCTGCCGGTGTGGGTGGAGGCAATGGTGCGTGTGGTCATCGGGGATCTCCGGAGGTCGGGTGGGTCAGGGGAAGCGTGGTCGGGTCGAGGACGATCCGGGCGACCTCGACCGGTCGGGCGATCATCAACCAGTGCGAACAGTCGAGTTCGCCGAACCTCCAGTCGCACGACGCGCGAGCCGCCGCTGCGTATCCGGCGAACGGGGAGTCGGCGTCCTTCGTCGCGGCCACGTAGGTGGTGTCGACATCGGTCGGGAGGTCGACGGCGAAGTCCGCAGAGAGGGTGGCCGCCGACTGCGGACGCAGCCGTGACGTGAACCAGTCGACGGCGTCGGCGCCTCCGAACTCGGCGGGGTCGGGCGTGAACCTGTCGAACGGCACCATGCCGTCGCGCTCGACGAGATGACCGGTCGCTCGCTCGATCGCTGCCTCGCCGAGCGGTGCGTGCGCGTCGAGGTAGACGAGACGGTCCACCCGGTCGGCCACCCTCGGCCACGCCCGCGTGACGACCCGGCCGCCGTAGCTGTGGCCGACCAGGGTGACCTCGTCGAGGTCGAACGTGTCCACGAGGTCGACGAGGTCGTCGACGTGATCGTCGAGGGTGATGTGCGGCCCGGACTCGCGTGCCCGCACCCCGTGGCCCCGCAGGGACACCGCGTGGACCGCCCGACCCGATCGCCGGATCAGCGGGAGGACCGGCTCCCAGCACCATTCGCCGACCCAGGCACCGTGGACCAGGACGATGGCTCCGCCACGGCCGGTCGGCGGGAACGCCGGCGGGGTCACGACGGCTCCGCCCGCCCGGCGTGCTCGGGACGTCGGTCGGTGCACCGAGCGATCATCGGTGGATCAGGGTGAGCATGGGTCGGGGGTGGTACGGGCTGATACGAGAGTGGAACGGTCGGGCTGGTTCGGGGATCGTGTAGGGCTGGTTCTGGGCGGGCACGGGGTGGTGCGGACTGTTCGGTCGTCCGTCGAGTCGTCGGCCCGACTGGCGCCAGTGTACGCACAGCGGTACACTGCCCGTGCAGCGGACACCCCTCGATCTCGCTGATCGGATGAGTGATGATGGGGGACGGATCGCACCGCACGTTCCGATCGACCGCACATCACAACGGCACTCGACCACCAGAGGGACCCATGACCGCCACCGAAGAAACAATCACCGAAGACACCGCCACCGAAGAGACCGGCCCCGCACCGCTCGTCAAGCGACTCCACCACACGGCGTACGTCACCAAGGACCAGGGCGCCACCCGCGATTTCTACGAAGGCATCCTGGGGTTCCCGCTGCTCGCCACGTGGGCGGAGTCCGACGAACTGTTCGGTGCCGTGCGCGTCTACTGCCACACCTTCTACGGCCTGGCCGACGGAAGTGCACTCGCGTTCTTCCAGTTCGCCGAGGAGTCCGACCAGGAGTTGTTCGACCCCGAACTCGCACCGTCGCCCTTCCGCCACATCGCCCTCCAGGTCGACGACGAAGGCCAGCGCGAACTCCAGCGTCGGCTCACCGAAGCGAACTGGAAGCCCGAGGGCACCTACGTCCTCGAGCACGGCTACTGCCGCTCGCTGTACACCGAGGACCCGAACGGGATGCTGCTCGAGTTCACCGTCGACGTGGCCGAGGTCGACGAGGTCAACGCGGCGCGCCGCGTCGATGCCCACGAGACCCTCGACCGCTGGCTCGCCGGCGACCACACCGGCAACAACCCGTACCGCTGAACCGGCACCTCCATCGCACCGTACCGACCACCGATCTGCCCGTCGACATGACGCCGATCGAACTCCGGCGTGCACCGACGGCCTGCGCTCAGCGGTCGGACGAGCGGACGGACGAGCCGACGTCCGCGTCCTCGTCCGCCGATGCGACCGGCAACAGCGCTCGATCGGCCCACGCCGCGGTGATCGCCGCCGTGGTCTCCAGCAGGTGCGGCAGGTACTCGTCGGTCAGCTTCTCGATCGACGTCTCGGCGGCGTGCACGGTCACGTTGGCCGCCGCCGTGATGCGGCCCTTCGTGTCGCGGACCGGAGCTGCGATCGACCGGATGCCGACCGACAGTGCTTCGTCGGACAGAGCCCACCCACGATCGCGAACCGTTGCGAAGCTGGTGTCGAGAGCGGCGCGGCTGGGCACCACACGCGGGATGATCCCCGACCGCGACGGTGTCGCCAGCACCTCGTCGAGCTCGGAGGCGCTGTGCTCGGAGAGCAGGACGTGTCCCATCGAGGTGGCCACTGCGGGGAACAGCGTCCCGATGTTGACCGACAGCGCGATGATCTTGGCAACCGGCACACGGGCCGTGTACACGATGTCACTGCCGTCGAGTTGCGACATCGAACTCGACTCGTTCGTGCGGCGTACCAGCGCAGCGAGGTGCGGGCGGGCCACGTCCCACAGACCCTGCGCCGCGATTCCGGCGGTCCCGAGCCGCAGGACGCGGGTCGTGAGCGAGTACACGCCGTCGTCCGACCGCACGTACCCGAGCGTCTCCAGGGTCATCAACAGCCGCCGCGCCGTGGGCCGGGCCAATCCCGTCCGGGTCGCCACGTCGCTCACGGTCAACTCGACCGCCGTCGGCCCGAAGCACGTCACGATGTCCAACCCGCGAGCGAGTGCTTCGACGAAGTCGCCGCTCGTTCGGCGGGCGGTCCTGTCGACGGGCCCGCCGTTCCGTTCCCTCGTCACTCCCCGAAAGAGTAGCCACCATGCCTGACACCCCTCCCCCGAGCGCCGCAACCGGTTCGGAATCCACCACCACGGACGCCACTCCCAAGCGCGGGCCCCTCGACGGGCTGATCGTGTGCGACCTCTCGCGCGTCCTCGCCGGGCCGTACTCCTCGATGCTGCTCGCCGACCTCGGAGCGACCGTGATCAAGGTCGAGAGCCCCGGAGGCGACGACACGCGCGCCTGGTCGCCGCCCGAGAAGAACGGCGTGGCCACCTACTACATGTCGATCAACCGCAACAAGCAGTCGATCGTGCTCGACTTCAAGGACCCCGACGACATCGCCCTCGTCCACGAGTTGTTCCGTCGCTCGGACATCGTGATCGAGAACTTCAAGACCGGCGGCCTCGAGAAGTTCCGCCTCGACTACGAGACGGCACGCGAGATCAACCCCGCACTCGTCTACCTGTCGATCAGCGGCTTCGGTACGGCGGAGGGTGCGTGGCTCCCGGGCTACGACCTCGTCGTGCAGGCCGTCTCGGGGCTGATGAGCCTGACCGGCGACGCCGACGGGCCCGCCTACCGCGCCGGGATCTCGGTGTTCGACGTGATGACCGGTCTGCACGGCACGATCGGTCTGCTCGCAGCACTGAACCAGCGCAACGAGACCGGAGTCGGCCAGCACGTCGAGGTCAACCTGCTCTCCTCGGCGATGTCGGGACTCGTCAACCACACGGGCGCCTACGTGGCCGGCGGTGTGGTGCCGACCCGGATGGGCAACGCACACCCGAGCGTCTACCCGTACCAACCGATGCCGACCAAGGATCGCGACGTGATCGTGGCCGTCGGAAACGACCGCCAGTTCCGCTCGTTCTGCGACGTGCTCGGGATCCCGGAGATCGCCGAGGACGAACGCTTCGCTCTCAACGCCGATCGCGCCGACAACCGCGACGAGGTGCATCCCCTGCTGCTCGAGAAGCTCGCCGAATGGTCCGCCGACGACCTGTTCATCGCGCTCAACAAGGTGGGCGTGCCGTGCGGTCCGATCAACTCGATCGCCGACGGCGTGCAACTCGCCGATGACCTCGGCCTCCGACCGCGGGTGACCGTCGGTGAAGGTGACCGCGAGGTCGACCTGATCCGCAACCCGATCTCGTTCAGCGAGGCCGAACCCCGCTACACGTCACCGCCACCGCTGCTCGGCGAACACTCCGACAGCGTCCGCGAGTGGCTCTCTGCGCCCGCTTGACCCGCCCGCGCCATCCGAAGCCGCGCCATCCGAAGCCGCGCCATCAGGTCCAGCGCCATCCCATCCCATCCCGCCCGTCCGAACCCGCTCGTCCCATCCGAACCCGTACCTGCCCGGATGCGATCCGCTGGGTCGTCGGGGTCGGGCCATCGAATCCATCCCACGGAGACCTACATGACCGAACCCACCACGCCCGCCGCCCAGCCGCCCACCTACCGCACCGGCCTGGGTGCGTCCGACCTCGATCACATCTGGCTGCTCGGACACGAGATCCAGGATCTGCTCGGCGCAGTGACCTTCGGTGAACTCGCCTACTGGATGGTCGCCAAGCGCCGACCCACCGAGGGCCAGCGCATCTTGTTCGAAGCGGTGCTCGTGGCACTCGCCGACCACGGCTTCACGCCCACCGCGATCGCGGCGCGCCAGACGTACCTCAGCGCGCCCGACTCGATCCAGGGCGCAGTGGCGGCCGGCCTCCTCGGTGGTGGATCGCGCTTCCTCGGCGTGACCGAGAACTCGGCGAACTTCCTCCACGACGCCCTCGACGCGCTCGACGACGTGCCGACGGACGACGCCGGGTGGGACGCAGTGGCGACGCGCATCGTGGCCGACACCAAGGCCGCCGGGAAGTTCGTCCCCGGGCTCGGCCACCCGGTCCACAAGCAGGGAGACCCGCGCACGCCGGCGCTGTTCGCGCTCGCTCGCGAGCACGGAGTGTTCGGGCCGCACCTCGCCCTGTTCGAGGCGATCGGGCGAGCCCACCCCGACGTCCTCGGGCGCACGTTGCCGCTCAACGGCGCCGGGGTGTGCGGGGCCGTCCTCGCCGATGTCGACCTGCCGTTGGGCGTCACGCGCGGCTTCGCGCTGCTCGCACGCTGCGCTGGCCTCCTCGGTCAACTCGCGGAGGAGATGGTCGACCCGATCGCCAACGACATGTACATGAACATCGACCGCAACACCGACTACCAGCCACCCACCTGACTCGCGGGGACCGGGACGGCCGGTCGAGTCGGTCCGATCCGTTCAGAATGGATCGGACCAACTGACGGCGTCGGCCTCCGTCGATGGTCCGCACGTTCCCCGCGCCGTAGGGTCGTGGCCGATGGGGGAGCGCAACGACAACCTTGCCGGCTCGTCGGGATTCGGCTACGCGGAGTTCGGCAGTTGGTACGACACGTACTGCACCGACGTGCTCCAGCCGGCGCTCGACCGTGCGATGGACGCGCTGCAGCGTGAACTCGACGATGCGCTGCCCGAGCGCGACATCGCACGCATCCGCAGCCTCTCGGGCCGCGTGAAGTCGAAGCGCCGCACGTGGCGCAAGGTCAGCCAACCTCGATACCGGCGGCGGATGAACACGGTCGACGACATCCCGTCCGTGATCGACGACCTCATCGGAGTCCGACTCACCTGCACCAACCTGCGCGACATCGAGACCGTGCAGGTCGCGCTCGAGAACCTGCCCCGCACCGCCGGTCGCCGACGGCCGCTCGGTCTCGACCCCGACTCCGAACGCGATTACATCGAGAACCCGAAGCAGTCGGGCTATCGCGGCTGGCACATCAACCTGAACGTGCAACAGGACGCCACGCCGGTCACGTGCGAACTCCAGGTGCGAACCGTGCTCCAGGACAGTTGGGGCGAGTTGACGCACGAGGACACCTACAGCAAGGCCGGGGGGTCGCCGCCGCTCGTCGAGGTGCTCAGCACCCGGATGGCCGACCTCCTCGCGACGCTCGACGACATCGCCGAGGACCTGCGCAACGAACTCGACCGCATCGACGAGGCGATCGTGCAGGAGACCGCCGTCCAGGTCGACGAACCGGACGAACCCACCCTCGACCCGGACGTCAACCCGGGCCCGGCGGCCGACGCCGCCGACCTCCTGCTCGAACGTTGGTCCTCACTCGATCGGCCACTCGAACTGTCGTCACTCGCCTGGGCCCTCCAGCACGAGTTCGGTGCCGAGGTCAGCGACGACTGGTTCGGTTACCGCACGTTCAAGAGGTTCCTCCGTGCGGCGATCCCCGACGGCGAGATCAGCACGGGCCGGCGCGCCTACCTGCTCCCGCCCAGCCGCGCGCTGTCCGGCACCGACCAACCTGTCGACCGAGCCGCCACCGACGACGACGCCACCGACGACGCCGATGCCACCGACGACGACGCTGCCGCCGACGACGCGACCGACGACGCGGCCGCCATCGTCATCGAGACACCCGACCGCGAGACGATGTCGGACGACAGCGGTGTCGCCGTGGCGGGCGACGGCCTCGCCACAGGATCGGCGAGCCGGTCGAACGAGGCCATCCCGTCGTCGGTCCCGGACGAGGCCCACCAGCTCCGACGGATCGACCGCGGCTTCCCGCTCGTCGAGTCGGCCGACTGGCGGCGCATCTACGACCAACTCGCCGCCGCCTGGCAGCGGGTCGGGGCGGGGACGCCGTCGACGAAGATGGTCAACCAGCTCACCCGTTCCGCTCGCGACAGCGCCCGTGCCACCGGCGAGCCGTTGTCACGCCGACACCTCGACCACGTCGCCAAGGCCGTGCTCGCGGCCACCGAGTCGGGTGACCCGCTCGACGCCGATCGGATCGCCGACGTCTTCGCCACGTCGGTGCTCGAACGTCTGGCCGAGCTCCGCATCGTGCCGACCGGCAACGCCCCGGTGCGCGCCCGCGTCGCACGCTGGCTCCTCGGCTGACGTGTCGAGTCGGTCCGACCGGGGTCAGGACCAGCCGACGCACCGCAGCACCGGTGAGATGCCGCACGTGACGTGTGCGACGTGTTCGATCGCCGACCCGATGAATGGAATCCCCGGCACTGGGTATCCGAGGCGCATGATCTGGTTCATCCTCATCCTGCTCGTCTTCGGTTTCGTGTTCGGGCTCATCGCCCGAGCCGTGGTTCCCGGCGACGACTCCATGTCGCTCGTACAGACCTGGGCCCTCGGCGTCGGCGGTTCGCTGCTCGGTGGTTTCCTCGGCGCGGCGATCTTCGGGTTCGACTCCGAGGACGGCGCACTGCAGGCCGGAGGCATCGTCGGCTCGATCATCGGCTCGATCCTGCTGCTGCTGATCGTCCGCGTCGTGCGCAGCCGCGCCTGACCCGGTCCGCCGTCGGCGTCGGCTGATCGGCGCAGTTCACACGCTGGAAACCAGCCGTGTGTATCGTCGGCTCGACAACGGGTAGAAGCAGTCAGCCATCCCGACCGGGATCGCAGGTCATTGCCCCTCGCACCAACGAGGAACCACCATGACGCCGCCTGTCCACGCATCTCCCACCCCTGTCGTCCCGACCGCCGCTCCGCTGGGATCAGTCGAGAGCGAACTCGCCAGGGAACGCACCTTCGGCGGCGAGGGTGTCGCGGTTCACCGCGACATCCGCGTGATCGACCTCGATGATCCCGACGCGACGCACGCCGACATCGACGACGCTCTGTGGTCCGCGGCAGCCGAGACCGGCTTCTTCCAGGTGGTCGGGCACGGGATCCCGCAGGCCGACATCGACGCAGTCTTCGACGCGACCGCACGCTTCTTCGCTCTCCCGACCGAGGTGAAGGAGCGCCGATCGATGCCGGCCCGCACCAACTCGGGTTGGGAGTTCAAGTCCCAGAAGCGTCCGTCGACCGGCACGTACGACCACAAGGAGACGTTCCAGGTCACCATCTCGCGTATGGACGAACTGGACCTGTGGCCGACCGAGGACGAGATCGCCGGCTTCCGTTCGACCCTCGAATCGTTCGAAGCCGCCAACCGGTCGCTCGCGATGCGCCTGCTCTCCTCGTTCGCCCGCAAGCTCGGATTCGCCGACGACTTCTTCACCGAGCGCCACGATCCGACGTCGCCCGAGTACCAGTCGACGCTGCGCATCCTGCACTACCTGCCGATGCTGGTCGCGGACCTGCGCCCGGGCGAATGGCGAGCCGGCGCCCACACCGACTACGACTGCCTGACGCTGCTCCACCAGCGTGAAGGCCAGCGCGGACTGCAACTGTGCCCCGGCGCCGAGGCCGCCGGTCGCGCCGACGATGCTCCGCTCGGCTGGACCGACGTGGAACCGACGGCGGGGACCGTCACGTGCAACATCGGCGACATGCTGATGCGGTGGAGTGACGATCAGCTTCCGTCCACGTTGCACCGGGTGCGGATGCCGCGGCCCGACGAAGTCGTCGCGTCGGGCGATCCCCACCTGCTCGACGCCCGCTACTCGATCGCCTACTTCGCTCAGGCCGACCGCGATGTGGTGATCGAGAGCCCGAGCGGCCGCCATGCTCCCATCACGGCAGCCGACTACCTCCAGCAACGCATCGCCGCGAACTTCGCCGGATGAACGTCTCGACCGGCCCCGATCCTCGTTCCGGTGATGGACTGGACGCCACTGCCCCAGGCGTCGTCGAGTTCCTCACCTTCACGGTCGCGCCGCACGATCAGGCCGAGTGGCTCGACGCCGACGAACGCATCTGGACCACGTTCCTGCGCACCCGGCCGGGCTTCGTGAGCAAGCAGACCTGGACCGATCGAGCACACCCCGACCGGGTCCACGCCGTGATCGTGTGGGTCGACGAGGCGTCGTGGAAGGCGATTCCGTCCGACGCTCTCGCCGCCGTCGACGAGGCGATGGGCGACTGGCGCCGACCGCTCGAGTTGCACGTGTACGACATCGCCCGTTCCACCTGAATCGCCGCAGCGTGCGGCGCCCCGCCTGACGATTCAGTCGAGAGGGATCGCCGGGACGCGACTGCTCGGTGCGGTGTCGGGCGCGTCGTGCGACACGAGCACCAACCACGCGACGGCGCCGAGGATGATCGCACCTCCGATCAGCGTGGCGACGCTCGGCGCCTGCCCCGGCCAGATCCACACCCAGATCGGGGCCAGGACGACCTCGGACATCAACAGCAGCGGCACGCGTGCGGCTGCGACCGAGCGGTGGCCGAGGTTGAACAGCGGCAGTCCGACTCCGAGCGCGAACCCGCCCGACACGCAGGCGAGAACGGCGTCGCGCGGGCTGACGGCGAGACCATCGGTGGCGATGGACACCACCGCCGAACCGAGCGCCAGAAGCGACCCGGCGATCAGCGCCGGGACCACCGGGTCGACGCCCGACACCGAGCGCATCAACACGCTGTACAGCCCGACCGTGACGGGGATCCCGGCGGCGAAGAGCAGACCGGTCACCGACCCGACGTCGAGGCCGGCTCCGACCGTGATCGTCACGCCGATCGCCGTCACCGACATCGCGACGATCGTGGATCGTTCGACCCGCTCGCGCAGCACCAGCCACCCGATCACGGCCGCGAAGATCGGCGCGGCCGCGAGGAGGAACACGGTGGTGGCCGCCGTCGTGCGTGACAACGCCAGGATGTAGAGCATCGACGTGACCGCGAGCGTGGCGCCTGCGAGCCACACGGTCCGCGTGACACCGGCGAACGACACCGGGCGACCGCCGCGACGCGCCACGATCAGGACGAGCATCGCCAACGCCGTCGATGCGCCGCGGTAGGTGAGGAACTGGAAGTCGCTGGCGTCCTCGACGCCCGCGAGGGAGATCGCCGTGAGGCTGAACACCGTGCCCGAGGCGAACAGGACCACGGCACCCTGGCGTTCGGTCAGTTCACCATTGCCCGCGAAGGCGTCACGAAGGGCGATCAGCACCGGGTGATCGTAGGTGGACGTCGGTGCGGTGAACCAGGTGGAATCGCTTCCTGGCAACTGCGCTCGGTGACCTGTGTGCGGGTGTTCGGCCGGTTCGTACCCGCCACCCGGAGGCCGACAGCGCGGTCCTCAGTCGAGCAGCTTCAGGATCGTCTTCGGCGCCACATGTCGGAACGCCTCGTCCACGATTCCCGCGACTTCGTCCCAGTCCGGCTCGACGTCGAGGTAGACGCCGAGCCAACCGTTGCCCCCGACGTACGGAGGCCGGAAGAACCGCTCGGGTTCGGCCTCGACCATCTGCTCCTGGACGCCCGCGGGAGCGGGGCACCAGATGTCGATCCGCTCGCTGTGATGGTGGTCGTCGTGGAACGATACGAAGGTCCGCTTGTCGCGGATGAAGAACGACGGCGAGCCGTGGCTGAGCCGCTCGTTGGTCTCCGGGTAGGCGAGGCAGATCGCTCGGACCCTGGTGAGCGCCACCTCGGCGGATCGCTGTGCCATGAGCGCACAGTACGTGACGCCGCCGTGTCCTCGGCGGAACCGGGCCGGTCCGAAAAGTCCCCGTGATCGGTCACCGGTAGCCTGCCGTCGTGGAACCCGACGAGTGCGGCGTCGAGGTGCACGCCGCCGTCAAGCGCTTCGGCAGCGTCGAGGCGCTCAGGACTGGGCACTGTTCCCCCATCTGACGGTTGGCAGAACATCGAGTACGGGCTGAGCCGCACTGGTGCCGACCAGCAGTGCGAGGAGCCGGATGATCGGTGAATCGAGGAGCAATCGACCGGCACCGCCGCGCGCCGCGGCCCGGCCCCGCAGGGCCGGACGGTGCGGCGGAGCGGCGACGGTCGCTGTCACGGTACGAACGAGGTCCCGTCCGCTCGACGCGTCACAGTGCGCCGACCTCGGTCAGCAGATCGACCGTGCCCTGCAGGTCGAGCAGCAGGTTGAGGTCGAACTCGGGCAGCGTCAAGGAGTCGAGCGCCGGCAGTTCGACCGGGAGCTCGGCGCCTTCGATGACGGGGATCTCGAACGTCTCGTTCGCGAAGTACTCCTGGGCCGTGGGCGAGAGGAGGAACTCCATCAGGGCCATGGCCCCGGCCTCCTCGTCGGTCGTGGACAGCACGCTGGCGCCGGCGATGTTGCCTTACGATATCCACGCCGACCGTCCGCTTCACGCTGACCGTCGCACTCCGTGCAGACCGTCCACGACGCGCCGGACCGCTCAGGCATGGTCGGCGTCTGCCGTGATCTCGACCACGCCGGTTGCGATCACCTCAGATGACGATCTCCTCGGCGTCGTCGCCGGAATCACCCGTCGCCGCCGCTTCGGATCGCAGCTCGGCGAAGATCGCTGGCGGTTCTCGCCACGGGTCCGCGAGTGTTCCGGCCTCGGCATCACGGATGGTCTGCCACACTCGCTGACTCGTGCACGGGAGGTCGATGTGGCGCACGCCCAGATGCGCGAGCGCGTCGATCACCGCGTTCTGCACGGCCGGCGTGGACCCGATCGTGGCCGCCTCGCCGATGCCCTTCGCGCCGAGCGGGTTGAGCGGCGTGGGCGTCTCGGTCGAGATCGTCTCGAACGACGGCAACTCCGCCGCCGACGGCACGCCGTACTCGGCGAAGTTGGAGGTGACCGGGTTGCCGTCGTCGTCGAAGAGGATCTCCTCGTAGAGCGCCTGACCGATGCCCGCCGCGATGCCGCCGTGCTGCTGACCCTCCACGAGGAGCGGTGCGATCACGGTGCCGCAGTCGTCGACTGCGACGTGACGCAGGACGGCCACCTGGCCGGTGTCCCGGTCGACTTCGACGACCGAGATGTGCGTCCCGAACGGGAACGTGCCGTTCTCCTGCGTGAAGTCGAACTCGCCGTGCAACGGTGCGTCGTCGATCTCGGCCTGCGTCGCGACGTCGGCCCACGACAGCGCCTGGGCGGGAACACCCGCGACACCGATCGTGCCTGCGGCCCGGTCGACGACGATGTCGGCGGCGTCGGCCTCGAGCATCCGCGCCGCCACCTCGCGCGCCTGCTCCACGAGGAGTTCGGTCGCATGGTGAACGGCTGATCCGGCCAGTTGCAACGAGCGCGACCCGCCGGTGCCGCCTCCCGTGCGGATCGCATCGGTGTCACCGTCGACGAGTCGGATCCGATCGACCGGAATCCCGGTCTGTTCGGACACGAGCATGGCGTACGCCGTCTGGTGCCCTTGGCCGTGCGACTGTGTGCCGGCGTACATCGTGGCCGATCCGTCGGCGTGCACGTCGAGCGCACCGAACTCGCTGCCACCCGAGCCGGTGGTCACCTCGACGTAGGACGCCACCCCGATTCCGAGCAACTTGGTGTCGCCCCGTTCGCGTCGCGCCGCCTGTTCGGCACGCAGCGACTCGTAGCCGACTGCTCGTGCAGCCTGGTCGAGCGTGAGGGAGTAGCGACCCGAGTCGTAGACGGGCCCCATCATCGTCGTGTAGGGGAAAACGTCGTCGGCGAGCAGGTTACGACGACGGATCTCCAACGGGTCCATCCCGATCTCCAGCGCCGCCTGGTCGATGAGGCGCTCGAGCATCGCCGTGGCCTCGGGGCGCCCGGCGCCGCGGTACGCGCCCATCGGTGTCGTGTTGGTGACGGCGACCGCGATGTCGAACTGGATGTCGTCGAACCGATAGGTGCCCTGCGCCATGTTCTTCGTCAGACCCGACAGGTACGCGCCCACGTTCGGATAGGCACCGGCGTCGCTGACGAGACGCACGCGCATCGATGCGAACGTGCCGTCGTCGCGGACCCCCAACTCGACGTACTGGATCTGACCGCGGCCGTGCAGCGAGGTCTTCATGTCGTCGCTGCGCGGCGGCACCCACACGACGGGCCGGCCGACCGAGCGGGCTGCGGCGGCCACGGCTGAGTACTCGTGGGACAGACCTGCCTTGCCGCCGAACCCGCCACCGACCTGCGGCGTGACCACGCGCACGTCGTCGGCATCGAGCGACAGTGCCTCGCAGAGCTGACGCTTCACGGTGTGCGGCATCTGGTTGGCGACCCACAGCGTGAGGCGGCCGGTGGTGGTGTCGACCTCGGCGGCGCAGCACGCCGGTTCCATCGGGGCGACCGCCATCCGCTGGTTGACGTAGCGACCGCGCGTGACGTGGACCTCGTCGGCATCGAGGGCGGAGTCGGGGACGAGGGTGTCGCCGACGGTGGTGATCGCCCGGTTCGACCCGTGGTCGGGGAACAGCAGCGGGGCGTCGGCGTCGAACGCATCCTCCATGTCGATCACGGTCGGCATCGGGTCGATCTCGGCCCACACCGCGTCGGCGCCGTCGGCCGCAGCCTGGGGTGTCTCGCCGAGTACGAGGGCGATCGACTCGCCGACGAAACGAACGATGCCGTCGGCGAGCGGCGGCCGCAGGAACGCCGGCCCGACCGGTGCGAACCCGTGATGCGGCGCGACGCCCAGATCGGCGGCGGTCAGCACACGGACCACGCCGGGAACGGCGAGGGCGTCGTCGACGTGGATGGACTCGATCGTTCCGTGGGCCACGTCGGACCCGACGAATGACGCGTACAGACGTCCTTCGAGTGGGAGGTCCGCCACGTACAGCCGCTCGCCGGTGAGCAACGCAGGGTCTTCCGTCCGCAACACGCGTGTCCCGAGAACGGAACCGGGGGCAGGGCGGGAATCGAGCGACGTCACGTTCCCGACTCTAGAGACCGTCGGCCGACGGTCGTCAGCGGAGACGCGTTCGTGTCGGGGCGGGTCGGACCCGTGGCGAACCGACGCGTGCACCGCGCGCGGTCGTCACGGGAACGAACCTGCGTCGTCACGGCACGAGTCGGACGGCGAGCGTGTTCCAGGCGGACGCGAAGCCGAGTCGGCGGTACATCCGGTTGGTCACCGCCGTCGACGCCGGTTGGTCGATCACGACGTCGTCGACCTTCTGGCGAGCGACCTGTTGGGTCGCCACGGCAGCGGTGATCGCGCTCGAGTGGCCGTCCTTGCGCAGCGGTGGCGGGGTGTACACGCCGTTGATGCGCACCACACCGAATCGGGCGGGCGAGATGATCGCCTGGCTGACGACCTCGTCACCGATCACCCATTCGAAGAGGCGCCCCTCGTGGATCGCGTCGGTGACCCTCGTCCTCGCGGCGTCGACCGACACGGGCAACCCGACGTCGACACCGAACTCGACCATCCACCTCGCCGCACGGTCGATCGACGCAGTGCCCGCAGCTCGAAGTGCGCCCTTGTGCTTCCTCGTCTCGGGTGCCTCACCCAGCCGGTACCACCGGAACAGCGGTCCGGTGTCGACGGCACCGTCGCACCGCTCCGTCCATCGGCCCGCCACGTCGGCCACGTCGCCCGCCGCACCGAGCAACGTGCTCGGTCGGTCGATCGGCAACACGTCGGCCAGCGCAGCAGCGGCGCCCGGGCCGAGCGGCGTGAGGGTGTACGCCTCGGCCTCCTCGGCTGCCACACCGACGGTGACCGAACCGGCCGACACCCGCAGCAGAGCGCTGGCTCGTCCCGGGTACAGACTCGTGGTGACGGGTGTCGATCGGATCGGCTCTCGCCGGAACAGGTCACCGCACACGTCGAGGCCCTTGGAGGCGTCCGCGATGATCTCGACCGAACAGGCCGCTGCGCCGTCGTGACCCTCGTCGTCGAGGGACGCTGCGTCGATCTCGCCGTGGTCGGTCATCGTCGAAGCCTGCCACGTCCGTGCACACAGCCACGGACGCCGTCGCCGGCGGGAGCTCCGCACCAAGTCGGTCCTTCTGGTTCTGAATCAATCGGACCGACTTGTACTGACTCGGACGGTGGTTGGTCCGATCTGTTCTGAATCAATCGGACCGACTCGGACCGACTCGGACGGTGGTTGGTCCGATCTGTTCTGAATCAATCGGACCGACTTCGCCTGACTCGGACGGCGGTTGGTCCGATCTGTTCTGAATCAATCGGACCGACTTCGCCTGACTCGGACGGCGGTTGGTCCGATCTGTTCTGAATCAATCGGACCGACTTGGCCTGACTCGGACGGCAGTTGGTCCGATCGATTCAGAACCAGAGGGACCGACTCGAGGGCGCTGGGGCTGGTCGGACTCGGGGTCAGAAGTCGTCGAGCACCTTGACGACGGTGACGTCGGTCCAGTCGATGTCGTCGCCGGTGCTCTCGTCGCCGCCGAGTGCACCCGACCCGCTGCACGGCCGGTTGCCGTACAACTCGAACAGACCCGTCAGGTCGCCGTTGTCGAAGTCCGGCTCGTTGCTCGGGTCGAGTGCCGGGAACATCAGTTGGTCTCGGATCACGAGGTCGGAGAAGAACGTGTCGTTGAGACCCCGGCCGTTCGCGCTGGTGTCCACGTGACCGAGGCCGAACATGTGCCCGAGTTCGTGGGTGGTCGTGGCCTTGATCTGGCCCAGCGTCATGGGCCCGGCGGGTCCGTCACTGGTGTACAGGTCGGGCAGGTCGATCACTGCGAAGCCGCGGATCTGTCGTGCACGCCCGGAGGCATCGACCTGGTTCCGGAGGGAGCCACCGACACCGATCACGCCACCTGCCAGCTCGGGTGTGTCGGTCTGGTCGGAGAAACCGATCACCAGGTCGACCGTTCCGCCGCCGTCGGCCGGCGGGAGATACCGGAACGGTGCGCCGGTGCTCTCGGGGAGGATGATCGGATCGTCGATGTTCATGCCGGCCGAGGTGACTCCGGCGAACTGCAGGTCGATGCCGGTGGCGGCCTCCATCTCCTCGACGGAGTCGATCAGGACCTGGATCTGCTGGTCGTTCTCGGCGAGATCGACGTTGAGCGCGTACCGCAGCGGCAGGCAGTTGTCCCACGCAGCCTTGATCGTCGGATTCGGTCGACGACCGGTCCCGAAGAACACACCACGATCGAAGAGGAAGTCGTACGGACCGTTCGGCGGCGAGTCCCCGGGCAGCAGGGCGTCCGGCGCGAAGGAGCCCGGAACGACGGTCTTGGTGACGGCCGATCCACCTGTCGGCACCGGGGCGCCGGCAGCCAGGAAGTATCCGCTGGCGTCGACGATCACGTGCGTGTTCACGCTCGGTTGGATCGTGATCGCGCCCGACGCGTTGAGCGACGTGATGGCGTGGTTCGGCACGACCTGGCCGGGGTTGGTGAAGTTGAGCGACGACGTGCCGGGCGCGGCTGCGCCACCGGGGTATGCCTTGACGAAACCGCGGGCAGCAGCTCGCGCTGCGGTGAGGTTGAGGGCGACGGCCTTGGCGCCGTTGGCGGGGACGTCGAGGCGCCCGCCGACCTGCAGTGCGAGGAGGCGATCACCGGCGACCTGCTGGCCGCCGGTGGGGCCCGACGCCTCCCGAGTGTCGAGGAGGCGTCCGGGGGTGAACGGCACGAAGAGGCCCTCCGTCGACGATGCCGCCGACGGGCCGGTGAAGTATCCGGTGACGTCGACGGTGAGGCCGCCGCCGATGTCGGAGAACACCTGGATCCGACCGTCCTTCACACCGGTGATGACCTGGTTGCCGGCGTTGTAGTTGACGCCGAGGACGTTCATGCTCGAGTGGGACGGGGGTGCGGTGACGGCCGACCACACGCGGTAGTAGCCGCGACCCTTGCTTCGGACGGCGGTGACGTTGAGGACCACGCCGGTGGCGTCGGCGGGGACACCGACTCCTTTCAGGTCGATGACCTGGGTGCCGTTGGCCGGGATCTCGGGGTCACCTTCACGCGAGTCGTAGGCGCGGGTCGGACCGAGTGATTCGAAACGGCCGGACGTGACGGCACCGCTCGCGACGAACACGCCGAGCACGTCGAGGATCACGTCGGCTTCGGCCGAGGCGTACACCGAGATCTTCCCGTCGAGCCCGAGCGGGGCGATCACGAGGTTCGGGATGGTGTGCCCGGCGAACTCGGTGTTGTTGGTGGACGTCGCGAGGCGCCGGCTGCCGGTGGGCCACACCGTGCCGAAGCCGATTCCACCCGAGCGCACCATGGTGGTGTTGACGATGACGGCGGTGATGTCGCCGGGCGACACGCCGGCCGCGTCCGCGACGCCGGTGTTCGTGACCGGGTCGATCGAGAACGCCGAGTTGCGGTACACCCGCTTGATCCCGGCGTCGGTGCGGGTGTCGAGGATGCGGACGGGGTTGACTGGCCTGTACGCCGACGCACTTCCCGCCAACGAGCCCGATGCGACGACGAGATCGTCCTGGGCGGTGGCGCCGACCACGTCGGCCCCGCCGGTCGGGACGACGAGCGCGGCCAGAGCGAGGAGGACGGCCAGGACGATCCCACCGAGCGGGCGCTTGAACAGTGGCGTGTCGGTGGCCCGGTGCATGACGCAGAACTGTACGCGTCCGACAGAATCCATGCACCGCAATACGTCACCCTCACCCGAAAGTTGGCGAGCACGGAACGGCGGGGAGCCGACTGGTGCGGATGACGAGCCGGTGGGAGATCGTGTCGGGTGCCTCCCCTGGGTCTCGAACCCAGAACCAATGGATTAAAAGTCCACTGCTCTACCATTGAGCTAGAGAGGCGGGGCTTGCGAGGTTTCTCGCAAGACAACGCGCAAGGATAGGACCCCTCGGGGGCCCTTTCCCGGTTACCAGCCGGACCGTCGACTGTGGGACGGGAAACGTCGGGCGCAATCGGACATCGGCTCGCTCGTTCCGGCGGTCCGCACAACTGGCAGCACCGATTGGCCGAGCTCCTTGCACCTGCGTACCCGTAGGAGCCCTTGTGCTCGCTCGTCACGTGACAGCGACGCCGGTCCGGTTCGGCTGATGCGCACGGACGGGTCGGTCCTCTTCCGACGGCGTCGCTGAACGGTTCTCAGATCTCTGCCGACCTCTCAGGCGGAGTCAGGAGTCGGGGTTCATCGAGAGGACGTGGTCGAAGACCCCAGCGACTTCGCCTCGAACAGCCCTCGCGGATTGGGATCGGGCGGTAGATCCTCGTCGAGCGCTGTGCGGCCGGCGCGATAATCGTCGGGTGGAGCGTCCAGTCGACTTCAACCGGGACCGGCAGTTCCTCTGTGGGTAGTGCTCCCACTCCTGGACTGTCGACCTGGCATGGCTGGAACGCTGGCGTTCAGCGAAGGAGTGTTGCCCGAACTGCCAGGTCACCTGCGAAGCCGAGGACGCCGGAGGGGTGACGGTCGCCGATGGAGACCCCGCGTTGAACGACGACCTGGTGAGAGAGTCTTTCTGGTATCACACGACCACCGAGTCCGACTGGCCGGCGCCGATCGACTTCGCGTCGAGGCTGGAGGAGCGCACGCAACAGATGATGGGCGGCGAAGAGCGCGCCGCCGCGTGGGCGTGACGCAGATCTTTGCGATCTCGCCGACGGCCTCGCGAGCGGACGGGTTGACGACCTGGTCGGGGTCGAGTTCGTGGACGCCGGCCCGGGCCTTCAACGCCATGGATATGAGGATCTTGCCAACGGGTGTGGTGCGAGAGTGAACTTGAACAGTTCGACGAGGTCGGGCGCCGGTTGCGATGCCGACGAAGCGGGGTTCGCGAGGCAATCGGCCGAAGTGCTGACCGAAATGTTCCGTGACCTGGTGATCTACGGACCTGATGGCGGGGACTTCACCCTGACAGACGTGGAACCGTTCGTGGGTACCGGCCGCGCAAGCTTCCGGCCGCGACTTGATCTGGCACCCGCTGGTCGGTCGTTGAGGAACGGGCGGCGGTTGCGCTCGGACCGATCGCTTCTTGGAGTGCCTGGACCAACGACCAATGACTTGACGCCGATGCGATGTTGTGGGCTAGCTTCTCGTCACTCACGTAGCGGGGCTGGATCCGCGTGAGGCACGGCTGAGGCCGTGTGGGACACACACCGGCATTCGCCGGTGTCGACCAACGCAGGGGGACAACCGTGTTCACAACAATCGTCGCGTCAGAAGGCGGCTACCAACAGTTCGTGTTGGGCGGCGGCGAGATGACGGTGCTGTTCTTCTCGGTTCTCGCAGCCTTGACTGCGATTGCGGTCGGGTTCGGGCTCATGCGGGGTGTTCTCGCCGCCGAGCAGGGCACCCCGAAGATGATCGAGATCGCGTTGGCGATCCAGGTCGGTGCCGCTGCCTATCTGAGCCGGCAGTTCAAGACGATTGCGGTGATCATGATTCCGGTCGCGGCCATCGTGTTCCTCACTTCGACCGAGGTGCTCAAACCCGACGGTGTCATTGCGTTGTCGCGGATGGAGTCGGGCGCGTACCGCACGATCGCGTTCGTCGCTGGGGCGTTCCTGTCGGGGCTCACCGGGTACATCGGCATGACCCTGGCGACACGTGGCAACGTTCGAACCGCGGCGGCGGCGAAGTCGGGGTCTCTGCCCGCAGCGCTCAAGGTGGCGTTCCGCACGGGTGGCGTGGCGGGCATGTTCACCGTCGGTCTCGGCCTGCTCGGGGCGACGTTGATCATCCTGTTGTTCCAGAACACGAGCTCTGCGATCCTCGTCGGTTTCGGATTCGGCGGTTCGCTGATCGCGCTGTTCCTGCGAGTCGGCGGGGGCATCTTCACGAAGGCCGCCGATGTCGGCGCTGATCTGGTCGGCAAGGTCGAGGCGGGCATTCCTGAAGACGACCCGCGTAACCCGGCGACGATCGCCGACAACGTGGGTGACAACGTGGGTGACTGCGCCGGTATGGCTGCAGACCTCTTCGAGTCGTACGAGGTGACGTTGGTCGCGTCGATCATCCTGGGCGTCCCGGCGTTCGCTGCGATCGGCGCGAACCCGGCGCTCGGGCTCGTGTTCCCGGTCGCCGCCCGAGCGGTCGGGGTCATTGCATCGATCGCCGGTGTGTTCGCGGTGCGTGCCAAGGAGGGTGAGACGAACGCGCTCAAGCCGATCAACCGTGGGTTCCTCACCGCCGGGATCATCACCGTGGTCGGCACCGCTCTGGTCGCGCTGCTGTATGTGGGCAACGACAACGCCAACGAGGGCTGGAAGTGTTTCGGCGCCGTGGTCATCGGGCTCGTGCTCGCTCAGGTCGTGAGTCGCCTGACCGAGTACTTCACCGGCACCGAGTACGCGCCGGTCCAGGAGATCGCCGCAGCGACACGCACGGGACCGGCCACCACCGTGCTGTCGGGGACGGCGTCGGGGATGGAGTCGTCGGTCTACGCCATCATCGCGATCGCGATCGCGATCGGCACGGCACTCGCCCTCGGCGGCGGGAACCTCCAGTTCTCCTTCTACCTCGTGGCCCTCACCGGCATGGGCATGTTGGCGACCACCGGCGTGATCGTCTCGGAGGACACCTTCGGCCCGGTCGCCGACAACGCAGCGGGGATCGCCGAGATGTCCGGCGAGTTCGAAGGCGAGGCCGAGAAGATCATGGTCAGCCTCGACGCCGTCGGCAACACGACCAAGGCCGTCACGAAGGGGATTCGCGATCGGTTCCGCCGTGATCGCAGCGGTTGCGATCTTTGCCAGCTACATCGAGACGGCGGCCAGCGAAACCCTTCCCGCAGCTCTGGTCGAGGAACTCAACGGCACCGCGAGGGGAGTGTTCGATGCGGTCCCGATCAACGTCGCCGACCCCAAGGTCTTCATCGGTCTACTCGTCGGCGGATCGGTCAGCTTCCTGTTCTCGGCCCTTGCGATCCGCTCCGTCTCGCGCACGGCCGGCGTCGTCGTGCAGGAGGTCCGCAACCAATTCGCCGACGGAAAGATCATGTCCGGCGAACGCCAACCCGACTACGGACCGGTCATCGACATCTGTACCAAAGCATCTCTGCGCGAACTCGCCACGCCGGCGCTGCTCGCCGTGCTCACTCCCGTCATCATCGGCTTCGGTGTGGGCTACACGGCGTTGGGGGCGTTCCTCGCTGCCGTCATCCTCACCGGTCAGCTGATGGCCAACTACATGTCGAACGCGGGAGGCGCATGGGACAACGCCAAGAAGTACATCGAGGACGGCCACGAGGGCGGCAAGGGATCCGAATCACACAAGGCGGCAGTCATCGGCGACACCGTCGGTGACCCGTTCAAGGACACCGCCGGTCCCGCCCTCAACCCCCTGATCAAAGTGATGAACCTGGTGTCGCTGCTGATCCTGCCGGCGATCATCGCCTTGTCGAACATCGACGAGGACAATCCGATCGTGTCGAGTCCGGAGCCCGCCGGCTACGCGATCGCCGGCGTGTCGCTCGTGGTGCTGATCGGCGCCGTGCTCTACTCGAAGCGCAGCACCGAACTGGAAGCCGACACTGGAGTGTCGGAACGACAACTCACGTCTCGCTGAGGACCGATGCGAGCCGAAACCGACACCCCAGGTGTTCCCGGGAACCAGACGACGCATCGGGCGGTGAGGTCGATCACGAGGTCGACGGCGTCCAGCGCCGTTGCGGACTCGACGGGGCCGTGAAGTGAACTCGTCGAGGCGCTGGGTGGCCGCCGTTGCCTATGCGAGCATCTTCGTCGTCCTCGGAGTCGGACTGTTGTTGGTGCTCCCGGCCGGAAACGACCTGTCCGGAGCACCACAGGCGCCGCCGCGGGGCGAAGTGAGTGCCGGCGCAGAGCAGTGCCTCGGCGAGAGCGTGGCGCTCGTCCAATCCGGGGTGTTCCTGCAGATTCACGAGGTCGACGATCGAATCGACACGGGAATCGGGCCACTCCTGGTGGATGGTCGCATGGACCGAACGTCGGGCGCTGCAACGTTGTCGGGTTGGTGTCGCGCCGACTCGGACCTCGGCCGCGTCGAGGTCCTCGTCGACATCGTGGTGGCCGAGGGCGTCGGTCTCACCGGGGTCGCACGGGTGGAGGGCGCTCGGTTGGCGCTGAGTGTCGTCGGCGCCGACGCCACGCAGGAGTCGACGTCGACGTCCGAACGCCTGACCGGTGGTGCGTTGCTCTCCAGGATCCTGCTGGCCGTGGCTGCGGTGATCGTGACTGCACGGCTCGTCGGATCAGCGTTCCGACTCATCCGCCAACCACGGGTGATCGGCGAGATCACCGCCGGGATCATTCTCGGGCCGAGTTTGCTCGGGTTGGTGTTCCCGGGGATCACCGCCTACCTGTTCCCGACGTCGGTGACCGAGGTGCTCGGGGTGCTCGCTCAGCTCGGATTGATCTTCTTCATGTTCCTGATCGGCCTCGAGCTCGATCATGCGCTGATACGCGGGTCTGGTCACACGGCGTTGTTGATCAGCCACTATTCGATCGTGGTGCCGCTCGTGCTCGGCCTCGGCTCGGCACTCCTCGTCTACCCGTTGGTCGGCAGTGGCGACTTCACTGGCTTCGCCCTCTTCATGGGTGCAGCGATGGCGGTCACGGCATTTCCCGTGCTCGCTCGAATCCTGTCGGACTCCGGCCTGAACAAGACGCGGCTCGGAGCGATCACGATCGCGTGTGCTGCGGTGGACGACGTGACTGCATGGTGCGTACTGGCCGTTGTCGTCGCGATCGTGAAGGCGGGCGGCCCGACGGATGCGATCCTGACCGTCGGATTCGCACTCGCCTTCGTGGCGACGATGGTGTCCGTCGTGCAGCCGACTGCCAAACGCTTGTTGCAGACACGGGGCAGACACGAACCCGTCGGTGCCTCGGCCATGTCGTTCGTGATCGTCGGGCTGTTCCTCTCGGCCTGGACGACAGAACTCATCGGCATCCACGCCATCTTCGGTGCGTTCATGTTCGGAGCGATCCTTCCTCGCGCTCCCTCGATCACGACGCGCATCGTCGATCGGCTCGAAGACGTCACGGTCTTGTTGCTCCTGCCGATCTTCTTCGCGGTCGTCGGACTCTCCACCCAGATCGGTCTCGTGTCCGGCCGCGAACTCTGGCTGCTCACCGGACTCATCGTCGCAGTCGCGATCGGCGGCAAGATCGGCGGGTCGTTGATCGCCGGGCTCGCAGCGGGCGAGTCACTCCGCTCGTCGGCAGTGATCGGCGTGCTGATGAACGCTCGCGGCATCACCGAGATCGTCATCTTGACGATCGGGATGGAACTCGGCGTCATCTCCCCTGCACTCTTCACGATCATGGTGCTGATGGCGTTGCTCACCACGTTCATGACGACTCCGATCCTGTCCGTGCTCTACCCGAGGAAGATGGTCGAACGCGACATCAAGACGCGCCATCACCTGGATGCCGCTCGTCGCGACTACGCCGGTCGACGAGCAATGGTCGGAGTCGCCGACCCGAACGCCGCACGTTCGCTCATCCGGGTCGCGAGCTGGTTGCGTGGCGACAATGGGCAGACGCTCCGGGTCGTGCTGGCGTCTGTGATCCCACCACCGGCGCGGGAGCGGCTGACGTTGCGTCTCAGCGATCGCATCGCCACCAGCGCTGCGGCAGCCAACCTCACACGACTCGCCAGAGAACTCGAGGACGACGGCGTCGGTACCGAGATCGTCACCCGCATCGGCACCGACTCGAGCACTGATCTGAGCGTGCTCGCTCGACAACAGGCGATCGACATTCTCATCGTCGGATCGAACGATCCATACCGACGCGACCGCCCATTCGGGGGCCTCGTCGGCGACCTGCTCCGGTCGAACCATGCCGACATCTTGGTCGTCCTCAACGCAGAAGCCGTCGCCACCCTCAGCGACGGACCCGTCGCAGTCTGGCTCCCGGATGAACCAACCGACGTGGCCGCCATCGAGTTGGCTCTCAGCATCTCCAAGGGGCTCCGACGTCGTGTACGAGCCGTCGCCATTCGACCAGCGACCACCGACCGGTTCGACGACATCGTCGTCGTCGCCGAGGGGAGCACTGCTGCTGACGTGACCCCTGCATTCGCCGGCGCATCACTCATCGTCGTGTCCACGCCCAATCTCCAGCACGAGCTCGACACCGACGTCGTCGAAGCGACATCCCGCAGAAAGATCGCTCCAGTTCTCGTTCTGCGCGCCGGGCTCAGCCCCCTCCACGACGACGGCGTCCGAAGGAGCCAACCCGCAGCAGCCAGCGACACACGGACCGCCGTGAACGGTCCGAACCGAATCGACGCACCACCGAACGCGCTCCCAGCAGCGGACTGCGAGACGATCCCTAGGATCACCGACCGTGGTGACTGAGGAGGGCGACAGTGTCGGCACCGTGCGGGCGCGTGATTCCGCGAGCCGGGGTCAGTGGGAGGACGAACTGGTTGCGGTTGTTCGTGCCGTCTCGGGTGGTCTTCTGTTCGGCGTCCCGCTGCTGTACACCATGGAGTTGTGGTGGGTCGGAGAACACACCGACGCACCGCAGATGTTGTTGATCCTGGCCCTCCTCGCCGTGGTCTTGATCGTTCTCAACCTCACCGCCGGTTTCCGGAGTACCCAGGATGTGCGGTTGCGAGATGCGGCGGCTGACAGCGTCAAAGCACTCGCGATCGGCATCGTGGTGTCGGCAACGGTTCTGTGGATGCTGAGGGTCGTGACCGTCGAGACATCCGCCTTCTCGGCGATGGGCAAGATCGTCAACGAGTCGGTGCCGTTCTGCCTCGGCATCGGTGTCGCCAGATTCCTCCTGTCGGGGAGACCTGGTCTGTCCGATGAGAAGGACGAGGGCGGTGCGTCCGCGAGCGGTTCGGGGACGAGGCCGCTGAATGCGAGCGTCGCCGAGCTGGGAGCGACGGTGTTGGGTGCGGCCTTCGTCGGGTTGAGCATCGCTCCGACGGACGAGATTCCGATGCTGACATCGTCGATGGACCCGCCCTGGCTCGTGGTCGTGGTCGTCACCTCCCTCGTGGCGTCGTATGCCATCGTGTTCGTTGCGGGCTTCGCCCGACAGGGTGACCGACACGAACAGGAGGGGATCTTCCAGACGCCGGGTGTCGAGACGATCGTGACGTATCTCGCATCCCTCGTCGTCGCGGCGTTCCTGCTCTGGCTGTTCCAACGCGACGTGTGGCCGGCATCGAACCTCCTCGACCAGATGATCGTTCTCGGATTTCCGGCGACCATCGGCGGAGCGGCCGGGAGACTGGCGCTGTGAGATCGGAAGGCACGCTCGCCGAGTCGGTCACCCTCGCTCTGTGCGCCGCAGTTCTTGCGGTCGTCGTCGGTGTGATTCTGTTCCTGGGGCCGGACAAGGACGACCCGCCGGCTCCAGTGGCGTCGACCGAAGCCGTCGAACAGGTCGGTGACGAGTTCCATGTGACTGTCGTCGTCAGGAACACCGGCGGACGGACCGCTGCGAACGTCCAGGTGAACGCCGAACTCGTGGTGGACGGTGAAACGACCGCCGGGGATCAGACCGTCGACTTCCTGGCGCCCGGGAACGAAGCCAGCCTTGCGTTCGTCTTCGCCGATGATCCGTCATCAGGTGACTTGACCGTCGGCGTCAGCGGCTTCCTCAATCCCTGACGGACGGACGGGGGTCTGCGGCCGAGTGGCTCGTCGCGGCCAGACGTGCGAGTAGGTCGGATTGCTCTGATGCGAGGATGTGGAGATGACGACTCCGCATCTGTGTGCGTACCGGGTCCTGTCCGTCGACGAACGAGCGTGTCGGGTGTGGGCCGACGGTGAGGTCGTCGAGGTTCGATTCTCCGCCACGTTTCCCCGTCCACGAATGGAACGGGGGTCGCGCCTGGTCATCTGGTCGCCGTCACCTCGGGTCCGGACGTTCCCGAGGTCGTGGTGTGGCGATGGTTCGACGCAGTCGTGGTCTCCACGCCGGTCGATGGCGGCGTCGTTCTCTGGGAGCCGGCGCACGGCGGGGTCTCATGCCGGGCAAGGGATTCCGCTGTGCCGCCGGAACCTGGGTGTCGTGCGTACGTCTCGGCAGGGCTGCCTGGCGCGGATTGGTGGATTGCGTGCGCTGTCGAAGATGGTTCCGACGGCGTGAGCTTCGACCTCGAGCAGGTCATTGGTCTCTATGCCGAGAACGACCTCTGGGCCGCGGCGTTCGACCTCTCGGACTGACGGGTCCGTTCTTCGACGTGTCTGCCATGCCGCCATGTGATCTCTCCTCGCAGATCCCCGAACGCCGTCGTCGGATTGCAGGGTGACTGGCCCGGGCCGGTAGCTGGTCGGCATGATCACCTCTTCTCGAGGTGATGTTGCCCCTCTGTGATGGACACCGATCTCTACGCGATTGTGTGCGGAGGAAGGAGGCGCCCTCATGGGTGGTCCATCGAAGTATCCCGAAGAGTTCCGTCGAGAAGCGGTCGAGCTGTTCCTCACGGGAGACCGGCCCCGAGCCCAGGTCGCCAAGTCGCTCGGTATCGCGGACGGCTCGCTCGCTGCGTGGGTCAAGGAGCATCAGAAGCGAAGCGCTCCCGGTGCGTTGTCCGAAGACGAGCGAGCGGAGCTGAAACGGCTGCGTCAGGAGAACGCCGAGCTGAAACAGGATCGTGAGATCCTGAAGAGAGCAGCGCAGTATTTCGCTCGAGAGACGACCAGGTGAGTCGCTGCTGGTTCGTCGATGATCATCGTCACCTGTTCGAGGTGCAGCGACTCTGCGAGCTGGTCGAGCCTCCCCGTTAAGCAGAGCAGCCGACGGAGGAAGCGCTTCGGTCCCACGACCTGGACGCCCATCGGCGCTGCGGACCGGTCGTCGTCGGTTGCCGACTTCCGCGGCTCTGGCGTCTTCATGGACGACCTGTTCGCTGCTGGGCACCTGGCGTCCGTCGGCACATCGGACGGACCGCTACGGTCACGATCGTGACGTCGAAAGCTTCGTTCGACTTCGATGCGTTCATGTGTGCCGTCGACAGCGAGCGTCGTGCACGGAAGATGGGGTGGTACGACCTCGCTGACGCCTTGTGGCAACAGTCCAGCGAACTCAACGCACACCGGAATGATCATCCGATTTGAGGCGGAGCACTGTCGCGTCTGGAGATGCGAGGAGCAGCATCGTGTCAGTACGCGCTGCTTCTGCTGCGCTGGCTCGGTCGAGCCCCGGAGGACTTCGTCGCCGGGTCTGTCGTCGGGGGTCGTCCGACGCAGCTCCCCAGGGTCGGGCCTGACCGACTGATGCGTTTCGATCTCAGCGAGTTGCACGCTGCGCTCAATGTCGCCCGTCGCGACAAGGGCCTGACCTGGAATGGGTTGGCGGCGGAACTCGATTGCTCGGCGAACAGGCTCACGAATCTGCGATCCGCCAAGCTTGCCGACATGGCGTTGGTGATGAGAACCACTCAGTGGCTGGAGCGACCGGCTGCCAGCTTCATCCACGCCGCTGCATGGTGACCGGAAGAGCGTCAGGGTCCGCCGGTCGGCCAACAACCTGCCCGAGCAATCTCGCGCAGGTTGCCCCTCGCATCGGTGCCGATCTGATCGCTGGCCGGGTGTGTTCCACTTCGTTGATCTGTGCTCGCAGTTTCGAAGGCGCAGCCTTGACCCTGTTGCGGGTGAGGCCGTCAAGATGACTCCATGAGCGACAACGGCGAGCAGCTCCAGATCGGCGCATTCGGCGAACTCGTCGGGTTGAGTGTGCCGCAACTCCGCCGCTACGACCGCCTCGGCCTCCTGGTCCCCGAAGGCCGAACGGAGTCGGGCTACCGCCACTACAACACAGGCCAGAGTGGTGCCGGACGCGCGATCTCGCTGTTGCGGTCCATGGACATGCCGCTCGCCGACATCCGTCGGCTCCTCGAGGGAACCAGCGACGCGGAGCGCCACGAGTTGTTCCGTGTGCATCGGGCTCGACTCGAGGCCCGTCTCGACGAAACCCGCCAACTCCTGCATGCCGTCGACTCGCACACGAAGGACGACACCATGACCGCCACCGACACCCGCACCGACCTGTCGGCCTGGCTCCACGTGATGCCCCGGATCCCGGTCACCGATCTCGATCGCTCCGAGCGGTACTACGAAGAAGTCCTCGGATTCCGCGCCGCCTGGCGGACATCGGATGGTGCGATCGCCGCTGTGGCGAGCGGAGGAATCGAGATGTTCCTGCTCATTGCGTGGCACGGCGATGAACGGCCACCGATCCAGTCCGCGTACGTGTACGTCGAGGACCCCGACTCGCTGTGGGCCGAGTACGAACAGGCCGGTGCCGTGATCGTCGAACCTGTCGATTCTCGTCCGAACGGCATGCGCGACTTCACACTGATCGATCCCGACGGGCATCGCTTCACCCTGGGACGTGGTGAGGAACGGCTTCGCGAGGTGGCCGACTACTACGGCATGACCGCCGAGGAGATCGCCGTCGACCCCGACTGGTTGCGCGGCGGCTGACCGTCGTCCGAGCGTGTCCCCCTGTCGAAGTCCGCTCGTTGATCAATCATGAGCAGATCAACCGATCCAACGTGCCGATCTCGGGCACCCGATGGACCGTTCTGGTCGTGTCGTTGTGAGCGCGTTGCGGTGGGTTTCGGGTCCGGACCGTAGTCGACCCGTCCATCGGTCTTCGACCCACCCGCCTGGTTCGGAACGGAGATCACCGGTGATGTCGCAGCGAGCACGAGCTCGTACGGCTCACCCGGTGGCGAGGTCACGGCGGGCGAAGCCGACCAATCCGACAGCGACCAGCGCAGCGGCCACCACCATCATCACGACGACGGACGTCGTGTTCCAGTCTTCTGCCGGCACGGCGGACATCCGAGCGAGCGGTGAGAGATCGACCACCCAGTCGGGAAGCCGCAGCACCGGTCCGAACAGCGTGACGATCGCGACGAAGGCCAATACGCCCCACGCAGCGACCGTGGCGCGAGGCACCCACCCGAACAGCATGGTGGCCACCCCGATGAGAACGAGCACCGTCGGGGCGACCGAGGACGCCGCAACCATCATCGTGCCGATCTCCGACCAGTCGCCAACCGACGCTGCGTAGGACATCCCGATCGTCAGGCCGGCCACGCCGACGAGCAGAAGGCTGGTCACCGTTGCGACCACGAGGGTGCTCCCCGCCCACCACCAGCGGGTCAGGGGTGTGGCGAGCATCGACTCCGCCGTTCCGCGGATCTCTCCGTGTCGTGTCCGCAGCGTCGCCGAGATGGCGTAGCCGCCGATGACGAGGGCCATCATCTGCATCGTCGTCGCGAGGTACGACTCGGCCAGGGTCGCACCGCCGGCACCGGCGAAATAGTCGGCCAGTTCCGGATTGTCCGCCACCATCGCCTCGATCTCGTCGGCGAGCGACCCGTACACCAATCCGGCCGCCACGATGCCGACCGCCCATCCCACGAACACGACTCGCTGGATCCGCACGGCGAGTCCGAGCGGTCGGCGTGTGGATGGCGACGCAGTGGCAGGTCCAGTGTGCTGCGACAACAGACCGCTCCCGAGATCACGGCGAGCAGACAGCCACACGGCGAACACGAACAACCCGATGGCGAACCCGACCAGACCCAGCAGCGTCCACCACCGCTCCCCCGCAAACGCGCGCACGCCCAGACCCCAACCGAACGGGGTGCTCCACGACAGCGCCGGTGCAGCGACGTCGCCGATGCCGCGGACGACGAACGCCAGCCCGACGAGCCCGACCGACGCACCGAGCGCTGACCGCCCCGTGCTGGCGACCTGCGCACCGGCGGCCGATGCAGCGCCGAATGCCAAACCGGTCAGACCGATCGACGCACCCAGGGCGATCGAGCCGGCGGTCGCGAAGCCGAACGCGATCGCCGCGACGGTGCAGCCGACAGCGACGGCCAGGTTGGCCATCCCGGCCACCAGCAGAGTTGCCGCAGCCGGAGCGTGTCGACCGACGACCAGGGAACCGACCAGATCGAGGCGCTCGGTGTCTTCCTCGGTCCGAGTGTGACGGACCACGAGGAACACGTTCATCAGTGCGGCCGCGAGTGCGACCCACAGTGAGGTCTCGTTCACGAGAATCGCGCCGACCGTGGCGTCGTCGAAGCCGTACCCCGGCCCGGCGAACATGACCAGCGCCGGGTTGTCACCGACGGTGTCGACGTAGGTGCGAATCTGCCCCGGCGTCTCGTAGAGCGACGCGATGCTTCGAGCCGACACCGCCATCAGCCCGACCAGACCGACGACCCACAGCGACAGCCGAGCGCGGTCGCGACGCAGCACGAGACGCATCAACCGGCGAGTGCCGACGAGCGTGTCGGTGATACGCGCGTCGACCGGAGCCGAAGGAACAGCGAAGCAAGACGCCGTGGGGGCAGCGTCGATGGTCATGTCGTCTCCGACAGTGAGCGAAGTTCGTCGTCATAGTGACGAAGGAACAACTGCTCGAGCGTTGGCGGAGTGCTCGAGAGCGATGACACGTCGAACGTGGCGAGGTGGCGAACGACATCGGACATCGCGCCGTGATCGACCTCGAACGTCACCTGGCTCCCGTCGCGCCGGAACTCGTGGACACCCGCCAGGTCCGCAATCGCACTGCTGTCTCCGTCGATACCGGCCGTCATCGTGGTGCGTGACAGGACACGCAGATCGGCCAGCGACCCGCTCTCCACTGCACGGCCCTTGCGGATGATCGTGACGCGGTCACAGAGCCTCTCGACTTCGGCGAGGATGTGACTCGACAGCAGCACCGTCCGGCCGTTCGCCACGACGTCGAGGACGACGTCCTGGAACACCGCCTCCATCAGCGGGTCGAGACCAGCGGTGGGTTCGTCGAGGATCAGCAACTCGGCGTCGGACGCGAGCGCAGAGACGAGTGCGACCTTCTGCCGGTTGCCCTTCGAGTAGGCCCGCGCCTTCTTGGTCGGATCGAGATCGAACCGTTCGATCAAGTCATCGCGCCGCGTCTCGTCGAGCCCGCCGCGCAGGTCGCCGAGGAGATCGATGATCTCCCCACCTGTCAGGTTGGGCCACAGGTTGGTGTCGCCCGGAACGTACGCGAGCCGTCGGTGCAGCGCGACGGCATGTTTCCACGGATCCGCTCCGAACAATCGCGCCTCACCGTCGTTCTGTCGCAGCAAGCCGAGGAGTACCCGGATGGTGACCGTCTTGCCGGAACCGTTCGGGCCGAGAAATCCGTGGACCTCACCGTGGGCTACCCGCAAATCCAAGCCGTCGAGGGCCGAGGTCGCACCGAAGGTCTTGACCAGTCCGCTGCACTCGATGATCGTCGCCATGGCTCCAGTCGACGCGAAGCGTCGACTGGAGACCAGAGTCCGACGTCACTTGCACCGGACCATGATGTGCCGCTCGCAGTTCCAGTTGCCCGAGTGGCCAGCGGGCCCGAAGGTCACAATCAGTCGTCGACAAGCCGCCGTCTGCGTTGGGCGTGGCGGCCACTGGGACCCGGCTGTGATGCCGTGCAGCACCTCCGACGACGATCCGCTGCGAGACGTCGGCGCCCGACTGCTTCGCTCGGGCGACGAGGTCGCCGAAGTCGTCACAGACTTCGGTCGGCGCGAAGTCTGCGATCTGGTCCCTCGCCAATCGGAAGTCGCCAGCGGTCAGTTGCCAACACCGCACCAGGACCAGGACCAGGACCAGGACCAGGACCAGTTCGGTCGACCGGCCATCGACGTGGGCGAGCGCCCACTCCGCTGAATGTGAGGCGCCGGGGAGCCGTCGTGTCCGATCGTCCACGTGTGACCTGGTGTGACGGTCACGACAGGTGTCCGATCAGGTCGTTCATCGTGTTGAGGCGAGGGTATTGCTCGTCGGGAATCGTGACACCGGTCGACTCCGACAGGGACGTCATGATGTTCATCCGGTCCATCGAGTCGAGGCCGAACTCTTCGAACAGGTCGACGTCGTCGCCGATCGTGGCGATGTCGTCGGCGACGTCGGGCGCCGTGGCCGTGATCACGCTCACGACGATGGATCTCAGATCGTGTTCGGTCGGTCCTGGGTTCATAGCTGCTCGGGATGCTGCAGTGTGTTGGCCAGTGTGGACAGGAAACGACTTCCGATCGCACCGTCGGTGGCGCGATGATCGGCGGCCAGGGTCGCGATCACGACGGGTCGCGCCACGACGACACCGTCGACGACCATGGGTCGCTCGGCGATGCGTCCGAACCCGACGAGCGCGACCTCGGGCGGTGAGATCAGGCCGTGGACGAGGTCGGCGCCTCGATCTCCGAGGTTGGTCACCGTGATGGAGCTGGTGATGGCGGTCCACTCCGACCGCAACGTCCCGGTCCGAGCGACGGTCGTGAACTCGCGTAGCAGGCGCATCGTCTCGTCGAGCGTCACGTCATCGGCGTGGCGGATGGTGGGTGTCACGAGCCCACCACCTCGCAGGGAGATCGCCACCGAGACGTTGACCGCCAGACCCGGTCGAAACCGTCCGTCGCGCCAGGTCCCGTTGAGTTCGGGGTGGCGCTGTGCGGTGAGTGCGACCGCACGAACGAGTGCCGCGGCCGGAACGATCCGCTCACCGATGGGTCGTTCGGCGTTGACCGTCGAAAGATGAGCCGTCAAGGGACCGAGATCGATGTCGTACTGCAGTCGGTAGTGCGGGATCTCCGCATTCGACCGTGCCATTCGCACGGCGATCACCGAACGTATCCGTTCCGTTCGGCTGCGCGGTTCGTTCTCGTGAGCTGCGGTCGGTGGGTGATCGGAGTGGGCCTGCAACGCAGCGAGCTCGGGAAGGTCGCTCGATCGGATCGCACCACCTGGGCCGGTGCCGTCGATGTCGAGGAGCGCGATTCCTCGTTCGCCTGCCAGCCGGCGGGCGAGCGGACTGGCCCAGACCGTCTCGTGGGGAACCCGGGGGGCTCGATCGGCCGGAGCGGGTCGTGGCCCCCTCGACGAGTTGTCCCGTTCCAGGGGGAAGCTGATCTCCTCCCTCGGCTTCGCCGTCGGTGCCGGCGATGGCAGCGGCGTCGGGCCGTGTTCGGCCCCGTTCGCATGGAGGTGCATCAGCACGGTCCCGACGGGGACCGTCTCACCCGCACCCACCACGATCTCGGCGACGGTGCCGCCTCGCCAGGTCTCGATGTCGATGTCGGACTTCTCCGTCTCGACCCTGGCGACGACCTGACCACGTTCGACCGTGTCGCCGACCTCGACGAGCCACTCGATGACGGCACCCTCGTCCATGTCGGCGCCGAGCGACGGCATGGCATATGAAAACAGTTCGGTGTCGGTCATCTGCCGGTCTCCAGGAGTCGTGTCGTGGCGTCGACGATGTCGTCTGTCTGCGGAATCGCGTGCTGCTCGAGGTGTGAGGCGTACGGAATGGGGACCTCCGCGGCAGCGACGCGTCTGACCGGAGCGTCGAGCGTCCAGAAGCACCGCTCGGTGATCGACGCGCTGAGCTCGGCGCTGAGCCCTGCGGTCCTCCACCCTTCGTCGATCACGACGGCATGGTGAGTGCGCTCGACCGACGTCTGCACCGTCGAGGCGTCGAGGGGCCGCAGCGAGCGCAGGTCGATGACCTCGGCGGAGATGCCGAGTTCGGCGAGCTGGTCGCTCGCCGCAACTGCCTTGTCGACCATTCCCGCCGATGCCACGAGCGTGACGTCGTCACCCGCTCGGCGGATGGCCGCCCGCTCGATGTCCACCGGCCCTCTGCCGCTGTCGAGCACGCCACGCTTGGCGTAGAGCGCGTTGTGCTCGAAGATGATGACGGGGTCGGGATCGGCGAGTGCCGTGGGCAACATCCAGCGGGCGTCGTCGATGGTGGTCGGTGCCACGACTCTGAGACCCGGAACGTGTGCGTACCAGGCTTCGAGGCTGTGGGAGTGCTGTGCCGCGAGTTGTCGGCCGGCTCCGGTGGTCATCCGGATCACCAACGGAACGCCGAACTGGCCACCCGACATGTACCTCAACGTTGCGGCAGTGTTGACGATCTGGTCGAGGGCGAGCAGGCTGAAGTTCACGGTCATGATCTCGACGATCGGACGCATGCCGCCGAGTGCTGCACCGATGCCTGCGCCGACGAAGCCGGACTCGGACAGCGGAGTGTTGCGGACGCGATCTCGACCGAACTCCTCGTGGAGTCCCTTGGTGACCGCGTAGGTGCCGCCGTAGTCGGCGACGTCCTCGCCCATCACGAAGACGCGCTCGTCGTCGAGCATCGCCTGGCGGATCGCCGTTCTCATCGCGTCGCGATACGTGGTCTCGATGGTCGTGGTGTCATCGCCGGCCGCGTTCAGGGGAATGGTCTGCGTCATCGTCCTGCTCCGATCCGGTCCGGTGTGCGAGCAGGCGCTGTGACGTGGTCCGTCAACCCCTCGAGCGGTTCGAGCGGACCGGCCTCTGCGGCCGCGGCGGCTCGATCGGTCTCCGACCGAGCCGCCTCCCACCGTGCTGCGATCTCGATGTCGTCGGCGCGACCGTGTTCGACGAGCCACTCGGCGAGGGCGGGGATCGGATCGCGTTGCTTCCACTGGTCGACCTCTTCGGTGCTGCGGTACAGATCCGGGTCGAACATCGAGTGCGCACGGAACCGGTACGTCTGGAACTCGACGAACACGGGGCCGGAACCGGCGGTGATCATGCCGGTCGCATGGCGGGCGGCGCGGGCCACCTCGAGCGGATCCATACCGTCGACCGCCCATGCGGGCATGGAGTAGGCCGCTGCCTTGATCGCCAGATCGACCTGGGACTCGCTCGACTCGAGCGACGTGCCCATCGCGTACCGGTTGTTCTCACAGCAGAACAGAACCGGCAGATTCCAGAGCGCCGCCATGTTGAGTGCCTCGTGGAACTCCCCTTCGGCCATGGCGCCTTCCCCGAAGAAGCATGCCGTCACACCGGTGCGCCCCACCATCTTGTCGGCGAGAGCCAAACCGACGGCGAGCGGAAGGTGACCTCCGACGATCGCGTTGCCACCGTAGAAGCGCCGTTCGGCGTCGAAGAGATGCATCGATCCACCGCGGCCACCCGAGCATCCGGTGGCCTTGCCGAACATCTCGGCCATGATCGACTCGGCCGGCACTCCGCGTAGGAGCGCATGGCCGTGTTCGCGGTAGGTGGCCAGCACGTTGTCGTCCGGGGTGAGAGCGCTCATGACACCGGCGGCGACCGCTTCCTCGCCGATGTACAGGTGGAGGAAGCCCCGGATCTTGGCGTCGGCGTACAGCTCCGCGCAGCGTTCCTCGAACACCCGGATGCGGATCATGTCGCCGAGGAGTTCCAGCGCCGTTGCGTCATCGAGCCCATCGAGTCTGAAGCAGTTCATCGCTGCGCTCCGATCGAACCCGACGGTGCTTCGAGCGACGACGTGTCACCTTCGTCCTCGCCCAGTTCTCTCGCCCTGAGCAACCGTCGCATGATCTTGCCGCTGCGTGTGTGTGGGAGGTCGTCCGTGAACTCGATCTCTCGGGGAGACACGGCGGCCCCGAGGCGACGCCGGCAGTGCGCCATCAACTCGGTACGGAGTTCGTCGTCGGGTTCGTGACCCTCGTGGAGGATGACGAAGGCCTTGATGATCGCCCCCACGGTCGGATTGGGTGTGCCGATTGCGGCTGACTCGGCGACCGCTTCGTGTTCGTCGAGGACGGCCTCGACTTCGAACGGGCCGATCAGGTGCCCTGCGGTCTTGATGACGTCGTCTCCGCGTCCGACGAACCAGAAATATCCGTCCTCGTCGCGCCGGGCCAGGTCACCGGAGCGGTACCAGTCCTGTTCGGGTCCGACGAAGCACGACCGGTACTTGTCGTCCCGATCGAGGTACGAGCGAAACATCGACGGCCAGCCGGCACGCAGTGCGATCTCGCCGGACTGCTCCGGGTCGTCGACGAATCGCAGCGCACCGTCGGGTTCGAGGACCAGATCCCCGTCGACGTCGCGCTCCAGGAGTGCCACGTCGATCCCGGGAACCGGCCGCCCCATCGACCCCGGCCGCACCACGTCGCCCCGTCGGTTCGCGATCATGATCGCCCCGGTCTCGGTCTGCCACCACGTATCCAGCACTGGCACACCGAACACACCGGTCGCCCACGTGACCGACTCTGCGTCGAGCGGTTCGCCCACGCTCGCCACGAGGCGGAGGTCGCCGAACTCGGCGGGTGCCACGTCCGCTCCGACTCGTCGCAGCATTCGGATCGCCGTTGGTGCGGTGTAGAACACGTCGACGGCCTGTTCCGTGAGGATGCGGTACCAACGCTGCGCGTCGAAGTCCGCTTCGTCGACGATCGCCGTCGCCCCGGTCACGAGAGGGGCGATGATGCCGTACGAGGTTCCGGTGACCCACCCCGGATCGGCAGTGCACCAGTAGACGTCGTCCGGCTGCAGGTCGAGCACCACCTGCGCGGTGGCAGCGTGGCCGACGACCGCCTCGTGGACGTGCAACGCACCCTTCGGTGCGCCCGTGGTGCCACTCGTGAAGTGCAACAGCGCCGGAGTGTCGGCTGCCGTGGGCGACGCGTCGAAGGTGTCGTGTCCTTCGGCGATGAACACACCGAACGACATCACCGTCGGCGAGGCGCGAGGCGGGGTCGGTGCGATGTCGGTGATCGACTCCTCGGTGGCGCCGACGATGAGGACGAGTTCCAGCTCGGCCAGGCGGCCGAGGATCTTGGCGACCTTGCGCCGGTAGAGCGCCGGCGTGGTGACCAGAACTCGCGTGCCGCCGAGTTCGAGGCGTTGTGCAATCGGATCCGGGCCGAACGCTGAGAAGAGTGGTGTGTAGACACAACCGGCTTTGAGGGTGCCGAGGGCGGCGACGTACAACTCCGGGACGCGCCCGGCGACGGTGGCCACTCCGGCGCCCGGACCGATCCCGTGACGCCGGAGCCCACCGGCGAAGCGGCTGCTGCGATGGTCGAGCATCTCGTAGGTGATGTCGATCGGGTCGCTCACCTCTGCGTCGTCTCGTCCGAACCAGCGAATTGCCGTCACCGCGCCCCGGCCTGCTTCGACGTGACGGGTCGTGGCCAGGCGACCGATGTTGAGGTCGAGACCGTCCGGCTCTGCTCCGACGAGTCCGAGCGCTGTACGAGCGGCGTCCCACGGCGACGTGTCGCCGATTGGCGTCGCTCGATCTCGAAGTCCGGGGTCCACACCTCCATCGAGCCACTGAGTGGGGCTCACCGGCCAGGGGCGAAGGTCATCTCCCTGTCGCGGCGATCGCACGTCGGCCGATGACGTCGATGACGTGCTCACCGGTCAGTTCGACGGCGTGTCCGGCGGCGGGCTCCCGGCAGCGAATTGCTCGAGCGCCACGAGCGCTTCGGTCGCATAGACGGATGCAGGCCCGCCCCCCATCAGCACGGCGACTCCGAGCGCTTCGTGGATCTGCCCCTCCGTGGCGCCGGCCTTGAGGGCGGCACTGACGTGCAGCGCGATGCACCCTTCGCATCGGGCCGCGACTCCGATCGCCAGCGCGATGAGTTCCTTGGTGGTGTGGTCGAGTTCGCCGTCAGCGACGGCGGCCTTGTGGAGTGCGCCGAATCTTGCCATCACATCGGGAAGGGCCTTGCCGAGTTCGACGTAGCCGTTTCGGAGTTCGGATCGCTTCTGTGCGAAGTGTGTGGTCATGACTTTCCTTTGTCTTCAAGGGTCGAGAGGTCACGGGCTCGAGCGTGTTCGAGCATGATGCGCCGTTCGGCGGTGCCGAGCGCGCGACGGGCGGAGTCGACGGCATCGGCATCGACCGAGATGGACGTGATGCCCATGCGAACGAGGAGCTCCGCGAATTCGGGGTCCGCTGACGGAGCAAGACCGCACAGCGATGACGTGATGCCCACGCGTTGGCACGAAGCGATGATGTGCTCGATTGCCCACAGCACGGCGGGGTCCCGCGCATCGAACAGGTCGGCGAGGACCTCGGAGTCCCGGTCGACTCCGAGCATCAACTGCGTGAGGTCGTTGCTCCCGATGGACACGCCGTCGATGCCGAGTGCTGCGTACTCCTCGAGGCGGGCGATGATCGAGGGGACTTCGGCCATCACCCAGAGCTTCAATCCCGACTGGCGGCCCAATCGGCTCGTCGCGATCGCGTCGAGGCATGCTTCGAGTTCCCACTTCGTCCGGACGAAGGGGATCATGACGTGCAGGTTGGGGAAGTCGTCCCGAACTCGCGCGATCGTCTCCAGCTCGAGTGCGAACGTCTCGGTGTCGTGGAGGTATCGGAAGCATCCCCGGTACCCGATCATCGGGTTCTGCTCGACCGGTTCGTACTCGTCGCCGCCGATGAGTCCACGGAACTCGTTGGACCGGAAGTCCATCGTGCGATACACGACGGGGCGCGGTGCGAATGCCCTCGCGATGCGGGCGAGTTCGGATGACATCCGCGAAACGAATTCTCCTTGACCCCCTGCAGCGATGAGGGCACGGGGATGCCGGCCGCCCAGTGCTTCGGTCACCATGAACTCACCACGCAACAGGCCGACACCGTCGACGTCCAGCGCAGCGACCTCCTCTGCACGATCGGCGATCGCCAGATTCACGTAGAGCCGGGTGGCCAGCGGCTCGGCCGAACCGCGAGCCGGCGCCGGGTGTTCCAGCAGCGCCGGAACGGAGACGTGCCGAGAGTCGGCGAAGACCATGCCGCGCTGTGCGTCGACGGTGACGACGTCGCCGTCGTGGAGGGCCGCCGTTGCATGTCGCGTCCCGACGACAGCGGGTAGACCGAGTTCGCGGCTCACGATCGCGGCGTGGCACGTGCTTCCGCCGGCGTCGGTGACGAGAGCCGCAGCCCGCCGCATGGTGGGGACCCAGTCCGGCGATGTCTTGTCGGCGACGAGGACCTCTCCGTCGCGCAGCCGATGCCCGTCCTTCGGTGAGTGCAGCACCCTCACGGCTCCGGACGCCGAACGTGCACCGACGCCCAGACCCCGAAGCAATGGGGTGTCGGCGCCGGAACGATCATCGCCGAGCGTGGTGATCGGACGCGACTGGACGATGAACAGCTCATTGCCGACGTACGCCCATTCGATGTCCTGCGGGTTCCCGAAGTGAGCCTCGATCTCGAGGCCGATCGAGCCGACGTCGTGGATCTCACGGTCGGACAGAACGCGCCTCCACGCCTCGGGGCCGTCGATCGGCTCGTGGACGTCCCCGTTCGCGCCGCTCGTGATCTGGTGGGTCTTGTGCCCGACCCTGATCTCGCGGACGCTTGCGGTCTCGCGGTCCAGTCGGTACGTGTCGGGCTCGACACTTCCGGAGACCACGATCTCGCCGAGTCCGAATGCCGCCTCGATCAGCACCTCGTCTCCGCGCGCCGGGTCGCACGTGAACATCACTCCGGAACGCTCCGAGCTCACCATGACCTGCACGACGACGGCGATGGACGGGTCATCGGCGAGCCCTCGCTCGGCGCGGTAGGAGACGACACGCTCACCGAAGAGCGAAGTCCAGCAGTCGGTGATCCGTTGCACGAGATCCTGTTCGGTCACGTTCGTGAAGGACTCGTTCATTCCCGCGAACGACGTCTCGGCGGTGTCCTCGGCGGTCGCGGACGACCGGACCGCCACTCGTTGCCCGTGGCAGGAACTCGCGTATGCGGTGGTGATCGCCTCGACGAGGTCGTCCGGTACGGCGACCCGGGACATGAGTCCTCGCGCCTCCTCGGCCATGAGCGACACTTCGGCGGGCGAGGCCGAGACGGCCTGCGCGGAGATCTCCGCGAGCCGGGGGCCGACCCCGGCGTCGTCGACACACCGGCGATACGCCTCGGCGGTCACCACGAAACCGGGCGGCACCGGGAAGCCACTCCCGAGCAGCTCGCCGAGGTTGGCACCCTTGCCTCCGACGAGTTGCACATCCGCCGACCCGACCTCCGACAGTGCAATGGTGAGTGGGCGACCTGTGGTGTCGTCGGGTCGTGCCTGTTCCGATTCGATCGTCGTCATCGAGCGGTCCATTCGAAGGGGTGCGATTGGACTACGACGCGCGGACGACAGCGGGAGGCGACGCTTCGTCCCGCGCATGCGGGAAGGCGATCTGCGTGGACAGGACGCCGGCGAGGTCGGTGAGTTCCGCGGCGGTCGAGACCATGGCGTCGTCGAGGCTGATCATGCCGACCACGCGATCGTGCTCGACCACCGGAACCCGCCTGATCGCGTGTCGGGCGAACACGGCGTACAACTCGTCGACCTCTTCGTCGGCGTCGAGGGCGATCACTCCCATCGACATCAGCGAGTCGATCCGAGCATCGGGTGGGACTCGTTGAGCGACGCCGCGCACCACGAGGTCGCGGTCGGTGACGACGCCGACGGGTCGGTTCGCGTCCAGCACGATCAGTGCGCCGACACCCTGGTCGGAGAACATCTGCGCAGCGTCGGTGATGCTGGCGTCGACGCTGATCGTGACGGGCTTTCGCCACGTGAAGTCGCGGACCTTCATCGTCCTGCTCCCACCGCGGCGTGGTGACCGATCGCTTCGATCGTGCAGTCGGGTCCCGGGTACAGCAACGTGGTGTGGCCGTCGGCGTCCCACTCCACCCGGTACGGCGGACCGCCGTCGTCGCCTCGAACCTCCTTGATCATGCCGATCCGCTTCGGTTCTCCGACCTGGTGTCCGGAGATGACCAGCTTGTCGCCGGGCTGTGCTCTCACGTCGATTCCTCTCGTCTGTTCCTGGTTGCTTCATCGTCTCCGAAGGCCGGCGACGGTCGTAGGGCCAGAGGTCCCGATCGGACGAGTCCACGTCCAGGTCGTCCGACCATTCGGTTCTGTGCGAGCCCGTCGCAGCGCTGGTCGTCCGTCGGGTCACCGAGGTGGGATCCGCTTCGTCCCTTCGTCCCTTCGTCCACGATGGTTGCAAGCTGAGATCGAGCAAGCCACGCGGTACGCGGGCCATCCATGAAGGACCACCACCATGTACGACCTCGTCGTCGACCGCGCCCGCCGACTCGGTACCGTCGAACACGATGACTGATGCCAGACGAGCCACGCGTGGCGACGACCCCTCACGCCATGAACTGGGATCCGACGATGTCTGTCGCGCGACGAATCGAGAGCCATGAGCCGGAGTCGAGTGGTCACGTTGACCTTCAGTCCCGCACTGGACGTCGCGACGTCCGTCGACGTGATCACGCCGTCACGCAAACTGCGCTGCGATGCGCCGCGCCATGAGCCCGGCGGTGGAGGCATCAACGTCGCGCGCGTCGCGCAACGGCTCGGGGCCGACGCCGTTGCCGTCGCTCCGCTCGGCGGTGATCGTGGACGCCGGGTGGCCGAGCAACTCGGCAAGGAGGGTGTCACCGTCGAGCAGGTGATCGTCGATCACACGATTCGTCAGAGCTTCGCCGTCACCGAGGAGTCGACCGGCCGCCAGTTTCGGTTCGTCATGCCACCGCAACGGCTCGACCGCGACGAAGCGGACCGTTGTGTGAAAGCCACATGCGACCTCGCAAGCGCTGCACGGTGCGTCGTCGTGTCGGGCAGCATCGACCTGCCGGACGTCGTCGAGGTACTGCGGTGCATCGTCCAGACGGTGCGTCCCGTCCCGGTGCTGATCGACACGTCGGGAGACGCGCTCGACGCCGCGCTCGACAGCGGCGCAGCGCTGATCAAACCCAGTGCGCGCGAACTCGCCGATCTCGTCGGCCGCCCGCTCGACACCGAGAGCGACATCACCGCCGCGGCCACCGACGTCATCGCACGGTCGAACGTCGACGCACTGCTGGTTTCCATCGGGGCCGGTGGCGCCGTGCTCGTACGACCGGACGTGCCCCCACTGCGCTTCCGAGCACCCACTGTCCGGGTGCGCAGCACGATCGGAGCCGGTGACTCGCTGGTTGCCGGGATCGCGACGGGCCTTGCGGACGGACAGGAGCTGGTCGACGCCGTTCGCCTCGGCATCGCGGCCGGCACCGCGACAGTGCTGACCGACGGAACCCAACTGTGCGATCCAGCCATGGTCGACGAACTCCTGCCGCTGGTGGCCGTGGACGTCGCTGTCGACGACTGAACAGGGCCTTCGGCCCTGGCGCCCGACCGTTGCACCGGTGCACCATCGAGTCGTGGCCTTCAACAGTCCTGATGCCGACGATCGCGACGACGCAGTCCGGGCACAGCTCGACGACGACGTGGATCGGTGACCCGTGGATCCGACCACCGTGGCGACGATCTTCTCGATCTGTCTGCTCGGCGGACTCGTGGGCGGGTTCACGCTCTTCGTGCTTCCGCGCACGCGCCAGCGGTTCATCGCCCACGTTCCGAAGGTCGCTGCCCTCGTCGCAGTGAGTGCAACCGCCGGCAGCCTCTATTTCTCCGAGATTGCGGACTTCATCCCGTGTGAGCTGTGCTGGTACCAGCGGATCGCGATGTACCCGCTGGCGATGATCCTGCCGCTCGCGTTGGTGCGGCGCGATCGCGATGTCATGAACGAGGCGTTCGTGCTCGCTGCAGCCGGCCTCCTCGCGTCGGCGTACCACATGCGCGTTCAGTGGTTCCCCGACTCCTCGAACTCGTGCGCACTCGACGACGGGTGCTCGGCGAAGTGGGTCGAAGGGCTCGGAGTGTTCACCATCCCGCAGATGGCCGCGACGGCGTTCTTCCTGATCATCATGCTCTCGGTTGCATTCACCTTCGAGGAGGAATCCGGTGACACACTGGCGCATGCGGATTCAGCCGCGGTCCGAGGGTGAGGCGTGACTGACCGTTCGTTGGACCTCACACCGTTGCTGGTGGCCAGGGCACGTCGGTCATCACCGTCTCGCTGCATCGCCGGATCTCGAAGCCGCTTCGAGGACCGAGGTGAAGTTGGTATCGGTCAACCGTCAACGAGCACGCGCTCGCCGGGTCGCGGCGCCACGGCCACCAGACCGCCATCGAGTTCGAGCCGTTCGATCAGCGCGGTGGAGGCTTCTGGTTCACCGTGGTTGACGTACACGATGTCGGGAGCGGGCGCAGCTGTTCGTGCCCACGTGACCAACTCATCCTGATCGGCGTGAGCCGAGAGTTCGACCGAGACGACTGTGGCTCGCACGAGTCGGTGGCGGCCGAGCAGCTTGATGCTGCGAGCGCCCTGGCGGAGCAGATCGCCTCGGGTTCCTGGCGCTTGGAAGCCCACGAGCATGACGGCGTTGCGATCGTCACCCATCCTCTGGGCAAGGTGGTGGAGGATGCGGCCACCGGTGGCCATCCCCGACGCCGAGATGATGATCATCGGCCCGGGTCGAGCACTGATCTCCTTGGACTGCTCGACGCTGCGTGACTCCCGGAGCTGGAGCGACGAGAAGAGTTGCTTCCCGTGATACTCGGGGCGAATCTCCGGTGATCCATCGCGCGCTTCGCTTCGGTAGACGTCGAGCGTGCTGAGTGCCATCGGGCTGTCGACGAAGGTGGGGAGGACCGGAATCCGGCCGGCGGCGACGAGCTGATCAAGGTGCCACAGGATGACCTCGGTGCGGTCGACTGCGAACGCCGGGACGACCACGACGCCTCCGCGGCGTGCGGACTCATTCACGGTGTCAGCGATGACTTCGGCGGGGTCGGCGTGAGCGCGTCTCCGGTCACCGTAGGTCGATTCGGTGATGAGTACGTCGGTCGCTTCGAGTGGGCTCGGAGCGACCAGCAGCGGGTGGTTCGAGCGTCCGAGATCCCCACTGAAGATCACGTGGCGACCCGTCGGTCGACCTGCATCCGTCGACGACAGTTGAATGTCGATCGACGCTGCGCCCAGGATGTGGCCCGCTCGACGCCACGTGGCGGTGACTCCGTCGAGGACCTGCAGTGGCTGGTCGAAGTCGACGGGAACGATCAGGTCGAGGCTGTTGTAGGCCTGTTCCTCGGTGTACAGGGGCAGTGCCGGGTCGTGCTTGGAATAGCCCTTTCGATTTGCGTAGGCCGCCTCCTCTTCGTGCAGATGGCCGCTGTCGGGCAGCACGATCGCTGCGAGCTTGCTCGTCCCGTGCGTGCAGTAGACGGGTCCGCTGAAGCCGCCGGCAGCGAGGCGGGGAAGGTAGCCACAGTGGTCGATGTGCGCGTGGGTCAGCACCACCACATCGATGGATGCCGGGTCGACCGGGAAGTCGTCCCAGTTCTGCAGCCGGAGTTGTTTGCGGCCCTGGAACAGTCCGCAATCGACCAGCAATCGGCCCCCTGGCGTGTCGAGCAGCGTCTTGCTCCCGGTCACCGTTCCAGCCCCGCCGACGAACGTCAGCGCCGAACCGGTGGTGGACCCAGACCGTGTGGTCACGCCGGCACCTGGCTTTGCTCGTGCGTGTCATCCTTGATACTGCCGAGTGCGTACATCTCCTCGATCAGATCGCTGTGCCGATCGCGCACGACCTGTCGCTTCACCTTCATCGGCGGCGTCAGCTCACCGTTCTCGATCGTCAACTGTTCGGTGAGCAGACGCCAGTACTTGATCTGTTCGGCTGGTGCGTGGTGAGCGTTCACCCGCCGCACGGACGCAGCGATCTCGGCGCTCAGGCCCTCGTCGTGCACGAGGTCGGCCAACTCACCGAAGGTGCCGTGGCGTCGCGCCCATTCCGAGACGGCGTCGCCGTCGAGAGCGATGAGCGCCGTGAGGAACCGCTGCCCCTCTCCCACCACAACCGCCTGGCCGATCAGGGCTTCCATCGACAGGGCAGCTTCGATCTCGGACGGCGCGATGTTCTTGCCCGCCGCGTTGACGATGAGGTCCTTCTTGCGACCCGTGATCCAGATGTAGCCATCGTCGTCGATGTACCCCAGGTCGCCGCTGTGGAGCCAGCGCTCGGCGTCGATGAGCTCGTCGGTTGCCTCCGGGAGTTCGTGGTAGCCGACGCACACGCTGCCGCCACGGAAGAGGAGTTCGCCGTCGTCGGCGGCTTTCGCCTCGAGTCCCGGGATGGGGAGCCCAACGGACCCGATCCGGATGGCGCCCGGTGGGTTGACGGTCGCCGGGCCGCAGTCCTCGGTCTGGCCGTACACCTCTGCGATGGGGAGCCCGACCCCGGCGAACCAGCGGACGAGGTCGGGGTGGATCGGCGCAGCCGCCGAGACCAGGAGTCGGGCTCGATCGAGCCCCACCCTGCGGCGAATCACCTTGCCGAGCGTCTGGTCGATCGAGAATCGCGTGCCCGCCGTTGCCAGACCGGCGATCGACCACCAGGGCAGACCTGGGTCGAGTTCGAGCTTTGCCACTCGATCGACCAGCCCGGACAGGTGAACCGGGGTGGAGTCGAGTTCCTCGACAATCGAGTCGTGGAGCTTCTGCCACACTCTCGGCACCGCCATGAAGATCGTCGGTCGGCAGGCGCGAAGATCCTCTGGCACCGATGCCAGGCTCCGTGCGAACCAGGTCTGGCCGCCGGCCGCGAGCATGCCGAAGTGGCTCGTGATGCGTTCGGCGATATGGCTGAGTGGAAGGTACGAGAGCATCCGGTCGTCGGAACGAAGTCCCACCATCTCGGTCACCGCATCGATCGTCCAGGTGATGTTCGCATGACTCAACATCGCCCCCTTGGGCGGACCCGTCGTCCCGCTCGTGTACACGAGCGTCGCGACGTCTTCGGACCGGATCTGCCTCGCACGTTCGGCCACGACGTCCACGTCGCCCGCTGCACGGATCTGCTCCAGGGTCTCGATCCGCCCAGGCCGGTCGAGCCCGCTCGTCGAGTCCAAGACCACGATGCGCACCGACTGCGGGAAGTCGTCTGCGTGCAGCAGGATCTTCGCGGCCTGCTCGCCGTCCGACGCGAAGCACACCTCGGCCCCGGAGTTCTCGATCACGTAGGCGACCTGGGATGACGAACTCATGGGGTAGATCGGGACCGACACGGCACCACACATCAAGATCGCGAGATCGGCGACGTGCCACAGCGGCGAATTCGACCCGAGTAGCACCACCCGGTCGCCCCGGGAGACTCCGAGACCGATCAACCCCGCTGCGGTCTGCGACACCGCAGCGCCGTACTCGGCCCACGTGGTGTCGATCCAGCGCCCGCCGTCCTGATGGCGCATCGCCGAGCGTCGGGGACCTTTCTCCACGCGGTCGAGGAAGCGGTGAACGATGCTGTCGAACGGCTGATGATCCGTCGTCGTGGAGTCAGTCATGATCCGATGGTCGTGAGTTGTCGGCGTGTGCGACAGAGGCCTTGGTCCCGCCGGCGATTCGTCACGCCGAGCCGAAGCGCTCCGTGTCGCGAGCTCGATGCGTTTCCTTGGCGTCTCCGACGAGCCTGATCATTTCGTCCCGCACGACGTTGAGTGCGACATCGAGGTCCGTCTCGGACGACGTGGCCACCAACGACGGGAGACCGGCGATCCGCGCCTCGACGGTGAGGTGCTGACTCGGGGTGTCCCGGTCTTTGAGGTACAGGTGGAGACGGACGTCGTCGGGTTCGAAGCTGCGCAGTCGAGCGTCGAGTCCGTTCCAGTGGTTCGCGATCGAGTCGATCTCGTCGTTCGTCATCGGTCCATGGACGCGCAGACACGTCTGGACACTGGCTGTGGGGTCGGTCACGTGAGCTCCTTGGGGACGCCACCCGGGTTCGGGTGTTGTGTCCGGCTTCATCGAATCGCAGGAACGAGACTCACGACAGGGCACAAGGACCCGATCGAATCGCACATCAGCGGTCGCCTTCGACGCGTCGAGACAACGTTCGATCAGAGCGACAGATACTGATGCCGACACAACTCCACTGCACCGATCGAGGCGAGCGCCATCTCATGCTGTGACTGACCACCTCGGCCGCCGGCGGCAGCGCGAGACCCGTGCGAGCAGGCCTCGAACTCGACCTCGGAGCCTCGAATCTCGGTCTCCGTCTGGCAATGCGAGAGCGGAGATGACAGCCGAGTCCGACGCGGCCACGAGGCGATCCGAGTGCCTTGCACCGGCGCAGCTTCGTTTCGCCGAGCGTCGTCCGATGGTGGTCCGACGGGCAGCACGAGCTGAACGGTTCAGTCCGATGTGGTGATCGGGATCGTGTTCGCCGAAGCTGGCTCGGCATCGACGGGCACCCTGACCTCGAGGATGCCTTTCGTGTACGTCGCGGTGATCTCGTCGCGTCGTGCTCCGACGGGAAGCCGGCGGGAACGGTGGAACGAGCCGTAGCGGAACTCGCTGCGGCGGGTGCCGTTGGTCGTCTCGTCGGACCTGTCTTCACGTTTGCCGGCAATCGAGATGTCGTCATCGACGATCGTGATCGTCACGTCCGACTCAGGATCGAGGCCGGGTAGTTCACCCCGCACGATGAGCGTGCCGTCGTCGTCGACGGACTCCTCCATCCGGAATCCCGCCTCGGCCAACGAGATGTCCAGGAAGCTCTCTGGCCATCGCTGGACGAGGAGGTGTGGCCAGCGGTCGAACCAGTCGCCCAGGAGGAGCTGCGGGAGGGATTCGACAGTGGCTGCCTCCGAACTGGTGGAGGATTCGATGGCGGTCGAACCGGCGGCGTGTTTGTTGCGACGCTTCGACGGCGTCTTTGACTTCTTGGACATGATGTCTCCTTTGGAGGTTGACGGAACTTCATCTCGATCTCGCGTGCATTCGAGCGACGGCAAGTCGGTCGAAACGGATCTCATCGAGACCGTCGGCCGTGTTTCCATGCAGTGCTCGATGGGAGACCTGCGTGCGTGAGTTCCGCCTCCGCCGTCGACACCGTCACGTCTGGACGATCTCATGTCGCTCGTTGTGTGGCGCCGGAACGATCACGGTCGTCAGCTCCGCACGGTGCAGTACCTCGGTGGCGGTCGATCCGAGCAACGCAGCTCGCAACCCGCGAGTTCCGCGTTCGCCCACCACGATGGCGTCGGTTCCTTCGGCGGCAGTCAGCAAAGCCTCGGCTGCATGCCCGCCGACGAAGTGGCGCTCGAACGCGACGTCCGTCGACGTCGATTCGATCTCATCGATGACGGAGCCGAATCGGATTTGCGCTGCGTCGAAGCCGTCCGCTTGGGCGTGGAGATCGCTGTTCTCGTCCCACGACGCCGGCTGCCAGACGCCCACGACGCGAATCGCGGCACCAGGCGGCACGAACTCAGCGGCCCATCGCAATGCTGCGCATGCGCCAGCGGAACCGTCCATCCCCACCACGACACGCCGCACGGCGCTGTCGGTGACACCCGATTCGGGAACGATCGCCACGGGAACCCGAGCATGGGTCGCGCACTGGTGACTCACCGACCCGACGATGAGTCGACCGAACCCACCGAGACCTCGCGTGCCGAGCACGAGAAGATCCGCGTCAGCGGAGGCGTCGAGCAACACACGTGCGGCGACGCCGTACTCGACGGCGGTCGTCAGTTGGATGCCGAGCTCGGCGAAGTGCGCGGCGAGCCGTTCGGGATCGGGGTGTGCCATCGCTGGTTCGAAACCCACGTCCGGGATCGGCATGGTTGCAGCACTGACGAGCGTCGGGTAGTGCCAAGCCTGCACGACGTGGACCGCACTCGAGCGTCCCGGTGCATTCGCGAGGCACCAGTCGATCGCTCGTTCGGCACCCTTCGAGCCGTCACATCCCACGACCCATCTCGTTGCGTCGTCGCTCATGACCTCAGCGTCGTCACGATCGGCTTCGAACACCAGAGTCCAAAGACTCCTCGGCGTCACCCGAGTCGTCGGTGAAGCCTGCGATCAGCACGGTCCGGCGATCCAAACAGAACCTCGGGCAGATCAGGACCTCGGCCTCTACTCAGACCAATCGTCCGACCAGCACGGTGAAGCCATGAACGACGAACAGGCGCCGTGGCACATCACGGTGATCGGGGACGCCCGAGATGCAGGGCCCGATCGGCTCGGAGTGAAGGGCTGGTACCTCGAACAACTCGAGGCAGGCGACTTTCCCACGCCGCCAGGGTTCGTGATCGAAGCCGACGCATACCGCGAGGCCATCCGGCTCGGCCGTATCGACCACCGACTCGCACAGATCTGGGAAGCCGCCCGGCACTCGTCGCCGAGCGACCTGCCGTTGCTGGCGCGCAAGGCACGACATCTCATCGCTGGCATCGAGTTCAGTGCCGGCTTCCAAGACAGCGTCCAGGCACACCTCGACTTGCTCGCGTCGAGGCGGTCTGTCGCCGATGCGGACGACGAACTTCGCGTGGCGGTGCGCTCGTCGGCGACGCCCGGAGCGGTGTCCGGACCTGAATGCGCCGGCGTTCACTCGACCTATCTCTCGATCGCAGGACTCGATCGTGTCCTCGCGCGCGTCCACAGCTGTTGGGCGTCGTTGTTCGGGGAGCGGGCGTTGGCGATGCGCGGACACGGCCTGGGCGACGGCGATCCGTCGATGGCCGTCGTCGTCCAGACGATGATCGATGCCGACAAATCGGGATTCATCACCCCGACGGGCTCTCCCGACGAGGTGCTCGTGGAAGCGACGTTCGGATTCGGCGAGCCGATCATGTCCGGCGCCGTCGAACCCGACCGGTACGTCGTCGACCGCACGCGTCATGTCGCGTCGAGTGTGACCATCGGCCGCAAGCGGATCGTGCTCCACCGAGGACCCGATACGGCCGTACATCGGTTCGCCGAGCCCGATCGCGTACGAGAGCGCGTGGTCGACGATGCCGAACTCGCCGTGCTGAGCACCCTCAGCGCGGCCATCGACGAGCACCTCGGGGCCTTGCACGAGGTCGAATGGTCGACCGACCGGACCGGTGTGCATGCGATCCAAGCTCGACCCTTCACTCCCACTCATCATGTGGACGCTCCCTTGATCGACGCGTGCGTCAACGGAATCGGCATCGGGCTCGGTTGGGCGACCGGCCGCGTTCGGGTGATCGATCGGTACGAAGAACTCGACGAACTCCGCGACGGCGAGATCCTGGTCACCGCCGAGACGACACCTGAGTGGCGTCCCCACATCCGGCGTGCCGCCGCCGTGATCACCGACGAAGGCGACACGAGATGTCACGCCGCACGGGTCGCAGTCGAGGAGGGCCTCCCGGCAATCGTCGGTACGAAGGATGCCACCACCGAGCTCGAATCGGGCCAGTACGTGACGGTCGATGCCAGCCGCGGCTGGGTCTTCCCGTCCGTCACGTTCGCGACCTCGACCTGAGGTCGGAGTCGTGGTTGCCCCGCCGGGCCCGCTCCCGACTCGAGGTGCCGGAGTACCAGTCGCCCTCCCGCATTACTCCGTGTCGGCGCTGCTGTTCGGCACCGTCGGTGTCGCCGGCAGGAGCCGCCGGCATGGCCGAACCGGCCATGACTGCGTCGCGCGAGACCGACGACGTCGTGGTCCGAGGCGAGGGATCGGAGGACCCGTCGCGTCGCCGCGTCGATCTGGACGAAGGATCTTCGCCCCCCAGCACCACGGGACACTCACGGCGTCAGCACCGAATCGATCCATGCACGGATGCGGTCCGCGGGCAGTGCGCCGACCTGGCGACCGACCTCCTCCCCGGCGTGGAACAACACCATCGTCGGGATCCCCTGCACGCCGAGTCGGGCCGAGATGGTCGGCTCCTCGTCGACGTTCACCTTGACCACCCGAAGCGAGCCCACCCGATCAGCAGCCAGGCGTTCCAAGATCGGGGCGATCGAGCGGCACGGTCCGCACCACGGGGCCCAGAGATCGACGAGCACCGGAATGCTCGACTGGTCGAGCATGGCGGAGAACTGCCGCGCATCGGCGTCGACGAGCCACGGGAGGTGGGTCGAGCACTTGCCACACCGTGGTCGGCCGCTCGCCACCACCGGCAGTCGGTTGCGCGCGCCGCACGCAGGGCATGCGATCAGAGCATCGGTCACGATCACCCCGGGACGGTCGAGCCGGCGACCCGATCGAGAGCGGCGCTGACCAGGCGTCGGGCGTCCTCGGCGATCGGAGCCATCCCGTCCGCGCCGGTCACGTCGGCCATCAGACCCGGATCCATCGCCTCGACGATCACGTCGTCACCCTTCTGGCGCACGACGACGTTGCACGGAAGCAACACGCCGATCTGAGGAACGACATCGAGTGCTCGGCTCGCCAGCTGCGGATTGCACATGCCGACGATCACGTAGGGCTCCATCTCGCGGTCGGCCTTCGCCTTCAACGTGGCCTGCATGTCGATCTCGGTGAGCGCGCCGAAACCCTCGGCCGCAAATGCTGCCTTGACGGCGTCGAGCACTTCACCGAACGGACGGGAGGCCACCAGAGCCTCTTCGAAGATCATGATCGTGTCCGCTCAGGGGGCGACGTGTCGTCGGACGGAACGGGATGCTTCGCGGTACGTCACGGAGATCGCCTCGACGAGCCGGTGGCCCGCCTCTCGCAGATCCTCCCGCACTGCGTCGTCCTCGGCGGCGTTCTCGGCGGCGTCGACTGCGACGTCGATCTTCTGGGCAAGACGCTCGAACGCGCCACCCCCGTCATCGTCCTCGTCGGCGCCCTCCTGTTCGAGATGGAGCTTCAACTTCAGGCCGATGGACTCGAGTTCGTCACCGACCTCGAGCCACGCACTCTTCACCGGGTTGTGTGTCATGAGTCCAGCAGACCGCGATGACACGCCATCGAACAGAGCACAAGGTCACCATGCGGATCTGCCGGTCACCCCGATGGCGACCTGGTCGTGCCCGAACACGGTGACCCAACATTCCGCTCACCGCAGGTCGTTGGACCCTGGGGCCGGACCGATCGCAGCGCGACCATCGGAGGTGTGCCGCTGAGGATCGACGCCGTCGAGCATGGTCCGGTCGGGCTCACGACAACGGAGGCCGTGCGTCGCCTCCGGGAACTCGGGCCGAACACACTCCCCACACCCGAGGGCGTCCCCATCTGGAAGAGAATCGCCGAACAGTTCGTGCAGTTCTTCGCGCTGATGCTCTGGTTCGCCGGAGGGCTTGCCATCGTCGGTGGGCTTCCGCAACTCGGCATCGCGATCTTCGTCGTGATCCTTCTCAACGGTTGGTTCGCCTTCGCCCAGGAGTATCGAGCCGAACGGGCCGCAAACAGGCTGCGTGACCTGCTCCCGCGAAACGTGACCGTGATCCGTGACGGCAGGCCAACGGTCATCGACGCGAGCGAACTCGTTCCCGGCGACCTCGTCGCGCTCGGCGAAGGTGACCGGATCAGTGCGGATCTGGCCTGCATCGAGAGCCACGCGCTGTCGATCGACACCTCGACCATGACCGGCGAGAGCGTCCCCGATCGCGTCGCAGCCGGCGACTCGCTTCGCGCCGGAACCTTCGTGACCGAAGGCGACGGGCTCGCCGCTGTGACGGCGACCGGAGGAGACACCGAACTCGCTCGCATCGCAGTGCTCACCCAGGTCATACGACGCCCGGACACGCCGCTCACGCGAGAACTCCATCGACTCGTCCGGACCATTGCGATCATCGCGATCGCAACCGGTACGGCGTTCTTCCTGCTGACGTTCCTGCTCGACACGCCAGCGTCGGACGGTTTCGTCTTCGCCATCGGCATCACAGTTGCGCTCGTCCCCGAAGGACTACTTCCCACCGTCACCTTGTCCCTCGCCATCGGGGCACAGCGGATGGCCGATCGGAACGCGTTGGTTCGCCGACTCGAGTCGGTCGAGACCCTTGGTTCGACGACGTTCATCTGCACCGACAAGACGGGGACGCTCACACAGAACCGGATGCGCGTCATCGAGGTCTGGACACCTGCCGGCATCGTGCATCTCGGCGGCGACGGATACGACCCGACCGGCACGATCGCCGCCGACCCTCCAAGCGTCGCGCGACTGGTGCCCACGGTCGCTCTCGCTGCGCGTGCATGCTCGACGGGCCGTGCGGTCAGGATTGACGATCGATGGGTCGCACAAGGCGACCCCATGGAGGCAGCAATCGATGCACTCGCTCGATGGACGGCAGGGGACGACGCCATCGCCGAGCACGTGGACTCGATCCTCGGTCGATTTCCGTTCGATCCGCGTCGACGATGCGCCTCCGTGTTCACCCAGGATCGAGTCGTCGTGAAGGGAGCTCCCGACGCTGTTCTGGCGCAGTGCGGTGTCGAGGTGGCAGGCGCAACCCGCGCAACTGAAGAGATGTCGTCGCGGGGTTTGCGCGTGCTCGCCGTCGCCACTCGACCTCATCACGGTGAAGCACTTCGAACGTCGGACGAAGCCGAGGTCGGGCTCATGCTGCTCGGCTTGCTCGGTTTCCAAGACCCTCCTCGTACCGAAGCACGTCAGGCGATTGCGGAGTGCCGCAAGGCCGGCATCCGCGTCGCGATGATCAGCGGTGACCATCCACTGACCGCACGATCGATCGCCGACATCGTCGGACTGCGCACGACGGACGCACCAGTACTCGTCGGAGCAGACTTGCCCGCCGACGAGCAGCTGCTCGGAGCGCTCGTCGACCGCGACGGCGTCGTGATCGCTCGAGTCGCTCCGGAGGACAAGCTCCGCGTCGCCAGGGCGTTGCGCGCCCGTGGCCACGTCGTTGCGATGACCGGTGACGGCGTCAACGACGGACCAGCCCTGCGAGAAGCCGACATCGGTATCGCGATGGGAGCGAGCGGCAGCGATGTGGCCCGCGAAGCGGCCGATCTCGTGTTGCTCGACGACAATTTCGCCACGATCGTCGCAGCGGTCGAACAAGGCAGAGCGACCTTCGCGAACGCCCGGCGGTTCCTGACGTATCACCTCACCAGTAACGTCGCCGAACTCACGCCGTTCGCGATCTGGGCACTCTCGGGTGGACGCTTCCCGCTCGCGCTCGGGGTCCTGCAGGTACTCGCGCTCGACATCGGTACCGACACGCTGTCGGCCACAGCACTCGGTGCCGAAGCACCGACGTCTCAGCTCATGAAGCAGCCTCCGACTTCGGGTCGGCTGCTCGACCGCACGGTTGCTTCCAGGGCGTTCGGGGTCCTCGGGCCGACGGAGGCAGCCTTCGGCATCGCCGCCTTCCTCGCTGGAATGCTCGCAGCGGGCTGGCGTCTCGGGGACGACTTCCCGACCGGAACCGCACTCGCAGCGGCCTCCGGGGGTGCCTTCATGGCCGTCGTGGTCGCGCAGACCGCGAACGCATTCGCATGCCGCAACACCAGTCGTCCCGCCTGGGAGCTCGGGTGGACAACGAACAGGTTCCTCCTCGTCGCCGCATCTCTCGAATTGTCGTTCGCCATCGCGTTCATCGCCATTCCACCGTGCGCACGGCTGATCGAACAGGCAGCACCGCCGACTCTGTCCTGGATCGTGATCGTGGCCGGGGCACCATCGATGCTCGCAGTCGATGCGTTGTGGAAGCGACTGCGCCGCGCATCCGACGAAGATCGCTCGAGTGCCTGACTCGGAAGGTTCCGGACGGTGGGGACGGGAACTGCCCGGTCGGTCGACGTCAGCCTGAGCCCAAGCCGATCTCGTTGCTGGACGCGGTCATGTCAGCAGCACCGAGGCGTGGCCACCGTTCGGTTGAGCGTCGAAGTCGTTCGCTGCCGGATCGTTGATGACCTTGTACCCGTCGAGGACGAACTGATACGCGAAGTGGCGTCGCAATGGCAGACCCACCCGCGCTCGGTGTGCTCCATCGGCCCCGAGATCCATCGCAAGCGGTGTCCAGCCGATGAAGTCTGCGACCAGCTCCGCGTGGCGCGCCAGACCAGGCGGCACGACGAAGGTGACGAACGCATCCGACTCACCACGTTCGACGGTGGTCGTACTTGCCTCCGACTCGCAACGTCCGACCCCTGGTTCCCGGGTCCCGGCCCGTCCGACCGACTTCTCACATCCGATGGTGCTGGCCGTGTTGGTGATCACGCTTGCGATCACACCATCGGTGCCCCGGGATCTCCAGAGCCGAAGGTCACACCGTCCGGTCAGCGATGCATCAGCGCCAGCCCGCCGGGACGCAGGCGCTCACGTCGTGTGGTGATGGTGCCGACGGTGCAGCGAGCTGATCAGCTCGAGGCGTGCGATGTCGATCGCTGCAGCGGCGCTGCGGTCGTCAACCGTTGCCTCGATGGCGGCGATGTCCGCAGCAATGTCGCGGAGGTGGAAGACGTCGTCGATCCAACGTGAGAAGTCGCCACGCAGCGCATGATGACGTACCACGTCGCGTTCGCAACGCGAGAGCTCGACCTCCAACTCGTGGAGGTTGTGGGCGACCGCACCGGTCGGAGCACCTTGATCGCTGCGCATCCAGAAGCCGCGGTGCGGTGGGGTGCCGTCGACGTCGTACTTGTGTTCATGGCGGAAGTGGTTGGTGTGTCGAGCAGCCAGTCGTGCGGTCGGCGGCGGGTGCGGCTGGTTTCGAACCGCCACGACGACACTCCCGGTGGGCCCGGTGAGTTGCTCAGCGATGTCTCGCCGCGCGTATCCCGAGACGGCGGCGACGAGATCGACGGTGCTCGGATCCGGATCCGCAGCAGTGAGCGCCAGCACGATGTCGGTGCCAGCGATCAGCGGTGCGGCAAGCTCGTCGGGTCGCCACGTGACGAGGCAGTACCCGGATGCGGAGAGGTCGATCGTGCCCAGCGTCGCGCTCGACGGCGTGATCGTCCGGTGAGCTTCGTCGATGAAGACCCAATGCGGACGTCCGTGGGTTCGCCGAGCCGCCTCGATGGCCGCTGGAAGACCACCCAGATAGCGGAACCTCTCGGCGTGATCGAAGGCCGAGAGGTCGACGACGACGCACGCATCACTGCGCTTGAGCATCGCAACCACCGTGTCGGGTGCCGGCGGCGGTCCGTCGTCACCGACGACGGTCGCGGATCGCAACGTGTCGAGTCCGATGTGATCGCCCTCCGGGTCGATGACCATGACCGAGTAGCCGAGCTCGATGAGCTGTTCAGCGATGAGGCCGGCGAGGTACGACTTCCCGTCGCCGCTGCCGCCGCTGATGATGATGTTCGCAGGGTGCGCAGGAATCGAGACCACGGCACCGTGCGCATCGCAACCGAGGTCGAGCTGCGGGCGCCGCCGTCGATGCCAGACGAGAGCGTCGGTCGTCAGGTCGTCGAGTAGTTCGACGATTCCGGCGCCGTTCGCCGTCTCGAGTACGACGTCTGCGTCGCTGAGCAGTGAGCCGACAGCGTTTGCCACGGCGACACCGAGTTCTGCTGCGGCCAGCAACGAGTGGTCGTTCTCGGCGTCACCGACGGCGACGCAGTCGTGATGAGAGATGCCGAGTTCACCGAGTGCGACCCTGAGCCCGACACCCTTGTTGACGCCGGAGGGAACGATCATCAGTTCGGCTCGGTTCCGGGTGAGTTGGCATTCCAATCCCAGGGCGGCGATGACATCGACGATCGCGTGCTCGTCGGCGACCGAGCAGGCGATGATGACCCTTCCCCGACGGTGCTTGATCGCTTTCGAGGCCAGCTGATCGGCGAGCCGCGGGTCGACCGGCGCAAGCGGCGTGACGTCCCGATCGCCGATCCTCACGTGGGCACCGTTCTCCACGACGAGTGCGTCGAAGTGATCTCCCACGTCGGGGAAGTCGGCGACGAGTTCGTCGAGGATGCGACCGGTGGCCAACACGACGGCGAGGCCACACCGCCGGGCGTGTGCGAGCGCCGCCAGGACGGCGGCGCTGGGGCGCGTGGTGGTTGTCAGCGTCCCGTCGTAGTCGAACGCGACGAGCCGTGGTCGTCCACAGCGGGGCGCGCTGGTCGGCACTGCGTCCGCGAGGTCTGGTGCCGGAGGAGGGACCGCGCTCATCAGGAATCACTCACCAAACGATCGTTCGTCGCCAGACCGTGCGCTGCACAGGGCCGAACGACCCACCTTCCGGCGGAGAACGTGGAGATCGGGGAGAGGTCCAACGACCCTGTTGCGCCGAAGGCACCGACGCGACGCTGGATCGGTGACCCGACGCACTCGCTTCTTTCGTCGGCGCTCGCTCACCGACAGCTCCCGTGGGAACATTCCAACGCTGCTCATCGGCCTCGAGACGATGCTCTCCGTCGCAGCCGCCGGCGGGGCGGTCGCCATGTTGGCGGGCACGACGCCGCTCGGCGAAGCAACCGACGACCTCCCGTTCCGTTCTCCAGTGCTCGCAGGTGTCGCACTCGCGGCGATCAATGGCATCGTTCCTCTCACGGCGGTCGTCGGCACGCTTCGCCGTGCGTGGTGGGCACCGTTTGCGCACCTCGCAGTGAGCGCCGCACTGGTTGGTTGGATTGCGCTGCAAGTGGCGGTCATCGGATTGACCAGTTGGCTCCAGCCGATTCTGCTCGCATACGGGATCCTCGTGGGGCTCCTTGCCGTCGACCTGGACTGGTGACCGTGAAGCGGACGTGCTGCGTCGTCGGCTCGCCGACGGGCCGTGAGCTCGTGTCGATCCGGCGGGCCCTTCGGCCCTGTGCGTTCCGACGACGTAGCCGGATGATGGGCATCGAAGCGGTCGCGTCAGTGAGCGGTCGCCCACACCGAGGAGTCGTCCACATGAGAGCCGCAGTCGTCCACGAGTTCGGAGCACCACTCGCGATCGAGGACATCGAGAAGCCCGAACCCGGACCCGGCGAGGTCGTCGTGAAGATCGAGACCTCCGGGCTCTGTCACACGGATGTCCATGCCGCGTGCGGTGACTGGCCGGTGAAGCCGGGACTCCCGTTCGTTCCGGGCCACGAGGGTGTCGGGCTGGTCGAGCGCGTGGGAGCCGGGGTGTCCCGCCTCAGCGAAGGCGATCGGGTCGCAGTGCCGTGGCTCGGTTGGGCATGCGGAGCTTGCGAGGCATGCGCATCGGGTTGGGAGTCACTGTGCCCACATGCGAAGTACACCGGATACACCGTCAACGGAGGATTCGCTGACTACACGGTCGCCGACGCATCCTTCGCCGGCCTGGTGCCCGGCACCGTGGACCCGCTCGACGCGGCACCACTGACGTGCGCCGGCGTCACGACCTACAAGGCGGTCAAGGTCTCAGGTGCCGGGCCGTCAGACCTCGTCGCTGTCGTGGGAATCGGAGGCCTCGGCCATCTCGCCGTGCAGTACGCCAAGATCGCCGGTGCGACGGTGGTGGCGATCGACGTCGTCGACAGCAAGCTGGAGATGGCCCGACAGCTCGGTGCCGCACACACGATCAACGCGAGCACGCAGGATCCGATCGCCGAATTGCAAGCGCTCGGTGGCGCCGACGCTGCCATCGTCCTGGCAGCGACGCCACAAGCTGCGGAGCAGGCCCTGGCCGGCCTCCGCAGAAACGGTCAACTCGTCCTCGTCGGCCTGCCGAAGGACAACACGATGAAGCTCCCGATCTTCGAGACGGTGCTGATGGGCAAGAAGATCGTCGGCTCGCTCGTGGGAACCCGCGTCGACCTCGCCGAGACCTTCGAACTGCATGCCGACGGTCGCACCAAGATCGTCCGCGAGTCACGACAGCTCGAACAGGTGAACGAGTCGATGGATGAGGTGCTGTCGGGCACGGTCGACGCGCGACTCGTGTTCGACCTGCGGTGAAATCGGGGGACGTGGGAACCCGTCGGCATGATCGGGTCCTTCGCCTCTTTTCCCGTCGCAGCGCTCGCTGGAGGATTGCGAAGTCACCAACGATCCAGAAGAGGAGAAATTCATGAGTGCCACCACGCTTCCCGCCATCAACCCGCCCTACTCGCGAACAGCGGTCGGTGCACACGTGCTCGGTGTCCTCGCCGAACCCGAAGCGCAACTGGTCGAGGTCACCGACGCACTGGTCGGAGATGGGGTCCGCCTCGCCGACATCAGCGTCTTCGGTCGGTGGGCGGCCCTGCGCTCCTTCAACGCGCGCGTCGACCCGACCTACCGACCTCAAGCGTCGAGAATCGTCCATCTGTTCGACGTCACCGACCATGAGCTGGGGCGCTACAAACGGGCTCTGACGGCCAACGAAGCCGTCATCAGCGTGCGGGTCGACACCTTCGAGCGACACCGGGTGTCTCGACTGCTCAGGGCACACGGGGTGAGCGATATCGCGTTCTACAGTCGGCGTCACCATCGACTTCCTCTGGAGGATTTCGGGACCAGAGGCAACATGGCGCAGCCGCGCCTCGGGAGGTGGTGACGTCATCGAGTCCGGTCGCGCGGACCTCGTCCTCGGCGAACTGGGCCGGAACCAGCACGATCTCCAAGAGGTGGAGCTGCTGCTTCCCGGACACTTCCGTGCCGCTCATCGCGCGCATCGCTCCCGGTACCGGGTGGGGCCCGCGTCGAGGTCACCTCCGCCTCGTTGACCCTCGTGGTTCGCGACGACGGGCGAGGAGTCGATCCGACCCGCCCTCGTGGCAATGGTCTGAAGAACCTTGCGGAGCGTGCGGCGCGTCTCGGTGGCGACCTGTCGCTCCCGCAGCGCGGCACGGACGGATGCGAGCTGGTCTGGACGATTCCCGGTGAGGGGAAGCGACCGGTCGTCGTGGGTGTCACGGGTTCCCGCCGATCTCGGGACCTCAGGCCGTGCTCGATGCGCCGCCACCCTGCGATGATCGAGGTCCGGGCACACTTGGGAGAGGGATCGGCATGAAGGCACGACGCACTGGATCGTCGACGAGTGCCACACCACGAGAACTGTCAGCCCGACCGGCGAGTGTTCACCCGGACGGGTGGTTCGGGTGAGTACACTCGCCGCCGTGGTAGAGATGTCTGATGGCAGGTCCGCTCGGCGCGAACGCAATCGCGACGCAGTGCTCGATGCGCTCGTCGCTCTGACCACCGAAGGCGCCCACGATCCGTCGATCGACGACATCGCCGACCGCGCCGGTGTGTCGTACCGCTCCGTCTACCGGTACTTCAAGGATCGTACCGAGATGATGGATGCGGCCACCGATCGCGCTCTCGCCTGGATGCAGCCGCTGCTGCTCAACGCCTCGGGTCCGGTGGCGCCGAGCGACCCGCTCGATCACCGGATCGATTCGATCGTCGACGCTCGAGTCGAGGTGTACTTCCAGATCGCCGACAAGGTCCGAGTCGCCAAGGTCCAGGCCTTCTCCAACCGCAAGATCGACGAGCACTTCCGCAATGCCCGCCGCCTGTCGCGTGGCCAGATCCACGACCGGTTCCACGCCGAACTGAAGCTGTTCACGCCCCCGGAGTGCGAACTGCGGATCTCCGCGATCGATCAAGTGCTGAGCTACACCGCGATCGACTACATCGTCCACGAACGCAACCACAGCCGTGAAGAACTCGAGCGCTACCTCCGCGGCGCCATCCGCGCCGCGTTGACGGTGCCCGAGATCTCGGACTGACGGGTCGGGCCGCACAAGCGGTCGCGGGTCAGAAGCCCGAACCTGCGACCTCGCGCTCGCCCGCCTCGATGGCGACGACGATGCGCTCGGCCACGACGGCGGGGTCGAGTCCCTCGGGCATCTTCGGCGCCGAGCCCGCCAGCGGCCGGGTGGCCAGTCCGGTCTCGGTGTGGGGAGGCCGCACGTCGGTGACCGCGATCTTCCTGCGTCGCCACTCCTTGCCCAGTGCGAGCAGCGCCGCCGACGCAGCGGCCTTGGATGCCGAGTAGGCCGCCATGCCGGGCATCGGCGTCTCGGCGACGACGCCGGAGATGTTGACGAAGAATCCGGCGGTGTCGGTGAGCGCCTGCTCGACCCGGGCCGCAAGCCACATCGGACCCATCGCGTTCGTCAGGAAGAGTTCCTCCACGACGACGTCGTCGTGCGAGCCGATGTCACCGAACGCCACGATTCCCGCCGCGACGATCACCCCGTCGAGTCGCCCGTGGTGTTCCATCGCGTGGGAGACGACCGACTCTCCGCTGCGACTGTCACGCAGGTCGACCGTGACGTCGACGTCCCGGCTGCGACCGGCGCGCACGACGGTGGCGCCGCGTGCGCGGAGTGCGTCGACGATCGGTGCGCCGAGCCCTCCGGTGGCCCCCACCACCGCCACGATCGCTCCGTTCAGATCTCGGGTCGTTGCCATCGTGCGATCCTGTCGCGCTCGGCGGCCGACCGACTCACGGAGCTCGGGTCGAGCGGATGGAAGCCCGCCAGGGGAGGGGGCGGTTCAGTCGGTGAACGGCGCGACCAGCGTGGTGGTGGTCGTGGTCGACGACGTGGTGGTCGGCGACGTGGTCGCCGGGCCCGATGTCGTCGTGGTCGTCGTGATGTCGGGTGCCGTGGTGGCGGGAGCGACGGTCGTGGAGGTCTCGGGCACGGTGGTGGTCGGAGGGATGGTCGTGGTGGTCGTCGTGGTCGCGGACGGATCGGCGTAGTCGAACGACGGCAACGACTCGCGCTCGCTCACGTTCTCGGGCTCGTCGACGCCGTTCCACACGTAGATCCGGTCACCGATCGACATCGTGTCCTGGAAGTAGTCCGAGATGTGCATCGGCAGGCGCACGCAACCGTGCGACGCCGGTTCGAGCGGAACCTCGAGTGCACCGTGGACGGCGATTCCGTAGTTGAAGTACACCGGGTTCCACATGCCGCCGAGCGGGCTGACGCGCTTGCCCTGCACCTCGCGCTTGTAGGTGAACACGCCACCGGGAGTCTTGGCGAGCGCGCACACGGCCTTGGTGACCGGTTCTTCGAGTTCACGGCCCTGGGCGTCGGTGTCGTACGTGGCGGTCTCGCAGTACTCCGCGGGGTTCCCGTCCTCGTCGAGTTCGCCGCTCGAGATGTGCGAGATGACGACCGGCACATCCTTCTGGAACACGATCAGGACCTGCTCGGGAAGGTACACCTCGGTGTGGTCGGCCTGGCCGTTGGTGGATCGGCGCGGCTTGATCTGCACGTCGCCCATCAGCCGTGCCCACGCCGCCTGGTCGATGCGGCCGGTCGCTTCGGCGCGCGGCGTGCCGAGCACCAGCTTCTCGAATGCCCACACCGACTGGGTGGTCATGAGGCCGAAGATGCCGTCGGCGGGTCCCGGGTCGAAGCCGAGCGACGTGAGGCGCTCCTGGAGTTGCTGGACCTCGGCACCCTGCATCCCCTGGGACAGCGTCTGGCTGAGCGGCGGGATGGCGGGCGCCGGTGCGGTGGTGACCGGAGGTGTCGTCGAGGTGGTGGTGACGGTGGATGCGGGAACCGACACGTCGACGGTCTGCGACGGTGGCGTTGCGGGCGCCGACTGTTCCTCGCCGCCGGTTGCGCCGACCACTCCGACTCCCACGATGACGGCCACCAGCGCGGTGGCGGCGATGATCGGTGCGCGGTTGACCGCGCCGACGTCACCGGGTGCGGTGGCGCGCCGCGGCGGGCGAGAGGGGTGGCGTGAGGCAACGATGCCAACCATGTTATTCAGTGCGGTCGGGTTGCGGGCGGCGGGTTCTGTGACGTCCGTGGTCGACGTCGCACCGCCCTCGCAGCGTCCGGTTCAGGCCGCGACGACGGGGTCGGTCCAGTCCGCCCAGTCGGGTCCGAGGGCCCGGCGGATCCTGCTGGACGCGGCGTCTCGTCGGTTGCGGATCGTGCGCACGGTCACCTCGCACTGACGTGCCGCCTGCGACGGTGATCCGGCGACGACGATGCTGCGCATCAACTCCAGGTCGGCGGCAGGTACCCCTGCGAGTCGGGCCGCCCGCAGCGTCCCGGCGAGCGCCTCGAGTGGTGCCGCCTCGCGCGCCGGTGCGGCATACGCCGTCAGCACGTTCGCCGGCACGGGCACCTCCTGTTCGACCTTGCGGCGAGCGCTGCGTCGGAAGCCGATCCAGAGCGAGTCGGAGATCAGCGACGGAGCCACGTGACGTGATCTCGTGTGGACGTCGAAGGTGCGGATCGCGAGCCAGGCGGCCCCGATGGACACGTCGCAGGCGTCGCCGCCGTGAGCGTGTCCGTCCCATCGGCGTGACCGGCTGATCAGTCCGGGCAGGATCCGTTGGAGCACGATTCGTCCGGCGAGTTCGTCGTCGATGGCGAGTGTGATCAGGCTCCGCAGGATCTCGTCGCCCGAACCGTTCCGACCGGCCGCCCGAGACGTTGCCCGGACCAACTCGTCCAGGTCGCGGATGTCGGACACGATCGGCGCGAGCGCGGGGTCGTTCGACCAGGATCGAACACGACGCAGGGTCTGTGGACGACGCCGAAGTCGAGCCCACTCCCGGTCGAGTGCCACGAGGAGGGGAGTGCAGTGGCGCGGTCGTGCGGTCGGTGCGACGGTGCTGGAGGTGCTGGTGGCCGTGGTGCTGGAGGTGGTGGTGGACGTGGTGGTGGGAGCGTCGGGGGTGATGTCGTTGGTCATGGCGCCACCGTGCGCTTCGTCCCTCACCGCACGACTCACCGCCGTGGTGGCCCGCTTCCGGATCGCCGGCGGGTGACGCCTCACAGGCGACTCGGTGACTCACAGCCCCAGCTCAGGGATGGTTTCCGTCGACTCCGGATCGGTTGGGAGAGCGGGGGCGTTCCGAGCGCACACGAGTCGACCCGAACGCGGGCGCCTCGGTCACCGAGTGTCGGCGTGCGTCACAGCGCCGGGGGATCCGGCCGGTTCCGGGATCCGCGTTCCCGTTCCGGATCCGGACGACCCCCTGATGGGTGTGGCACACACATCGCTTCCCCCGCTCGATCTCGTCGGTCCCGACGGCGATCGGATCATCCTGCGCTCGCTCGGTCGCGACGACACGGTGGGCGCGCTGGCCGCACTCCTGGGTGCCGACACCCTGTCGACGACCGGCAGGACCCTGGAGGGATCGGAGCGACTCGTCGAGATCGACGGGCTCCGGATCGGAGCACGACTCGGAGCCGGTGTCGGCGCGGCGTCGGCGATCGCCGGTCCGCTGACATCGGACCGGTCGGATCGGGATTCACCCGTGGTCGTCGAGGTCGCCGTCGTGTCGGGTCCGGCGGCGTCGAACTGGATTCCGCTCCCGGCCGGACGGCACCTCGTCGGGCGGGCGGGCCACGCTCGACTGCGCCTCGACGATCCCGCCGTGGAGTTGCATCACGCGCTGTTGATCGTCGGAGACGGGGTGGACCCCGACGAGGGGCGCGACCGGGCAGCCGATCCGATCGACACCGAGCACGGTGATGCCGCCGGTGTGCGCTCCAGGGTCGAGATCGTGCAGCTGAGTGGCTCGGTACCGATCCGGATCGACGGTCGGGTGCTCGAATCCGGTGCGCGCATCGACGTGGGCGACCGCATCACGATCGGGTCGAGCACCATGCAGTTCAGGCGCCCGGGTGGGCCGGGGTCTCGCGATGTGCGCGGGCCGGTCATGAACGCACTCCGACCGGGCGGAACCATCGCCGCACATCCGTCGGACCCCTGGCGACGGATCGTGCGGCGCGCACCGTTCCAGGAGCCGGAATGGGCACCAGCGTCCGTCGTCGCCCCGACGCCGCCGAAGGAGCCGGCGCGTCCCGCACTGACCGGGCTGATCGGTGTTGCGGTGACCGGGATGGGTGCGGTCGTGATCGCACAGGTGATGGGGAACCCGATGTTCATGCTGTTCGCTGCGATGGGCGTGTTCGCGTCGCTCACGACGTTCGCGGTGGGCACGATCACGGCCCGGCGCGCGAGGTCCAGGTCGCGCGCCGCGCATGCCGAGGCGGTCGAGGTCTTCCGGAGCGACGTCGAGCGACTCCACCGGGCACGGATCGCGCACCACGCCGCGACCCACCGATCGATCGTCGCGACACACGACGAGGCACTCGGCGGTGGAACGCGGATCTGGCAGCGACGGATCGAGACAGGCGACGCCGTGTTGCGCGCCGTGGTCGGGACCGGCACGGCGCGGTGGCGGCCGGACGTGGACGTGCGCGATCGGGCGACACTCGAACCCGCTCTGCTCCAACGTGTGGAGGCGAGTGCACGCCTGGTCGGCGTCGACGCTCCCGTCAGCATCCGCTCCGGCGATGCCGTCGCGCTGCACGGATCCAGTGCACTCGCACACTCGATCGCTCGCGCGGTGATCGCCCAGTTGGCCACGTGGGTCGGCCCGGCTGACTGGCAGTTGGTCGTGGTGTCGAGCGATGCGCGTGCGTGGCGGTGGGTCGACTGGCTGCCGCACGGCGCGCTGGACGGTGCCGCGATGATCGACGTCGACGGTGCGCGTGTCGAGGGTCTGGGCGACGCACTCGACGCCGTCGACCCGACCCGCACGACACTGCTCGTCACCGACGAGCCGCGCCTGTTCACCGCACGCACGGGGGCGTTGCGTCGATTCCTCGGCGCCTCCGGCGCTGCCGCGATCGTCGTCGTCGACACCGAGGCGACCGTGCCGGCCATGTGTCAGCGGGTGCTCACGGTGGGGTCGACGGGGTCGGCGACGTGGACGGGGGACGTGCCCGACGAGGACGACGCGGTGGCGATCGAATTCGCCGGCATCTCGCTCGACACCGCGGACGAGATCGCCCGCAGCCTGGCCTGCCTCGTCGACCCGGAGGACGACGGCGGGTCGGGTGGAGGTGTGCCGGGCACCGTGTCGTTCGGTGAGTTGCTCGCGATGTCGGACGCGTCGCCCGAGGCGATCGCCCGGCGGTGGCGCGACGGCGGGCCGGACCCGGCACCTGCCGCACCGCTCGGCTGGTCGGTCGACGGTCGTGTCGACATCGACCTCGTGCGCGACGGGCCGCACGGGCTCATCGCCGGCACGACGGGTGCCGGCAAGAGCGAACTGCTCCGCACCCTCGTCCTGAGCCTGGCGGCATGCGTCGGTCCGCAACACCTGAACTTCGTGCTCGTCGACTACAAGGGTGGCTCGACGTTCGACGCCTGTACCGCGCTCCCGCACACCGTCGGATTGGTGACCGACCTCGACGACGGTCTCGCCGAACGAGCCCTCGTGAGCCTCGATGCCGAACTGCATCGGCGCGAGCGGATGCTGCGCAGCGTGGGTGCAGCCGACCTCACCGACTACCGGGCCCGCCGCGACGGGTCCGGCGCGCCGCTCGACCCGATCGCCCGACTCGTCGTCGTGATCGACGAATTCGCCGCGCTGGCCAAGGAACTGCCCGACTTCCTGAGCGCCCTCGTCGGGATCGCCCAGCGCGGTCGCAGCCTCGGGGTGCACCTCCTGCTCGCGACACAGCGTCCGGCGGGCGTGGTCAACGACGACATCCGCGCCAACACGAACCTGCGCCTGGCCCTGCGCCTCCACGACCGACCCGATGCGATGGACGTGGTCGGCGACGAACTCCCCTCGAAGTTCCCGCGCGGGGTGCCGGGTCGGGCGGCGCTGCGACTCGGACCCGACGAACTGGTCGTGTTCCAGGCCGCCCGCTGCACGGGCCCGTCCGTGGGTGGGGACACCTGCGGCATGATCGTCGAGCGCCCGGCGTCACCATCGCAGGGCGCTCGGCGACATCGGAGTTGGTCGGGTCAGTCCTTCGATCGGGAGTGGAGTGAGTTGGAGGTGACGGCCGAGGCGATCGTGGCGGCTGCGGCGATCGACGGTGTCGACGCTCCGCACCGCCCCTGGGTCGAGCCGCTGCCGTTCCCTCTGCACTGGGCCGACGGTGTCGAACGCGATGGTGTCGACGCGACCGGTGCACGCGACCGGATGGAGGGCGGCGTGGAGGGAGGCGACGTGTCGTGGTCGGCGGCGATCGGGATGGTGGACGATCCCGGGCGCCAGCGTCGCGTCCCACTCGTGTGGAAGCCGGGCGACGGCAGTCTCGCCCTGATCGGCTCGATCGGTTCGGGCACCACGCGGACGATGATCTCCCTGGCTGCGGCGAGGTGCAGATCGACCGCACCCGACCGGCTGCACCTGTACGTCATCGACGCGCGCGGCGATGACGCTCTCGGCGCGTTGTCGTCGCTGGCGCACTGTGGCGGAGTCGTGCGGGTGGTGGAGGACGAGCGCCTGCATCGGTTGCTTCGGCGGGTCGTCGACCTGATCGACGAGCGGATGACGGCCGACACCGACGACGGGCCCGACGTCGTGGTGATGATCGACGGATACGCCTCGGTGCGCACGGCTCTCGGTGCCGTCGAACGCCAGGCGACCTTCGACCTGTTGCAGCGGGTCGTCAACGACGGCCCTGCGACTCGGGTCGAGGTCGTCATCGCCGACGATGCGACGAGTGCGATGACGATGGCGCCGGTCGCCAACCGCTGGTTCTTCCACCTCGACGACCCGAGTGCGGCGCGTGGCCTCGGGCTCCGGGCGACACCCGTCGCCGGCGGTCGACCCGGACGCTGCCGGATCCTGGCCTGCGGTCGCGAGGCGCAGGTCGCGCAGGGTGCGGCCGGCTTGGCGGCGCTCCCGGGCCACGGCGATGTCGACGGGGGGCCGGACCCGCTCGTGGTGCTCCCGGACCGGGTCGGTGCAGAGGCACTCGTCGCATCGCACCACGCGGCGCCCGGGCGCGGCGTGGTCGTCCTTCCCGTCGGGCTGTCGAGCGCCGAACTCGGTGTCGCGACGCTCGAGGTCGCCCCGGGCGACCACGTCCTGATCGTCGGTGCGCCACGCACCGGCGTGTCGACGGCGGTCACCCGATGTGCAGCGGCATGGGTGGCCGACGCCGAGCGGCGTGGACGACGCTTCGTCGTGATCCACGTCGATCGGCGGACTCCACTCGACTCCGACGCGATCAGCGATCCGGGAGCACGCATCTGCATCGTCGCCGACGACGCCCACCGCATCGACGACGCAGGCCCCCTCATGTCGATCGCCAAGGGCGATCACCCACACGTCACCATCATCGCCGGCGGCAGGGCCGATGCGATCCGCGGTGCCTACGGCCACTGGACCCGCGAGGTCGCAAAGGCGCGCTGCGGGATGGTGATGACATCGCGCAACGATCCCGACGGCGACGTCCTCGGGGTCCAGGTCCCACGCCGTGCGCTGATCCCCGCACGTGCGGGACTCGCCTGGCTGGTCGATGCCCATCCGCTGCGTCTGGCCCAGATCGCCATCGACGCGAACCACACCTTGTCGGACACCAGTTGACAACCACACGGCATCCACACGGTGTCCGACACCGTGTGGACGCCGAACGCAGAAATCGTGGAACCGATCGCGCACCTGGTGCGTGTGTGAGTGTGACCGCTGTGGTGGAGGATGCGTCGGTGAACACCGATCGGGAGGTTGCGTCTCCGCTGGACATCGACGCGTCCGGCTTCGACGGGTTCTTCCACGAGCATCATGGGTCGATCGTGCGTGCACTGGCTCTCGCGCTCGGTGACGAGCACCTCGCTCGCGACGCGGCTGCGGAGGGCTTTGCCCAGGCATTGCAGCGGTGGCGGCGAGTGGCGGGTTACGACAATCCGGCCGGCTGGGTCTACCGCGTCGGGTTGAACTGGGGACGCTCCCGGTGGCGCAAGACGCACCGCGAGATCTCCGAGCACGCATCCGATTCCGTCGAGCGACCCTTCGCCGCGTCCGAGCCCCGCGACCCACGGATCGCTTCGGCGTTGCACCGACTGTCCGTCGACCATCGTGTCGTCGTGGTGGCCCGCTTCTACCTCGACTGGTCCGAGCAGGAGATCGCCGCAGCGCTCGACATCCGACCCGGCACGGTCAAGAGCCGACTGAGTCGGGCCCTTCGACACCTCGCCGACGACCTCGGCGCCGACTGACCCCACGCCGACGACCCCCGGATTCGCAGCACAGGAGCACACGATGACCGACGACGACCGATTCCATTCCAGCCTCGAGCACGGCCTCGCCGCCGCAGCCGACGGCGTCGATCCCGGCGACCCGTCGGCGATGCTCGGTGCGGTGCGTTCGACCGTGCAGCATCGGCGTCGACGCCGACAGGTGATCACCGGGGTCGCCGCGGTCGGGGTGCTCGCCGCGTCCGGTGTGGCGATCGCGAATGTCGTGAGCACCGACGGCAGCGACATGATCGTCAGTGCTCCGGCCGACGAGCCCGCCGACACGACCGTGGACACGGGAACCGGCAACGGTTCGGGTTCCGACGACTCGATCCCGGAAGATGCAGTACCCGCTGACGAGTCGGTGGTCCCGCCGGTCGACTCGGGCCAGACCGATCCGACCGCCACCGGTGAGCCGCTTCGTGTCACCCCGTCTCGCACCGAAGCACTGGTCGACGGCGGCCTCTCGGTCGCGCAGCGCAACAGCGGCGGCGCCCAGCTCTTCGAATGGAACGACGGATTCCTCGCGCTGTACACCGAATACACACCCCGACCGCTGCCCACGGAGTTGCCCGAGAGTGTCGTCGCGCAGTTCCCCCAGGAGGTCCAGGACCTCTTCGTCGACGGGCTGCCACCGACGATCGACGAGGCGATCACGATGCTGGAGGACGCGGGCCTGTTCGACGAGGTGTCCGACATCGTCACGTCGAACCCCGAGGTGCAGGCGGCGATCTACGGCGAGCAGTCCGAGCCGATCACCACGGTCCGCACCAGTTCCGACGGTGTCGAGTGGAGCGATGTCGCAGCGAGTTTCCCGATTCCGCGGAGCCAGTGGATGACCACGTCGAGCACGGGGGACCGATTCGTCATCGTCACCCAGACCGGGGGTGGCTTCGGGCCGGAGCCCGATCTCGAACCCGCGACGGCGACCACGATGGACATCTGGTCGTCGACCGACCTCGTCACCTGGGAATCCCAGACGGTCACACTCCCTGCCGAGCCGGTCGATCAGTCGAACTTCCTCACGACCAACAGCGGTGTGCAATCCGTCGCGGTCGGCGACGACGCGTGGGTACTGACCGTGAGCACCTACACCGACATCGACCCGTACTCGTTCCTCGACGACGCCGAGCGGGCAGCATCCGACAGTGGGTCGTTGTCGGTCGGGACGTCGAGCAACGACGAAGGTTTCAGCGTGCAGATCTACGAGGTCGGCGACGACGGATCCTCCGGGGACACGCCCCCGCAGCGGACGATCACGAAGACGTGGGCCGAACTCGGCCTCGACGGTTCACCGTTCGAAGGCCTCGGGTCGGCTGCTGCGTATTCGGCGCAATGGGGTGGCGAGCCTGAGCAGGTCGAGACGGTTCCCGCGCTCGAATCGAGCCAGTTGATGGCGATCGACGACGGGTTCGTGGCGTTCGGCGAAGATCTGGCGCTGTCGTCCGACGGGGTCGCGTGGTCACCGGTGGCGCTTCCGGTCGACGGCTTCGTGGACTGGGTGATCGACACCGACGACGGGCTGCTCGTCTCGGTGTCATCGTTCGAAGGGACCTCCCTGCGCTACCGGTTCGACCCGGCCTCGTCGGAGTTCACCCCGGTCGACCTCGACGGCGTCCCGTTCGGGACCTATCCCGAGCAGCGCGACCGTGGCGCCGTGGTCCTCACCGACACCGGAGACGGTGGCGACGATGCGATCGGTTCGGGAGGCTCGCTCGCCGTCGCCGAGGTCGACGGCTACCGGTTCGAACTGGACTACCGCGTCGACACGACGTCGACGGCGGGGGGCGAACCGATCGGCTCGGTGACGTACACGTTGACCGACGTCGCATCGGGTGCCGTGGTGTCGACCGAGACGCTCGACTCGGCCGGTGACGGAGAGTTCGAGTTCGCGAAGGAGGAGTACGACGTCGGACCCGGCGAGGAGGAAGGCTTCCGCCTGCTCGACCCCGCGACCGGCGAGGACCTGGTCGAGGTCCCGTACTCGATGATGACCTTCACCTCGCTGGATGCCGACGGCAATCCGATCGAGGATTCAGCGACGGCAGCTCCGGCCGAGTACGACGTCACGATCGCCCGGTGGCTGGTCGCTGCCGTCGGCGACGCACTGATCGTCGAGCAGTTGTCGGTCGATCGACCCGAGCCGGTCGACGGCGAGTTCGTCGACGAGAACTACATCTCGTCGGTGGTCACCGGCACCGACGCCGTGCTGCTCGCCTACAGCGACGGCTCGATCGTGCGGATCACCCCCGAACCCTGACATCGATCCGCCGCCGACCACGCCGTGTCGGACGCCGTGTGGTCGTCTGTCAAACGGTGTCTGACACCGTTTGGATCACCGTGTGGATCGGCGTGGTCAGTTCTGGGTGATGCGGCCGCGCATCGCGGCCGATGCCAGTCCGAAGCTGATGGTGGCGACCGCGAGGATGCAACCCAGGCCCTTGGCGAGTTCGCCCCACTCCCAACCGTCGGTGATCAACGAGCGCAGTCCTTCGAGCACGTAGGTGACCGGGTTGTAGGTGGCCACGGTCGACAGCCAGCCCGTGAGCGCCTCCTTCGGGAGGAAACTCGTCGTGAGGAACGCGAACGGGAAGAACAGGATGAAGCTCGAGTTCACCGCCGCCGGGTTGCCCGTCTTCAGCGCGATCGCATACGGGAATCCGGCGAACGCGATGCCCCACAGGCCCCCGTACAGGAGGAAAACGAGGATCCCGATCGGCCCGGTCTCGAAGCTCACTCCGAGGATCAGGCCGAGCGCGGTGACGGGAATGGCGAGCATCAGCACCGCCATCAGGTCGGCGGCCATCAGCCCCAGCAGCAGCGTCGGACGCCGGACCGGGGTGAGCAGCAGGCGGTCGAAGTAGCCGCCCTGGATGTCGATCACCAGCGAACTGGCGCGCGAGATCCCGGTGACGGCGAAGATGATCGCCACGGGCAACTGGAACGCCTTGAAGTCGAGCGTGCCGCCCGAGCCGGCCTCGGCGACGTCCTGCAGAGCGCCGATGTTGACGACGAAGAAGAAGACCGGGACGATGATCGCGGGGATGAAGAATTCCGGCTCGCGGAACACGCTGCGGCAGGCCCGCTTGGCGATCGTGGCCAGGTCGTGGCCGATGCTGGCCTTGCGAGCCAACGGCTCCTCGGCGGACCCCGCGAGTCCGTCGGCTCGTCTGCTCGGCGTGGCATTCGTGGTGTCGGTCATGACGACTCCTCCTGGTCGGATCGAGCTTCGTGGCTGGCGGACAACTTGGCTCCGGTGACGTCGAGGAACACGTCGTCGAGGGTCGGGGTCCGAAGGGTGAGCGAGGTGACCCGCAGGTCCGACGAGTTGAGCGCGACCGCCACGGCGGACACCGCACCCGCGCCGTCGCTGACCGACGCGGACAGTTCGTCACCGTGGATCTCGACGCTCTCGATCCCGTCGACCGCACGCACCGCAGCCGCGGCCGCATCCATGTCGCCTTCGATCTTGGCGACGATCAGGTCGGTCCCGATGGTCTTCTTCAACTCGGCGGGCGTGCCTTCGGCCTCGAGTCGACCATGGGCGATGATGCCCACCCGGTCGGCCAGCGTGTCGGCCTCCTCCAGGTACTGCGTGGTGAGGAAGATCGTCATCCCCTCCTGGTCGTTGAGCGCACGCACCTCGTTCCACACATCGGTCCGACTGACCGGGTCGAGCCCGGTCGTGGGCTCGTCGAGGAACAGGATCTGAGGCTTGTGGATCAGCGACATCGCCAGGTCCAGGCGTCGCTTCATGCCGCCGGAATAGGTCTCGACGCGATCGTCGATCGCGCTTCCGATGTCGACGAGTCCGATCACGTCGTCCATCCGCTTCCTGATGTTCGACTTCGACAGGCCGTACAGGCTCCCCTGCAGGTCGAGCAGTTCGCGACCGGTCTGCTTCCCGTCGAGCGACGCGTCCTGGAGCGCGACGCCGATGCGGAGGCGGATCTCGCTCGCCTGCGTGGCCACGTCGAAGCCGGCGACGGTGGCGGTGCCGCCCGTCGGGGTGAGGAGCGTGCAGAGCATCTTCACGCAGGTGGACTTGCCGGCACCGTTCGGCCCGAGGAACCCGTAGATCTCGCCGGGCTGGACGGCGAGGTCGACGCCGGCCACCGCCTCGTTGTCTCCGAAGGTCCGTCGGAGTCCGGTGGTGGTGATCGCTGCACTCATGTCGGACACATCGTGCCAGAGGTCCAGGGTCCGACGCACACCCCGTTTCGATGTGTGCCTCCGTGTCCACGTCGGGCACGGAGAAGGACGACGTGGCGTCATCGGTTGTCCATGCGGTGCCACCACCGGGAGGTCGGGCGCGCCTACGGTCGAACCGTGATCGAAGTCAGAAACATCACCAAGCGGTTCGGGAGCGTCACGGCGGTGGACGACTTGAGCTTCGACGTGCACGCCGGTCGGGTGACCGGGTTCCTCGGCCCGAACGGGTCGGGCAAGAGCACGACGATGCGCTGCATGCTCGGCCTGGACAACGCTCAGGGTGGTGAGGCCCGCTTCGGTGGTCGTCGTTTCCGTGAGTTCGACAAGCCGCTGCACGAGGTCGGCGCGCTGCTCGACGCCGGGTACGTGCACCCCGGGCGGACGGGACGGAACCACTTGCGTTGGATGGCGATGTCGAACGGCATCCCCGCCTCCCGTGTGGACGCCGTGCTCGAACTGGTCGGCCTGACCGATGCCGCCGAACGACGTGTCAAGGGGTACTCGCTCGGGATGCGCCAGCGGTTGGGCCTGGCGAGCGTGCTGCTCGGCGACCCGCACACGATCATCCTCGACGAGCCGGCCAACGGCCTCGACCCCGAGGGGATCCGGTGGATCCGCGACGTGCTGAAGGGCCTCGCCGTCGAAGGGCGCGCGGTGTTGGTGAGCAGCCACCTGCTGTCGGAGATGGCGCTGATGGCGACCGACCTCGTGGTCATCGGTCAAGGTCGCCTGGTGCAACAGGGCACCGTGGCCGAGTTCGCCGATGTCCACTCCGACACCTGGGTGCGGGTCAAGTCGCCCGACCTCGCGCGGCTCGTCGACTCCGTACAGAGCGCCGGTGGTGTCGCTGCACCGATGGACCCGAACCAACCGATGGCCGGAGCGACGGTGCGTGGGATCGCCGTCGAGCGGATCGGTGAGATCGCCGCATCGAACGGCATCGTCCTGCACGAACTCGCCATCGAGCAGTCGTCGCTGGAGGACGCATTCCTCCGCGCGACCGCATCGGTGCAGGAGTACCGATCGACGGGCATCGCACCCGGCGTGGCAGGCGCAGCGCCACCGCCGCCACCTGGCCCGCCGCCCGGTCCGCCGCCCCCGTCATCTGCTCCAGGGGCCGACCGCGGCCCGATCGCGCCCATCGATGGAGGACCGCGATGACCGACCTGCTGAGATCCGAGTTCTTCAAGCTGCGCACGCTGCGCCTCAACTACATCCTGCTCGCCATCGGATTCGTCTTCGTGGTGCTGATCATGGGGCTCATCGGGATCTTCGCCGACGTCGAGGGCTCGTCCACACCGAGTTCGGACATCGCCGACATCATCGGCACCACTGCGATCCTCCCCGGTCTCCTGATCAGCGTGATCGGCGTGCTCGCGATCTCCTCGGAGTTCGCTCACGGCACGATCCGCCCGACGCTGGTCGCCACTCCGTCGCGACCCAAGGTGTTCCTCGCGAAGGCGATCGTCCTGGTCGTCGTCGCGTTCGTGTCGGCGGTCGTGATCGCGATCGTGGGCTACCTCGTCGGCTATGCGTTCCTGTCGTCGCGAGGTGCCGAGGAGCTCACGCTCTTCGACGGTGACGGCACCCTCGGCGTGCTCCTCGTCGGTCTGCCGATCCTGTTCGTGCTGCTCGTGCTGTTCGGATACGGGCTCGGCCTGCTGATCCGGAGTTCACCGGCTGCGGTGTCGCTGGCGATCCTCTGGCCGATCCTGATCGAGACGATCGTGGCCGGATCGCTCACCGTCGCCGGCGTGGACGATGCCGGCAAGTTCCTTCCGTACCAGTCGGCGCTCGTCCTCGTGTCCTCCGACCCGAGCGGGAGCGACTTCGCCTACGGCAAGGTGGGCGGAGCGGCCTTCTTCGGTGTCGTGGTCCTCGCACTCGTCGGTCTGGCCGTGGCGGTCAACAACAAGCGCGACGTCTGACCACGGACCGCTCCCGCCATCGCCGTGCCGGTGGATGTCGCACACCGGCGCGGCCTCGTGGAGGGCGGGACCGGACGTGACGCTGTGCTCAGCGAGCTCGGAGTTCGAGTCGGTCGCGCTGGGTGATGTGGTACGTGCGGTCGTGCTGTTCGAGCCACCCGAGGCGGATGAAGCTCGCGATTGCCTTGTTCACCCGTTCGCGTGACGCGCCGACCATGCCGGCGAGTTCCTCCTGGGTGACCGGGAGGGTGAACTGGTCCTGACCGTCGGCGAGTTCCAGGAGGCGCTTGGCGGTGCGACCCGTGACGTCGAGGAAGACGGAGTCGGCGAGCGCCTCGTCGGTGACACGGATCCGTTGCGCCAGCAGGCGGGTGACGTTCCAGAGCAGCTTGGGGTACTGGTCGAACATCGCGAGGACGGGTTCGAACGGGATCTCCAGCACGGTCGTGGGTTCGAGGGCGCGGGCCATGGCCGAGCGGGGGCCGTCGTCGAGCATGCCCATCTCGCCGAACAGGTCGTCGGCCTCCATGAGGGCCACGACGCTCTCGCGACGGTCGATCGGGTTGGCGATGGCGATGGCCAGCCGGCCGCGCAGCACGAGGTAGAGGGACTCGGGGGGATCACCTTCGTTGAACAGCACATCACCGCGGATGAGGTGGCGTTCGTGTCCGGTTGCGGCGACCACACGCAGTGCGTCGGGGTCCGCATCGGCGAAGAAGTCGGTTCGGGCGAGGGTCTCTTCGTGGGCCATGACGCACGTCACGGTACTACCCTCGGCGGTCGTGGTGTGTGCCGTACCCCCAGGTGATCGCGCAGATGCCACGCTGTCGGTGTGGACCATCGTCGTCGCAGGCGGGAGCGGCCGGCGATTCGGGCGGCCCAAGCAGTACGAATCGCTGGGGGATCGACGGGTGCTCGACGCGTCCTTCTCGGTTGCGGAGTCGTGCAGCAGTGGTGTGGTGCTCGTCGTGCCCGCAGCCGACGTGGCACGCGAGGGCGGCGTGGCAGGCGGCGCGACGCGCAGTGAATCGGTGCGAGCCGGGTTGGCCGAGGTGCCCGCCGACGTCGACATCGTGTGCGTCCACGATGCCGCTCGACCGCTTGCGTCGGCTGCGCTCTACCGGAGGGTGATCGACGCGATCGCCTCGGGCGCCGACGCCGCCGTCCCCGGGCTCCCGGTGTCCGACACCGTCAAGGTGATCGACCCCGGATCGGCGGGCGCGACGGTGCTCGGCGAGGTCGTCGCGACGCCCGACCGCTCGACGCTCGTGGCGGTCCAGACCCCCCAGGCGTTCCGCGCCTCGGTGCTGCGTGCCGCCCACGCGTCGGGAGTCGACGCCACCGACGACGCCGCGCTCGTCGAAGCCGCCGGAGGCAGGGTCGTGGTGGTGCAGGGCGACCCGACGGCGCGCAAGATCACCACCGTCGACGACCTGGAATGGGCACGCTCGCAGGTGGGAGGCGCACCGTGAACGCCGGATGGATCCGCGTCGGTCAAGGTTTCGACATCCACCGCTTCTCCGACGACCCGACTCGAGTCCTCGTGCTCGGCGGCTCGGTCTTCGACGGCGAGCGTGGCCTCGAGGGCCACAGCGATGCCGACGTGATCTCCCACGCCTGCAGTGACGCACTCCTCGGCGCTGCCGGGCTCGGCGACATCGGCATGCACTTCCCCGACACCGACCAGCGATGGAAGGGTGCCGACTCGCTGACGCTGCTCCGTCACGTCATGTCGTTGGTCGGACAGCAGCGTTGGTCCGTCGCCAACATCGACTGCGCCGTCGTGTGCGAGCGCCCGAAGCTCGCACCTCGGCGCGACGAGATGCAGGCGACGCTCACGCAGATCGTCGGGGCACCCGTCACGATCAAGGGGAACCGTGCCGAACGTCTCGGAGCCATCGGCCGCGACGAGGGGATCGCCTGCTTCGCGACGGCGCTCCTCGTGCACGACGATGCCGCTGACGCCCGGGACGGCACCGCCGGGGACCGCGATCACGACGCAGACGACCCCGACGACCACGACGCAGACGACCATGCCGAGGCGGCCCCCGCTGTCGACGCACGACAGGAGACGCCATGAGCAGACCAGGATCACGCAAGCCGTCCGGTGACGGACGAGGTGGCGCGCGCGGTTCGGGCGGTGGTCGCAGCGGTGGGCGTTCCGGCCCGGGTCGCGGCGGCGACTCGCCGCGCGGTGGGGCGGGCCGTGGGGGTGCCGATCGCGGAGGTTCGCCACGCGGCGGATCCGGTCGGGGTGGCGCCGACGGAGCACGTCCCGGAGGTGGACGTCCGGGTGGACGCTCGACGGGTGGCCCTCCGAGCCGTCGCAACGATCGTCCGACCGACCGCGGCGCAAGCGGACCCAAGGGTCTCGGTGGCCGCCAGATCGAGGGCCGGCAAGCGGTGCGCGAGATGCTCATCGCCGGGCGTCGCAAGGTCCACGAGATCTGGATCAGTGCCGAGCTCGAAGGCGACCCGGGCGTGGACGACATCGTCACCATCGCCAACGCGCAGCGGGTCACGATCGTGTACATCGCGAAGAGTCGACTCGAGAAGGAGGCGCGGAGTGAGGCACCCCAGGGCGTGCTGGCGCATGCGGCCGAACTGCCCGAGGCCGACCTCGGCGACCTGCTGCGCGGCGACGGCACGACGCCGCCGTTCCTCGTCGCGGTCGACGGCGTGACCGACCCGGGCAACCTCGGGGCGATCGTGCGGAGTTGCGACGGCGCCGGAGTGACCGGGGTGTTGTTGCCGCGTCACCGTGCCGTGCACGTCACCCCCACGGTGGCGAAGGCTGCGGCGGGCGCGGTCGAGTTCGTGCCGATCGCACTCGTTCCGGGGTTGCCGGCCGTGCTCAAGCAGATGAAGGACCACGGCATCTGGGTCGTGGGGCTCGATGACGATGCGGATCGCAGCATCTTCGACATCGAGGAATTGGCAACGGCTCCGATCTGTCTCGTGCTCGGTGCCGAGGGGTCGGGCCTGGCGCGTCTCACGCGGGAGCGTTGTGATGCGATCGTCTCGATCCCGATGCTCGGTGGAGTCAGCTCGCTGAACGTGTCGGCTGCCGCTGCGCTCTCGCTCTACCAGGTGACCCGAGTTCGCTCGTTGGCGACCTGACCTCGACGCATCACAGGTGCGCTGCGACGCGCCGGATGGGAGTCGGGGGTTGGTGGCCCGTTCGCCGGAGCCGTCGGCGGGCGCCGGTATCGTGTGCCGCGTCGCCGGGTTAGCTCAGTTGGTAGAGCGCTTGACTTGTAATCATGAGGTGGCGAGTTCGATCCTCGCACCCGGCTCCCCGATCACTCCAGCTCAAAGGCCTTTTTCGGATGACGTGCGAGTTGCGAAACCGGCCAGCTGTCCACGAGGTGTCCACGAACGAGTAGCGTGGGTCCATGAAGGGCGCCATCCGCAAACCCCGGACGTCGGGCGGCGCATGGAGCTACCGGCTGGACCTCGGCGTCGATGACGCGGGAAAGCGACGGCAACGCCAGGTCGGCAACTTCGCCACCAAACGTGAAGCGCAGGCTGCGCTGAACGAGGCGCTCGCCGGTCTGCAGCAGGGCACCTACGTCGCCCCGTCCAAGCAGACCGTGCGCGAGTTCCTCGACACATGGATCGACACGGTGAAGCCGGAGCTGGCGATCACTGCTTGGACCAACTATCGCGAGGTGTTGAAGAGCTATGTGCTGCCGTACATCGGCTCGGTCCGATTGGCCGATCTGTCGGCGATGGATCTCAAGCGGTGGCACGGCGAGCTGCTCGATCACGGTCGACGTGACGGCACTCCGCTGGCGGTGAACTCCGTCAAGCTCGCGCACCGGGTGCTGCACCGTGCCCTCGCCGACGGTGTCCGGTGGAACGTGATGCCTGCCAACCCGGCGAGTTCGGTGCGGGTGCCGAAGGGTGAGCACAAGGAGATGTCCGTCTGGACATCGGAGGAGGCTCGACGGTTCCTCGACTCGTTGGAGGAGGACAGGTTGCGAGGACTGTGGACGCTGGCACTCCACACGGGGATGCGTCGCGGGGAACTTGCTGGCCTCCGGTGGAGCGACGTCGATCTCGATGGCGGGACGCTGACGATTGCGCAGCAGCGAACCACTGCGGGAAGCAAGACGGTGACCATGGCGCCAAAGGCTCGCAGCCAACGGCAGCTGCTTCTCGCCGATCCAACCGTCGCGTCGTTGTGCGAGCATCTCGAGCGTCAGGTGATCGAGCGGTTCGACGCCGGAGTGGCGTGGGTCGAGTCTGGCTATGTGTTCGTGGACGAATCCGGCGAGCCGCTGTTGCCCCAGCGGATCACCAAGATGTTCGCGGCGGCGATCGCTCGCGCCGATGTGCCGACGATTCGTCTTCACGACGTGAGGCACACGATGGCGACCAACGCGCTCGCTGCCGGCGTTCATCCGAAGGTGGTGCAGGAACAGCTCGGCCATGCGACGATCGCCGTGACGATGGACATCTACTCCCACGTCCCGCAGGCTGTCCGCCGGGAGGGCGCCGGCCGCATCGCAGGGCTCTTCGAGTAGCGCGCCGGAGTGCGTCAGCTTTGGACTGCTGCGTCGTGTTGTGGCTCCGGGGTCACCGAGCCCAGGAGTGCGTTGATTGCCTGGGTTGGCACGACGATTCGGCGACCGAGCCGAATCGAGGGGATCGACCCGAGGCGAACACACTCGTAGGCGCTCGATCGTGAGATACCGAGAACCGTCGCCGTCTCCGTGACGGTCATGGTCGCTGCGTTGGACGTTGTGGTCATGAGGTGGCTCCATTCGTTTGGGGAGCGCTCCGGTGTTCTCCCTCTGCCTTGTAAAGGCGGCCTGCTCGGCTCGGCGGGACATCTCCAGCCTGCTTCGGCTTGGCGGCGCGGTGTCGCTCGCCTGGCGGTTCGAGCTGGCTTGTCGTGTGGGTCCGGTCGGGCTGCGGGGAGGCTCGCCTCGCCAGATCGTGTGAGTCCGGAGGTCGGGTCGGGCAGGTCGTGTGTCCGGGTGGTGGGAGGGCATACACACTTGCAGGTTTCCCTCAACGGGAAACCTGGGCCACACGAGGTGCCCTCGCGAAGGCGCCGAAGTGCTGGCGGTCGAGGCGTCTCAGGTTCCGCGAAAGCGGAACCTGCAAAGGTGCATCCCCACTCACCGCTCTCGCACACGACGTGCTGACCCGACAGCGGAACCGGCCTCGGACGGGCCAGGCGAACCGACCCGAACGGCAGTGCGAGGCGCACAGGCTGCCGAGACGCCCAGCGAGGGCGGGCGTGCCCCGGCGGCACTGGCGGGAAGCGCCTGGACGGCAAGAACCACGACCGAACGGCAATCCCGGGCGGGCTTTGGAAGACCGGCGCGCCCCCAGCGATCTGGCCGAGAGGCGAGCGCATTTCGGGAGTATTTGATTCGGCGCGCTCGGATCTTCGATGGTTGGTCGTGTCGACTGCAAGCTGAGGCGACGAGCGCGCACGAACTGGTGCGCTGACCAGGGGTGATCGTGTGCCCGAGGGTCTCAGTACACGACTTGGCGAAGCGGGACAAGTCGCCACGGCCCCGCTACTCGAGAGTCGCCTCTGAACGGGCCGACGTACTTCGTGAGCTGACTGCTGCCGGTCGAGCACATTCTGGGCGGGACAGCCGAGCGCGTAGGTGCCGCTAGCGCGCAGTCTCGTGACTGGTCGAGCGCTGGTGTTATGTACGCCTTCAACGGTGGCGGGCCGGCGCGATCGGGTGCCGACAACCCCGGTTCGGCGGCGCTAACCCAGCATCGCTCGGTTGGCTCTGGTCTGACATGCTTGGAATCGTGGGGATGTACAACCGTCTTTCGACAAATGCAGCGTGTCGACACTGTGGCGAGACCGTCGAGCGGGTCCTCCAGTTCAAGTTCGGATACTGCAATCTCAACGACTACGTGGTTGGCGATTCTGTTGATTGGGCTGCCGGGAAGCGGGGCCACACGCTGAACCATGGAGAACCAGTCACTGGCCGCGCTTGGGTCCCGGCCTACGCGGAGGAGGCGTGCCCGTCATGTGGCATCGACTTCGTTCTTGCAGAGTTCGCTGTCGTCGTGGACGGAGATCAGCTGACTGGGTTCGAACAAGCAACCGTCGGATTCCACTTTCCAGAGGAGAACGATGTCGTGCTCCTCCCGACCGCAACGACTGCCCCCACGCCAGTGCCTGGCTGACATCGCACCGTCGCCCAATCGCGACGGCGGCGCTGCTCGACGCTCGTTCTCGAGCACCTAAACGATCGCGTACGTGCCGTTCTGAACGGTCAACGGCGGCTTGTAGCGATGTCGTTATGCGCTGCGAGTGGGATCGGTGTCGTTCGCCATGTCCAGCGTTCCGACGATGAATGCATCACCGGATTGAATGCCGGCGAGCGGCTCGTCTCGACGTGAAGCGGCGACCGAACCGCGAACGAACGGGGAGCGCTGCAGGTTTCACGGGAGATCGCGGTTCATGATCGCACGCTTGTTGCTTGGGCGGCTCTCCACGTCGAAGCCCGCCGACGTGAACAGGGTTTCGTTACCCGTCATCAGGTCCGACCCAGACTTTCGGCGTGTCGATCCGGAGAGTGGGAAACCTTGGATTGCTCGGGCGCCCGCACGTGTGGCGAGTTCGACTGCGGCGTCGAGGAGGGCCGCTGCGACTCCGACGCTGCGGTGGTCTGGGTGTACGAAGAAGCACGGCACGAACCAGACCGTGTCATCGTCGCCGGAACGTCGTTTCAGCGTCGGTGTCTTGACGGCACGGACGTAGCGGGATCGTGGTCCGACGGCGCACCAGCCGACGGGCTGGCCGTTGTCGTAGGCGATGAGACCCATCGGTTCGGGTTCGTCGATCGTGTACGTGATGAAGGCTGCGCGGTTGCCCTCGCGTCCGGCCGTGTGGAACTCCTTGTACGTGGTGATGAACCACATGCACCAGCAGCGGTCGGCTGTGTCGTCGGTGGCGAAGAGTGCGGTGAGGTCGTCGATGCGCGTTTCGTCGAACGGGTGTATGTCCAGCACGTCAACGACAGTAGAGATGGCTGGCGACAGAGCGGTGTCGGGGAGACATCTTCTCCACTGGTCGGACAGGGCTTCGGCACTGTTGTCGAACGACGTGCTGAGCACCCACGTAGTCACTGACACCTCAGCCGACCACTAATTCCATCGCGCCAGGGACAACCTCTCCGCTCATCACAACTAGTCGTCACCGATTTCTGCGAAGGCGAAGGCGACGTCGACGAGCGCGGGAGTGCTGCGGATATGCCGGAGGTGGGGTCGTTGGGCGTGATCCCGTTGAGAGGCGCCGAGCGACAGTGTGTGTGATGGCGTCGATGAGTGTTCGCGTGGGGCTTGGTCGGTCGGCTGGTGAGCAGCCGGGTCGAAGTCGTTCGCCGCGCTGTGGTGGACGTGCGACGGTGTGTCGATGAGGAGCGGACGCGACCTTTCGACGTTCGATGACGCTGCTCTCGTTCGGGCGGTCGCGGGGGAGGACGTCGACGCATTGCGTTGTCTGTATGACCGGCACGTCCCGTGGTTGGTCGCCCGG
>NZ_JBDVNU010000018.1:0-5184 GCF_039969435.1 Ilumatobacter sp.
TCGTCGTCGGCCTCGTACCGGTGGTTCAGGGCGTGGCCGACGACCCGGTCGCGGTCGTCGAGCGCGATGAACGAGAGGTCGGGTCGTGCGCCGAACCCACGGACCTGGACGTTCCAGTCCTCGACACTGCTCGGGGTCGAACCCCAGTGGTCCATGAACGCCTCGTTCTTCTCGCAGCGGATCTCCTCGTCGCGGTCGTCGGGCCACGCGGCGATCGTGACCCCGTCGATCGCGGCGGCATCGGGCATCGGAGGGACCTGGTCGAGCGGGCGGATCAACTCGTCGATGTAGCGCACGATCGTGAACCCCATGGCGGCCATCAGCGCGTGTGCCGAGGACGCCGACTCCGAGATCTGCAGGCGCACGTGGCGCGGCAGGTCGCGCCCCGACGACGTCAGGAGCGAACGTGCGTGCTCGATGCCCCAGGCCATCAACTCGCGTCCGACGCCGAGGCCACGATGGGGCGGGTCGACGTTGCCGAAGAGGTAGCACCGTTCCTCTTTCACGTCGCTCGGCAGGTGCAGGGCGTAGACGTAGCCGACGACCTGGCCGTCGAGTTCCGCGATGCAGACGTGGGTGGCGAGCGGGACGCGGTCGTCGTCGAGTTCCTCGCACACCTCGTCGAACTCCATCACGCGAGCGATGTCGTCGGCCGCCTCGGCGCGCAGCAGGATCGAGTGGATCGTCGACAGGTCGTCGGCGGTCGCAGGGCGCAGAACTGGAGAGTTCACGACGCGACCTCTGCCCGACGATCCAAGCGAACGGCGAGGATGTGGGACGAGCGCCTCAGCGCCGCTGGACCGGTTCGCTCATCCGACGATGTGAAATGGACGGTCCGCACGGTCGATGCCTTCGATGGTGACACGTCGACCCTCACGGTGGTCCTCGCCTCCGCAGCTTGTCGTTCGGGCGGCATCAGTTGCCCGGCTGTTGTGGTTCGAGGCCGCACCGTTCGGTTTCGAAGGCGGTGATCTGCTCGATGGCCGTGACGACGTCGGGTTCGGAGAAGGCGGCGGTCGGGTCGTCGCCGGCCGCTGCGAACGCGTCGACGAGCACGGCAACGGGGTCGGAGATCTCGTCGGGTGCGAGTGCCTGATACTCGGCGAGGAGTTCTGGTGTGGGAAGGGTGCCGGGCTGGTTGGTCTCGGCGGCCTTCGCGCAGAACGCCGTGAGATCAGTCGTCGATGCGGACGCATCGTCGTCGTCGCCGCACGCGTTGAGGGCGAACGACGCGACGGTGACAACGGCGGCGGCGATGGGACGGAATGAGTTCACGAAGGTCTCCTCGGGTGGGTGTGTGTGTGTTTGCTCCTGACGTTGCATCTGTCGCTCGATGTCGGCCATCGGGATCATCGGTGGCCCTCGGCGACGTCGCGCTGCATCGCGGCGGTCATGACCAGGACCGCGAGCCCGGCTGTGACGGACCAGATCACCGTCGTTCGGTGCCAGTCCTCGTGCGGCCAGATCGGGAACACCGGTGCGTGCGTGCTCCACGGCTTCGCCAGCGCGATCGCCACTGCCGCCGGGCAGATGAACAGAGCGATCCGCTGTCCCGGTTCCGGGTTCCCACTCGTTCGCTTCCATGTCGCGGCGGAGAACCCGGCGACGGCGGCGACGGTTCCTTGGAGCACGAGGACGCCGAGGTGTTCGGGGAGTCGGTCGCGCACCGCGAGATGTGTTGCGATCCAGACCGCAGTGAGCAGAAGGGTGGCGGGTGTTCGGGCCAGGGTGCGCCACCACAGCGGGCGTGGCGTGATGTCGACGACCGCCGCGCATCGTTCATCGGCCGACCACGCCGACACACCGGCGAGCAGACCGATCGTGGCGCCGTGCAGCGGCCACATCACCGCCGGCCAGCGAGCCACGATCAACAAGAGCCCGACCGCGACGACAGCAGTCGTCGCCAGGAGCCCCCACGGTGTCGCCGCTCGGCTGTAGTGGGCGAGCGCACGCACTGCGACGGCGGGACTCACCCGCCCCAGCTCGTTTCATCGCCGGGGAGAGGGTTGATGATCGTGTCCGGGGTGCCGGTCCACATGGCCAACAGACAGGTGATCACGGCAGTGACGAGGAGCGCGGCGAATGCTGCCCGGTTGCGCGGTGATCGCCAGGTTCGATCCTGCCGGAGCGCCATCAACGCAGCGACGGCGCACAGAGCGAGCAGGTACAGCACCCAGCAGTGCGGCGATCCGGTGAGGACGATGGAGCGTTGCGGGTCGCTGTCGATGCCGAACGGTCCTCCCCAATAGGTCCACGGCACGAAGACCCGGATGCGGCGCAGAGGTTCGAAGAGGCCTTGGAAGACGATGGCGAGGGCGACGAGTCCGACCGTTGTGAGGATCGGGACGGCTCGACGGTCGGTCATCCTCGCGATGAGGACTCCGAGGATCGGGCCGCCGAGGCAGCTCACCGCGCCGAGCGCGAACCACACTGCGAGCACCCAACTGTCCGACATGAGTGCCGCGTACCCGTTTGCGGGCGGAGGGTCGGTCAGGTACCGCGCATAGCTGACAGCGACGAAGAGCAGCCCGACCCCGAATGGGACGAGGCACGCAGCGAGATGAGCAAGCGTGCGGGTCGCCATCGGCACCGGTGTCGAACCCGCCGCGTCGGCGCACCGGTCCGACGCCCACACCCTCTGGGCGCTCACGGTGATCCCGATCAGTCCGATCAACGCCGCGGGAGCGATCATCGACAACTCGTCGACGGGCTCGCCCGCGTCGAGGTACGGCACCAGCGCAGCCAACGTCAACCCTGCCCCGAGCACGAACGCCGGACGGCGCGCGTAGCGGATCATCTCCATTCGCGCCAGCAGCAACCATGCCGGCGTCGCCGACGACCGGTCGGGCGCCGTCACGATGGTGAGTGTCGTCGCGTTCATGCCGCCACCTCTACGCCCGGGGTCGGCCCGACGAGAAGGAGGTAGGCGTCCTCCACCGTCGGGTCGACGGGCTCGGCCGTCGGCGGCGGCTCACCGCCGACGGATCTCACGCGCCGATTGGGGTCGCGCCAGCTGGCGACTGCGTTCGGAACGGGCGCATCGTCGACCCACACTCGTCCCCGGGCGGAGTCGATGAACGACGGCACATCACCGGCGAACGCGACCCGACCACGATCGAGGACCAGGACCTGATCGCAGACGGCGCCGACGTCCTCGGTCTGGTGGGTGGCGAGCAGCACCGTGCCGTGGCGACCACGTTCGGACAGCGTGGCCCGGAACACGGCTCGCTGTTCCGGGTCGAGGCCCGTGGTGGGTTCGTCGAGGATCAACAGGTCCGGATCGCCGATGAGCGCCTGCGCGAACGCGAGTCGGCGGCGCTGGCCACCTGACAGCTTGCGGATCTTGATCGTGGGCCGGTCAGCCAACTGCACCGCGTCGAGCACGCGACGGACCTCGCGGTGGCGTGCCGTCTTGTCGTTCCATTCCTTCAGCACAGCGATGTACTCCAGGAACCCGAACGCCGTCATGCCCGAAGGGAACTCGACCTCTTGAGGTAGGAAGCCGAGCCGGCGACGGATCGCTGTTCGCTCCGCGAGAGTCCCGTCGGCGCGGTGTCCGAACACCTCGACGGTTCCGTTGTCGGGTGCGGCTGCCGTCGACAGCAGAGACAGCAGCGTGGTCTTGCCTGCGCCGTTCGGTCCGAGCAATGCCGTGACCCCGGTTCCGATCTGGAAGCTGATGTCGTCGAGGGCAACGGCGTCGCGGTACCGGCGGGTGACGTGGTCGAGGCGAATGGTGAGATTCATCGAAGGGCCTTTCGGATCAGAGAACGGGGACTCGTAGGACGAGCAGGCGACGGGCGAACACAGCCCCAGCAGCGAGGGCGACAGCAAGCGAAAGGAGCTGGGTCGAAGGCGTGACGACCGCATCAGGGACGTGCCGCACCTGCCAGCTCGCAACGATTCCGAGCCAACTGACAGCCACCACCACTGCCGGCCTGACCGGGTCGGTCCAGGTGGCGGCGACCAGTACCAGAGCGGTGCACGCCCCACCCGGCAGGAGCCAGGCAACGGCCATCCACGGATCGCCGGGGATGACGGCTCCGAACGCGACCGAGGCCGGTACTGCGGTGGCGACCGCGTAGCCAGTGCGCCACAACAGCAATCGCGCGGGCGAGTACGGCGACGTGATCTCGAGTGCCGCAGTCGTGGTCGGGGTGAGGCGATAGGTCGCAGCCACACCCAATGCGGGGAGCAGAGGTGCGATCAGGACGAACCCGAGTTGTGCCGAGTCGTGCAGACCGAGCGTCGCCGCAAGCGCCGCCAAGGCCAACACCAGCGTTGCCGCGATCGTCCACTGCAGGCACTGTCTGGCGATCTGGCGAACGACCACCGTGTCGGAGTCGGCTACCCCGATCCGTTGGAGCCAACGGGCGGTGCGAACCGACGGCGCGACCTCGACCCGTGTCTGCACTCGCCCCCACAGATCCTCGAACGACACCGTGCCAACCCATCCACGAGCGACACGCCCCAGCTCACCACGGCACGACCCACACCCCATCACGTGCGCCTCGACCGAAGCTCGCTCGAGCGCCACGAGTTCGCGCTCGGCATACGCCCGCAGCGCTCGTTCGTCGACATGCCATGAATTCATCGGAGATCTCCCAACTCGAACGTGGTCGTGCCGAGCGCATCTCGAAGTTCGGCCTTGGCCTTGCGGATCCGCCCCTTCACCGTGCCCTCCGGGACGCCGAGCATCCGTCCCGCCTCCCGTGCCGTCAGCCCGTCGAACACCATTGCCTGCACCACCTCCAACAACTCCGGCGACAACCGCGACAGCGCTCGACCGACATCACCGAAGGCGACCTGGTCCAACACGCGTTCCTCTGCACTCGCCGCGGTCCACACCTCCGGCAGCGGCGACGGCCGGGCATGGCGGCCCGCTCGACGCAGATGCGTCACCAACTGGCGCACACCAATTCCCCAGATCCACGCACCGACATCACCGTCGCCACGCCACCGGTGCGCCCCGTTCCACACCGCAAGAAACGTGTCCTCGACAGCATCCGCGACCAACGCGTCATCGAAGCAGCGAGACCGCAACCGGGCGACCAACCACGGGACGTGCCGGTCATACAGACAACGCAATGCGTCGACGTCCTCCCCCGCGACCGCCCGAACGAGAGCAGCGTCATCGAACGTCGAAAGGTCGCGTCCGCTCCTCATCGACACACCGTCGCACGT
>NZ_JBDVNU010000019.1:0-4371 GCF_039969435.1 Ilumatobacter sp.
CGCCACCGGACGCTCCTCACCACACGGCCACGCCACCACATAGCCATTCACCGACGCACGCGCCGCCGCGATGTTCAACACCGCCGCCGACGCACCCACCGGCACCACCCCCTCACCAGCAACCGACACACGCGTCACCTCCGACGGCTGTGCAGATCCGCGGGTGTCGAGCAAACGGGTCGGTGTGAAGGACACCAACTCACTGCCCTGCGGATAGGCCGCATTGACGTCGACGACCAGATCGACCGGCGACGACGACCACAGGCACACATCTCCAGCATCACCCAACGCCACCACCGTCGCATTCGACACCGCCGCACCCGGCCGATAGTTCAGACTCGCCGCCACCGGACGCTCCTCACCACACGGCCACGCCACCACATAGCCATTCACCGACGCACGCGCCGCCGCGATGTTCAACACCGCCGCCGACGCACCCACCGGCACCACCCCCTCACCAGCAACCGACACACGCGTCACGCCGGCGACGTCGGCAGTCTGAGCGAGGCCAGCGTCGGACGCGAACGCGATCAGACCAGCGACGGTCGCCACCACCAGCATCGATCGCCCGAGTCGGGAATGCCATCGCAGACGAACCGTCGAGGCGTAGTTGTTGAGCAGCATGAGATCTCCTGGGTGGAGTGGAGCGGTCGATTCCGCACAGGGTCGAACCCCGCTCAGCGGTATCGGTCCGGAGAAGATTCGACGTGAGCAGATTTCGATCCGATGACATTTGTTTCGGTCAGGTTACAAGGCATCTCGACCACCCGGAGTGACACAGGGCAACGCGTCCGAGCAACGGACGAACGGGCAGCAGATCGCTCCGGTCGCTCGGGTGGCGTCCGGAGTAACGTCCTGAATCGTGAACCGCGCCCCCTCTTCTTCTCGCCTCGCACAACGCATTTCGATCGGTGTCGCCGGACTGACCCTGATCGGGGCGGTCGGGCTGGGCGGATACAACCTTGCGTCGGCGGACGTCGCCGACGGCGACCGTCCGATCTTCGTCCCGATCAACCCCTGCCGCCTCTTGGACACCCGAGCAGATGTCACCGTCGGAGGGCGCGCCACACCTCTCGAGGGCCCCGAACAGATCACCGTGACCGCTCACGGCTCGAACGGACGCTGCACCGGCGCCAGCGCGATTCCGAACGACGCCGTCGGCCTCTCGATGAACGTCGTTTCCGTGCGACCCTCGGAGCGAACCTTCCTCGCCTTCTGGGGTAGTGGCCCCAACCCCGGAACGGCCAACCTCAATCCCGAACCAGGGCAGGCGCCGACACCGAACGCCGTGAACACTCCTTTGTCTCCGACGGGGACCTTCAACCTCTACAACAACGCCGGCTCTGTCGGAGTCGTGATCGACGTGAACGGCTACTACGCCAACCACAATCACGACGATCGATACCTCACCGAGGAGGAGTTGGGCGAGGAGACCCAAGCCCTCGAGGATTCCATCGCTGCTGTCGGAGAGACCGTCGGCGTCCTCGGAGAATCCGTCGACTCGGTGGAGGCGTCGGTTGGCACGATCGACCAGAGCGTCGATGCGCTCGAAGAGTCCGTCGGCACGATCAGCGAGACCGTCGCTTCGCTCGACGGGTCCGTGGTTGCGCTCGATGACCGGATCGACACGATCGAAGACAACCTGCCGGTCATGGCCACAGGTATCGTTCGCGACGTCGCCGATGCCACACCGGCCATCCAACAATTCAACGGACCACTGGGAACGACCGCGTCACTCGCGTCAGGTGCAGACGGTTCAGGGGCGTACACCGTCACCATCAGCGGGCTCGACGCGCCGATCGACGGGGTCGTACAGGTCACGGCGTTCGGCGACGAGGAACCCGGTGTCGGGTCCCGCGCCAGCGCCTGCTCCGTCGCGTATCCCGTCACGTCGACGACGACCACGTTCAGCTTCGGCGTCGGGTGCTTCGGAGAGAACGATGCTCTTGCCGGAAACGTCGTCGCCGAGGACACCTCGTTCCAGTTCTTGATCATCGGTTGAGTGTCCACAAACTCTGCCGGCTCGCTACTTCCTCTCGGCGAGATCGACCGGCGTGATGTGCGTCGAATGACGGTTCGGCGGGAGCCGAACGTCCGCCGACCTCGACGTCTCGTCACACGCAGGTACGACGCGCTCGGCGAGAGCCGCCAACCCACCTCGACAGAGGTGTGTCACTCGTCAACGTCCGTGACTCCCGAACGGGCGTGCTGATCGTCGTAGCAGGGCTGACTCGACGGACGCATGCCGACACCTGTCGTCTCCTCCGTGACATCTTGACGAATGCCCACCGTTCACATGACGATTTGATTACGGTTCCTCGTCGTGCGCAAGAAAGCATTCAGTTCCGGCGTGTGCGCGCCGATACCGAGAAATCGATCGAGTGAAGCGATCCCCACGCCGACGTCTCACCGTGAACAACTTCGCCTGAACCGGCGACGTAAGGAGAACACCGTGAAATTCCCCCACGTCCTGACCACGGTCGGTCTCGTCGTCTCGACGCTGGTCGGTGTCGCTGTGGTCACGCAACCGGGAGCGACCACGCAGGCTGCTCCACCGATTCTCGAGATCGACGTTCGTGCTGTCGCCGAGGTGCCCGACGATGCGACCGCTGCAGTCCTGAACATTGCCGCTGCGCGGGCCCAGCAGCCCGGCTACGTGGTCGCATGGCCCTGCGACCAACCGCAGCCGGCGACCTCCAGCCTGAACTATCGACCGGGCGCTCCGATCTCGAACAGCACGATCGTCACGCTCAGCGCAACGGGTACCGTCTGCATGTCTCGGTCGAATGATGTCGACCTCATTGTCGACATCAACAGCGTCTTCGGTTCCGGTGGCGCGTTCGTCGGGCAGAACCCGGAGCGCCTGCTCGACACCCGAAACGCCCAGCCACTCGCAGCGGGCCAGACACTTGCCGTGGACGTCGGAGGCCGCGGGTCCATTCCTGTCGATGCATCAGCCGCCGTGCTGAACATCGCCGCTGCACGAGCAAGCCAGGCCGGCTACCTGGTCGCATGGCCTTGTGGAGGTCCGAAGCCGTCGACGGCCGCACTGAACTACAGCACCGGCCCGGCCGTCTCGAACACCACCGCCGTCGCCCTCGGCACCAACGGGCAAGTCTGTCTCGAAAGCAGCGCTCCCACAGACGTCGTCATCGACGCCAATGGATCGTTCGCCGCATCCGGGGAAGCACCCTTCGACCCGCAGCGCCTCGTCGACACGCGCCTCGAACGTCGGGTGGCAGCCGGCACCGTTCTCGAGGTGCAGATCAGCGGCCATCCGGGAGTTCCGAGCGATGCCACCGCTGCGGCGATCAACATCGCCGCCGTGCGTCCCGCTGCTCGCGGCTACGTCGTGGCCTGGCCGTGTGGCGGCAATCAGCCCGCAACCGCCAGCCTGAACTACGAGGACCGTCCGGTGTCGAACACGACGATCATCGGGCTCGGCACCGGCGGAAGGGTGTGCATGAGTGCTTCCACCGACGTCGACCTCGTCGTCGACCTCAACGGCGCGTACCCGGCGAGCGCGAACATCACGTCGTTCACACCGCTGCGCCTCGTCGACACTCGCACCAGCACACCCGCTGCACCAGGCGGCAGCAACCCGGAGCCTTCGCCCAGGCCGACCGGTCCCGGTTGGATCGAGACGTTCGACACGGCGGCTGCTCTGGACCGGATCGATGTGCAGGTCCATCACCGCTCCGACCACGACCCCGACGTCAACTACCCGGCTCAGCCGAACCAGAGGCTCGGCACCAACACCTGGACCGGCGACCACGGACTCGACTGCGGACCACCCACCCAGGGCCGCACGCTCTCCGCCCAGGATCGAGCCAGCAACACCTACATGTGTCGAGAGCACTTCATGACCTCCATGGGTGACGTCGACGGATACTCCACCATCGCCTTCTCACCCAAACAGGTCTTCCCCAGCGTGCACGAAGTCTGCTGGGACCAGAACGTCACCAACATGGGCGGCCGCCAGTGGACCGAAGTGGTCATCACACCCAACAACGCAATCAGGGTCCAGGACGGAAAGCAGTACATCGCCCACACCGGACCCGGAACCACCGGCGTCGACAACACCGGATCACTCCACGCACCCCAGACCTTCGGCATCAAACTCGCTGGACCCTTCGACGGCCTGTCGATCTGGCAGAACGGCGGACGCGCCGACAACGACCCGTACTACGCATACGCCGACACCGAAGGCATGGAATCGGTCGCCATCCGCCGGCAACACTGCATCACCGACCTCGGCAACGGAACCATCGAGGTCCGCATCGACCAAGGAACATCCACATACGTCCGCCAAGTACCCGGCACCTTCCCACGCAACGCCCGAGTCATCTTCGAAGACCACAACTACACACC